>DASYWJ010000070.1:0-2891 GCA_035936155.1 Tepidisphaeraceae bacterium | reverse complement strand
CACCATCGTGTTGATGGTTTCCTTCAGCTCCAGGATTTCTCCCCGCACATCGACGGTAATCTTCTTCGACAGGTCGCCATTGGCCACGGCGGTCGTGACGGCGGCAATGTTGCGCACCTGGCCGGTCAGGTTGCTGGCCATCGAGTTCACCGAATCGGTCAGGTCCTTCCACGTTCCGGCGACGCCTTTCACATCGGCCTGCCCGCCCAGCTTTCCTTCCGTGCCCACCTCGCGCGCGACGCGCGTCACTTCCGACGCGAAGCTCCGGAGCTGGTCCACCATCGTGTTGATCGTGTTCTTCAGCTCGAGGATTTCTCCCTTCACGTCCACCGTGATCTTCTTCGACAAGTCCCCGCGCGCCACCGCCGTCGTCACGGCGGCGATGTTGCGCACCTGGGCCGTGAGGTTGCCGGCCATCCCGTTCACCGAGTCGGTCAGGTCCTTCCACGTGCCGGCGACGCCCTTGACCTTCGCCTGCCCGCCAAGTTTGCCTTCTGAACCCACTTCGCGGGCCACGCGCGTCACTTCGCTGGCGAAGCTGCCGAGCTGGTCCACCATCGTGTTGACGGTCCGCGCCGTGCGCAGAAATTCACCGGCAAGCGGTCGGCCCTCGATCTCCAGCGCCATCGTCTGCGACAGGTCCCCCTTGGCGACGGCGCCGATGACGCGGGCCGTTTCCGACACCGGGTGCACGAGGTCGCTGATCAGCGCGTTGACCGAGTTGGCGGCGTCCTTCCAGCCACCGGTGACCTCACCGACGCTGATGCGCTGCGTCATCTTCCCTTCTTTGCCGACCACGCGCGACAAGCGCGCCAGCTCCTCGCTCATGCGCTGGTTCTGCTCGATGACGTCGTTGAGCGCGTCGGCGATCTTGCCGTCGAGGCCTTCGAGATCGCCGGCCATGCGCACGGAGAAGTCGCCTTTCTTGAAGGCGGTGAGCGTCGAAAGCAGGCGCGTCTTGTCGATTGAGTCGCGGCGCTGGGCGCCGAGGATTTCAGCGATCGTCGGCTGGCCATCGAGATCTTCGATGCGGCGCGAGCCCCCGCCGCGCGCTGTGCGCGCAGTGGTGGCCTTCACCTTCGCCGCGCCGTCGCCGCCATTGCGATGGCCGTGGCCATTTCCGATTCCATTTCCGTCTTTTCTGGTGGTGGACGGGTTCTGGCGACGCGCGGCGGGGGACCGTTTACTCTTCATCGCGATCTCCAAGGCGGGGTGGAAAAGACCCCGGACAGGTGTGGGCTCGTGGGGAGAAACGTCTCAGCCGCGTCGTTCCTTCGACCGGCTCTCGGGAAGCAGGGGCGGCCAAAAACGTGCGGAGAGCTCTCCGCCGGCCGCACACCACCGGCAATGTCCCTATTGCCCGGTTACCCCAACAGTTCAGACCCAATGGGCAGGATAGCAACCGCTGCGCGTGGTCCACAAGGGGAGAAATATCGGGCCCAAGTTTCTTTTGTGGCGCAGTTTACAGATGCAGCAGCGGCCGGAGCCGTAGGTGCCGGTTGTGGGTTTGCTCATCGTGTGGGATGGGACTAAAACGACCAGTCGCGATGGAAGACCGCCCCCGCCGATTTTTCGTCGCCGACTTCAACGTCCGCGGCGAGCTGCGGGCGATCGAGGAATATCGCTACGATGATCTGGAGCGTATCCCGGGCGCTGGCGAGCTGATCATCCGCTTCTCAACCGCCCTGTACCGCGCCCCCCAGACGTTCGAGCTCAGCCTGCCCAGCGTGCAGGGCAACGCCACCTTCCGCTGGCTGGCCAGCGCCGAAACCGCCGGAATTGCCACCCTCCGCCACCGCAGCGAGCTGACGAGCATCTCGCTGCTGGCCAGCGGCCTGGACCCGCAGGCGGATCACCTGACCCTTGAGGCGTTCCAGCACCATCTCGTTCGCGAGCTGCACGATACCGGCGTCGAGCCCAGCTTCGCCTTGATGGATCTGAGAGAACGCCCGGTCGTCGCCACGACGAACTTCAAAACCCCCGACGACCAGACCGACCAGCTCATCGCCGCGCTAAGCGACCGCTGCTTCGCGGCGTCGTATTTCCGCTATCTCAATCTGGCTTGATGCTCACCCGCCGGCGGTGTGGTCGTTGTTCAGCAGCGCGTCGAGAAACTCGTCGGAGTGGGTGGATTCCATCCCGGCCAGGCGGGTCAGCTCGGCACCGATCTGGTAGCGGTTCGGGCCGAGCTGTCGGCAGTGGCGGACGGTATAAACGACCATCATCATTCGCTCGAGCCTCAGCTTCGCCACGAACTGTTCGCGCGGTTCCATCGGACTGTCCAGCAGGATCCCAATGCCCCTGCGCGAGCAGTCGAACATCGTCACCTGGATGAACCCGCCGCGGTGACGGGCGTGACAGGGTATGATCGAGATGGGGCGGCTGCACGAGACCCGCGGCTCCGACCGGCGCTCGTCGGCGGCGCGCTGAAGGTCCGCCCGGCTCAATGCGCCGCCGATTGCCGCTCGCCCGGTGGATGACATAGACGAAGCTTCGACCGTCCGCGCCCACCTCGATGAGCAGAAGCGGGCAGATCGACATATATTGATAAGATGAGCAAGGCTGGGCTATCCATTTCCGGAAGAGCCCGCTTGCGCGACCAGACGCAGATGTGCCGAGGAATCGCCGCCAAAGCGCGCGCCTTCCTCTCTCTCGGCCTCACCCGCTACTCCGGGGGCTTACGCGCTACGCGAACCGTTCCACTCCGCTGAATCGGTCGCCGGAGTCGATCATGGCGGTGTCGGTGCCGGCGCCGCCGAAGAGCGTGTCGAACGGTTGCCCGTCCAGCGCTTCCAGGAAGTCGTCGCCGCCGCCGGCGTCGAGCAGGTCGGCGCCGCCGTTGCCGAACAGGGCGTCGTTGCCCCCGAAGCCGCGCAGGAGGTCGTTGCCCG
>DASYWJ010000069.1:0-325877 GCA_035936155.1 Tepidisphaeraceae bacterium | reverse complement strand
GGCTCGGCCTGCACGAGAAGGCCGAGCCGCACCTCCAACGCGCCCTTGCCGTTCGTCGCTCGCTGGCGGCGAACGATTCGCCCGAAGCGCAGGCACTGCTCGCTCAAAGTCTGCTCGACTACGGCTGGAACCTGCGTTACGCCCAGCGTCTGGCCGACGCCGAACGTCACGTGCGCGAGGCGGTGGAGCTGTTCAAGAAGAGCGGCGGCGCCAACGGGAAAGCCATCGAAGCCATGGGTGTGCTTCAGCTTTTCCTCCGCGAGCAAGGCAGGTACGACGAGGCCTCCGCCGTGGCCGAGGAAGCGCTCGCGCTCGGCGGGCGATTTTTCCCGCAGGGGCACGAAGAGCTGGCCAACATCATGCATCGACTGGCGGCGATGAAGCATCTTCAGGGGGATCTTCCCGCCGCGGAGGCGTTGGCGCGCGACGCCCTCAGCATGCACGAGCGCCGGCACGGAAACGATCACGTGGAAACGGGCTTCTGCCTGCTCATCCTGGGAAATATCCAGACTGCCCGCCAACGGTACCCCGAGGCCGAGGCGAACCTGCGGCGAGCCCGGTCGATCTTTCTCGCCCAGTTCGGCGACGGACATTACAGCGTACGGCTCTTGATGGAGAGTCTGACGCGACTGTATCAGGCAAAAGGCGATGGTGCGGCTCTTGCCGCGCTGCAGGCGGAGGATCGCGCCCGGGTCCTCAAGTCCCTGGAGCGTGACGCCAGCAGCCTCAAGCTGCGGATCGAGCTGGGGGATTCGCTTCGCCAATCGGGCGACCTTGATGCGGCGATGGCGAAGTACGACGAGGTCTTGGAACGACGAAAGCCAGACACGTCGCCGGACATCATTGCCAAGCTGGCGGAGGGCTACGATCAACTCGGCCCGCTCCTGCGCGCCAAACAGCGGCGCGACGAAGCCGCGTGTGCCTATCGGCAGGCGATCGCCCTCCGCGAACCGGTGGAGGGCGCGGCGCCGGAGGTCCGGCTGAAGCAGTCGATTTCCTACAACGAACTGGCGTTCTGCCTCTTGCCATCCCACCGGGCGGAGGCCGAGCAGGCGAGCCGCAAGGCGCTGGAGCTGAAGGAGGCGCTCGTCGCCGCTTTCCCGACCAATCACGAATACCGCTTTCACCTGGCCCACACGCATCACGGGCTGGGGGTGATCCTGGAGCAGGCCGGCCGCCGCGAGCCCGCCGTAGAGCACGTACGCAAGTCGGCGGAACTGCTCGAAGGCGTGGCCGACGTCGTCGCGGAGACGAGCGACCCGCTGACTATGCAGCCGTCGTGGCTCCCGCAGGAGGTGGGCAAAACTTTCTGGACCGTCGTGGATCGCTTCGTTCAGTTGCGCGAATACCCGCACGCCGAATCCGCGGCGCAACGGGCGATCAGGATCTTCCAACAGCTGGCGCACGCCCGGCCCAACGAGCCTTATTTTCGCCAGGAGCTGGCGGTCAGCTATCGAAAGCTCGGGGAGGTCTTCCACGCGCGCGGCGAGGTGCGCGAGGCGCAGCGGCAATTCGAAATCTCCAAGGGCATCTACCAGGAGCTGATCGCGCAGCTCCCGCAGAGTTACTGGTACCGGCACGAGCTCGCGTACACGGTCTGGTCCGTGGGGAATATGCTGGCGCGGCACGAGTACGCGCAGGAGGCCGTACGCGAGTTGCGCCTGGCAGTGGACGTCCACAAGAAGGCGGCCGACGATTTCCCGAAGGAGCGGGGCCTGCGTGAGCGGCAGATGGAGGTCACCGCGCAGTTGGCAATGCTGCTCGTGCAGAATGGGTCGTATGACCAGGCCGTGTCGCTCGTTGTCGATCCGAACTTCAAGCCGGTGGCCTGGGGTGCGACAACCGCCGCGGCCGCGGTGATGGCGAGCGCGATCGATGCCGCCAGGGGGGATCAAACGCTCGACGACGAGCGGTGCGACGCGCTCATCACGGCATGGGGCCCCCACGTCGAGCGGCTGGTCGACCTTGCCGTTGGGCAGTGCCCGACGACGTCACCGAACGACTTGAACGAGCTTGCGTGGCGGTTGGCGACGGCGAACGGGCCGCTGTCGCGCGACCCGCACGCGGTTCGTACCGCTGTCCAACTCGCCGCCAAGGCCGCCGAGCTCCGTCCCGATGATGGGAGCATTCGCAACACGCTCGGCGTCACCCACTACCGAACCGGCGACTGGAAAGCCGCGATTGCCGCCCTCGAAAAGGCGATGGAGCTGCGTAATGGCGGCGACAGCTTCGACTGCTTCTTCCTGGCGATGGCCCACTGGCAATTGGACAACGAGGACGAGGCGCGCCAGTGGTACGAGCGGGCTGTCAAGTGGATGGAGAAGAAGGCCCCCGCCAATGAGGAACTGCTTCGCTTCCGCGCCGAAGCCGCGGAGCTATTGGGGATCAAGACGAACCCCTAGCGTCGCCGGCGCATGAAGTGCGCTGCGGCCCGGAGGGTCGAAACGCCAATTTTTCGCTCCGGCCTGTCTCGCCCAAGCCCTGGTGCGCCCTTCCCTGTGAGGGCACCCGCGAAGAAGTCGGCGCGCGTTTGCGGGACGGCCTCCTCGCAAATGAATGGCGCACCTGTCTCGCCCCTGCCCTCTTGCGCAACTCTGTAATAGCGGACCTTGCCATCAGGCCTTCGGCACGTTGCATGGCGACGGCAGGTGCGCTTGAGGCACGTCTGGAATGGGCAACTACGTTGAGGAGGAATTCCAATGAAATCAGCAGGTCTCACTTTCGCAATCGCGGCCACCGGCGCTCTGCAAGCCATGGCCGCGGCACCGGCCATCCATAACCTGGGGACCCTCGGCGGGGACTTCAGCACCGGCAATGCCATCAACAACAGCGGCCAGGTGACCGGGTGGAGCCGCTCCGCCAATGGCCTGGGGCGGGCTTTCCTCTACACCCCCGCGCCCGGCGGCGGCACGATGGCCAACCTCGGTACACTCTCAGCCGTCGGGGGCAGCATTGGCTATGCCATCAACGACGCCGGACAGGTCGTCGGCGATTCGACCTTCGACGACACCTACCGGCAGCGCGCATTCCTCTACACCGGCACGCCAGGCAGCGACGGCACAATGCACAACCTGGGCGTTCTTTACGACGGGTTCGAAAGCTTCGCTCGTTCAATCAATGCCGCCGGGCACGTCGTGGGAGCCAGCTCGTACGTACCCATGGTCGGCGATTATCGTACTGACGGCTTCCTCTACACCGGCACGCCCGGCAGCGGCGGCGCCATGATTCCGCTCATCGGAATCAGCGCCGGGGACATCAACGACGCCGGCCAGCTTGCGGGCGGGAGAAAGATCTACACCCCCGCGCCCGGCGGCGGGTGGACCGAGACCGACATCGGCACCCTCGGCGGAATCCTGGGCGGGGCCAACGCCATCAACAATGCCGGGCAGGTCACGGGGCGCAGCGAGATAGCCGGCCCCGTCCCCTTGCTTTCCCCGCAACACGCCTTCCTCTATACCGGCGGCACCATGTTCGACCTGGGCACCTTGCCCGGCGACACGCACAGCGGCGGCCTGGACATTAACGCCGCCGGGCACGTCGTCGGCTGGAGCAACGTCGAGGGCTTCCTCGCAGGCGGGCGCGCCTTCCTCTACACCGGCACACCCGGCGTCAACGGGCAGATGATCGACCTCAACGCCTGGCTCGACACGAACAACCCTATCGAAGGCGCCAATTGGACACTGCTGGAGGCCCGCGGCATCAACGACTACGGCCTGATCACCGGCGAAGGCATTTTCAACGACGGCCCCGGCGGCTTGAGCGACGGCACCCGCGCATTCACCCTCGACGCCTCCAGCCTCGTCCCCGAACCCTCCAGCGCACTACTGGTCGCGCTGGGCGGAGTCGGATTGCTGGCGCGACGACGTAAGCCCGTTCTGAGTGGTGGGTCGGCCGCGGCCGAGCTGCTGGGAGTAGCCAGTGGAATCACATGCCAGCGGCAATGTCTCGTGCGCGTCACAAATGAGCCGGCTTAAGAATCTAAGCTGATAGAACTGCCGAATCAGCTCCGACTCTTAAGAATACGGGGACAAGCGACATGGCGCAAGAACGAGGTGCAACTCGGAGCGGGCCGTGGACATAGAGCGGGTTCTTTCCGGTGTAGGGCGTGACCTTGAGGTTACCGGTGACGCCGTGCAGCCCCTTGTCTTGCTTGGCCGAACTTTCGCTGCGGAAAGCATGCGTACCCGAGACGGGCGAGGCATAACGCACTTTCCACCGATTCCCGCCCGCCCAGAACGCAGGGACGCGGAACTCTTTCCCGTTGGGATCGATGAAGGTTACGTCCAGCGTCACCTGATTGAACGGGTCTGTGTACCTGCCGGTCGCGTCGAAGGGCAGTTCGATCATGACGTTGGCTGCGGTCTCGCGCGCCGCCGGCTCCGCCGCAATGGCTTGGGCAGACAGGGCTGCCTGCAGCACCGATAGCGCGATGACCATCCGACGCGCTGCCCCAATGGCGAATTTCCGTCTCATGCTTCGTCCCTTGTCCCGCGTTGATCTGAATGACTACTGCGGCAATGAGCACCGGTAGTATCTCTTTTGTCCCTTTTGATCATACCCTTACGTTGGCTGATATCGTTGGCGAAGGCGCGATGCCATCCAGCGGACGACGAGGGCGAGATCCGCTACTGGGGCGTTTTCGTGTGGGATCGTGTGCAAATACATCGGTGGACCGAATTCGGGCGTCATCGTCAACGTGCCCCGACCTGCGGAACTTTGCGCGTGCCAGATCTTGTCCCACCAACGCTCGTGCGCATCCAGCTCATTAGAAAAGTCACAGCAACGCTTGAGCAAGGCGAACTTTTCGAGAATGGTCCGGGTCGGCGGCGTCGGTGTTTCGTGCGCGACCTGTACCGGCAGATCACGCTCGATTGCCTGGACCTCGCGGAAGAATGAGATGGCTTCGTGTGCGTCAAACGAGTCGGCCCGGCTGTGACTCACGATCGCCCGAGCACCCAACTTCGCGGCCGCCGTGGTTTTCTCGCGAAACGAGTTAACGTGGTCGACGACAGTTGCTCCCTGTGTGCCCATGAGACAGATCCATTGGAGGTCGTGCTCGGCCAATGCAGCCGAGATGGCATCGAAGTCCTCGGTGGGCGCGGGGCCTTCGATGCCGGCGTACCCCTCGCCGGCCGCGGTGACGATCGCTTCGCGTGTCGATACGGGCAGCCCCCACGTGTGGCGAAGCAATCCATCTTCATCGTGTCCTTCCGTTAGCGCAGTCCGCTTGAAGGAAAAGCCTGCCGGCCCTTTCAGTAGTTCGTGTAGCTCCCGTCCTCGCGGACGAAGTGAGGGGGTTCGGTCATGTCCGCGGGATGCCGCAGGGCCGCTTCGCGATGGAACGTGACGCCGATGCCGGGCGCCTTCGGTATCGTCAGGCGCGTTCCCTTCAGCTCGAAGTGACACTCGAACACGTCGGGCAGCATGACGGCCGGCGGGAAGACCACTTCCTGCGGCCCCGCATTGTCGCAGGCGAGATCCAGGTGCAGCGAGGCGGCCGTGCAGACCGGACCGAGCGGGTTGTGGGGAAGAATCTTGATCAGGTGCGTCTCGGCCATCGCGGCGATCTTTTTCGCCTCCGTGATTCCACCGGCGATGCAGATGTCGATCCGCGCGTAATCGATCAGTTCCTCTTCGATCGCCTGGCGGAACTCCCACTTGCTCGCCCACTGCTCCCCCGCCGCCAGCGGGACGTTGACGTGCTGGCGGATGCGGCGGTAGCCGTCGGCGTGCTCGGAGCGGATCGGGTCTTCGACGAGGAACATGCCCAGCGGCTCGACCTCCCTGCAGAACCAGATCGTTTCATCGGGGCTGAGCCGGCCATGAATGTCCACCATCAATTCAAGTTGATCGCCCACGGCGTCGCGCACGGCTTTGAGCTCGGCGACGAGCTTGCGAACGGCGTGGCGGGAGCGAAAGAGGTTCCCGTCGGCGTCGGGCCCGATGCGGAAGAAGCGGTGGCCGTCGGCGAGGCACTCCTGCGCCAGCTCGACGATCCCGTCCGTCGAGTTGAGCGTTGTCGTCATCGCGCGGAAACAATCCTTGGAATCGCTCGCTGTTTTCGCCAGCGCGGCGCGGTACGTGGGGGCAAGGAAGCAGTCGACGTGATCGCGGCACCGGCCGCCGAGCAGCTCGTACACGGGGACGCCGAGCGCTTTGCCTTTGATATCCCACAGTGCGATGTCGATGCCGGCGATCACCGACCCGATGAGGCGGTCGCCCGGGTAGAACCCGCCGCGATACATGCGCTGCCAGAGGTGCTCGATCCGCAGGGGATCTTCACCGCTCAGCCACTGCTTAAGGTGATCGACCGCGCCGGCGATCGCTTTCCACCGCCGTTGCAGGCCGGCCTCGCCGACGCCTACGACACCGGCGTCGGTGTGAACGAGGATGGGAACGAGCGTGCGGCCGGGCGCTTGGACTGGAATGCACTCGATGTCGGTGATCTTCATGCCATCTCGTTCCTTGTCGCAAGCGCGGACCGTTTGACTAATGCTCAGCTCCACGCGGCCGGCGCACCCCTCGTTCGTACACCTCCGGATTCACGACGAATCGTGGCCTCTCCCCGCGCAGGACGGCCGCCGCAGACTCGATGGCACTGCGGAACACGGCAACGACCCCGTCGATCGCGCGATTGCCCAGATGAGGGGTGAAGACGACGTTAGGATGTCCGAACAGCGCCTTGCCGTCCGGCCCCGGCGGGTCGTCCAGCCCGGCGCCGGCGAGGCGGCGTGCGCTGATGGCGTTGACCAGCGCGCGCTCATCGATCAGTTCCTGCCGTGCGGCGTTCACGATGAAAGCAGATGGCTTCATCCGCGACAGCTCGGGCGCGCCGATCATGCCCCGCGTCTGCTCGGTGAGCCGGACGTGGAGCGATACGAAATCCGATTCTTCGAGCAGGCGCTCCAGCGACGTGAGCTCCACTCCGTTGGCCGCCGCGAACGTGGGGTCGGCCGCGGGATCGCTCGCGAGCAACCGCATGCGGAACCCCTTGCCCCGCAGCGCGACCTCCCTGCCGATGGCGCCGAGCCCGATGATTCCCAACGTCTTGCCGGAAAGCCCTGCGCCCATGCCGCGCGTCGCATCGCCGCGGCTGAGGAGGTTGTGGTGATGGACGATCTGCCGCGCCGCGGCCAGCAGGAGGCCCCATGCCAGGTCCGCAACGACCGCGGCGCCCTCGCCCGCCGGCGCATAGGTGACGACGATGCCGTTGCGCGTGGCGGCGTCGACGTCGAGCCACTCAAAACCGCTGGCCGCGATCGAGCAGACGAGCAGGTCCGGCGCGGCCGCCATCTGCTCGGCGGTCGGAAGATTGCGAATCGCGGACGGCAAGAGCACGCCGTCGCAGCCTTTCAACGCCTCGCCGACCTGCTCGACGGTCAGTTGTCGATTGGCCTGGTCAGCGCGCAGCGCGACTCCCTGCGCCTCGATCCATTCGCGCTGCGACTCGATCACGTCGAGGCACGTGGGGTTGAGCACGAGCAAGAGCGGTAACCGGCTCACGGCGCCACCACCGTTTGCACTTCGCAGAACTCGTGAAGTCCTTCGACGCCGCCCTCCCGTCCGAAGCCCGATTGCTTCATCCCGCCGAACGGCGCCTCCGGCGTCGGCCCGGTGCCCGTGTTCAGCCCGACGTGTCCGAACCGGAGTTGTCGAGCCAATCCCTCCGCCCGCTCCACGTCGCGGGTGAACAGGTAGGCCGCCAAGCCGAAAGGCGTTCCGTTCGCTTTCGCCACCGCTTCCTCATCCGTGTCGAAGGTCTCGATCGCGACGACCGGGCCGAACGTCTCTTCCCGCGAGAGGAGCATTCCCGCATGCGCGCCGACGAGGATGGTCGGGGTATAAAACGCGCCCCATTCGCGGTCGGGCATCGAGGAGACGCCGCCCGCCATTCGGCGGGCGCCTCGCTCCAGCGCGTCTCTCACGTGGCGGTCGACCTTTTCAAACGCGGCGCGATTGATCAGCGGGCCGATGTCGACCTGCGGCTCCATACCGTTTCCGACGTTCAAGCGGCCGACGCGCGCCGAGATGGCTTCGACGAATGATTGCTCTGCCGCACGCTGGATGTAGATGCGGTTTGCGCAGACGCACGTCTGGCCGGCGCAGCGAAACTTGTTCGCCATCAAGGCGTCGGCGGCCGCCGTCACGTCGGCGTCGTTCAGCACGACGTAAGGCGCGTTTCCGCCCAGTTCCAGTGCCAGCCGCTTGACGTGGGGCGCCGTCGCCTGGATCAGGCGTTTGCCCACCGCAGTGGACCCGGTGAAGCTGATCAGGCGAACGGCGGGATGAGCGCAGAGCACGTCGCCGATCGGAGCGGGACGGCCAATCACCAGATTCAGCCACCCCGCCGGAACATCGAGTTGTTCCAGGAGACTCCACAGCGCGATGGCCGTCAGCGGGGTGAGATCGGCCGGCTTGGTGACCACCGCGCATCCGGCCGCCATCGCCGGCGCCAGCTTCTTCGCCAGCATGGCCAGCGGAAAGTTCCAGGGCGTGATGAGCCCCACCACGCCGGCCGGGCGACGATACACGGTCCAGTTCATCTGCCGAATCCGCCCGGGCAGCGGCGCCGGCGCCAAATGATGCAACTGGGCCGCGAAGAAGTCGAAAAAGCCGGCGGAGTATTCGACCTCGACGACGGACTCTTTGAGCGGCTTTCCCTGTTCCGACGTGATGATCCGCGCCAGTTCCTGCTGATTCTCGCGCAGAAGCCGGGCGGTTTCTGCGAGCCAATGACGACGTTTCTCCGCCGCAACTGGGGTGCGCAGCGCCTCGGCCGCGGCTTCAACGGCCGCCGCCGTTTCCGCGGTGGCCATGTTCGGCACGTCCGCCAAGGGCTCGCCGGTTGCTGGGTTGGTCACGCGAAGCACGTCGCCGGACCGCGCATGCGCCCATCGTCCGGCAACGAACCCCGCCGTATTGATCAGGAGCGGCGAGCGGATCATCAGCTCACCTCCGGGCGCGGGCCATCCAGGTGGTGCAGGATGCGGTCGGTCATCTCAGTGGTGCATCGCCGGGGCCGACGAAGATCCCGCAGAGTCCTTCCACCTGGCAGATCTCGTCGAGGTTCTGCACCGCTTCCATCGACTCGATCTGCGCGAACAGGCAGGTCCGTGCGTTGGCTGCGGAAAAGATGGCGTGGCGGTCGCCAAGCCCGTAGTTCACGCCGCGGCTTCGAAGGTTAAACCCGCGGGCGCCCAGGGGTGGAAACTTGCCGTATTCGACAAATTCGCGAGCCTGCTGCGCGGTGTTCACCATTGGGACGATGACCAGCCGCGCTCCGACTTCGATCGCGCGCAAGACGTGGTGGCGCTGCCCATCGGGCACCCGCACGGCCGGGAAACCGCCGCCGACCTCGATCGCCATGCACATCGCTTCGACGTGCTCGAAATCGGCCGGCCCGTGCTCCATCTCGATCCAGACCGTCTCGTAACCGATCTTCGCCGCCAGTTCGGCCAGCCGGATGGAACCGCTGTAAATCGAGACGCCGCGCAGGATCTTGGGATTCCCCGAAGCATCAAGGAAGATATCGATAGCGCCGTCGCTGCTCGCGGGACTCGGCGGAACGTCGCCATTGCCCGAAGGCGGGGCCGATCTCGGATGCACGCTCCGTATGACTGGAGTGACGGATAACGGTAGAGGAACCTCTGCGCCATCAAGCCATCCCGGTTTTTCTGCGTGCGGCAAAGACATAATTCACCCGCCCCCACGTCGATCAAAAAAATGGCGCTTTCGGCGTGTTCGTGCCCCGTTGCCCGTTCCACACCTACGTTTGTCCAAAAATCGCGAAAGCCTAAACCAACCATTTCGGATCGAATCCGGAATGCTGCATCCGCTTCTCGACCGCGAGCCGCGCGGCGGCGACGTGTTGGCGAACAAGTCGCTCGGCGTCATCGGCGCGACCGTCTCCAATGGCCTGCAAGATCGCCAAGTGCTCGTCGCGGACAACGGCAGGATCACGATCTGCCCGCACGCACTTCCCGAGCACCCTGTAGTTATCCACCAGCCGGATCAGCATGCTGTTTCCGGAGAGGTGGATCAGCTGTGAATGCAACCTCCGATCCGACGATGCCATCTCGTCCAACTCCTGGGCGGTGCCGAAGTCGAAGATTCGTTCCGCCAGCCTTATGAGCTCGCGCACCTGAACGCACGTCACGCGCTCGCAGCAGCGTCGCACGGCCAGCGCCTCATGCATTTCGCGAACTTCAAACGCCTCTAACAATTTGTCTTTCCCGAGCTTGCTCACAAATACGCCGCGCCGGTCGATCGTCTCAACCAGCCCGTATGCCTGCAATTCCAACAGCGCTTCCCGAACAACACCTTGCCGCGACGTCAAACTGCTGCGCCAGTTCCTGCTGCCGCAGTTTGCTGCCCGGACGGCGTTCGCCGCACAGGATCATGCGCTGCAGGCTTTCGCGCACGTGATGGCGCGTCAGCCGAGACCTGCCTGGCCTGGAAGACGTTGGCTCGGGAGAGGATGTTTCAGACGACAATGGGGGGCGGTGAAGTCGGCATGATGTTCAGTTAAGAATACGTCTGCCGCGCGAAAAAATCAATAGACGTCGCGATTTTCGATCCTATTTCGGTCTTAGCTGTATTTCTCCATCATCCCGGACGGACTTCATGCGCTTTATTGATAAAGCTGGTGGTTTACTTCCCCGGAAACTAAACCTGACCGCATCCAACGCTGGCGATCCTTTGCCTTTGGGTGAGGCCAAAACGGCACGATATTGAATCCACGAATGAGCCGGCGGCGTGTCGAGTTGCGAGCCGGGCTCCTTGAAGGACGATCCGGCCCCCGCCGGCCCAGTCCACGCGGCTTGGTGGAGCGATTGCTCGTCAGCGGCGGTACGAACCTGCAACTTCACGATTGAGTCGTGCGGCGTCATCGCCGACCAGTCGATACGCACCCCTTCGCGATCCCGGCCGTACTCGTGCGGCGGCGAGATGTACGCGAACTCGAATTGACGATCAGAAATGTTCCCGAGATCCGCACCGCCGTCGTGATGCACACCCTGGCCGAGGATCAGCTGTTTCCGCTCGAAGCTGAAACCTTTAGGACCGCCCCAATAGAGGTATGAATGGGTCGTGTGGTCGCCGAAGCTCCCGCGCTTGTTCGGATCGCCTTCTGAGCGGTGATTGTAGAGCAGCAGATCATTGTACCCGTCGCCGTCGTAGTCGGCGACCTGGCTGCCGGTGCCGGCGTTGGTAGGAAGCTTGAGAACATTGTCCTCGCTGAGTCCGTGCGGCGAACCCCAATATACGGGGGTCATCGTCGCCCGACTTCCACCGTCCTTGTAGCACCCGGCCACCACGTCCAGCCAGCCATCCTTGTTAACGTCCGCGACCGTCACGCCCTGCGTTTCGTTGGGCTTGAACTCGTCGCGCCGGTCAGCAGAGAATTCGCCCATCGCATTGCCGTAGTAAACATACGAGGTCAAATTGACTCCCCGGCGCATCAGTAGCAGATCGAGATAGCCGTCGCGGTTCATGTCAGCGACCTCCGAGCTGCTCACCCCTTTGCAGTCGGGGACGTCATATCGACGATCGGGCGAGTAATTGCGCGTGCCGTCGCCCCAGTAGATCCACGCGCCCTCGCCCCCGCCCGGCGCGATGATGTCGAGATTGCCATCGCCGTTGAGGTCTGCTGCAAGCGGCAGGCCGGTGCCGCCGCCGGGCAGTTCCGTCCGTCTCGGCGTGGAGTAACCGTTGGGTTCGCCCCAGTAGATGTAGATGGACGGGTTCTTGTCATCCGGTCCAGACGTGGTGTTGAATACGAGCACGTCCAGCCAGCCGTTCTCGTCGAGGTCCGCCACCGCCACGCCGCGGGTGCCCTTGCCCACCAGCGCCGATCGGTTCTCGACCTCATAGCCGCGGGGGCTGCCCCAGTAGATGAAGTTCTCCGTGATCCGCCGCCCGACCTCCGACATGTTGGCGAGGATCAGGTCGGGCCAGCCATCATCGTTTAGATCGCCCGATGCCCAATCATACGGCTCCACCGAAGGCAGATCGGTCCGTCGTTCGACGGAATATTTCCCCTTGGCGTTGCCCCAGTAGACGAATGCCGGGGCGACTCCGCCGCGCCAGCGGTTAGACGTGTTGTTGAACAGGACATCCGCGTGCCCATCGCCGTTGAAGTCGGCGATCGTGTTGCCGACTGCGCCCTGGGTAAAGAGCGAGGTTCGCAGGGCGTTGTTGAACCCGTCGTCCGCGCTGTTCCAGAAGATGTACGAGGGAACTTCGAACGACTGATGCTCTTTGAAATTCGAAACGACGATCTCCGGGCGCTGGTCGCCATTCAAATCGCCGATCGAGACGCCCCAGGCGCCCACCGTCTCGAACTCCTGCCGGTTGTCCACGGAAAGACCTCGGTCACCGTTCCAGTACAGGTACGACTTCGTCAGCGGATTGCCGGCGGTCTGGTGGTTGGTGAAGAAGACGTCGGCGCGCTGATCGCCGTTGAGGTCCGCGGCGGCGACGTCGCGAGCATCGCTGGTGGGCAGCTCGATGCGACGTTCAATGGCAAAACTGCCCTTGTCGCTGAGGTAAATGAACGACGCATTGCCGAGGCCGTTGGCGAAGAGAACATCGGGCCAGCCGTCGCCGTTGACATCGGCGATGGTGACGGCGTTGGCTTGGCGGGTGGCCAGCCCCGCGCGCCGCTGCCCCGGCGAGAAGCCGTCGCGTGAGTTGGAGCCGAAGTACACGAACGAATCCGTCTGTGGGTTCCCTTCCTTCTCCCGGTTCGCAAGGACGACATCCAGCGCCCCGTCGTGATTGAGATCCGCGATCGCGACGTCCGACGCGCCGGCGGCTTCGATGTCCGTGTAACGGTCGCGGGCGTAACCCTCGGCCCCGCCCCAGAAGATCCGCGACGGTGACGCCAGCGTGCTCCCGCCGCGGTACTCCCAGAAGCCCGCCGACAGCGCAAAGACGATGTCCGGGTAGCCATCGCTATCCAAGTCCCCTACCGCAGCGCTTTGGGCGGCCTCTGTGGGAAGCGTTTGCTTGCTGCCGAACGGGTAATTCGTCCACCGGGCAGAGTCTTGATCGGGATTCTTCACCCCTTCCGGATCGCCGAAGTACACGAAAGAGTCCATCTTGCTCCACGTGCCGTTGGCGTAGTTTGGAATGACGGCATCGGTCTTGCCGTCGCGGTTCAGATCGGCTGCGATCGTCCACTGAGCGCCTGCGTTCGGGACGGCCATTGTACGCGACGCGTCGAAGTCTTTGCCGTTGCCCCAGTAGATCACCGCGTCCAGCTTCTCCGCCTGCGGATGGCTGTTGGCAAACACGAGATCGATGTGGCCGTCGTTGTTCAAATCCCATCGGTTGACGAGTTGTATCTTGCCGCTGGCGGTGACGTACGTGTTGTTCCCGCCGTCGCTGAGCGTCCCTTGGCGGAAATCATCGAAGCTGTCCTGCGTCCAAACGTAAAGCGATTCAGTTGCGTCAGTTCGTTGCTGCTCATTTGCACCTTCGACGCTGGCGCATCCTGACCCCACAAATAGTCCGATCGCGACAACACCATACTGAACAGCCTGAATGCGGCGGATCATCAGTCACTACTCCGTAAAGAACATTCCCCGCGCGCTTCGTCGCGGCGACACCATCACCTTGCCCCGACGTCACCCTTCAGCGCCTTGTTCAATCGGTAGGTCGGAGCGATGTTGAATTCGGCCGGCTGAGCTTCTGCGCCCAGGTCGCCCCAGACGACGATCTTACCCTCGGTGGCGCCCTCGATGACGCCCCATTTGTTGCCCAGCCGAATCACCCGTCCGGCGAGGCTTGCACCGCTGGGCAGGTCACCCACAGCGACGGTCGTGGTGACGTGTTGATCGTCATACTTCACATCTTTGACCTGGCCCGTGATCCCATCCTCAAAGAACTTAGGCTTCTCGTCCCAATTCCCTTCGCCGCCCGAATAGCCGCCTTGGATGAGGTTGTTGGTGACAATCGCCGGCTCCTCGTTGGGCGCGACGGTGAGCTGCGTGCTCTCGTTGCCGTACACGATGTTGTCCGTGATGATCGACGGCTTCAGGTGAGGCGCGTAGGAGTTGCCGTAGACAATGCCCGACTTATTGTCCACGATCGTGTTGTTCCTGAAATTCATCCACGAGCTGACACAGACCACGGCGACGTCGTTGCCGAAGGCGAGGTTGTTCTCGATGTCGCCACGGCCTTCCTTGCTCAGACGGATGGCGCTGCTGTTGTTGCCTGCGACGATGTTGTCCGTGAACAGGGGGTGGGACGACTTCATCATGTAAATCGCGCTGCCGTCATCGGGGCACTCGTTGCCGAGCAGCCAATTGGCGCCGATCACCGGGGACGAGTCGTACTCGAGGTAAATCCCACCTGCGTCGGACTTGCTCTTCAGTCCGGTCCTGTTGTTCGTGATCACGTTGTTGATGACCAGCATGCGCAGCGGCTCGCGATGCTGGGCGTTGGTCGCCGAGATCGCGGCCCCATTGCTGCTGCGCGACTCATTCACATCGTTCACGCCGCTGTCGTTGTTCACGATCACGTTGTTGAGGATGTGCGGCATGCTGTAATTCGCAACGGCAATTCCCGCCCCGCCGCCGATCCCGGTCGTGTTGTGCGCGATAATGTTGTTGGTGACCAGGCTCGTCGAGCCGTTGATGCACGCGATCGCCGCGCCGTCATGGCCGCGCTGGTGAATCATCTTTTTCCCGTCCAACGCTTCGGGCTCGAGCGTGGTGTTGTGAACGATCGTGTTGTTCGAAATCGTTGGCGAGGCATGATCGCAGAGGATCCCGGCGCCGTGCTCGCGCACCTTGCCGTTGCGGATGGTGAACCCGTCGATGCGGGAATCATCGGCACCGATGACGACCCGCCGCTGCCCTTCGCCGTCGAGGATGCTGCGGTTCGCGGCGATGTCGCGCTGCCAGCTCTTCGCGTTGAAGCCACCAAAAAGATCGACGTGCGACTTCATCCGGATTGTCTGGCCTTTGTACTCTCCCGCGGCGACAAAGACCGCGTAACGCCGCTGTTCCCCGGCATCGGCAACCTTGGCCAACGCCTGCGCAATCGTCGCCGCCGGCGCCGCCGCACTCCCGTCCGCCTGATCGGAGCCGGTGGGCGCGACGTGCAACACCTTGGCATAGACCTTCGAGTCCACTGCCTCGGTGCGCGGGCCGATTTTGTCCGGCTCCATCTTCGGCGGCTCCTGCGGCGGCTTCTCCTGTGCAAGCGCCGGCAAGGCACAGAAGGCCAGGGCGAGAACAATCACGGCATGGCGGACAACGGCGACGTTACTCATGCTTTTTCCTTCGCGCTTGCATAACCCATCATCAATGGCTATGCGGCACCGTCGGCGCGAACGGTGCGGGATCGGTCAGGCCGCGCCCCCCTGGATCGCGCGCCTCAGCGACATCGTCGGGCAACGGCTTCCTCATCACCCGCCGCCACGTCAGTTCCAGGCCTTGTTCCCCCTCGGGCCTCGGGAGCGGTAGCGAAGCGGCATAGCCGACAACAATGGTGGTCACGAAACCGAACACCGTCGGCCAGACGAACGTGATCCCCGTGTCGACGAAGGCGATGTAAAGCGCTACCCCCGTTCCGAGGACGCCGCCGACGATGACGCCGTAGCTTCGGGCCCGCCGCGAGAACATCCCGAGCAGGTAAATCGCGAGGATCGGACCGGTGAAGGTTTGGATGACCTTGGCCCCGATCTCCAGCACAATGCCGAGCCGGCCGACGTTGCTCGCGATGATGATGCCCAGCAGACCAAAGCACAGATTGGCGATTCGCGAGACCAGCAACTGCTCGCGCTGGTCCGCCGCCGAATCGGGTCGGGGGGAATCCAGCGCGGCAGGATTGGCGCAGACTTCGGTATCCGAAGCGCTAGCTACGCCCATGCCGCTGGCATTCACCTGCCGGCCGAGGAACAACCGGTTATAGAAATCGACGACGACGACGGACGTGCAGGAGTTGATGCCCGAGTCGATGCTCGACAGCGACGCCGCCAGGACCGCGGCCACCACCAGGCCGATCACGCCCGTCGGAAACACGTTGGCCATAAAGTACGGGAACACCTTATCCGTATTCTCGCGGAATTGCTCCGGCAGGGCGTGCGTCTGGAAGTACGCAAAGAGCGCGAGCCCCACGAAAGCGAGGCCCAACGTCCAGACCGCGTCGCCGACGGCATTGATGATGAACGCCTGGCGCGAGTCCTTGAGCGACTTGGTCGTCTGGAAGCGTTGCACCATCACCTGGTCGCTGGTGTAGCCCGCCATGCGTCCCACCACCGCCGCGATGACGATCGCCGACATCGCACGCGGCTCGGCGAAGTACAGCCGCACTCTGTCCCACGGGCTCGCATTATCCGGGATGTTCAGATTGAAGGAAAAGCTGGTCTTGCCCTCGGCAGCGGCGAGGCTCCAGACGGCGGTGACGCCGCCGTCCAAGTTGTAGAGGATTACGCCGATCGCCACCGCGACGCCGGTCAGCATGATGCAGAACTGGATGACGTCGGTCCAAATCACCGCCTGAATCCCGCCGAGCATCGTGTAGATCGTGACGACCGTTCCGATGACGATGATGAGAGGAACGGTGCGAATGCGCCCACCGGTAATCGCCTCGATCGCCAGGGCTGGCACGTACATCGCGGTGCCCATCCAGCCGATGCGCCAGAGTAGGAAGATGCATGCCGCCAGTGTTCGTACGCCCACGTTGAAGCGGCGCTCGAGGTATTCGTATGCGCTCACGGTTTGAAGCCGGCGGTAAAACGGCAGCGACACGTACGCGACCCACGGATACAGAAACACCCACGACAGGACGCCGGCGGTAAAGATCAGCCCAAACTTGAAGATGGTTGACGGCCCGGCGACGTAATCGATGCCACTGTTCAGCGCGGCCATGAGGGACAGGCCGATGGGAAGCCACCCCATGCGTCGGCCGGCAAGGAAGAACGATTCGATTCCCTTTTGGCGGCGAGAGAAATAGACGCCGATCGACACCAGGAGCGCGAGGTATCCGAGGATGATAACTACGTCGATCCAGGTGAAGTTCGTGTTGCCATCAGCCATTGCGCTGCGCCTCCGACCGCAACCTGGGCAGAACCGTTACTACGAAACGTGTAAGTCAAATCGTCGAAATACACCTTCAGTCCATTGCCGTCCACGTGCGTGGTAATGATCCCGAAGCGATTGAAGTGCGCGCCTGCCGCCTTATCTTCGGGAGGCAATGCGACGCTGTAGGGTTGTCCATCGAGAGTGACGGTGATCCTAGGCTGACCATCGGCGCCGGCCGGCACGTATTCCAACGTCCAGTCGTGGGACTTCCCATCCGGATAGATGTGCTGCCTCACGCCCTGCTGCGAACGCGAGGTTTCCGGCGGTTGGTCGGGGCGGCTGCTGCCGAAGTAGGGATAGACGTAGAACCCCTCATCGCTGGGTCCTTCCACTGCGAAGCCGAGAAAGTTTTCCGGCGCGATCGAGGTTTGCGCCGTGCCCGTCTTCATGCTGTCCGTGGAGTGAAAGAACCCGATGAGCCCCATGCTGTCGGTCACGCATTGCTGGAGGGCGATCTTGCCGGATGCGCGCAGCGGCTTGTCGAGCGTGAGTTCTTCGATCCGATCCCCGTAGTAAGCCATCCGCTCCGGGTCCTGCTGGTCGCCGAGAAAAATCAGCCCGCCCATTTCGCCCGGCGCTTTGCCGCCCGCGAAGTGAGTCTTGCTGTACCCAAAATCAAAGCGCGGGCGCACGTAAGTCGTGGTGTAGGTCCGCCGGTTCTGAAAACCGTCCCACTTGGGGTCGCGGTCGAACGACTCCTCTTTGCCGTTCAGGCGCAGATCATCGATCCAGATGGATCCCGCCCGCGGATCGGCGTGCCGCATCATGTTCAGCAGGCCGAAGCGGTTGAACGTCGCGCCGTCGGCCTTGTGCCCGGGCCTTATCTCGGCGGTCACCGTCTGATCGCCGATCGTCGCGGTGAGCATGCCGCCGCCGTTGTTTCCCGTCGGATCGTACTTCAGCGTCCAGGTATGCGTGACGTCGCCGGCGGGGAAGTGGAACAATTTTCGCCGATCGCCCGGGACGGGATTTCTCCGTGGTAAACAGCGCGCCGCCCGCACGCCAGAGGCCCGTCGCGTCGGCGGTCGGCCTGCGGAATATGCGTCGATCTGCCCCAGCGGTTCGAGCCGCTCTTTCAGGCGATACGCCGCGTCATCATCGATCTCGACGTGCGCGTCTAGGCCCACCAGCGCGTTCTCCGTCGTCTCGACCAGCGGGTTGATCTCCGTCGTTACACCATCCAGTTGGAGGAACGCCGCGGCGAGTTTTTCCAGGGCCGCGCCGGCGCCAGCCAACGTTTTGCCGTTCAGGCCGAGCGATCGCGCCATCTCACGGCCCTGGAAAGCCCGAAGACCAATGAACGGATCGAATGTGACGCGCGCGACGTCCGTCGCGCCCGCGCGCTCCACGTCGATACCTCCCGCGGTGCTGAGGATCGCCACCGGCAGCCGGGCAGCGGCATCCCACGCAATACCGGCATAGAGCTCGCGGACGACTGTCACCCGAGTTTCAACCGTGACGGCGCGAACAGGACATCCGCGCGGTTCCATCGCGAAAAGGCGCCTCGCGGCATCGCGCGCTTCTTGCGGACTTTCTGCGAAGAGCACGGCGCCCATTTTCCCGCGCCCACCAAACGGAAGCTGCGCCTTGAGAACGACCGGCCCGTTCAGCGACGCCGCCGCACGCTCGGCTTCGACCGCCGACGTCACGAGCGTCGAAGGCGAGAACGGCAGTCCGAAGCCGCCCAGCAGCCGCCTGGCCTGGTGTTCGAGGAGCCTCATGGTTTGAGGATCTCCGACTGAAGCGTTTGAAGGAAACGAGCCGCCTGGGCGCCGTCGACCACACGATGATCGACGGCCAATCCGATCCACGCGAGCTGCCTGCCGGACACGTCCGTCGATCGCCCGACCGACAGGACCGCCGTCTGTCTGTAGAACACGAAGGCGTCGAACTGATCGACCTCGAGCATGCCGAGGTTTGTGATCGCGAATGGCGCATCCGCCGTAAGCTCCTCGCGCCTGAGGCTGTTCGCCTGCGCCCGCTCGCGAAGGTTCGTGACGGCCGCCGCCACCTGCTCCAGCGACAGCTGGTCCGCGTCGCGTAGGATGGGAGCGACCAGACCATGAGCCGAATCGATCGCGATCGCCACGCTCACCGGCTGGATCCTGATCCTCTCGCCGTTGATGGAGGTGCGAATGGCCGGATGCTCCCTCAGCGCGCGCGCTGCGGCGACGATCAGCCGGTGCGTGAAGGTGATGCCATGCGTCTTGACGGACAACGGCGTGACGTCGAGCCGGCGCTGGAGATGAATCTGCGGAATCTCGGAAAGCGACTTGCGCATCTGCGCGATCAGCGCAAGTCGCGTCGCCGGCAGCGTCACCCACTCGCTGGGTGCATCGCCCGCTGTCGGCGCGGGCGCGGGCCTCGGCCCGGAAGCGGTGCGAACGTCCTGCTCCGTGATCCGGCCGTCTCGTCCGGTCCCCCTGATGGCCAAAAGGTCGATCCCCAGTTCCTTTGCCAGGCGCCTGGCCGCGGGCGACGCCTTGGCGGGGGCGGCCTCGCCTTCGCCCCCGAGTGGCTCATCTGCGCTGTCGGTCAGGACGCACAGCAGCGCTTTCTCGGCGACGGTTTCGCCCTCCTTCGCGCACAGCTGTCTCACGTAGCCCGCCGCCGGAGACGGCACGTCGGTGGTGGCCTTCTGGGTTTCGACCTCGAGCAGGGGCTGCTCCGCGGCGACCCGATCCCCCACCGCGACCAGCCACTTGGCGATGATCGCTGACTCCATCGTCAGCTCAACCTGTGGCAGCAAGACGTTTGTCCTCACGCTGAATCACTCCTCTGCGAGAAAAAATTCCGTCTCGGGGTCGCATGTCCAAAGTCGCCGATATCGCTCCGCCACCAGGGCATGCTCACCGCTCGTTCGCCAAGCCTGAAGGTGCGCTGCGGTCTGGAACTCCATGAGCAACAGCACCTCGTTCTCATGACTGTCCGGCTTCGGCCTGAGTCGTCGTAAGGAGACGAAGCCATCCGATCTCGATGCCAGCGCACGGTGACGCTCGAACACCTCGCCGAAGTCCGGCATCGCGCCGGGCGAAAGAAACTGTCGCACCAGGACGATCCAGCTCATAACATCACCCAGCCGCCGTTGACATCGAATGTTGCGCCCGTAGCGTAGCTGCACTCGTCCGACGCGAGGAACGCGATGACGGCCGCTCCGGCGGCAGGTTTCGCATCAGATCCGTGTCGAGGATACCTGGCGCGATGCAGTTGACGAGAATGCCGTCTCTGGCGACTTCGCGCGCGATGGATTTCGTGAACATGACGACCGCGCCCTTCGTGCCGCTGTAAATGCTCGAGTTCGCGAAGCCGCCGATTCGGCCGCCGGTGGATGCGACGTTGATGATCCGTCCGCCGCCCTGCTTTCGCATGATGGGAACGATCGTTTGGCAGAGGAAGTACTGGCTGCGGGCATTGACGTTCATTAGCCGTTCCCAGTCGTCCTCAGTTGACTGCTCGAACGGGATGCGCGGGCAGATGCCCGCATTGTTCACCACGATGTCGATGCGGCCGAAATCGCTGACAACGGCATCGACGAAGCGGCGGATCTGACCCACGTCCGACACGTCCACGTTGTAGGCTTTGGCCTCCGGACGAAGATCGTCCGTCACCCGGCTCACTTCCTCGAACCGCAGGTCGGCGGCCGCGACGCGGGAGCCTTGTCGCGCGAGCACGGCAGCGGTGGCGGCGCCTAGGCCGCGGGCGGCGCCGGTGACAATGGCGACTTTGGAATCCAGTCGAAACACGGCCGCGCGTCCCTTCGCTACTGCGGATAAACGGTCGGGAAATTGTCGCCCGCGATCGGCTGTCCCGGCGTCGGGCGCGGGCCGAGCATGCGCAGCTGGGTCGTCACCTTTTCGCACGGTTGGAAAGTCGTGCCTTCGGGCATGTAGTGGCCGACGACGGATAGGCGCGGTCGGTTCGTCTTGTTCTCCCCGGAGCCGTGGAAGCACAGCGCGTGATGGAAGCTGACCTGCCCGGCCTTGAGCAGGCAGGGTTCGTCGATCCACGGACCATCGACCTTCGAGGAGAATCGCTCGCGCTGGGCTTCGAGGTCCTGGTCGAAGAACGCGTCGCTGTCCTTGATGTGGCCCCAGCGGTGGGACCCGACCAAGGTGCGCATGCCGCCGTTGTTCAGGTCCGTGTCCTGAAGCGCGATCCATGCGGTGATCATGTTCGTCGTCGACGGGATGCGCCAGTAGGCGAAGTCCTGGTGCCAGCCGACGTTCGCCGCGGCCGGCGTCGAGGAACCGCCGGTCGATCCGGGTTTGATGATCACTTGGTCGGACCAGAGACGCACGCCGGCGACCTTCATCAGCCCCGCGCAGATCCGTCCGAGCCCAGCGTCGAGAACCATGTCGCGAACGTCGTCGTTGACCCACCAGGCGTTGACGACGCGGCGGAGGGCCGACGGATTCTCCGGAACGTTCAACTTGCCTTCGAAGTAAGCGCCGTGCCCGTCGCGCTCGCCAGCGAACAACCGGTCCACCGCGCGGCGCAGTCGTTCGATTCGATCGTCGTCGATCAACTTGGGGCTGATCCAGTAGCCCTTTTCCCAGTATCGCTCGACGTCGTCGCTCGTCACTTGGTACATGAGAGACGCTCCGACTAGTTGAAGGAATACTTGCGAACGATGTCCTCGCGCACCGTCACGCCAAGCCCCGGCTGGCTCCGGACCGACAGGCAGCCGTCGCGCTGGACCCACGGATCGCTCACGAGCTCGTGCTGCATCGGTGACTCGTGCGGCTTGAAGTCCATCGTGAGGCCCGCCTTGGAGCTCGCCAGCAGGTGCACGCTCGCCGCCGTGTTGAGGGCGCTGCTCCACGTGTGCGCGGTGAACTGGAGGTTGGCCGCCTCGATCAAGGGAATCACCTTGCGGCAGCCCGTGATGCCGTGACAGCGGCCGGGGTCCATCTGAACGACGTCCACCCCGCCGGAGTCGATCAACCTGCGGTAGCCTTCGACGTCCCACTCCTGCTCGCCGGTCCCGATCGGCACGGAGACGGCCGCACGCAGCTGGGCGTGCGACGCCAGGTCGTGCGGCGGGAGCGGTTCCTCGATCCATCGCAGCCGGCACGGCTCGAGCCCGCGCAGCCGGTGGGTTGCAGTGGCCACGTCCCACCGCACCCGCGCGCCTAGTACGTCGAGCACCAGATCGATGTCGTCTCCGATGACCTCGCGAACAGTTCGCGTCAGGTGCAGATCGCGTTCCCCATCCAAGCCGTAGACCGCTTCCGGCCGCTTTCCCCATCCACCCTTGACAATGCGATATCCCTGATCGCGGAACCAAGAGAACTCCCGCACCGTCCAGTCCAGATCCTCCATGTCGAGGTGGATCGACGCCATCACCAGGACCTTGTCACGGAGCCTCTCGCTCAGCAGATCGCATACGGGAGCCCCGAGGAGCTTGCCCTTGAGATCCCAGAGCGCCATGTCCACCGCGCTGATGGCAAACGCGGCGATCCCTTGCGGACCATACCACCAGACGCGGGCGAGCATCGTTTGCCACAGCCGCTCGACGTCGCGCGGGTCCTCCCCGAGCAGCAGCGGTGCGAAACCTTCCTCGACGATTGTCCTGGTGGCTTTGGCCGCTTCGGGAAACTGCGAGATGCTCTCTCCCCAGCCGACGACCCCGTCGCTCGTTTCGACGCGCGCAAGCGTCACGCACCGCATCTTCCCGTGATCGTGCGGCTCAGGATATTGCAGCGCGTGCGCCGTAAGCGACTGGATTTTCACAGTGCCATCCCGTTGCTGCTCGTTAAAACATTTCGATTCTCCCGGGCCGAGCGGCATGCCGCGTCAATTATCTCCATCGCGACCACGCCCAGCGATGCGGGCGATCGGTTCGCGGCCTCGCCCAGCACGACGTCAACGAGGTTCTCCGCCGGCGCAAACAGCGGATACACCTCGCTCTCGGGAATGTCCGGGTAGCGCGTCACCTCGCCGCGCAAGCCGTGAAACTGCATCTTCCCCTTCCAGAGTTCCAGGAGGATCATTCCCTCGGTCCCGAACACGCGCACCTCGAATTGGCGGTCCGACAACATCGTGGCGCCCGTGGTGGCGATGGATACCAGCGCGCCGTCGTCCAGCTTGACGTTCAGCACGTCGTGGACATCCACCTCCGCTCCGCCCGTATCGAAGCGGGCGAAAACCTCAGAAGCCCGCCGACCCGTGAGGAATCCGAGGTATGCCCCGACGTGCGAGAATTGACAGTAGATTTGCCCGCCGCCCGCGATGGACGGGTCGCTGTAGGACTGCTGCGCGGGCTTGACGTACGGCGTGGCCGCGTTCTGGAGCGTCGGGCTGTCGGCGAAGACCGCGTCCCAGGGCAGGCCTTTGTAAAGGCCGAGGGTGAAGTTGGTCATCAGCACGCTGATCATCTTGACCTGTCCCAGGCGCCCCGTCTGAATCAGCCGCTGGGCTTCGGCGGCATGAGACGTGTAGTGCCACGGGCAACTAATCAGAAAATGCACGCGCCGTTGTTCCGCCAAGGCGACGAGCCGGCGCGCTTCGGCAGCGGTGAAGGTCATTGGCTTCTCCACCAGCACGTGAAGCCCGCGCTCCAGGGCTGCGGCGGCTTGTGCATAGTGAAGGTTCGGCGTCGAGCTGATGACGACCGCGTCGAGGTCGGCAATCGCCAGGACCTGGTCAATTGTTTCGCAGGCGTGCGGGACGCTGAAGTCAGCGGCGATCTTCCTCGCCGAATTGGCATCGGTGGTCTGTATCGCGAGCAATTCGGCGCGCGGGTGACGCGTCAGCGCCGGCACGTGCGCCGTCGTGCCCCACCAACCCGCCCCGATGACGGCGCAGCGCACGGGGGACATCAGGTGGCCCCCTTCAGCAGCCGGCTGAGATCACCGTGAAATAGGTAGTCGCGGGAGCTGACGACCGCCAGCAGCTTGCACGGCCGGCCCTTGATCGCATGGGCAGCATGGGGAACGGACGCGTCGTAGTACGCCGAGTCTCCCTCGCGCAGGTGAATCCGATTGTCCCCGTACAGCAGCATGCACTCGCCGCTCAACACGTAATTGAACTCTTCGCCGGAGTGGGCTTGTAGCGGCATCGGCTGGCGAGCGGTCTGCGGCTCGATGATCAGGGGCTCCATCAGCTTGCCCTTCTTCGCCGCCGCCAGCATCTCGAACAGAAAGCCGTCCGGCCCTCGAAAGCGCCTGCGCTCGCCCTGCCCGGCTAGACAGTGCGCGATGGGAAGGTTGCGGCCGTCCTCCTCAAAGAAGACGGCCATCGGCACGTCCAGCGCAGCCGCCAGTTGCTCAAGACCGGCAATCGTCAAGGACACCTTGTGGTTTTCGACGCGGGAGAGGTAGGCCTGACTCATCCCCGCCGACGTGGCCAACTGCTCCAACGTGAGATGCTTTTCCTTCCGCAGCTTCCTGAGGCGATTGGCGAGTTGGATTTCCGCCGACATGGGTTTGGGTGGCGGTTCGCTCGGGGATGCCACGAGGCTCGACATGATCATGCACCTCGTCCTCGTTCTCGACCGGCGCGAGCACCACGCCGGGGCGTCCGACGACACTCGTTTTACCCTTGTCCATTATGCTTGTCAAGATATAATCTGCATGTCGTGCATATCTGAATCGACGAAGGAGCCGCTCATGGGCGTCCGCGACTCACTCAATCAGCAGAACCCAAAGGTCGTCGGGGTTGCCGTTATCGTGGCGGTCATGGTGTCGCTGTTTATGATCTTTCGCTCCAGCGGTGACGGCGGCGGCGGCGAAGGCGGCATGACCATGGCGTTCTTCAGCACCGACGACGGCAAGACGTGGTTCCCAGACGACGCCAGGAAAGTTCCGCCGTTGAACATAGACGGCAAAAATGCCTACCGCGCCTACGTCTACCAATGCCCCGAGGGAAGGAAATTTGTCGCTTTTCTCGAGCGGTATACACCCGGCGCCAAGAAAAGGCGTGAAGCCCTTTACGCAGGCGGCGAGACCAACGCCGCGCCAATTTTGGACGAAGCAAAAGGTATCTTCGTGAAAGCGCCCGGTCAAGCGATTTGGATCAAGCAGTCCGACCCGAAGGCTGCCGCGATCATGACGCCCAAGTGCGCCGGTGGCGGGAATGCGCAGATGGTCTTGCCGTAGCCACTGGCGGCGGTATTGACAGGTCTCTTCTCGGGCGGTGGAGCGCGCGAGGCGATTCGCGCGACGCCGCTCGCTTACGAGTGTGGAAAGGCATTGCTATGACCCCAGCGCGATACCTGTTGGCCCTGTCGCTGCTGCTCGCGTGCGCAACGAGTAGCCTCGCCGAAGTCGATGGGAAACGCCCGATCCCGTTGCCGATCGGGCCTCACCTGTTCCTCGATAATTACCTGATCGCCAGTCAAGCGGGTCTACAGCGTCGCCTGGAGCATCCCACACGATTGCCCGAGCCCGTGGTGACCGCGCCGGAGGACAAGTGTTTCCAGCCCTACGTAACCGTCGTTCGCGATCCGCAGACGAAGCGGTTTCGGATGTGGTATGGCGTACCCGCTCAAACAGGCCAACCCAGCCCTTCGCACCTCGCCTACATTGAGTCCGATGACGGCGTCGACTGGGAACGTCCGCACCGCGTGCTGGACGATCCCGGCGGCTTGCCGGTTCGCTTTGGCGCCAGCGTGATCGACGAGGGGCCGGATTTTGTCGACCCGTCGAAGCGGTACAAGTTCGGCTGGAACTACGGCGACTTCACCGCCCCCAGCGGGTTGATGGTGGCGACTTCGCCGGATGGGTTTGACTGGACGCCGATCTCGTCCACCGCGCCCGTGCTCGTGCACACGCACGACATCAACAACATTTACCGCGACCCAATCCGCAAGCATTACCTGGCGACGGTGAACATGCTGGTGCCCGAGCCGGGATGGACCGAGGCGCAGGGCGTCAAGGGGAAGCGCCGCCGCACGTTTCAGAGCACGAGCGACGACCTGATTCACTTCACGCCACCGCGCGAAGTCATCCCCCCCGACGAGCAGGACGAGGGCGAGTTTCAGTATTACGCAATGAGCGGCTACATCGCGCGCGGGCCGTTGCTGATCGGGTTGATCAAGGTGCTGCGTGACGACCTCCCCGCCGAGCCGGGCGGGGACGTGCGCGGCATCGGGTACACGGCGCTGGCGTGGAGCCGCGACGGGTTGCACTGGGAGCGCGACCGCGAGCCGTTCCTCGACCGCAACGCCACGCCGGGCACGTGGGACCGTGCCATGACGTGGATCGATTGCCAGGTGGTCGTCGGACCGGAAACGTTCCTCTACTACGGCGGCTATGCCCGCGGCCACAAAGTCGAACGCTTCACCGAACGGCAGATTGGCCTCGCGCGCATGCCGCGGGATCGATACGTCGCCCGGGAGGCGAATGAGCAAGGCGGACGGTTGACGACGCCGCTCGTACTCCTGGAAGGAAAGTCCCTGACGGTAAATGCCGCGGTGAAGGGCGAGCTTCGTGCTCGCGTGCTGGACGCCCAGGGCAAGGCGATACCGGGATTCGATCTCGTCGATTGCGAGCCAGTCCACGGCGATTTTCTACGCGCGCCGATCCGATGGAAGCGCTCCATCGGTGAGCTGATGCAGCAGCCCGTCTCTCTTCAGTTTCAGTTGCGCGACGGCACGATCTACGGGGTTGAGGTTCATGAGGGTGACCATGTCCCCGCAGAGACAGTTCGGCAGAGAAACTGAATGGCCCCCGTGTCCGCTTGGTAACAAATCAAGATGAATCGATGAATCATGATGACCCTCGCCGCGCTTTTCTTCGGCGGGGCAGCCCAGGCGCGAAGCGAACCATTGATCATCGAAAGCGGCGCCGCGCAGCTGTTCGTCGATGACTTCCTCATCGAAACGCAGATCTTCAACGCACGCTGCGTCAGCCGACCAAAGACCACGATGGCAATAAACCAGTCATCGCGCTGGAGGACGAGTTCGGCCAGATCCCCGCGACACTCGAGGCCAACGGCACCATCCTCTTGGATCCCAAGCTGAAGAAATGGGTGATGTTCGCGCTGGCGTCTGCGCGTGATCGACTCGGTCCGCTTCGAAGCCATGCGCGACGGCATCGCAGACTACGAGCTGTTCTGCCAGCTCGCCGAACGGGCCGAACGGCACGAGGCCGCCGCCGAACGACTCGTCGCCCGACACGTGCTGGATTTCGACCGCTATGACTGCGATGTGAAGACGTTCCGCGACACCCGACGGGAGATGCTCAAGTGGTCGCTCCGTCGGCAGGACGATCCCCGTGAACGGCAGCTTCTCCACGGGTCACCCAAGCTGCTCGCGGCGCGTCGGTGATCTACGGCGCCAACTGCCCGAGCACGTGACGGCAATTGATCACTTTTTCGATGAGGTCCTGGGGCAAGTAGTAATAGTGGTTCGAGGCCTCGAAGCCGATCCGGGAATCCTGTCGGGCGAGGGTGAACAGTTCGCGCGCGACAACGATCTCCTGCTCGACGACCTTCCGGATCGTGTCAACATGCTCCTGTGTCTTGGCCGAGGGGAGCTGTGTCGCCAACTCGTTTCTGGCCACAACGAAGCGGGTCTGGCTCACAATGGTCCGGAAATGCAGCCGGGCCGCTTTGGCGAAGCGGAGTTCGGCCTCGGCGGCATCGCGCCGCTCCGGCGGGCAGTGCGCAATCGCCTTGGCCAACTCCGCGATGCCCGCGTCGAATCCCGCGGCCACCTTCTCGAACTGCGCGGCGTACACGTCCGGCGGGTACGGGCCGCGCCAGCGATCCACGTCGTCGTAGGGGAAGCCCACCATGGTGGCCGCGTATCCCGTCGGGGCCGCGTACAGGAGATTCGACGGGCCGTACTGTGCCGGCGAGGTGTACAGGCCGCTGCTGTGGTAGGGGTATTCGCGGAAGGCGTCGCTGAAGAGGTTCCAAGCCTTCCGAGCGTGGACCGCGCCGGCCTCCCCGAACCGCTCGCGTGCGACGGCGCCCAGCACCTCGTTGGTCGAAGGCGTCGGCTCGGTGTCCATGATCCGCCGGGCGATCTCCAGGTTCGGCGAGGGGTAGCCGCCCAGGCTCCAGCTCAGCATCAGCCCGTCCACGTCGATGGAGGCGAGGTTGTGCGCGTGCTCGGCGACGAGGTCCATTACGGGCAGGTAGGGCACGGCCGACAGCTCCCAAGTGTTGTTGACCTGCACCTTGGCAACGGTTTTCAGCCCGGCCTGCTTCGCCAAGTGCCAATTGTGCGTTGCCCGTGGTCCGGGGCCGACGGCGGAGATCGAATACTCCCCAACAGTCGCCTGGACGCCGCCGCGCGTGATCGGCAGCGACCACTCGCTGACGCTCTGGAGATATATCGGCCCAGCTCCGTCAACGCCCTCCTTCGGCAGCGCGTCGATGATCGGCTTGGTCCAGTCGTCGGGCCAGCCCCAGTCCCACACCATCACCTTGGCCTTGGGGTTACCTTGATGCACTCCAGCGGCGATCGCCCGGTTGACCTCTGCGATGACGCGCGGGCCGCCAAGCTGCTTGCACCGCGGGCAGCCGTCTTGGCCGCGGTGGGAGGCGCAGTTGGTGAGGTTTTCCGAGGCTGTGATGGTGAACACGCCGGCCAGATCCGGCACCCTGCGGAACACGTGGGAGAGGGATTCGATCAGCCACGTTCGCACGGGCACGGTGGAGGTGCACATCGCGTGATAGTCGCCGCCCTGCACCCCTCGGATCGCCTCGCGCGCATCTCTGAAGAAGCCATTGGGCATCGCCCGCGGCTCGTTCATGTAGAGGTAGACGCCGATGCCATGGCGCTTGGCTCGAGCAACGAGCTTGGCGAGGTTCTCCAGCCGCTTCTCGTGGTCCTGGCCGAATTCCGGGAAGGCTTCGCCGCCGGGCGCGAGCTGGCGGAGGACGACGTGCAGCCAGACGCCGTTGACACCCAGATCGGACAGTTGCTGGAGCAGAGAGTCGGGGTAAGGATCGAGTCGGGGGTCGAGCAAGGGATCGCCGTAGACGGCGAAGTAGGAGTAAATGTAGCGGGGATGGCCGTCAGTGACGGATCTCCCACGGTGCGTCGGGGCGCCCGCCCCTCCGGCGGGCTCGAATCGCTTCAGAAACTCGAACGGCGGCTCTGCTGTCTCTTTGAGCTCCTCCCCGAAATGTTCTCCGACGAGTGCCTTGATCTGCTCGCAGCGCTGCAGGGCTTTCACATCCGGTTCGACGTACTTCAGCGGCTCACACCGTGGTTTAAGGCCCCCCAGTTTGAGGTACAGGAAGTCGTCCTCACGCAGCGCGTACGCGAGGTCCTGTGCGGTCATGTCCAGCAGGACCAGGAGCTGGTCGTATGTCAGCAGGTGCCAGTTCCGACGGATGATCGTGATATAGCCGCGCCGCCCCATCTCCGGTGAGACCGGCTGCTCCGGCGGCAATCCCATTGATGCCGCCACCGCGGCCACGTTCGGCGCCGACGTCCCCAGCACCTCCGCCAGTCGAGTCGTCTCCACGACGTTCCAGTTCCGCCAGACGAACGCGTGCATCCGGCTGGGGAAATGGGGAAACTCCAGCGCCGGCGGCCCGACAGCTGGTGGCAGGTGTGGGTCGGCGCAACGGGCGGAGACATTCCAACCGAGCAGCAGCATCAGACCGGCGGTGACGCGAAGCGAAGGCATCATAATCACGGGGCCGAAGCTATCCGCACGGTCGGCTGACATCAACGCCGGCACAGAATCAGAGGTCGCGCGGAAGACGGCTGAGTGGCGGCGGTCGCGCCGCAGCGCAGCAATACAACCACTTCGGGTTCGGCGCGTGCGGCAGGAGCAAGAAATGAAGTCGCAACAGCTCTTTTGCGCTATAGCAGTCTTTACCACGCCGTCAGGGGCGATCGGCTTTAATCGCGTGTCAAGTCGAATGCGAACAACTTCGCGTCCGCCAGTTCGAACTCGAGTTGGATCGGCTGATCACTCGGCAGCTGCTGGCTGTCCTTCCATTGCACCGGCAGCTCCAGTCCATCCGACATCACCGCGACGCAGTCGTCGAACGCAAAGCCGCACAGGACCTGCCCACCGGCGCTGCGTACCTGCACGCGAATGCGGCCGCCGGCAGATGCGTCGGCGTTGAGGACCAGAACTGCGCCCGGATCTGGCGCCACGTGCAGGGGAATAGTTCTAAGCGTGCCGCTGTGATGACCGCTCGGCTCGACAGAGACGAAGCGGTCGGTCCGCATTTTGGCGAGCCCGATCTGCCGCTCCTTCGTGGGCTCGACCTTGTGCCCCCGCGCGTAGCCGCCGTAGTACAGGTACAGCTCGTCATCCACGGGCACGGCGCTGCCGATCCAGGTCATCGCGCGGTCCCAGGCGCCCGGATGGGGGTTGCGATCAAAGAAGATGTCGTCGTGACGGCGCCAGTGCACGCCGTCGCGGCTGGTCGCGAGCGTGGTATAGCCGATGCCGGTGGGTTCGCCGCCGGGCTCGGGGGCGTAGTCGTCGTGCAGCATGCGCACGAAACTGATCAGCAGCGGCCCGCGAGCAATCGTCCCGCCGGCCCCGTAGAACTCGAGCAGTCCCTCGTCGCGCGTTTCGGGCACGATCACCCGCCACGGCGGAGCCCACTGGATGAAATCAGCGCTGTGGCTGGCGCCCACAAGCCGACGGAACGCCTTGCCCGCCCGCGGCCCGGCGGGCCAGCCGTCGTGCGGCAATCCGTGCAGCTTGAACAGCGCGCCGTAGCGCCCGCGAATCGGATCGTAGAACGCATCGGTGATGTCACCGACGCCGATGCCGGCGTTGGGGTGATCGTGCGGGTAGAACGGAAGGACGGGGTTGCCCTCGTGCACCGTCCAGTGCAAGCTGTCGGGTGAGAACGCGACGCCCACGCCCGCCGGCTCGGTTGTGCCCGACCACCACATCATCTTGTAGCGCCGGGCCTTGTCGGATGCGTCGGGACCGTCATCCACGACCGAGACCCCGTAGCTGCCGTGCTCAGGCGAGCGGCCGATCTTCAGCAGCCGATTGTCCGGACCGACGATGTTCAGCGTCGGCAGTTTCCATTCGACGCCGTCGGTCGACTCGGCGTACGCGATGGCCGCCTCAGTGCCGATGTCGTAGTTGTACCACATTCGAAACAAGCCTGACTGGGCATCGCGAATCACCGTCACGTAGGGTTGGGTCGTGTGCTCCTTCCAACCGAGAACTGGCGAGTCGAGCACCCGCCGCGGGTGCTGCGTGACCTTCCTGATGCCCTTCGATTCGGCGATCAGGTCATCGTCGATGAATAGGTGAGGACCATGGCCCAGATGAACGAAGCCCTGCTTCTGCTCTGCCGCGGCGGGACCGGCAAGCAGAAGCAGTAGAGGGATCGTGAAGCAGACCGGCGTCGCCATTATCGCCCTGATGTTCATGTCCACTCCTTTGGCATCTTCACTGCTGAACCGTATAGGTCATGTCATCGAAGTAGACCGTCTGGCCGGCGCCATCGATCCATGTCGTGATGATACCGAAGCGATCGAATCGCGTGCCGCTCGACTTTTCGCCGTCCATCAGATCAAGGCTGGTGGACTGACCATCCAGTGAGACTGTAATTCTTCCCTTTCTATTTGCTGCTGCGGGGTCATACACAAAAGTCCATGTTCGCACGTCCGCATCGGGATAGATGTGGGGAATTTCCGGCGAGCGCGGTGTAGCCCTGCCGCTGCCCCCATTCGTGCGGTAGACGGGATAGAAGAGAAACCCTTCGCTGCTGGGGCCTTCGATGTTGATCCCCATCATGCTTTCGGGGACGGCGTCTTTCTGGCTTGGATTGGGGCGCATGCTCTGTTCGGCGTTGAAGAAGCCGAACATGGTCGTGCTGTCAGTGACGCCGCGCAGCATCACCACCTTGCCAGAAGCCGCGAATGGCTTGTCGAGGGTGAGCGGCCCGATCTTGTCGGCATAGTAGGCCATGCTGTTCGGATACCGGCTGTCGCCGCGGAAGATTTGCCCACCCATTTCTCCCTTGCCCTTTCCGCCTGCGAAATGGGTGCGGCTGTAGCCGAAGTCAAAGCGGGGACGGACATTGTTGGTCTGGTAGGTTCTTCGATTGTTCTTCTGATCCCACTTCGGGTCGCGATCGAAGGTTTCTTTCTCGCGGTTGATCGTGAGATTGTCGAGATAGATCTCCGTGCCGCCGCCAGCGCTCTTCATGACGGGCATGATCCCGAAGCGGTTGAAGGTGGCGCCATCGCGCTTATGTGTCGGCTCCAGATCGCCGACGGCCGTGTAATCGGCGATGGTTGCGATGACGGAGCCGTTGCCCTTGTTTGCTTTGGGATCATAGGTGAGCGACCAGTGATATTTGTTGCCGCCGCTGGGCAGACCGGCGGGATCGTTTCCGTCGTCAGATTTCTTCATGAACACAAACGGTTCCGTATCTCCGCCAGCGCGCCACTTCGACGTGCAGTATTCGACGTAAGCATAGAAGTGATCGCCGCGGCCATTAATGCGGATGGAAACCGTGTTGGGGGTTCGCCATTCGTTGGTGGTTTCGGCGTTGAAGAACCCCAGCAGCAGCTGCGTATCGCCATCGGCCATGGTAAACGTGCCGGAAGCGCTGAGCGGATCCCTGAGCGTTTTCGGTTCAATTACCTTGCCGTAGAACGCCGGTTCCCCCGCCGCCTGTATGAAACCGCCGATGACGCCGCCGCCCCCCCCGCCCGGGTCGAGCGGGTTGGTGTTGCTGTAACCAAAATCCTGCCGTATCTGCACCGGCTGATCGTTGCGATCGCCCGGACGGTTATTGCGCCCCTCCCACTGCGGATCGCGATCGAAGCTCTCGGTCTTCATCTTGCTGGGGCGGTGTTGCCGCGGCTGCGCCGCGACCACTTGCAAGAGCAATGTGGACGCGGTCACCACGAGAAGTGCAAGCTTGCGTGGGTTCATGCCGAAATCTCCGCTGGTACACGCCCCTGTGAACTGCTCCGCACCACCCTCACGAGCTGTCCGCTTAACGCACCTCGAAGCTGAACAGCTTGGCGTTGTGCATTCGAATGCTGAGCCGGAAGCTCTCGCCCGGCTTCACACCGATCGACGATTCCCCTTTCCACGTCACCTGCTTTTTCATTTCGTCGCCGAACAGCGGATCGCAATCCTCGAATGTTCGTCCTGCGACTCCTTCTACCTGGACCTGGACGGCGCCGGTTCGTGGCGTCACCAAGTTGAGGAAAAGCTCATCGCCCGCCGCGGCGAGGGAGACGGTGGTGAACGCCCCGTCCTGATCCGCCACGACGGCGGACAGCCGCTCACTGGGCCAGACCGCCAGAGCGATCTCGCCGATGGGGATGACGCGGGGAAATTTGTGCGGCAGCGGGCTCCCGGTGCACGGGAGCGCGACGCGCTCGCCGGGGATTTGAAAGAGTCCCACGCCCCCGACGAACCACCCGGCGTTCCATGAGCCGATGGGGCCGTTCGCCAGAACGTTGCCACCGGGAATCCACTGCCAGTTCACGCCGTCAGCGCTGCTGCCCATGCGCATGGCGGCGCCGTCGCTTTTCCTCTTGTAGATGACCGGGAACATCAGGTGCATCGTCGCCGTGCCCGGATAGATGGCATGGCTGTTGGTGTAGTAGTCATCCGAGGGCTCATCCGTCGCGTTCGGCCATAAGACCAGTTTGGGCACGGGCCAGTTCCAGAAATCGTCCGTCTCGGACCGCGAGATCGCGCGCCGGCCCATCACGTAATGACGGAAGTAGCCCACGTAGTTCTTCAGCTTTTGGTCGTAGTAAACCGACGGTCCCGAATCGTTGACGTGCGCCATCAGCGGCTGCTCGCGCTCCGTCCAGTGCAGCCCATCCGGTGAGGCCGCGCCCATCATGACGATCTGCTTGGTCTCGGCCAGCGCATGCACGGCCTCGGGTCGATCGCGCTTCAGACGTTCGATGAGCTTTGGATCGCGATCCTTGACCTTGTTGCCCATGTAGATGAGCTTGAATCGCTCCTTCGCGGGCGCCAGCGGGTCGACGAACACCTGGTGTCCGTGAAGACCGTAGCGCGTGTTGGCGGCGCCGAAGACGATGTTGTTGGCGCTGCTTCCCTCGAATTCGACGATGCCCAATTCCGGCTTGGTCCACGTGAGGCCGTCCTTTGAGGTGGCCAGGCAGATGTTGCCCGGGACCTCGCTGTTGCGCGTCGGGAGCGCCTCGTAGTACATGCGATATTCGTCACCGACTTTGATGACGTTCGCGTACGCGACGAGGTACTCCCAGGGCTTGTCGAGCTTCAGAACGGGACCGATGGATTCGGCGGGCTGCGCCTCGAGCCGAACCCCGAACGGCACCTGATGTGGCTGGGAGCGCACGCGGGGAATGTCTTCTTCGGTCAACTGTGGGCTGGAGTGGCCGACTCCGGTCCCATCAGGCATCGAGTACTGCACCTGACCGGGGTAGACGTAGCGCCAGTCGATGAACAGGTGCGGGCCGGGGTCTAAGCGATAGACCTCGTCAAGGTACCCGTACGCAACCAGCGGATCGTTGGCGGCAGATTTGTCATCGGCTCCCATCACCGGCTGGCAAATCAGGAGGGCACAAAGGAGCAAAAAGCAGCTGCAGCGGGACGAAACGTGCATGAGACTTGGCTCCAGGTGTATCAGGGATTGCTCGAATGCGGTGCCGCGATGGTGAAGCAGTAAAGTCGCCCTCCGGGCCGAATGTCGAATTTCAACCTGGCGACCCCGTCGGGCGCGACATCCCGCAGCGTTCGACCGTCGCCGAAGCGGATGTTGTGCCGTAGGGAGTCGCCGTGGATGCTCGACTGGGCGAGCAGGTTGCCGTCGGGATCGAGGACGGCCACATCCACCGGTCCGGCGGCGTTGACGAGCAGTTCGGCGCCGTCGAACTTCAGCGGCCGCGTCGTGAGCGAGCCGCCATCGACCGAAACAAACCCGTCGGGGCGTAGGCGCGCGCGGAAGATCCCGCCGCCGGTGACACGAACGGTGCGCGCCTGATTCTTACCCCACGAGGACGCGCCGTAGTAGTAGATCAGCTCATCGCCGATGCGGAGCGGCGGATTGCTGAATTCGGTCATGTACCCGCCGTCGTTGCGGCCGTCATTGCCGCCTTCAATGCCGTTGGGGATAAAGACTTCATCGTGGCCAGCTTCGTTTTCAAACGGGACTTTCTGCCAGTGCAGCCCGTCTCGGCTGGAGACGAGCTTCAGGTAAGCACAGCCATCGGCGGAGTAGGGGTAGTCGCCGGCGCCGTGCCAGATGCGGAGCCCGCCGAGCCACAGCCCGCCGTAGCGCCAACCGGTGGAGGAGTAGTACTCGTCGAAGGGCTGATCGCCGTTGCGCTCCGCGGCGGCGGGAACGAGGTCGAGCCGCTCGATCTGCGTGAGATCGATCGGCTCATCGAGCCGATCGATGAAGAGAAATCCGCGCGAGCGCAGCCGGTTTTGATTTTGAACGTTCGCCGTTGCCATGTAACGGAGGCAGCCGAGGAAGCGGTTCGCCTTTTCATCGTGGTAGAAGGTGGTGACGTCGCCGGTGCCGCGCATCGTGTGGCCGTCCTGCTGAAGCGTGTGGCTGACGGCCTCGAGGACCTGCGGGCCACGCTGCCAGGTGACGCCATCGCGGGAGCGAACGTAGTATGTTCCCTCGCGCCCTTCGCCCCAGTTGGCGAAGTACAGCCAGCCCTTGTATGGATAGTCATCGTCGCTGCGGTCATACATGCAGGAGAACAGGTCTATGTTGGTCGCGCTGGCGCCGCTCTGGGAATCGTGCAGATCGACGGCGATGCGCTGCGGCGTGCCGTCGTCGCCCTTGATCCAGTTCATCGCATCGGGGGAGGTGAAGCGGTAGAGCCGGACGCGGTCGCCGGAGGGTCCTTCATAGCTTGACGCAAACCCCAGCGCAAACATGACCCATTTCTTTAGCTTCGGGTCGAACAGGATCGTCCCGTTAGCCTCCAGCGTGGCCGGGGTGCTGCCGAACTCATCCTCCATCGCGATGACTGGCACGCTCCCGCCGTTGTCTTTCTTCGGTTGATGCAGCGTTCGCCGGAGGTCGGTCTGCGTTGCAATCAAGAAATCGTCGACGAAGAGCTGCGCGGCGTCGCGCGCGATCGGCAATGGCTCGGGTGTGTCCGCTCGCGCAGCGCCGGCGAAGCAGAGCGCGGCCATCGTGAGGACCATCTGTTTATGGTTTGGTAAGAGCCACGAGAACCGACTCATATTGCATTCCTTGGAGTAATGTGCATTGGGATTGGAGGTGAAGACACTACGCGCCCACACCTGTCCTGTTGAACCGCCTATTGATGACATTCCAATGAATATCGATAGCGGGCAAAATCAGCGATATCTCATCGCGTCCGACTGAACTCACGCACGACGGGTGGGACACCATCCTACCGCCCAGCCTGTGCCTGAGCAGGTGCGGCTGTCCTGTTCCGCTCGAACCGCTATGATCCCATCACTCGGCCGCCCAACATAGGACGGTCAAACAACCGCTCATGGAAGAATTACCTCGCCTGCTGTGCCAACGAACGCGAAGTGAACTTGTGATCGACGGCGTACTCGAGAAGCCGCAGTGGCAACACGCCGCTCGTGTAGATCTCCAGTTGTATTCCGGCGGTCGCCCGACCTACGGCACGATTGTCCGAATGCTGTGGAGCTCACGCGACCTGTACGTAGCTTTCGAATGCCAAGATCCCGAGCCGACCGCGTCGATGGACCGCCGCGATGAGCCGCTGTTTCAGGAGGGGAACGTCGTGGAACTGTTTGTCGATCCCGTCGGCCACGGAACGACTTTGTTTGAGTTCGAGGTAAATCCGCTCGGCACGGTGATGGACCTGTTCTATGACCCGTTGGACATGAGCTGGCGTGAAGCGGTGAAATGGAACGGTCAGGGCGTCCGCGCCGCCGCTCGGATCATCCGCGACAGCTCAACGGATCAGCCCACGGGCTGGACGGCGGAGTTGGCCGTTCCGCTGGAGAATTTTCACACCGCCGCGCATGTGCCGCCGCGCCCGGGGGACGTGTGGCGGGTGAATTTCTACCGGTACAACACCGTCAGCACGCTGCCCGGGGACCATTTGGAGTTGTACGCCTGGTCCCCGACATTGGAGAAGCGGTTCAACCTGCCGCACCGCTTTGGCTTCCTCGAGTTCGCTTGAATCCTGGACTCTTAGCCGGACAGGAACCGCGCGAGCACGTTTCGGGTGATGTGCGAAACATGGCTGTCGACGAGCAAGCATGCGGGCCAGGTGATCGATCCCACGGAGAAAACGGCTCCGCCGCTCGCCGTGCTGCGCATCACCATCTCGGCGCCGCCGCCGCATTCGTTCAGACCGCGTGCGAGTATGACGGTATCGGACGGTGTCGACGGCGTGCGCTTGTCGGTCTCGTGTCCTGACGCGCCGTCCGGGCATCGCTCGTGCAGGGTGCTGGTGCCGAAGGTGTCGCCCTCGCGGAGGCCCGTTCCTGCAAAAGCCCAATGGGATACTTCCAGTACGCGATAGGGCGCCGAGGTCATGGCCCCGGCGTCCGTGAAGATGACGCCGAGCAGCTCGGCGGGCGACTGGCCTGTCGTGTAGTGGAAGCGGCAATCGAACGGGCGCCCGGAATCGGGCTCGACGAATCTGAGCGTGCCGGGCGGGCCGGGGAGCCATGTCTTGCAGCGCATGGCAGAACCATCGAGAAATTCGACTTCGCAATCGATCCCATTCCCCCCCAGGTACATCAGCTTCCCCCCGCGCTCCTGCGTCCAGCGTTTGACACGGTTGTACGCATCGCGCGACCAGTATTCCGGATGGGTGCTGAGCACGAGCACGCGGTAGGCATCGAGATCGAGCTCCCCCGCGTGCAATTGGTGATCCGCATAGAGGTCATACTCAAACCTCTCGCGCTCCAGCCAGGCGAGCAGCCGCCATTCGGCCTCGGCGAGATGGCACGCCTGCCGGCCCCGGATCGGGTGGGACGCGCCGGTGTCGAAGGGGATGTGGTTGAACGGCTCGGGGCGGTCGAACGAGAGCGGAACGTATGTTTCGTTGCGGCTGTTCCATACCCCGGTCGAGTCGTTGCTATATCGGTCGAGATCGAGCCGGGCGTTCACCGTTGGCGTCGGCGGCAGACCGGTTGCATTGATGTAGTTGCTGCGGCCGCCGAAGTTGTTGTAGGCGTTCCATGTGTTGGTGGATGCGAGGACCGCGATCCGCGCGCCAGGCGTCGCGGGCGCGACCACCCACGGAAAACCGAAGGATGCGCCGGATGCCGTACGGGCGTGAAAGTAGTGCAGCCCGGACCGCTCCGGCGCGATCACCTGTTGCGCACCGGGCCGGTAGCCCTGACGATTCCAATCCACGCCCGCCTGCGTAAAGTCGCCGTCGGGCAGCACCTGGAGGTTTGGGCGCGGCCCGTGCTCGTCGAACCAGCCGATGTTGCGGATGAGCTGTTTCTCAATGCCATAGCGCCACAGCGACAGGTGATACGGCTCCGGCGAATGCACGCGAAACTCACTCGCGCCGCCGGACTTCACCCATTTCGGCCAAGCATAGCCATATAACGTGTCCAAAAGCAGCCGGAACTGCCACGGCCGCCCGTGCTGGAGCTGCGCGATTGTGCGCTTGGAGCCGTATCCCGGCTTCGAAAGCGTGACGAGATATTCCCCGTCCGCGAGGTCCGCGTAGACGGCGCCTCGTGGCGACGAGCGGACGACCGCGACGCAGCCATCGCACTGCTGAAACTCCAGCACGACATCGGTAAGGGCAAGGTAGTGCTCGTCGCTGACGAATGCGACTGGCGTACGGAAGGGTGCTTCGCTGATCGACATTGCCGAGGCGCTCCCACCTTCAAGTCAGCATGAGCACGAGGATCGCGGTGAGCCCCAGCAGCACGCCGCAAACCCCCGCGGGCGTCAGTCGTTCCTTGAATAGCAGCACCCCCGCCGCCACCACGATGAAGAGGCTGCCGCCGTTGGCGATGGGGTAGGCCACGCTACCCGACACACCATGTCCCATCGCTTTCACGAGCATCACGTTACCGACGACGCTGGCGACTGCCATGATTAGTCCCAGCGAAGCTTCCTGTCGGTTGGGCAAGCCGTTTCTCAGCAGACTCACGGCGCCCGTGAACAGAAAGCCCGTCCAGTAGAGGCTGACGGTAAACTGCCAACTGAAGTCGCGGCCTGGGAAGGTTTCGCTCAGCACCTTCTGACTCGACGCAGCCAACCCGTTGGCGAGGAACGCGAAGATCATGAGCGGCAGCCATTTCGCCTTGGCCAGCGGGGTCGCATGGGTCGCGTCGTCGGCGGCGCCGGGCGGCTTCTCGCGTTCCGTGCGCTTGTCCCACCACAGCAGCAGGATCGCCCCGAGCACGAGCCCCACGCCGATGACCTTGCCGAGGTTCAGTCGTTCTCTGTACACGACCAGCGATACGAGGATCGGCACGCTGACCGACAGTTGCAGGATCAGCCAGCTCGTCGAAATCTTCCCGAAGCGCAGGGCCCACTGGAACGTCAGCAGCGCCAACCCGGCGAACACACCGCCGGCAGCGCCGATGAGCGCGACCCGGGGCGGGACGTTCAGCCCACCCGGGTTCGACACGAGTACCTGGGTGGTCGTCAGCACGCCGCCCCAAAACAGCAGCATGGCCGCGATGACGTTCGGCCGGCACTGCGGGCGGTCGGCAACCTTGTGGAAGATGCCGAGCAGGCTGTAGCCGAGCAGCGCGCTGAATAGGAGGAGGTAACCGAGAGTCACATCGCCGTCCATCCGCCGTCGACGGGGAGGGTCGCCCCCGTGATGTACGACGATGCGTCCGAGGCGAGAAACGCGGCGGCGTGGGCAACCTCGCGCGGCAACCCGACGCGGCCGAGGAACGTGTTGTTGATCTGGTATGTGTGAGCCGGGTCGCCCGGCTCCGGCGAGTAACCGACGTTGATCGCGCCTGGGGAGATCACATTTACACGAATGTTGTGCTTGCCGTAGTCACACGCGGCGCTCCTGGCGTACCCGATGAGGCCGGCCTTGGCGGTCGTGTAACTGATTGAGTTCGGACACGCGACCATGCCCTGGATGGAGGAGACGATCATGATCGATCCGCTCCGCTGCGGAATCATCCACGGCAGCACCGCGCGCGTGAAGTGCTGGGTGCCGAGGAGCGTGGTTCGCAGGCAGCCCTCCCACTCCTCGTCGCTCGATTGCAGGACGTCGTGCCACTTACCGATGTAGGCGGCGTTGTTGACAAGCACATCGACGCGGCCGAAGCGATTGGCAACCGACTGCACGGCGGCCTCAACTTCGGTGCGGCACGCGATATCGACGCGCGCGGCCTCGGCGGCGCCGCCAGCGGCGCGGATTTTTTCGGCGCTGTCTTGAGCCGTCTCGATGTCGATGTCCGTCACCAGCACCCACGCCCCGTGCTCCGCCAGCACCTCGCACACCGCCTGCCCGATGCCGCGCCCGCCCCCGCTCACCACCGCCACTCGATCCTTCAGCGACTTCATTCCAACCGCCTCTCCCGCCGTTGTGAGAGCGCCTCGATCTCTTCCCGGTCCACGTCAAATCCCAGCCCCGGCCCGGACGGCACCTCCACGTGTCCGCCGTCAAACCGGACCACTTGCCGCTTCGGGCGCTGGGCATAGTACAGCGGACCGAGAATATCCACTGGATACCGCTTCACCTGCACGTTCGGCGGTGCGGCGACGAGCTGGCACATGGCGGCGGTGGCGATGTCCCATTCCAGATTCGACCCGACGTGACACGCGACGCCTTCCGCCGCGGCGAGTCTGCTGATCGTAAGCGAGCGAAGGATGCCGCCGTTCTTGCCCGGATAGATGCTGATCAAATCCGCCGCCCGTTTGTGCAACACCTGCTCGGCCTGCCAGACGGCGAAGACCGACTCGTCGGCCATGATCGGCAGCGGCGACGCCGCGCGAACGGTGGCCATACCGTCGATATCCCATCGCGGGACGGGCTGCTCGACATAGTCGAGGTCGAACGGCAGGTAGCGCGGGATCTGCCGAATCGATTCGTCCACCGACCAGCCGCCATTGACATCGATGTTGAGGCGCACGTCCGGCCCCACCGCCTCGCGCACGAGGCGCACGCGGAGAAGGTCCTTCTCCGCATCCGGCCCCACCTTCATCTTCAGCGCCGTGAACCCCTCGCGCACCTTCTCGGCGGCAATCCCCGCGGCGTTCTCCGGCTCGCGCAGACCGATGCTGAATTTGATCGGGATGCGCAGCGCATTCACCGCGGCACCCCCGTTGAGCAGCTCGTAAACCGGCTTGCCTGCCGCCTTGCCCGCCAGATCCAGCAGCGCCATCTCGACGGCGGCCTTGGTGAAGAAGTTGTCGACCAGGATGGCGTCCATCTGCGCCGCGATCTCCTCGAACTCCGAATGATCACGGCCGACGACGAACGGGCCGAGAATCTCATCGATGGCGGCCAGCGCGCTGCCCTGCGTTTCGCCGCTCCAGATCGGCATGACGGTGGCTTCGCCCCAGCCGCTTATCCCTTCATCGGTGCGCAGCTCGACCAGCACGTATCGCGAGACGGCATGCCGGCCGGCCGAGGAGACGATCACGAATTCCGGGCGAACCGGCAGCGTGATTGGATAGGTGTGAACCTCTTTGATCCGCATGGTGGTCACTTCCGCGCGACGCGGAACCGGAGCACAAACGGCTGTCGGCGTGTGGTGACGTCGACCGACGCGTCGTCGCCGACCGCTAGTTTTTCATCGCCGATCGCAGCCGAGCTCACGGACCACCCGTCCGGCAACCGTACGCGGAGCCTCGTTGACTCAGGCGGCAGCTTGGGCGGGGTGACGTCGACCGTCACCTCGCCGTTTTCCAACGCGGATTTTGCCACCACCGACACCTTCCCGTACGCCGTCGGCGCATCTTCGAGCCGAATCGTCTTTCCGTCCTCCAACCACGTTCGGGGCGTGCCGAACAGCAACCGGAGCGTCTCCGGCTCCCCGTTGTTGTCCAGATCCTGATCCTGCACCAGCAGCTCGCGCAGCGTCGCCAGGAACAGCGCGTTGCCCGCCGCGTTGGGCGGGAGATACATCGGCCGGCCATGCGCATCGAGCGGGATCAAGCTCGTGCCCTCGCCGCCGACAAACGTGTCGCGGGTAAATCCCTGCGCCAGCTTTCCATAGAAGCTGACGAGCGCGCGGTCCACATCGTCGCGCCGCAGCAGGGTCTGCACGTAGCGGAGCGAATACAGGTCATCGACGCCGTCCTCATTGGCAAACAATCCCGAGTGCTGGTGGAATCGGATCATGCCCATCGCGATCCCGCCGCGGGTGTGAAGATAGTCGAGCGTGGCGCGCGTGCGCGACTCGTCGAGGATCCCTGAGCCGAGGATGTAGGGGATGAGCAGGTTCCAGTAGCTGCCCGTCACGGTGGCGGTGATCGGATCGTGCGGCTTCTCCGCGCCGAACAGTGCGATGGGGATGAACGTCGGCTCGACGTCGCGAAACTCGCTCTTCTCGATTGCGGCAACAATCGCGCTGCGGAACTCGGCGGCCGCATCGGCGATTTGCTTTGCCTCTTCCCGCTCGCCCATGTCGCGCAGCACGGCAAAAATGTCGCGCAGGCCGCGCCAGGAACTGGCGTTGGAGTTCAGCGAGTACACCTGGGTATTGATGTCGCCGGCGTAGTTCTCCTTCGGCAAGAGGCCCGTCTCCTTCTCGCGCTCGTTGAGGATGATGTCGACGGCTGGCCGCCAGAGGTTGCGGCGCTGGCGGATGAACGCGCCGTCGCGCGTCATCCAGTAGACGTGGGAGAGCAGTTGGAGCTTAAAGCCGGCGTCGTGATAACGCAGCCCCTCCTGGACGTAGGTCAGAAACGGATTGGTCATCCGCTTGGCGGTGTCGAGCAGCCCGAAGGTCATCAGGGCGCGCAAAGCGTCGCCCGCCTCGGCTTCGTAGAGCCGCTGATAGACGTTGCCGGCGCTGTAAGACATCTCGTCGCCGGTGGCCATCATCAAATTAGCAATGACGACCGCCTTCCAGGCCCGGTTGACGATCTCCTCGGGCACTTCCAGCGTCATGCATCGCGCGATCCACTGCTCCCACTGAGCCAAGCAGTCGCCGCGGAGTTTGTCGTAAACAGATTCATCCAGTTCGCCCAGCGACGGCCTGGCCAGCGGATGGCTGAAGACCGCCAGCAGCAGGTGGCGGTCCCCTGCCTCGGCGGTAAGACGCTTGCTTTGGGCATTCCACATCCAACCTTCACCCAGCCAGAGGAGGCACTGGCCCTTCTCGTCCACGACCAGCCGGTCTTTTACGGTGATGGCGCCCGTGCTCTCGACAGCCAGGCTGACGGGCGTGCCCGTACTTCCTTCAGGGGCCGCCAATCGGACAAACACGGTGGCGTGCTCTGCGAACGGGGCCGTGGCGGGAACGAACGTTTCCTGTGTCAGCGCGGCGGCGTCTTGGCGGTACGTTGTCCGCACGATGGGGAGATAGCCGTCCACGAATTGCGGCCCGTCGAGCCGGGAGAGGTCACTGCCGAACAATTCGTCGGCTGCTCCGACGTGGATCTTGACGCCCAGCGGAAACCCGTGCCACCGCGCGTCACCGGGCGGGCCGGAGAGGTTGATGCCGCTTCCATTGCTCACCACGCGCGCCTTGCGCGGGCCCAGCGGCGCAGCCAAAGCGAGCGGGTAATGCCGGAACGGCGTGTCGACGTAACGCAACGGCGGGAGCAGCTCTTCAAAGAATGCATAGCTCGGGCCGTTGGGCTGGCGCATCGACAGCTCGCCCCATAGGTCGGTCTTGGCTGCAAGCGCTGCCTTCACCCCCGGCACGGGCGCCGTCGTCTGGGCCGAAGCCAGCGTAGCGATCGACAGCAGGGCCACGGCGGCAACGCGCAACGCACTCTGCATCAAACTGCTCCTTCACAAGAACCTTTAAGCCGAACGCACCGCGGGCGCGGAACACCAGAGTGTGTGACGTTCTACGTGGCGAACTGTCAGCTCGATTGACGCACAATGAGTTCCGGCTTGACCACGACCCCGTGCCCCTTCGCCCCGGGCGGAGATTCGATCATTTCGAACAGCAGGTCGACGCTCGCCTGAGCGATCTTGTCCAGCGCGAGGTCGATGTTGGTGACGTGCGGACTCACCAGCGTCGCCACCCCGAGATTGTCCGTGCCGACAACTGACACGTCATCCGGCACCTTTCGACCCAGCCGATGAAGCGCGTCGATCAGCCGGATGGCTTCAAGGTCGGACCCGCTGACGATCGCATCCGCTCTCTGCCGCACCACCAGCTCGTTCACGATCGCCTCGGCATCGGACTCCGGCGTCGCCTCCGACCAGTGCGTCGAGAGCCGCTCGTCGAGCGTCCACACCAGCGACGGGTCGTACTCCAGCCCTGCAGCGCGCAGCGCACCGCGATACCCGACCCGGCGGGCGCGCATCACGGGGTAGAGCGTTTCGGAAATGCCCACGATCCCGATGCGCCGCCGGCCGCGGTCGATCAGATGCTGCGTCGCCAGCCGGCCGACTTCATGGAAGTCGGGTTCGACGTACCACGGGTTCTTGACGATCGGCTCGGGCTTGTAGAAGTAGAGCACCCGCGGGATCGTCGCCAGCTCCTGGTAGATGAACTCGCGGCAGACGGGGTGGTTGTGGTGGTGAGCGATGATCGCGTCAACGCCGCGGGCGCGGAAATCCTTGATGTACGCCCGAATCTGCGGCTCGTCGCCGACGGCGTGGCCGACAAAGAAGCGCAGCTGCCTCGCCGCCGCCAGCACCTCCATTTTCTGCGTAAGGCGAGGGTCCACGATCGACGCAGTGTTGATGAGCAGGCCGACGACGTTGCTGCGCTTACCGCTCAGCTGACGGGCGACGGGGTTGGCCGTGTAGTTCATCATCTGCGCCGCCTCCCGCACTCGCCGGATCGTCGCCTCCGGAATGCCGTACTCCGGGCCGCGACTGTTGAGCACCAAGGAGACCGTGGTCCGGGAGAGATTCAGCGCCCGCGCCAACTGTGCGCACGTCATGACGCGTGGTGTAACCGGTCTGGCCAATGCTGTCATGCGGCTTTCGGCGGTATGAGAAGTCATATTCACCGGGAGCATTCACCACCCGAGGGGCGATGGCGTGTACCAGCGAACCTTCAACTCGTCGCGGCGGCGCGTGACGGCATGACCGTCACCGTACAAGACGTTCTGTCCACCCTTGCCGACGTTTGCGCGCGTCGCCTTGGCGTCGGGGGGGTGGCGCATGAGCCACAGGTCCATTCGTCCCGGAAGCGGTGACTGATTCATCACGTCCGACGCCAGCGCGATCTCGCTGGCGTTCTTCTCGTGGAGTTTGATGAGGTATTCATCGCGCGTGTTGCCGTCACCGTCGGCATCAACCCAGAAGCCGCCCGGCGGCGGCGGCCCGGCCAGCGTCGGGTTGCCCAGATAGAAGTAGCCGAGCGCATGATACGAATTGTTGGTAATCGCAGGATTCTTCCAGTGAAACTCGGCTGGTTTATACGCGTCTTCCGCGCTGAGCACGGGGGGCATAATCGGGATAAACCGGGTGACAGGGTCCAGTGTCGGGCAATAGAAGACGCCGTACGTCCCCCTGACGTAGCGATCCAACGCCTCGCGCACGGGCGGAGGCAGCAACCGGATCGAGTCGGGGTACTGCGGGGGCAGATAGCCCTTGTGCTCGATCGTATACATGCTCATCGCCATGCCGATCTGCCGCAGGTTGCTAAGGCATTGGGTGGTTCGAGCCGTTTCTCGCGCCGCGGAGAGCGCTGGCAACAGCAGCGCAATGAGAACGGCGATGATTCCAATGACAACCAGGAGTTCGACGAGCGTGAATGCCTTGTGACGCGTCACGGTACCTCCTGAGCAGGGCAAGGCGCGGCGCCCGCACTGGCCTCCTTTCGGGCGACCTGAACAATCCGATTCGGTTCCCAGCCGGAGGGTGAACGACGGCACGTCGCGCTGGATCAGAACCGATCCAGCTCCAGCCAGAAGTCAAAGTGGGCCTTACGAAGCTTCCTTGAATTGCGCGGATTTTCGTACAGCGTGATGTTATCGAGGTGCTTCTGAACGTACTGGATGGGCACGAGTTTCGCCGACCCATCCGCGTAGAGAGCCGTAACCCCGCCGCGGTGCACCGCGTTGCGGTTGGTTAGCGAGCTGTTCATATCGGTGAGGATTGCCGAAGCGCTGCGGTTGCTGAAGTCGCTCCCGCCGGGGAAAACGGGGCGACCGCGCTTTGTCGGATGAATGAAGACGTTGGTCGTCTCGGTTGTGCGCTTCATGTCCCAGCGGCCGTGGGGAAAGCATGCGGTGCCGGCACCGGCGGCATGCTCCGCGTAGTACTCCGGACGCGCCGAATACGTGATGCGGGTGTTGTATCCGGGCGTGTGGGGACCGGCCACGAATGGATTGCTCGATGGGGGGTGCGCGGGATTGAGGTAGCGGAACTGTCCGCTGGTTGCGACGACTTCTGTAACGGGGCAGTAGAAAACGCTGCCTTCTTTGGTCCCGCCCGTGGGATCGTTCAGCTCCCAGCTGCCGTTGCGGAAGATGTTGGCAGGCACCATCAGGCCAAGGGTGCAGTACGACTGAAGATAGTCGCTGTACATGAAGTAGTTCAGCTCGATGTACGTCACATCGTTGACGTAAATCGGCACCTTCCCCTTGAACTGATTCTGGTACTGCTGGAGGTAGATGGCGACCTGGTGCAGATTCGAGAGGCAGTGCGTCTTGTTCGCCGCGTCCCGCGCCTTGTTCAGCGCCGGCAGCAGCAGCGCGATCAGGACCGCGATGATGCCGATCACGACCAGCAACTCAACGAGCGTGAAGGCATGAATTCGACGGCTACCGCGGAGAGGAAAATACACAGAACCTCCTCGAGGGCACGGCACGGAAAGGATTGTGAAATGAGAACCGCCCATGGCGAGTTCCTCAGATTGAGACACGTCCCGCGACCCGGACGGCGCGAAAGGAGCGGTCTGAATCTACTAAATTAGAGCAGAAACGGGTTTAGCCGGCAGCTAAACCATGTTAGAACCTATCACCGATAGGTGCGATGTCAAGAAATTTCGATTGCAACGGATAGGAAATTTGTTGCGCTGCTGCTGTTCGGCAGCGACTATCGTTTCACGACCGTCAACGCCACGGTTGAAGGTCTCCGCCGACTCAACGACATGCTGGAACGGACCGAGCTGCCGCGGCTGAATCCCATCGAGATCGAGAACGTGACTCTCGGAAGGGTAGAGAGGCACTGGTCCGAGTGCCGAACGAACGGCTCTCGTTGCCCGGCGAGGGTTCGCACCACCGCGCCCCTGATGCTCATCTTGCACGGTTTGGCCTCCGAGCGTCGTGTAATACGCCGGCGTATAGCCGCGACTGTCGTTGGCGTGCATCGCGATCGCCAGCCCGACCTGGCGCATGTTGCAGGCGCACTGCACCCTCTTGCCCTGCTTCCGGGCCGCATTCAAGTGCCGACAGCAGCATGGCGATCAGCACCGCAATGATGCCGATCACCACCAGCAGCCCGACGAGTGTAAATGCCCGGCGGCGCGGACGTCCCTGGGTGAACGGAATGGGAGCATGGTCGGCTCCCTAAGCGCACCGGGCGTTGGCAGCATTGCCAACGCCCGATGTCAATTGCAAAAACGACGGACGACTCACATCCACCCGCGGGGGGCCCTTTCAGGCCCTGCGCCGGCGGCCCAGACCCAGCGCCGCCAGACCCAGCAGCGACAGCGCCGCCGGCTCGGGAACCGGTTGGGACGTAATCGAAACGTTATCGAAGATGCCTGAGGCGAACGTACTGCCGTCGGTGCCCCCACCACCGGAGAGGAGGCGGACCGACAGGTTACCCGTGGGCACCGTCGCGCCGGTCGTCACCGTGGCCGTGTAGACCGACCTTCCGCCATCCGTCGGCGCCGTGAAAGTATCAACGTCGGCCAATAACTGCGTGCCGGCAAACAGGTCCACGTCAAGGACGCTCGGGAAAGCGGCGCCAATCTGATCATGGACATCGACTGTCACCGTGTAAATGGTGTTGGGCTGAGCCGAGACGCCCAGATCTTGCGTGAGGGTCCCGAGGATGGGGCTTGGTGTAGCGTCTGTGCTATTTCTGGTGGTGATGAACGCCATCGTGGGGCCAGCCGGATCCTCTGAGAGAAACGTGCTGTCGTATCGCGTAATCCCGGTAAACTGGAAGCCCAGAGGGTTACTTGTTACCCAACCCGTGGGGAAAAACGCGGCCAACTCCCCGGTGGGTTGCCCGGTCGCGGCGCTGTAAACCGTCTCGTTCTCAGACAGCCCATCGGAGCCATCGATAAACCGCACATCACCCATCAGCTGGGTGCCTTGGAAAACATCGAACCCGGGGTTCGACACTGCAATGGGCGCTGCGAACGCAGCCCCGGTCCAGCACGAAGCCGCCGTCATAACCGAGAACGCAGTAATCGCACGAAAACCGTTTCTCATTCTCTGCCTCCATAGAAGTGGGTGGGAAGACCGCGGGAAGCAGTTTCCCGACGAACTAAACCATGTTAGAACCTATCACCCATAGGTGCGATGTCAAGAAGTTTCGGTTAAAATGGATAGGCAATTGTTACGCTGAGGCGGCGCCCGTCAGCATCCGGCGCAAATCCGGCTTGGCGGGGGCCGGAGATCGACGGAGAGCAACTTTGATTGCCGCGACGCGCTGGTCAAGACTGGTTGTCCGGCGACGCGATGCTCGTGGTTGTCGAGACGTTCACGAAGCGCTTGTGGGGCGTACGATCTGAACGGGCCGGGAAGGGTGTCGGCAAGCGGATCTTTGCCACGCTCAGCGGCGATCACCGCGGCGCCCGTACGGGATTGACTTCGATTACCAAGGCAATCTGCTGGCCGCCCACCTGGGGCGGCTCCGCGATCGAGATCTTCGACGAGCACGGCTTGCCGCTTGAGAAGATCATTACTCCGTTTGCGCGGCCATCCAACATCCACCTCGGCGGATGCTCATCTCTGAGCGGGCGCCATCACCGCGCGGAAGCAGAGCGATTCGCCTTTGCTGCGCGTCGCCGGAACTGGAAGGAGACAACTTAGTGCATACCCCAGCAAGAGCGTGATCACCAGCCCGAATGACGACGGCCACATTCCGCTGATAGGACTGAAGAACGCGACGGAGATCGTGACGAACGACCCCGCCACGCCGCCGATCAGCACACCGGTGCTCTGCGCCCGGCGCGTAAAGATGCCCAGGAGGTAGATCCCGAGCAGCGGCCCGGTGAAGCTGGCGACGACGGCTGTCCCGAGGCGCACGAGATCGCCGATCTGCCCCACGTTGCACGCCAGCGCCGTGCCGATCCCGCCGAGGACCAGTGTGACGATGCGAGAGACGGCGATCTGCGCTTGCTGCTCCTGCCGCGTAAGCGGCTGGCTCGGTTGCGCCGTGGCACGGTCGTCCATCTGCCGGCGCAGGTACAACCGGTTGTAGAAGTCCACGAGCACGACGGTGGTGGAGGAATTGAGGGCTGAATCCACACTGGAGAGTGACGCCGCGAAGATGGCGGCGATGACCAGCCCCGTCACCCCGACGGGAAATACGCGGGCCATGAAGTACGGCAGCGTTTGGTCGTGCGTGATCCCCTCGACCTCGCCGTAATGCTGGTAGTACGCGTACAGCGCGAGCCCCACGAACGAGAGCCCCGCCATCCACAGCACGTCGCCGGCAGCGTTAATGACGAAGGCCGGCCGCTGATCGGCGACGCTGCGGGCGGTCTGGAAGCGCTGCACGGTCATCTGATCGCTGGTGAACGCCGCCAGCCGGCTCACCAGGATGGCGATGAAGATGCCGATGCCGGTGACGGGGGTCGTGAAGAACGCCCACAACTGCTCCCGCGGGTCTGCGTTCGCCGGCGCCTGTGGCAGCACGTTGAGTGCCGTTTTTCCGCCGGCGTCGGCGACCTGCCAGATCTGCGGGAATCCCCCGGGCACGTTCCACACGATCACGGCGACCGTCACCGCCAATCCTGAGAACATCACGCAGAACTGCACGACGTCGGTCCAGATGACGCCTTTGATGCCGCCCAGCGCGGTGTAGACGGTCACGATCGTGCCCAGCACGAGGATGGTCGGCACGAGCGGCAGCCATCCATCGCTGGCCGCACTGACGGCCAGGCACGGGACGTACAGCGCCGTCGCCATCCAGCCCAGCCGCCAGAGGATGAAGATTACCGCCGCCAGCGATCGGACGCGCACGTCGAAGCGGCGCTCGAGGTATTCGTAAACCGAGTAGACGTTCAACCGGCGGTAGAACGGCAGGATGAGGTAAACGACGTACGCATACGCCAGCGGCCACGTCAGCAGGCTGGGGAGGTACACCAGCCCATACTGGATCGACGCTGACGGCTGGGTCATGTAATCGATGCCGCTGTTGAGCGCCGCCATGAGCGACAGGCCCACCGGCACCCATCCCATCGACTGCCCGGCGCGGAAGTAGTCTTCCAGCCCCGTTTGCCGGCGGGAGAAATACACGCCGATCCCGGCGAGCACGAGCAGGTAAGCGATGATGATCGCGAGATCGATCCAGCCGAAATGACTAGCCATGTTCGTGCGTGTGCTTCGGCGCCCCGCGTCCCGCGATCCGCGCGCGGGCCTCGGTGGACGCGGCCTTGGAACCGTTGGTCAGAAACATCGCATCGGCGCCACTCACGACCATGGTGAACCCCATCGCGACGCACGCGTCCAGCATCGCCGCGCCCACGCCGACCATCACACCGCGCTTGCCGTGCCTGCGGCACGCGTCGATGACCGTCTGCATGACCTGGCGGAGCATCTCGGGCGTGCGCGGGACGTCCATCGCAACGCCGCGCCGCAGGAGCATGTCGTCCGGACCGAGGAACAGGGCATCGACGCCGGGCGTCGCCGCGATCGCGTCGGCATTCGCCAGCCCCTGCGGGGACTCGATCTGCACGATGAGCATCGTGTCGGCGTTCGCGGTATCTGAATACGCGCGCCCAGTCACATCCACCACGCGCCGGCCTCCGTACGAGCGGTTGCCCAGCGGCGGGAACTTCGCGGCCCGCGCGATCGCCCGCGCCTGCTCCGCCGTGTCCACGCACGGAACGATGACGCCCGCGGCGCCGGTGTCCAGCGCCCGTCCGATTTCGCTAAACTCATGCCCCGCCACGCGCAGCATCGCCGGACGCTTCACCAAGTCGCACGCGCGCACCAGCGCCAACACATCCTGGTACCCCAGTTCCCCGTGCTGCGCATCGATCCAGATCCAGTCCCAATCCGCGGCGATGCGCTCGATCATACCGGGCGACGGATACGACACCGCCAGCCCAAGCATGACGCCGCCGGCGGCAAGGTCGGCGTAAAGGGTGCGAATGTGGTCCATCATTGCGTCAGTTCACGTGAACGAATAGACGATCATGCCGTTGGCCTCGAGCGTGCCGGGGAGGTCGCCGAACTCCTCGCACGTGAACAGAACACGAGAAGAAACGAAATATTCGCTCGCCATGAATCGTGCTCATGCATGCATGTTTACCGCGTTCGCGGTCATCCGCTCCAGCACGTCGATGCAGTAGATCAGCGCGCGGGGCAGGTGAAACGGATCCTTCACCGGCAAGACCAGCGTCCGCTCGATCGGCCGCCCCGCTCGGTCCAGCTTCTGCCGCCATTCTCCGTGTTGGGTGGGATAATGCGAGTCGCAGTAGTCGCGGATGCGCTCGTGCCACTCGAGGCACCATGCTTCCCCGCAGGCCTCGTACGCCAGCAGCGTCGCGTACAGCGCTTCGGTATGCGGCCACCACAATTTCGTGTCGGCATGCTCCCACGCGACGCAATCGGCGCCGCCCGCATCCACTGCTAGAAAAAGTCCCCCGTATGCCGCGTCCCAGCCCAGCTCGAGGTGCCGGCGGATCGTGTCGATTGCGCGCCGGATCGTCTTCTGATCCCCGCGGCGCTGCGCGATGTGCATTTGAAACCACATCGACTCGATCGCATGACCGGGGACGACGACCGACCCCTCCGGCGGCGGCAGCGGCTCGCCATCCGCGCGCAGCCACTCCCGCACGATTCCGTCGGCCGGCGAGAGAAACCCGTCCACCACCCGCCGGTGATGCGCCTCAGCCGCAGCCGCGATCTCGCGCTCGCCCGTCGCCTCGGCCAGCTCGTGATAGCACAGTGAAAACAGCATGCTCACGCCGTGCGCGATCCGCCCCGGCGGAATCGGATACGGCCACGCCGGCGGTGGCGCCGCCGCGCGGTCGATCGCCTCGCGCGACGTGCGAAACGTCTCCATCGCCAGCTCCATCAGCCGATCCTCGCGCGTCGCCCGCCACAGTTCCACCAGCGCGTACAGCGCGAATCCATCGACGTAGATGCTGTCGTACCCGCGCAGCACCTTCCCACGCTCGTCGAGCAGCAGCGGCCAATGCCCGCCTTCCACGCGACCAGAGCGCATCACAAAATGGCAGATCTGCTCCGCCGCGCTCAGCCACTCCACGCGCCGCTCGATGCGGTTGTAGAGCTTCGCGAACACCCACACCGCCCGCCACTGCGACCAGCACCACCGGTCTCGGCTGACGATCGTGCCGTCCTCGTTGATGCACGTACTGATCCCGCCCGCCGCGTCCAAACCATGCCGGACCCAGAACGGTACTACCCCGTTGAGCAGCGTGTGCTGATAGTGTTGAAGCAGTGAGCGAAAGCGTGCATCAGCCAAGGTCGCCAGACTGTTCTGGATTGATACTCGTGTCAAGGACGCTTCAACCTGGCTCATCGACGCGAATGCCGACGAGAGCGGCGCGCTGACCTCTGAGTGGCGTCCCCGTTACATTGAGCGGCGGCTGCAGCGCCGGTTCCCATTCGTCAACTACTGTGACGGGGTGGGATTTCGGCCGCGAACAGCTGCGACCAGAGTTGGCCGTATTGCTTCCACCTCATGAAGTTGATGCCCCAGTGGGGGCTGGCGCCGGTCATCCAGCAGCTCACGCGGCCGCGCGCGACGGCATGTTCCGCGAGCAGCGGATGCCACGTGCCCAAGTTCTCGATCTCGATCAGCGCTTGCGCGCCCGGGCGCAGCGTCACCTCGTTGAATCCGAGCAGCGGCGGGATGGTCAACAGGTCCAGCCCGCGCAGGATCGGGTGATCCGGCACGCTGGTTCGCAACGTGTAGCCGGCGGTGGATTCGATGAGGTCATCGTGTGGCAGGCAGTTCACGGGAAGCACGGGCTGAGAGCGGCTGCGGCCCCAACCGCCCTTGCCGAGCTCTCCGCCGAAGCTGAGCCACCCGCCGTTCATGTGAAAGTGCCCGCCCTGCTCAATCCAGGCGCGGAGCAGGTCGAAGCGATCGGGAAACGTGACCGGCCGATCGCCCCACTTTCCGCGCGTGAAGAAGTCCGGGTGCAGCATCAAACACTTCGTCTCCACGTCGGCGAAGATGATCGTGGTCGCCCAAGTGAGCCGTTCAGCGAACGCTTCGGGCGACATGTGATACAACTCCCACGAGGGCTGACTGACCACCTCCGCGCAAGGGATCGCCCGCAGCGCGTCCACGAACGGCTGAGCGTAGTTAACCACCTCCACGTCCTTGCTCGGGGCCTCGAACGGCGACTCGACGTACTTCTGCCCGAGGTGAATGCACCAGTTGCCGACGTGCCAGATTCGCAGCTCCTGTTCCATTCTCGGATCCTCAGCACACTGGTGCGATTCGCGCGTTGAGCGGTTGCTGCTTGCGCGGCTCAGACGCGGAGAGTGTATCCGCAGTTGGCGATTCAGGGGCGTCGTCTACGTGGCGTTCGGTTTCCCTTTCTCGATTTTAGTGTTGACCGGCTTTTTCGCTCGCTGCCCGCAAGCCTGCACGAATCGGCGCTGCTCGACGGCATCGGCGAGTCTGGCACGTGATGCTGCCGCTGGCGCGCCTGGGGCTGGTGACGGTGGGGATCTTCCTGTCCTGGGCAACTGGAACGAGTTCTTCGTCGCGTTCATCACACTGAGCGGCAAGGGCTCAGAGCACACCCGCACGCTGCCGCTGGGGCTGGCGAACGTGGACGATGTCAGCCAGTACCGTAGCGACTGGGGGGCTTGGCTTCGCCGGGCTGGTGTTGATGATGCTGCCGATACTCATCGTGTACATCTTCCTGCAGAAGCAACTGACAAAGGGAATCACCGCAGGCGCTGTGAAAAGCTGATAAAGTTCGCACCAGACCTATGTCTCGTTTCATCACTACTGCGGCGATGGCTGTTTACGGAACCTGCTTGCTCAGTGGGACGTGGGCACTTGCCGTGGAAGCGGCTCATCCGGCAGAAGCCTATCGGGCGATGGGTGCTCCAGTAGCGCCCATTTCCGAATCCACTGTGATCGCCGAGGCCGAAGAGTTCTCGGTAAAGCCAGCCGATGGTGCGGGAGGCGGTCACTGGCAGCCGATGCGTTGGGGGCAAAATTACTACTGCGCCACCTTCAGCAACACCTTTCTCAGCCGGAAGGCGTTCCTGGGCGCGCCAGAACAGGCGCAAGGCGCGGCCACCATTGCCATAGCGGTGCCAAAGGCGGGAAAGTATCTGGCTCTCATCCGATATGAGGCTGCGCCACGATTTCAGACGCAGTTTCACCTTCGGGTCGAACAAGCGGGAGCAGTGAAGCTGGATCGGCTGTATGGCGCCCGCAAGAACGGCAAGATCTGGCCGTTCCACGCTCCCGTGCAACCGGAGTGGCTGATGCCATGGGGGGCGGTGGAGAACGTCGTGTGGGAGGGGCACGACGCGTTCGTGGAACTGGACGCGGGTGAAGCTTGCCTGATCCTGAGCGTTGGCAAGCAGCCGGAGCCGGCGGCAAAGCGCAACGTAGATCTCGTCATGCTGACCAGCGACCTCCAGCAGGTGAGCCAACGCATCGCCAAAGAGAATTATCTGCCGCTGGACGGCATGCTGACGCAGGCGGGGGATGTTTACCTCAAGCTTCACAATGCGCCGGGCGGCGCGCCCGTTCAACTCACGGTCCCACCGGGCAATGAGCACTCGCCGTACTGGGTTCACATCCGCGACTGGAAGCCAAAAACGATCGAGGCGCAGCCGGGGCAGTCAATCGACTGGGTAGAGGTAGGGAGCCTGCTCGATACCCTCAACGACGGCCAGTGGCCAATAACCGCCAAGGGTGACGGCGCACTGCGCTTTTCCATTGAGATTGGGGTTCGCGGCGGGGATGGAAAAATTGACACCGTCCGACGGCTCGACCACTTGGCCGGTGAATTCGAACTGGCGTACCGCGCTGACACCCGCTACTCAAGGGAGATCCGCACCGCGGAGGAGGTTCTTCGTGAACTGGTCGATTACCTCAAAGCGCACCCCGCACGTGGCACGGCGCCGCGACGAACCCTCGTCTACGGGTTCACATTCGACCGTCACAAACGTGACGAGAACTACAACGCGCTCCTGGCGGAGTTCGTCCAGCTGATCGGCGCGACGGCGCTTAGCACCGACACATTGTCCACGTTCCACAACGACGGCCACTTGATCCACGAGTATGTCGACGTTCGCGACAAAACCCCGGAGGAACTTCGGGAGATTGGCCAGAAGCTAAAAGCGGATGGGCGCGCGGAGAAGGTCGCCGTGATCAGCCTGGGTGATGAGATCACACTGCCGACGCCGTCGACAGATAGCCACACTGCGTTTCGAGAATGGCTTAAGAACGAAGGGGTGAACCCTTCAGCGCTCGACCCGACTTGGGCTGAGGACTGGGAGAAAGTGCAATGGTCCCCTGGAGCAGATGCGGCCAAGTCAAACCCGCGCCTGTTCTACTATTCCCGGCTGTACCAGCACCGCTTCGGGATCGCTCGGCAAAAGGCACTGACGGATGTCCTGCAGGAGTTTCTTCCCAACGCCCTCATCGGCGCCAACTACTCACCGCACCATGGGCCCTTCTACCTGGGCGAGACATTCAGTTGGGTTTCGCTCTTTCGCGAGGGCGCGATGACGATGCCCTGGAGCGAGGATTACATCTGGCAGGTACCAGTCGGCAGCCAACAGATGAGCGGAATCAGCCTCGACATGTTCCGCGCCGGCGTCAGGCATCGCCCGAATTCCAAGATTCACTACTACGTCATGCCGCATTGGCCCGGGAACACGCCGGCAAGCTGGCGGCGACAGTTCTACAGCGCCATCGGGCACGGGGCAAAGATCCTCAACCTCTTCGAGTTCCGTCCCGTGCAGGCAGCCTATACGGAGAACCACGTCAGCTTGCCGGCGATGTACCAATCGGTTCGGCAGGCACTGCACGAGCTGGGCACGTTCGAGGACATCGTGCAGGACGGCCAAGTACAGCCCGCTCAGGCCGGCATCTGGTTCAGCGAGACGGGCGACATCTGGGACAATCATCGCGCCCCTTTTGGTGCCGCCAAGCGGACACTCTATGTGGCCGTGCGCCATCAGCAGATTCCGCTGGACGTGGTGGTGGAGGCTGACGCGCTCTCGGGAGACCTGAAGGATTACAGACTGCTGTACCTGCTCGACCAGAACGTCTCCCGCGCGGCTTCGAAGGCCATCGCCGAGTGGGTCAAAGCTGGCGGAAGCTTGTTCGCGACGGCCGGGGCTGGGATGTTCGACGAGTTCAATCAGCCCAACCCCGTGATGCGCGGCCTCCTCGGGATTGAACAGCGGTCGCTGGATGTGACGCCACAACCGGTGCGCCTGGAGAAGCAAGATCTAGCCTTCGCCAAAACGGTTGATCACGTGACCCTCAATACCCCCAGCGGCCAGGTGCAAGTGCCGGTGATCGATGCGCGCAGCCGGTTTGACGTTGGCGCGACCACCCAGGGCGGGGCAACCGTTGGGGGACGCTTCAGCGATGGGTCCTCCGCCGTCACAGTCCGATCTGTAGGCGAGGGGCAGGCGATGTACTGCGGATTTCTGCCCGGGCTGAGCTACTTCAAGCCAGCCATTCCGATGCGTCCGGCCGACCGCGGCACCACGGATGATTCGATGGCCCACTTCGTTCCCACTGAGTTCCACCGCGGCGCATCGGCCCTCATCGGGTCACCCGCGGGCCAACTGAAGCGGCAGGTGCTCTGCTCCGAGCCGCTCGTGGAGACGATGGTGATTCGCGCGCCACAGGGGATCGTCATCCCGCTGGTGAACTGGAGTGGCCACCCGATCAAGGGGCTGACGCTGAAGCTTCCGCTCCCGGGCCTGCCGACGAGTGAAGCAAAGCTGGCCAGCGGAGCAGCGGTTGTGCGAACCGCCGGTGGATATGTCTTTGACCTGGAGATCGCCGATGCACTCATCCTCCGATAACAGCGCGCGGCTGTTCAACCCCTGTGCCGCTGCCCTGCTGCTATTGCTGTCGTCGCGCGCCATTGCGGCCAATCTCGCGCCACCGACGGGGCAGCCGCCGGCGAAATTTCGGGACCTGAAGGTGTACACGACGAGTGCACCCGATCCCGCCGACGCCAGCCGGATCGTTGCGACGATGAAGCTGCTGAACGGTGGCGCTCATCCGCTCTACGTCAACATCGCCCTGAATGGCAACGAGGCAGCAGGCTGCGCAGCGACCAGCTTTGCTGGCCGGGTTGAGGCGGGCAAGGATGCCACGTGGAACTTCGATCTGCGGCCCCCCGAGGGGCTCACATACGAGGTGCTGAAGGGGACGATTTCGTTTGGAGAAGAGGCCGCCGCCCCGGATCGCGAGCTGTACATCGCCGTGCACGGTCCAGACCCCGCCGATTTCGCTGATCCCCGCGTCGAGCGAATTTCCGCGCGCGCACAGGTGGTCGCCACCCACGCCCCACGGACTGAAAAGCACATCCAACGGCTGACGGATGCACCCGAGCAGAAGGCCGATAGTGGTGGCTTGGTCATCGCCACGCGTGGGGCCTCACCGTTCCGCATCGCCATGGGAGCGCCCGACGCTGCGAGCGGACTGGCGGAAGCGGTGGCGGATCTGCAGCGGTGCGTGGAGATCAAGAGTGGTGCGAAGCTGCCGCTCGTGGCAGCAGCCGAGGCCGGTCCGGCCATCCGCATCCGCCGAATGCCTGCGCCGTCGGGGTGGCCAAACGCAGAGGCATACCGGATGCGCACGATCAACGGTGAGCTCGTGATCGAAGCGACGACGGACGAGGGCTTACGAAACGGCGTCTACGGCTTGCTGACCGATCACCTCGACTGTCATTGGTTCATGCCCAAGCAGCTCGGTGAGGAGATCGTCGTCCCGTCCGATCGCTCGGTCTATCTGGCGAGCATCGACGAGACGCGGGCGCCGTCGTTCTCATCCTCGATCGGCATGAGCTGGGGCAGCGCGCCGCGTTGGGATCGCCAGAACCGCTCCATCATCAACCGCGGGCGAATGAACTTCGGCCACGCGTGGGCGGGGTTCATCGATCGTAACCTCTACCCGTTCGACAAGTTCCCCGACATGTGGTCGCGCGACCGCGCGGGCAATATCCAGGTCAGCGACAGCACCTGGTCGAGCACGAACTTCTGCTCGACGAGCCCCGAGGTGATTCGGATCGTGGCCGAGAAGATCAACGCGCACTTCGATGCCAATCCGGACGCGATCGTCGCATCGATTGATCCCAACGACTTGGCGCCGCTGTGTCAGTGCGATCGGTGCCTGGCGCTGGACGCGTCGTACGGGGTCACCCCGCAGGACGACAAGCAGATGGCCGATCGGCTGGTGCACTTCTCGAAGGAGGTCCACGACCGGCTGAAACCCGAGCACAAGCAGAAATACCTCGGCGTCCTCGCATATGGCCTGCAGACCCGCCCGCCGAAGAGGGCCGTCCCGCACCCATATCACGCGACGACCGTCTGCGACTTCCCCTACTACTTCGACCACACGCGGCCGTTCAACGACCCGACGTCGTCGTACAACCGGGAGTTCGCGGCAATCGTCAAGGGTTGGGCGGCGGCGGTGAAGCAGCTCGGGTTCTACGACTACTACGGCCACTTCGACTTCTTCGGGCCGTGGGGCATCGTGCACAAGATGCGCGAGGACTTGCCCGCGTTCCGCGATGCCGGTGGCACGTTTATCGTGATCGAGTCGCAGCCCAATTTCTCCATGAACGGCCTGAACCTGTACGTGGCTGCACGTTTGGTATGGGACGTGGACGCGGACGTCGATGTGCTCGTGGAAGAGTACGTGACGAAGTTCTACGGTCCCGCCGCCGAGCCCATGCGCGCCTTCTTTCGAGGCGCCGAGCGGCACTACGCACTGACGCGCCCCGGTGTGCAGGCCGCCCAGCGAGTGGGCGCGCGTCTGCACTTCTGGTCGGAGCTCGACGACCACCTCCAACGGGCCGAAGCCCTCACCCGCGGCCTGAGCGGCGCCGACCAGCGCTTCGCCGACCGCATCGCGTTTCACCGCGACGGATTCGCCTTCGGTCGACTCGCATTCGAACTGCCCACCCGCGCCAGCGACCAGGAGTTCCGCAGTCAGACCAAAGCCCAGTTCGACCGGATGAAGGCAAAATACACCGCGTCCGACGCATATTGGCCGACCATGATCGCGCCGTATTTTTATCCGGAGGTCGATCTCCGATGAGGGGATCTCGCCACCAGCGGTCGATCAGCGCACCGACGGCGCGTGCCGATCGCCCGGCGACGAGCTCGAAGAATCAACGTGCGTCAACGAGTCGCAGCGAGGTGCAACAGACCGGAAACGACACAAGCCCCTGCAGGTGCAAGGGCTTGTCATCGACTGACACTGAGTGTCTCAAGCGAGGGCGACGGGGCTCGAACCCGCAACCACCGGATCGACAGGACGCAGGTGCCGCTCGGAACCGCCCACAAAAACCGGCCTCTTCCGAACACAGCATACCGAATGCGACCACAAATGCGACCACGGCCGCCAAGACCGATGCCGAGTCCGACGAGCGCCTCCTGAAACTGATCCAAGCCTGGCCGCGGCTCACCGCCACCCGGCAGCGGATGATTGCGACCATCGTTGAAACGTCGGCATGATCGGCCAATTTCGAGGGTTCACCTGAACATGTCTGCAAATGGAATTGAGACGATTCCGCGGCGTGAGCCTCCCTCCGGCACCAGTTCCTCCCCCTGCCGCCGGCAGTTCAGCGCAGCACCGAGGCGGTAATTGTTGGCGTTCGAGTGGGATAGACCCACTGCCGCCGCGACCAAATCGCCGCCATGCTCATCGAACCAGTACAGCCGCAGGCACCGAATGCGGCATCGCCTGCCGCCTGTGCTTGCCGAGCAGGTACTCGCACATGGCGACCGGCTTCTCATATCCGTGGTATCTGGCCGATGCGCGCCCCCAAGATAACTGACCGGCGGGAAGCGCAGGATGATATCCCGCGAAATGCGACAGCAAGTTTTGACCCGGCAGTGAAACGCGCGGTTGAGCAGCAGATCGGAACCACTTTTTTCAGGCGCCGGCAGCAGTCGTCGCGCCGTCGCACCGCCGCGTCCCGCGCCATCTGGTCGCAGTGCCGCGTCACGTCGCGGTGCTGCGTGAGACCCCATGTGGCCGATCTGGATGCAGGCATCGGCAGGAGAAAATCCAGCTCCGGAAACTTCCGCACAACGTGCGTCGCGAGAAGCAATGGCGACGGTCAAACCGCAACAATGGGGTCGTCACCACGAGCGACCAGATCATCGACCGTGGTCGTTCCGCTGCGGGAGAAAATCCCGATTCCGCCATCAGCCAAAGCTGCGTTGTACACGTGGCCGAACAATGGCGTCCCGTCCACCAGCACGCTGACTGTCGTGCCCACTAACGAGACCCCAAGCCGGGTGAAACTTCGGCTGCCGAGGTCATAACTGGCGTCGGTAAACCACCCGCGGGAGGTGCGGTGGCCGATCACGAACTGGTTTCGAGTGGCGTCGTAGGCGACGTACTTGAAGTCAGTCGTGCTGTAGTAGTCGAAGACGAGCCCGCCGAAGCCGCCTGACGAGACCTGCACGTTGGCTTGGAACTCAAGGAAAGAATTCGCCGAAGCGCCGATGCTGCGGATTGCCAGCGCCGCGTCGCCGCTGTCAGCTTTGGCGCGGAACACGCCGTCCGCTACGCCCGTTGTGCCACTCTTGTTTGCGAACCCGCCACTGCCGCCTGCGAAGGTTTCGGTGAACTGCCAGACGGTGGACGGTGGGAGCACGAGGACGTCCACGTTGTCAAACCGGGTGCGGCTGTTGTCGACGCCGAGCCCGATCATGCCATCGTCCAGCCGGCGGTCGAAGGCGTGCGACAGCACGATCTGGTTGTTGATCAGCAGCGTGGAGGTCGTTCCGTTGATCGCCACCTTCATCAGCTGAAGGCTGCCATCGACGATGCGGAGGTTCGCCCACTTCAGCACCTGCCAGCCAGCCGCGGTGCGGTGACCGATGACCACCTGATCGTTGGCATCGTTGAAGCCCGCGAACTTGAAGTCAGTGGTGCTGCGGTAATCGAAGATGAGATAAGCGTTGGCCTTCTGACCGGCCTTGGCCTTGTCGGCGCGGGCGGTGGCTCGCAGCTCGAAGTACGCGGGCAGCTCATTGTCGAGGTACATCAGGCTGATGGTGTCGCCGCCGTAGTTGGCGACATACCCGCCGCTCTGCACGCTCCAGGCGCCGCTGTCGGGGCTGAAGCGTGCAGCGGCAGCAGCGCCGTCGAAGGTTTCGGTGGCGACGGCATCGCGCTTGCCGCCGGGCACACTGCCCGGTTGCGGGTCGGCGGGCGCGCCGGTCTGCTCGCGCCAATCCGGATCCTGCTGAAGCACAATCCCCAGCTCGCCATTAGGTTCCCCGATGCGCTGGGGCGCGTTGGGGTCAATGCGCGTCATGTCCATGCCGTCGCTTGAGGCGAGCTTGAGCAGAAACTCGGGCAGCTGCGGCTGAAGCGCACGGCTGATCGCGCGGGCACCAAACGGGGAGAAGGGAACGATGTAGCTGTTGAACTCACCGACCCAGTCGATCAGGCGATCGTCTTCGCTGTTGCCAATGAGCACATCACGTCCGGCGCCGCCGAACGCTAAGTCAGCGCCGGCGTGGGCTCCGCCGTCGGGTTGATCGTTCAGGCCGCCGTTGGTGTCGAGGTTGTCGTCGACGTTGAGCAGGTCATCACCACGACCGCCGTATAGGCGATCCTTGCCCGTGCCGCCGACCGCCCAGTCGTTGCCGTCGTCACCGAAGATCGCATCGTCGCCATCGGCTTCGGCGGGATTGAAGTTGAGCAGGTGCCCGGCGATCTTCTTGCGCGGCTCGTACTCATCGTAATCAGCGAACTCCCCAGCCTTGTGCTGGCCGTAACCGAGCACGTTGCCCGCGTTGATCGGTTGAGCAGAGAAGGTCAGGGCGCGAGTGTAGAAGCTAGGCAGTGCTTCGGCGCCGCTGAGGGCGTCGTCGCCGGCGCCGCCGTGGATCGAGTCATGCCCGATACCGCCGTACACGATGTCGTCGCCGCCGAGGCCGAACGGCTCGAGATCGACGGCTTTCTTGAGCTTTCCGCTGAGGTGGATCGTCGCTGACTGCATGCCGCCGGGCGTGCGGATGTTTTCGTTGAGCGAGGTGACCGCCGAGATGCCATGCAAGGGCTCGGCCAGACCATTTCGGCTGGTGAAGATGCGGCCGTCGTCGGCGATGATGCCGTCGTCACCCGCGCCGCCGCTGATCCAGTCGTGACCGGCGCCGCCGATGATGTCGTCGTCCTCACCGCCGCCGAAGAGTGCATCGCCGCCAACCATGCCCCAGATGGAATCGTCGCCGTCCTCACCATGAATGAGGTCGGCCGCCCCGATATCGCCGGCGCCGGTTGCGCCGGGAGTGTAGTCGAGCATCTCGACGACGCGCGGCTTGATGCGCAGCGTCCCGCCGTAGGTGTCGTAGTTGAACGTGGGGAACGAAAATGTGCCGGCGTGGACGATGTGGAAGATGTTTCCGTTGTCGCCGAGGATGACGTCCGCGTCGCGGGCGTGGCCACCGGTGGTGAGGTCGCCAGCCTGCTCGCGGCCGGTGCGGGTGCCGTCGCCACCGAAGATCCGATCGCTGCCGTCCAGGCGCTGGCTCCTGGTAGTCAGGCCGAAGCGATCGCTGCTGCCGCCGAGCAGATCGTCCTGACCCACGCCGCCGCGGATCAGGTCATTGCCGCCGTTGCCTTCGGCGTAGTCATCACCGAGCCCGCCGTCGAGCGTGTCGTCGCCGAGTTGGCCGAACATCACGTCGTTGCCATCGTTGCCGCTGATGGAGTCTGCCCCGTAGCGCCCGTCGTTGGGCGTGGCGCTGTCATGCTCCAGGAGCAGGACGGACAGATGCGGAATGCCCAGCGGATCGGCGAAGGTAGAGCCTTCGGCGGGCTTGTTGACCAGCACATTGCCATTAGCGCCAGAAAGCGTTCCGCCGCTCCACAGGCCGTAGCGCTGGCGCAGGTCGTTCTGGAGGAGCGCGGCGCCGGCGCGGCGGACGGTGGCGTTGTCGCCGATCGTCACGTCGTTGCCCGCGCCGCCGGAGATCGTGTCGCCACCGGCCTGGCCGAGGATGATGTCATTGCCCGCGCCACCGGCCAGCGCGTCACCGCTGCCGATGTGCGTGTCGAGCACCTCGATGAGATCGAACATCGTTGCATCGCCGTCGAGGTTGAACGAGATGCGACCGTGATCGCCAAGAATAATGTCGTTACCGTCACCGGAGTTGACGGTGTCGCTGCCGGTGCCGCCAAAGATGTAGGTGTCGCCTGCGCCGCTGGCGGTGATGGAATCGTTGCCGCCGAGCGTGCGCTGGATCGTCTGCGCCTGATCGACCGCGCCCGTTTCAACCAGCACGTTTGCGGCGCCGCCGACTTGGATGATCTCGCCGTGGTCACCGAAGACGATGTCGCGTCCGGCGCCGGCGTGGATGGTATCGCTGCCGGTGGAGGCGAAGTTGTCCTGCGCCGGAGTGCCGGCGGTGAGGACGGTAGTGATGCGGGTGTTGCGGTCGACATCGAAGCCGCTGTCGCCCCAGATGAGGTCCGCGCCGGCTTCGCCACTGAGTGAATCGTTGCCGCTGCCCCCGGCGATGCGGTCGGCGGCACTGCCTCCGTGGATGGTGTCGTTCCCGGCGCCGCCGTAGTAGGTGCCGGCCATGGCGGCGGTACGCGCGTCGATGGTGTCGTTGCCGGGGCTGCCACGGTGCGTGACGCTGGCGGCGTTGTCGCCGTAGATGACAAGCATCGCGCCCGCGGTTGCCTGAGCGCTGACGATGAACCGGTCGTTGCCCGCGTTGCCGCGCAGGATCGTGGTCACGTTCGCCGCGACACTCTGCACGTTCAGCGTCTCTGCGCCGGACCCGAGGGCGGCGTCCAAGATCTCGACCTTGTGGTACGTGACGCCGCCGGGGATTCTCTCGAACACGCCGGGCTCCGGCTCCTGCACAAGTTCCCCACCCATGCCCAGCCCGGAGAGATTGGTCGACGTGAGCGTGCCGGTGTCGTTCGCGGTGGCGTCGACGTCTACGACGTCGACGATGTCCACGTCGCCCGGCTGCTCGTCCGGGAGGTGGCTGCCGTCGTGTGGGTGATTGCCGTCGGTGATGTCGGTTTCCCCGAGGTACATCACCGGCGTGGGAATGGCGAAGACCAGCGGGTCGCCGACGCCGCCGTCGACGAACAGCGGCCCGCGGATGCCGGTGAGCGTGCGCGGATGGCTGAGATAGGCGGCATAAGCGGGGAGGCTGCGAACGGCTTCGTCGATGGCGCCAACGAAGAAGCGATCGCTTCCAGCGCCGCCGTAGATGACGGTCTTGACGTTGGCGTTGGTGCTGAGGATGTAGAAATGATCGTTGCCGTCGCCACCGTGCAGCTCAATCGCTTCGACGCCGGTGTAGCCGATGGTGAGGCCGGCGCCGCTGATGCCGTTTTCGGTGACGAGGAAGCGGTCGCCGAACTCGGTGCCGAGCACGCGGAGCAGGTCGTACCCTTCGCCGCCGTCGATGTCGACGGGGGCATTTTCCGCGTAGTTGACGAAGTCGTCGCCGCTGCCACCGCTCACTTCCGTACGGGCCTGATCGATCTCGCCGGTGCTGGCCAGCGCGAATGCGCGGACGGTGAAGGTGTCGGAGTCCCCGTTGCCGTTGAGGTAGACGCGCGCGGTGTTGCGGAAAACGACGAAGTTGTCCTTGCCGTCGCCGCCGTTGGCGGTCAGCTCGTGCGAGTTCCCGTTGGTCAGGTAGCCGACGGTGGTAAGCGTCGTGTTCACGGTGTCGCCAACTGCCACGTGCGGCGGGAGGCGGTTGGCCTGGAACATCTGCCCGATCTGGAAGATGTCGTCCCCCGCGCCGCCGTTGATCGTCGTGCGGACGCCGGTGTCGTCGCTGGCGAAGTGGTCGTTTCCGTTGCGGCCGTTGATAGTGACGCCGCCTTCGACGTCAGCGCCGTAGTTCACGCGCTGGGCGGCGGTGAAGCCGCTGGCGGCATTGCCGCCGGTCAGCGAGGCGACGAAGTTGGCGCGGAGCAGGAACTGGTCGGCCTGCTGCGTGCCGTGCATCGTCAGCGTATCCGTGCCGTCATTCGACGCGCCGGTGTCGCTGACGTTGACGATCGCATTGCCGCTGCCGGAGATCCACGCGACGTAGTGATCGCTGCCGCCGACGCCGTCGAGGTTGATCGTGCCGATCCAGGCGTTGGCGACGGTCCTGGCGACGCCGCCGTGTGTGATGCTCCCGTCGTCGTCGCCGACGACGAAGGTGTTGCTGCCGGCGCCGCCGGTGAGGAAGGCGTTCTCGAAGATGCCGTTGAGCCGCTCGAACTCGGCGGCGGCGGCGTAGGTGCTGGGGGCGGTGAGCGCGCCGATCACCAGCGTGTCGGAGGTGATCGAGAAGTCGGCGTTGCGGCTCTCGATGAGCGTATCGGTGCCGCCGGCGTCGGCGAACGTGTCGGTGCCGGCGTTGCCGGTGACGGTGTCGTCGCCGAGCCCGCCGTCGAGGCGGTCGTTGTACTGCGAGCCGACCAGCGAGTCGTTCCCGCCGTTGCCCGTGAGCGTGACGGCCAGGAGGTTCTGCGTCATCGCGCTGGCGTCGAGGGTGTCAGCGCCGCCCGCGCCGTCGATGTTGAGACCGTCACCGGCGCTGCGGCTGGCGCCGTAGAAGGTGAAGGTCGTAACGCCGCTGTGCGCGACGCGCACGGTGTTGGTGGTCGGGTTGGTGATCGTGTAGCCGTCCGCGCCGGCGCCGCCCTCGAGGAGGATCAGGTCTGCGCTGGTGTCGGCGGTGCTGCCGGGACCGTCTTCCGGCCGCGCGCCGGGGACGGCGGTGCCGAGGCGGACGTAGACGTTGGTCAGGCCCGCGCCGGACATCGTCTTGAACGTGACTTTGTCGGTACCGCCGTTGGCGTCGACGTCGAGCGTCTCGAAGCCGCTGCGCGCGGTGACGGCTTCGAGGACGTTACCGCCGCTGTCGAGCCGCTTGGCGCGGAACTGGCCGGCGGTGCGGTCGACGAGCAGTTCGTCGTTGCCGGTGCCGAGCAGCACGTGCAGCACGTCGCTGCCGCCGCCGCCCGTGAGCGTCGCGTCGTCGCCGTCGCCGGCCGACCAGAAGACGAAGTCGTCTCCCTCGCCGCCGTGGATCGAGTCGACGCCGCGCCCGCCGTAAATCTGGTCGTGCCCGCCTTCGCCTTCCAGGAGTGCGGCGGCGTCGCCGCTGTTGAGGACGTCGTTGCCTTCCCCGCCGCGCAGCGTCGCCGCTGCGCTGCCGTAGTGGTCGAGGCGATCGTGGCCTGAGCCGCCGATGATGGTGACGGGGACGGAGACGGTGATGCCACTGCTGCCGATGCCGTCGCTGATCTCGATGTGATCCGAGCCGTCGCCGCCGTCGGCGTAGATCCCGGTGACGTTGTCGTACTCCTGCGTGCGTCCCAGGCCGACAACACGGACGCGCTGGCTCCCGGGGAAGCGCGCCTGGTCGCTGCCGGGGCCCAGCGCCTCGACGTAGTAAGCCTCATTGATGGTGCTGCCTGCGAAGTTGCGCAGCGCTCGGCGGTTGCCGACGTTGAGGTGGAGCGTGCCGCCGCGGAAGTGGTTGTCCTCGATGTCCGCGCGACTGGTGGCGGTGTCGTTTCCGTTGCCGGCGAGGAAGATTGGCGGCGGGATCTTGATGAAGCCGATCGTGAAGTCGACGCAGATTTCGTCGTACTCGAACGGCCGCCAGAATTCGAGGCACGCCTCGACCCACAGCTCACCGCTGCCGCCGTTGTAGTGGAAGTCGACGTCAATCGCGCCCAGCGTGATTCCAAAGAGCTTGCCTTCCACGCGCGCGTTGCCCCAGACCTGCAGGTCATTGCTCGAGAGGACGGAGGTGCTGGCGGCGTTGGCGGCGAGGTAGCGAACGTGGAGGTCGCCACGGCCGAAGATGCCGGTCCCGCCGGCGCCGAGGTTGATCTGCCCAGCGATGTCGAAGGTGAACTCGCCGCTGGACCGAAACATGACGCTGCCGTTGAGCCGCGCGACGTCGAAGAAGTTGGTGCTCAGGTTGGCGCTCAATTCCCACACGTCGCCGCCGAACACGCCGCTGCGCACGCGGAACGCGCCCGACCCCTCGAACGTGAAGGCGCTGAAGACCTCGACGCCGATCCGCCCGATCTCAAGATCCAGCCCCGGCGCGATGTTGTTGCCCTGAAGGCTGCGCGTCGTGGTGTTGCGCGTGTTGATGCGCAGCGAGATGTTCTCGGCCTCGACCTCGAATATGTTCTCGACGCCGAAGCTCATGTTGTTGATCGATGCATCCAGCACGAGGCCGGCGCTGGCGCCCTTGTACAGCTCGGCCGACACGGCGACGTCGATCCGCGCCACGTCGAAGAACGCGCGCATCTCGGCCTCGACCGAGATCGACAGTTTCTGAGGGCTGTCGACCAGGACGAACTGGCCGTGCAGCTTGAACAGCGGCCCGATGTCCATCCGGCCGCCGACGAACACCTGGAGCGTGTTCGGGTTGATCGTCGCGGTGTGCGGCGTGGTCGGCGTGGCGGTCTTGGTCACCGGGTTGTAGTAGCGCGTGATTGAGCGGCGCCCGCCGTTGCTGTCGTTGCTGTCGAAGGTGTTGAACTCGATGGCGGCGTAGCCGGTGATCGATAACGTGCCGACGCTCATCGCGCCGGTGAGTTGGAACCCGCCGACCATGTCGAGGTCGCGCCAGTTGCCGTTGGGAGAGTTGTCCTGGATGTGCAGTGTCCCGGCGGCGGCGAGGGAGCCAAGCGGGTCGAGCGCGAGCGTGGCGCGGGCGTCGAACTCCCAGAAGTTCGCCTGCTGGACCGCGTTGTAGCGGTAGGCGAGGCGGATGTCGCCGTTGAGGTTGAAGACGTTGCCGACCGTGAATAGGCCGGTGCCCATCGCGACCATGTAAGGCGCGTCGTCCTCATTCGTGCCGTCGAGCTTGGGCGCGCCGGCGGGGATGGAAACGCTCGTGCCGTTGGCGTCCAACCGCCCCAGCAGCGAGGCCGGCAGCGTCTCGCCCAGGCGGGCGGCGATGTCGCCGGGGATCTCCACCGACTGAATTTCTCCTGTGCTGTTGACCCAGAACTGAAGGCCAAAGTTGAGATCGAAATAATGCTCGGTGCCTGGCGGCAGGTCGTCGCGCAGCGCCAGCTCGAGCCGACCGGCAAAGCCGTCGGTGCTGATCACCAGCGCGCCGAGCACGTCCGCCTGGAGCGGCGACGCGACGGTGCCGACCAGCGGCAGTGGCACAGGCATCGTGCCCAGGATGATCATCTTGAAGCCTTCGTCCTGGCTGCCCTCGATCCCGAATGCGCCCACCACCTCCTGCCGCAGCGCCCCGCCAATCACCGGCGGCTCAAACACGAGGCTCCCGAACAGGTGCATGCCGAAGCTGTTGCGTTTCAGGTTGAAGGTCCGCGGTCCCTGCCCGGGCACGTCCAACTGCACGTTCCGCGCGACATCCGACGTGTTCAGCTTGATCGACGCGCTCGCCTGCCCTGTGATCCCGGCCATGGCCAGCGGCCGGATCTGTTCCGTCGTCGCCTCGAGCAGCGCCACGCCCCACATGTCAAAGTCATCCGAGAAATCAAGGACAAAACGTCCCGAGGTGCTGATGATGCTGTCGGCGGCGATGAGGCCTTCGGCCGAGAGGTTCGCGTTGTAGTCGAAGGTGATCTGCGAGCCGCTGATGTTCAGCGTCGCCTGGCCGTACTGCACGCCGGTCGTCGGGTCCAGCTTGCCGCCGAGGCGGAAGCGCTGGAACCCGGCAAAGTCGACCAGCGCGATGCCCTGCGTCTCGGAGCCGGCGAGCTTGAGCTCGAAGCTCTTGGCGTCACCCGCCTGGAGGCGGGCACGGTCCGTGATAGTCGTGCCGCTGGAATCGAGGAAGCCGAACGAGAGCACGCCGTGCGCTGAGAACTTGCCCGAGTTCGGGTCCTGCGGGTTCAACGGGAGATCCGAGAGGAAGAAGACCTTGCCGGCGCCGGCATTCAGGTTCGTCGACTGAAGGTAGATCTTCGTGCTTTGCGTGAACGAATAGGTGTTGTCCGGCTTCTTGATCCAGTTCGCGTCGCCGGCGAAGAGGAAGTTCCCGTCGGTCGTGAAGATGACGTCGGCTTCGAGGTTGAAGAAGTCCTTGCTGACGTACTGGCTGTAGAACGTCGCGCCGGCCTCGATCTTGATCGTCTGGTTCAGCGTCGCGAATGTGCCGTTGCCGCCACTGACGACGAGGTAAACGGCGCCGCCGTTGGCGGGATCGCCCTTCTTCGCGACCGTGTAGCGGGTGCCGTTGTCATCGACCTCCCACACTTGACCGTCGGTTTTGACCGAAACCACCGCCGCGCCGGCGAGAGTAATGCCCTGCTCGGCAAACACGTCCACGAGCCTCGTGCCATCATTGATGGCGACCTGCGCAGCAGTTCTGGTGCCGGCGCCGCTGGGCATTGCGCTGACGAACCCGCCGTCGACGCTGTCGAACGCGAAGCCGGTCGAATAGAAGTTGAACTTGTTGGTCGCGGTTTTCTCGATGAGGAACTGCGTGCCGCGGTCGTCAAGCAGCCAGGCTTCGCCGGCCTTGAGGACCGTTACGGCCTTGTCGACGATCTTCTTTGACAGCGCGTAGCCGACCTTCAGCAGCTCGGTGTCCCATGCCGGGTCGGGGTAGTAGCCGGTATTGAGGAGGTTCAGCCAGTCGCCGAGGTTCTGCCCCTGCATAGCGTTGGGATCGAGCTGGAACAGGAACCCTGCATTGCCCCCTTTCTGGTTGACGACCAAGCTCTGGAGCGACGTCAGCCACTCATCTTCCGACAGGTCGCGCGTGGGCTTGAAAAGCGGGCTGCGGAGCTGGACGGCATCGGTGATCGTCGGGAACGGCGTGGCATTGAAGGTGATGCCGCCGCGGAAGTCGTCAATCGTCAGCCCGCTGGTGGGATCGAGGAGGATGGGCACACCGGCGCGGACGTACGCGTTGAGCAGGCCCAATCCCGAGACGCCGAGTGCCAAGGAGAAGCCAGCGCGGTTGGCGACCGTGAAGTCGCCGCGCACTGCGGCCCACAGCACGCTGTCGGCAATGTCGTCAGGGCGCGTGGTGAACGCGTTGTCGGGCAGGCGCTGGCCTTGATCGTCGAACAGTACGGCGCCAAGCGTAAGGCTGCCCGTGAGGCTGCCGCCGAACACGTTGCCGCCGGCGGTGATGGAGGCGCTGCTGATCCCGATGATCGGGAACTGGCCGGCCTCGATCTTTGCGGAGTCGATGGTGAGGTTGGTGAAGCTCCCGCCGAGCGTGATCGGGCTGGTTCCGCCGAGCTGGCCGGTGGCGTTGGCCGAGAGCTGGAGGAGGAATCGGTCCGGGCGCGTGTTGAAGTCGGGCCAGCTGATGTCGATGCTGGCGCCGGCGCTGCTGATGCCGAGGAAGCTGGGGAAGCTGACGCCCCCGGTGACGCCGCCTAGCTGTCCCGCCTGGATTCCGAAGCCGACGCCGAAGCCCTTCATGGCATGGAACGAGCCGTCGCCGCGGATGGAGAATCCGCCGGCCGAGCCGGTGAGGGTCAGGGGCGCCCTCCCCGTAAGCGCGCCCATGTTCAGCGATGCCGAGAGGGTGCCGGCAACGCTGAACAGGTCCTCGTCGTCCGCCGCGCTTGGCGTGAACGACATCGTGTCAGCCGAGGCGGTGATGAACCTGCCGAGCCCTACGGTCAGCGACGATGCGCTGAACGTGAACCCGGTCGGCATCCCGGCTTCGCCGAGTGTCAACAGCGACAGGACGTTGCTCCCGGTCGCGTAGAACGTTCCGCTCGACGGACCGAGGCGCACGGACCCGGCGCCGATCCCGACGGCCGTTCCGGCGATCGTGTTGGTGCCGCCGACCGTGTAGCCGAAGTTGCGGATGGTCAGCGACGGGTCGTCGAGCGTCGCGGCATTGCCGAACTTGATCGATCGGCTGGGGTTGTTTTCGTCACCGCTGGTCTTGAGCAAGCCCGTGACGCTGCCGAACTGGAAGCCGTCCTGGCGGACGATCAGGCCGGGCGCGGTGGAGTTCGGCAACGGTCCGACGCTCGCCTTGACGCGGAACTTCTCCAGTTCGACATCGAGGATCGGGAGGGTGACGAGCGTCTGGTCGGCGCCGCCGTCCGGGTCGTAGCTGATCACCGCGCCGTTCGGCGCCGTGGCCTTGATGAAGCCGGGGATCTCCATCGCCATCCCCGCCGCGCTGAAGCTGAAGCCACCGGTAGGCGACAGCGCGTCGAGGGCCGCGTTGGCGGTGTCGTAGGAAGCGGCCAGCGACATGCCGCCGCTCACGACGTCCGCGTCGAGTTTCAGGCCACCGGGGCTGCCGCCTTGGGGGGCCGTGCCGTCCGATTTTGTGAACTGAAGCGTCGCCTTGGTTGCTTCGAATCCGGCGGAAAGCGCCAGCGTCGAGCCGTCGAGCGTGAGGTCGCTGAGCGTGGCGTTGGCACGCTCGAGGGTCAGTGGGCCGACCGTGCCGGTGGTCAGGTTGCTCGCGGGCGCGCCGGTCCCGCCGAGCGAGGCGCCGAGCGTGTACCCGGAGGTGGTAAAGCTGTCGAGCCGGAGGCCGGCATCTTCGCTCCCGCGTGCGCCGACCACGAACTCGCCGCCGCCGTAGATCTCGAAGAGGTTCGTGTTCCCGCTGTTGAGGATCACGCGGCCGGTCTGGTTCGCGTTGGCGTTGCTCAGCAGACTGATGCCGAGCGTCCCACTGCCGGCACTGAGGGTCACGTTGCCGGAGATGCGCTGGCCGAGGAAATGAATCGAATCCTGCGATAGGCTCGCGCTGCCCGTCCCACTCTGCAGGAAGCTGACGAGGTTGTTGAACTCTGTCGTGCTGTCGACAGCGAGGGTGAAATCGCCGGTAGGAACGGACGTGGCGACGAGTGAGACGCCGGCGGGACCCTGAATGACTGCAAAGTCCAATCCCGCCGTTGCCTCCAGCCCTTTGATGGAGTGAAACGCGCCGCTCAGGCTGCCCCCGCTGACCTGCAGCAGATCGAGCCGGTTGCCCGCCTGCAGGTTGTCGACGTTCAGCGCGTTGAGGTCCAACAGCCCGCCGAGAGTGAGGGCGCCGGTGACGTTGACCACGTCGTGCCGCAGACCCTGGGCCGACGACACCTCGAGATCGATAATGATTCGATCGTTATGGGCGAGCGTGCCACCGGCAAGACTGAGCGAACCAATCGTGCCATCGCCACCGGGGCTGTATGCGAGCAGGACGCGGCGCTCGAGCCCTTCAACGCGGTATGCAGAGACGTTCAGCGCTGCGACGGGGCCGAGTGGCTGTCGGGGATTCAACAGCGTGCGCAGGACGCGCTGGCAAGCCAGCAGCAGCGAACGTGCCGTTCCCGCGCTCCTGTCCGGCTTCGCGTGGGGGGTCGTTCGGTGAGGCATACTCCGGTACTGACGAGCCCTGCGCGACATTTAGCGTCTCCGTGTTGTGGAACCCATTCTGAGAAGCGAGAGAACCGGGCGAAGTCACATGACGTGGACTTGCATCAGCTGATCAAGCACACGAACCCATGCCCCGCCGGCAGGACCGGATGGTCCAGAGTCACCGGGAGGTTCAAGTCACGCGCGACCAAATGGCTCGTGCGCTTCGCCGCTCGGCCGAACGCAAGGCCGATTCGATTGCCTCTGCCACAGCCTCAAGTCAGGCAGCGGTAGCGCCGGATGTTGTCCTGCAGCTCTCCGCCGTCAGCGTGAGCACATAGGAGTTGCAAAAAAAAAGGAAGTGCGTAGCCCTCGCTTCGCCTTCAGATTCGGCGCCCGATACATCCCGAATCTTGAGAGTCCGTATAGCAGCTTGACATGGAACGTTCAAGCTGAATCACTTACACGCGTCATGCAGAGCAAGAACCGGAAAGGGAGTTGGGTCGTAGTTTGTGTCTGTTTTTGAACATGCCCGTCTGAATCCAACAACCCTGCCTCTGCCTCAAATCCACGTGAAGACTGCGCGGATTTGCCGCTCGACCTCCTCTTGACTCTTCCTTCCGGAAGAGCGCCGCAATCTGGCAGCCCGTGAAGCTCGTGGTGACCAATGAACAGCGCCTCGACGACGTCTACTTTCGCTCAACGACGGACGGCGTCATTGTCGAAACATCCGTCTCCGGCCGTAATGCGGCGGATCTTACCGTGCGACACGCTTTGCTCGAGACGGATCCGAGGGAGGCCCGCCAATCGCAGCCGCTCCGGCTGAAGGACCGGCGCGGCGTGGATCAGTGGCAGTTGCCGGCCGCGGGCGACGTCGCGGCGGCAGCGCAGCACGGTCTCATCAGCCGGATTGGGATCAACGATGTACAGCCGCGACTGTGGTCGCCGGAGCAGCCCGATCTGTACTGGCTGAAGACGGAGCTCCTGTCCGGGGAGACGGTGGTGGACGAGCGCATCACCACCGTTGGGTTCCGCACATTCGAGGTGCGTAACGGGAAGTTCTACCTCAACGGCAAGCCCTACTTCCTCCGCGGCGACAACATGCCGCCGGCCGGTATACAGCCGAACAACGGCGCGGGCACTCGAACGGCGGCAAGCCCGCAAGCACTGGACGCAGCAGAGCGTGAATCAAGTGATTTGGTCGATTTGCGATATTATGCCGAACGTAACCAAACGGGCTTCAGTACCTGCCGGAGCTTCCTGCGGATTTTCGACAGGACGTAGGTACAGCTCCGGATCGGCCGCAAAAGCAGGCGTTTGCTGAACGCGGCCAAGCTTCGATCAGTTTCAGTAGGAGTTCATCTGATCGCGCAGCGGGTTTTTCAGCCGTGGTCGCTTTGGTGGTCGCATTGAGCCCCCCATGTTGTGCTGCTCTACCGGCGGCACAACGAAGGTGTTCTGGATCGTGTCTTTCTGAAAGCCAAGCACTTCAGGAAAGCGACCTCCGGCGATCACCTGCACGTCGAAGACTTCCTCGACCGCCGTGTGGAAGTCGACGGTGGCGACGATCCCACCGACTCGAAGGTCGATTACCGCCACGCCGCACTTGAGTTCTGCGCGTCGCTCAGCCAAGGGCACACCGTCCATCGCGGAAGTCGGGCGAATTTTGGACAAGCCGATGAATGCGTAGTGTCCGTAGATGCCGAGGCCGCGGGCGAAGCCTGGCAGCTCGGCCGCCGACGGCCTTACCTCGCCCGTTGCGGGATGAACATCGAGAAGTCGACCCGTGCCGGAATCGAGGACCCACAGCCGGCCCTGGTGCCACCGCGGGGAGTGCGGCATACAGAGGCCCTCGGCGACCAAGCGGCCGTCCGGCACGGAGATGACGACGCCGCCGCGCGCCTTGCCGGCGCGCCATCCGCCGCGCGTGTCGGTCTGGCCCAGCGCGGTGACGTAGGCTGGCTGGCCGTTCACGATCCCCAGCCCGTTGAGGTGACATCGATCTTCCGCCGCCAGAGCGCTGATGAACGGCGGCCGCCAGCGCGGGACGAAGCTGTAGTCGGGGTGGATTGTGCAAAGGCAGGAGAAGCGGGTGTTGACGAGCCAGAGCTCATCGAGCTTTTCACCAGCCCAGGCGATCTCGTGCACGCCGATATCGCCGGTGACGTGGCTGGCGCGGGGGATGAAGCAGCCGTCGTGCGTGCCGGTCGGCTCGACCTGCGGCGCGATATCGGGCGCGTTTCGGAACTGCCAGATCTGCTCGCGCGTGCCCAGCGCAATTCGCCGCGCGTCCGCCGCCACGCCCATCGGCCGCTCAAACGTGCGCACCAGGATCGAGAGGCCGCCGCGCTGCTCGCGCAACACGAGCAGCTTGTTCGCCTGGTACGTCGTCACCAGCAGCGATACGCCGAGTTGCTTGAGCAGCGGCGCAAAGGTGTCGGTCTGGGTGAAGTTGAACACAACCGGCGCCGGCGCCGCACCCGCTGTCGGGGGCGCGACGCCAGCGCCGATTCGCCTCGCTTCCAATGTCATGGACATGCCACATCCTTTTCGCAGCGGATCAGCGCCGGTCGTTGTCCAGGATCGTGCCGATCCCGGCGTACTCATACTCGACCCACGCGTTGCTGCTGGCGTTGGTCAGGCGGATGTAAAACGACTCGGTGTATTCACCCTTCTTGTCGCCGATGATCGCGACCGTAAAGGTCTTCGTCGTTTGCCCGGCCAGGAAGGTGAGTGTACCGGATGTCGCGTTGTAATCCTTGCCGGCCAACGCGCTGCCGTCCTTGGTGGCGTAGTTGACCGTCACCGTCTGGTCATACGCCGCTGAAAGGGTCGCGGTGAAGGTCATCAGCTTGGTCCCGCGATCGCCCTCGGTGATGCTCACGTTGTTGACGGTAATGCGCGGCTCATCATCGCGGATGAAGGCCGTTCCCCAGCCGTTGTCGATCCCCGCGTTGGTGGCGGCGGTGATGCTCATGTTGACAGACTCATCGCCTTCGCCGCGGCGGTCGCCGTTGACGGTGATGTTCACCACCTTGCTCGTCTCACCGGCGGCGAAGGTCACCGTCGAAGTCCTTGCAACATAATCCCCGCTGATACTGGTCGCGCTGCCGTCGGACGTGGCGTAGTTCACCGTGACCGGCACATCAGATGCATTGGAGAGGGTGAAGGTGAACGGCAGGAGCTTGGTGCCGGAGTGCCCCTCGATGACCGATCCGCCGAAGACGCTGACGAAGGGATCGTCATTCAAGATCGTCCCGAGAGCGTGGCGATCGCCGAGGTGCGCGCCGACGGCGTTGCTGAGGTCCACCGAGAACGTCTCATCCTGCTCGCCCTCCCGGTCGCCGTTGACGAGCACGGTGATGGTCTTCGACGTCTGCCCCGCCGCGAAGGTGACCGTGCCGGTGTTGGACTGGAAGTCCGTGCCCGCCGTCGCCTCCGGTGGCGGGTAGTAGTACCAGCCCCAGTTCCAGTACGCCGTATCGCCCTCGGCTGTCGAGAAGTTCACGGAGACAGGCGCATCGGACGCGGCGGAGAGGCGGACGGTGAATGTGAATGCCTTGGTGCCGGAGTGTCCTTCGGTCGCGCTGTAATCGTCGATGTTGATCGTCGGCTCGTCATCGCGGACGGTGACGACGCCGGTCGCGTCGCCGATGAATGCGTTGGTTGCGCCGCTGAGAACGATATTGAGCGTCTCGGTGGACTCCGCGATCCGATCGCCATTGACCTGCACGTTAATCGTCTTGCTCAACTGCCCGGGTGAGAACGTCAGTGTTCCTGAAGCGGCGACGTAATCGCCGCCGGCCACCGTTGCGGTGCCGTCGGCGGTGGCGTAGTTGACGGTGATAGTCTGGGTCGATGCCGCCGACAACGTCACTGTCAGCGCGGCGTTGACGGTGCCGCTGTTGCCTTCGGTGACGGTGATGTCGCTGATGGTGATGGAGGGGGAATTCACGTCGGGCCAGGCGCCGTCGTTGAGCAGCACCGATGTGCTGTTTGACCCGCGATTGGCCGAGGCCAAGTCGGCGCGACCATCGCCATTGAAATCGCCTGTCGCAACACCGATGGGATTCGATCCCACCGCAACCGAGAAGCCGGGGCGGAAAGTCCCGCTTCCCGTGCCGAGCAGCACGTTGACGCTGCTGGATCCGGAGTTGGCGGTAACCAGGTCGATCTTCGCGTCGCCGTTAAAATCGGCGAGCTTGATGGTGCGGGGATATGAACCAGCCGGGTACTGCTGCGCTGGCGCGAAATTCCCGCCGCCGTTGTTCAGGACGACACTGATGCTGTCGTTGCCGCTTCCGGTGAGGAGATCGGGCTTGCCATCGCCGTTCACGTCTCCAGCGGTGAGCGACACAGGCGATTCCATGGACGCCGCCGCACTGGTCGGGCTGAGCCCGCCCGCTCCGTCCCCATAGGCCACGGCAATGCCCCCGGTTGCCCGATATTCGCCGGGGTCGACGGTCGCCGCGTCCAACTTCCCGTCACCGTTGAAGTCCGCCAGCGCAACCGCGGCAATCCCCCCCGAGGAGGCTCCGGCATGGGTCGTTTTTGCCGCTGCAAACGAGCCGTTGCCGTTGCCGAGCAGGACGTTCATGCGGCCGCTCCACACGCTGGGATAGTAGCCGTAACCCCACCCTCCGCCGTAGAAGTAGTTCGAGGCGGCCACGAGGTCGAGCTTGCCGTCGGCATTGACATCGCCGACTGCCACGCCCGCGGGGTACCCATTGATGCTGAGCGTCGTGGGCGCCTGGTAGGTGCCGTTGCCATTGCCGAGCAACACGCTGAGGTCGTAATTATTGCTGGTTGCCAGATCCGGCTTGCCGTCGGCATTGAAATCGCCGACCGCGACGGAGTGGGGTCCGCTGCCGGTGGCGGAGGTCAAGGGCGCTGCAAACGTGCCGTTGGCATTGCCCAGCAGCACGCTGACGGTGTCGGCGTCGTAATTTGTCGTCACCAGGTCAAGACGGCCATCGCCGTTGACGTCGCCGCTGACGACATCCTGCGGCGACGCTCCGGTGGGGTAAGACACGGCGGGGCTGAAGGCGAGCAGCCGACGGCTTTCCAGCGTTTCCACGCACGCGCGGTTGAGCGCGTGTCGCGAGCGGCTTCTAGCGCTACACGCGGGCGCTGTTTTTGATGGGCGGGAGAACGGCTGCTTGGAGGGGGTGAGGCTGGTCATGGCTGTCTCTTTCGTTTTCGTAGAGTTTCGTGTCGACCCGCGAGTCAGAGGCGCTTTCGCTTCGCTCACCTCAGCGAATCAGGCAAATTCCCTTCGTCGTCCGCGATCATGTCGTCCTCGCCGCCATCGGCGTGTCGGGTCGACATGGAGAAGAGCGAAACGGCGGGCGCAGTTCGCTGAACGTGTAGACCCGACCTGACCGGGGTGGCGTCGGCTGTCGTCTCGGCGTTGCCCGCGTTGGTGTTGATGAAGTCACTGAAAATGAAGTGGTGCGCGCCGCCTTTGAAGACGACTTTGAACGTGGTCGGATAGCGCGTGTCGCGATCAAACTCCTGCGGCATCGGCACCGGCAGCGTGAAGTTCTCCTGCCGCAGCAGGGTCTCGCGGGTGACCATCGGCTCCAGGAAGTGCATCTGCTCGGCGTTGGGTGTGAAGCCGGCGATCATCACGGCGCTGAATGGCCCCGTCTCCGTCAGCTCGCTCGCGGGCCCGGCGTGCCGACCCATCTGCGGCTCCGAAGGCCCCGGCTGCGCGTACCCCGCGGGCAGCCGGTCCGGCGGGACTTGTGCAATCGGCGGCCCGGGCAAGATCGCCCGCACCTGCTCCTCGGGAATTCCATAAAAGTGGAAGTCGAAATGGGCCGGGCGATAGCGGTTCGGATTCGCCGCGGCCGGCGAGATGGGGTGCCCATTGGGCTGGGTGTGGAGCTCCAGGTGGTTGAAGTAGGTGGAGCTTTGCACGGCGGCGGGGAATTTCAGCGATGCGATCGCGCCCGCCGGTCCGCTGCCACCCTGCTGCGGCTGGTTCTCCGCGAGGCCCAGCGGGATCGTTGCGCCGGCGGCCATGACCACGCCGGTCTTCTTTGAGATAATCGCCCACGTAGCCACCCCCGACCCATCGATGACGGTCGTTTCCCCCCAGACCAGCTCTCCGCCCCGCATGCCGCCGTTGCTCTGGGCAAACGCGGCAAGGACATCCGCCCCCGCGTAATTCGTCGCGGGTGCCGCCGGCGCGTTAACGACGTGAGACGCCTCGACGACGCCCAATGTGTGACCGCCGGCCGCACCTGAAAGGCCCGCGCACAACAAGCGCCGTTGCTCGAGCCGCTCGATCTCAAACCCGCTGCTCTGGCTGGCTGATTTCATGACTGGCCTTCCTTCTCGTGGACAATTTGGTGTCTTCCCGCCCCGAACCCCGAACCGCAGGTAGCTCCTGCTCCGACATCCCCGGCGGCGGCTCGCAGTGATCCCGACAACGGTCAATGCGCCGTTGCGGGGGCTTTGGCACCAACGAATTAGTGCTTTGGGATCAGGAGGCTCAGGAATGCATCGGGGAGGAAGGAAAAAGCAGCTTGTGCGCCGTAATCCCACCTTGCCCTAGCCGCGACGGCAGGGCGGTGGTCAAGGTCTTGACGCGGGCTCGGCCAGCATCTTCTCCGCCTCGCGGAACAGGATCCGGGCGTGCAGCCAGTCGTGCCAGTCGTTGCCATACGGCCGGCCATTGGCGGTGTCTGGACTTTTCGCCCCGATGATGAGTTGCGCCTCCCTCAGAGCGCTCGTCGCCTCATCGCGCTGGCCAAGCCCCAGGTGCGCTAGCGCCGTGACCGAGAAGGCGGTAGCGTCGTACTCGTTCCCGCCGGCGTTCGCCCCCCACCGTCGAGCCCAATCGAGAGCGCTCGCGTGGCGGCCCGCACGGTATTCGGCCAACGCTTTGGCCAAGACGAAAAAGCGAAATAATCCGTCCTCCTCAGTGCCGGTGACGGCCCTGTCGGCCAATTTGAGGACCGGATCGAAGTCGTCCAACGCACCGGGTCCGAGGGAGCAGGTCTTGGCGGTGCGCTCGGCAATGTGCGGCTGGGTCGTATTTCCGAAATGCTCGACCAGGATCTGACACGCGCACCGGTAACTCTCCTGGTCATCGGTGTACAGGCCCAAACACGCCCACTGAAGCAGGTATTGATGATCGCGGGGGCTCAGCTCGACGCACCGCCGCAGCGACACCTTCGCCTTCTCCCACTCTCCGCGCCGGGCGTAGCTGAGGCTCAACGCGTAATGGGATTCGTGCACGTCCGGGCGCAACCGGACGGATTCGGCGTACGCGTCCGCCGCCTCAGCGAATTGTCCACGGCGCATGAGCAGGTCGCCGAGGCTGCGGTGCCGTCCCGGCTCAGCGGGTCCAAGCCGGATCGCCTCTCTCATCGCCGCTTCGGCCTCGACCGATTTGCCCTCTGTCGCCAGTACACTCGCCAGAGCATGATGCGCCCACGCATCGTCCGCGCGAGCCGCGATGACGCGGTATGTGTTTGCGTGCCTTTCCAGACCCAGCAACTGATCGGCCTCGGCTTGAATGGGGGCCACCAGCTTCGTATCGGGCTGTTTCTTCGCCATCCACACCCGGGCTTCCTGATAACAACGAAGCGACTCCTCCTTGTGCCCCAGCTGCCACTCACACATGGCCAGGAAGAACCAGTCGATGGCTTCGTGCCAGCGGAATGCTCCTGATTCAAACGCGGTGCCTGCCAGAGACTTTTGAAGCGCGTCATGCGCGTCCTGCCATCGTTCTTGGCGGTAGCGGGCGATACCCAGCGCCATCTGGTGATTGCTGAAACGCGGCAGCAGCTCGACCGCCCTACTCGCCAGCGCCGCAGCCCTTTCAGCATCCCGAAGGTGGACCTCCGGGCGGCTGCTGTGGATGAGCGATGACTCTGCGTACGCTTCTACACTGTCGGGCGCGATCTCAATGGCTCGGTCAAATGCGGCAATCGCTTCGTCATAGCGGCCTAGCCGACTGAGGGTGAGGCCAAGGTTGCTGTGGCTGTCGTTTGAATTGAGCTCGATAGCCTTGCGAAAGTGATCGGCGGCCTGTTCGTGCTGGCCCAGGAAGAAGTAGCCATTGCCCAGGTTCTTCATGGCATGCGCACTGTGGGGTCGAACAGCGACGGCAGCGCGCATGAATCCAATTCCCTCCTGCGCATTCTGGCTCCAGATCAAATCGGTTCCTAAGCGGTGGTTGATCCAGTAGTCCGCCGGATACCTCCACTGAGCTCGCCGCAGGATGACGAGCGATTCGGCGTGCATCAGGTCCTGGGGAGGAAGCGAGGCGTATATGAAGGACAGGGTCGCCGCCGGCTGGCGATCTATTTCCGGGGAGGCCACCAGCTTTTTCAGCGCGGGCCAGTCCTCTCGCGCCAAGGCGTCGCGCACGCGCTGCCGCCACGGGTCAATGTCTGCACGCTGGAGCACGTCGATCAGACGGCGAGCCGCAGCAGCATCGTTGCCGACGCTTCGGACGGCCACCCAGTCGTCGAGGGCCGGCAGCAGTGCGGCGGCGATCCTCGGGCGAGACTTGATCCAGGCGACCGCCTGCTCGACCGGCGCCGCGTCCATGTCGAGTCCCGCATCACGAAGCGCCGCAGCGTATTCACGATCTGAAGTCACCGAGAGCTGCCGGCGCGCGTCCAAACCGCCCCATGCCGTGCCGCTTTGCATTCGGATCTCGTCGAGACGTCGGACGAGGTGCAGGTTGGCCAGTGCTTGCCTCGCCCGCTCCTGAAGGGCCGGCGCCACCTCGCCGGCGGCCAGGATTGGCTCCGCGCGCCGCGCCGCCGTCAGCGCTTCATGCCACTTTTCCGCCTGCTCTAATCGCGCCACCTCGTCCAGAATCACTTCAAGATGTACCGATGCCTTCGCCTGCCGAGCCTGGTGCTCCTGAGCCATCTGTTCGGCGACGGCGGCGCGATCCCGCACCGCCCAGCCGATTCCACCGGTGATGCCAGCAACCGCAACGATCAGGGATACTGCGACCAATACGGCACTGGCGACCGCCTTCCGGTTCCGCCGGACGAACTTTCGCAGCCGGTACTGCGCCGATGGCGGGCACGCCTGCACCGCTTCGTCCCCCAGATACCGCTCGATGTCGCGGCCCAACCCGTTCGCCGTCTCATATCGTCGCGCGCGCTCCTTCTCCAGGGCCTTCATGACAATCCAGTCCAGCTCACCGTGCAGGAGCTGGCTGAGCTTCTTCGGCTCGGTGTGGCGCTGGGCCGAGACTGAGGCGATCCGGTCCTCCATCGTGCTCAGGCGCGTGCTGGGCTTCGGCGGGTCCTCCTCGCGGATGATGCGGCGCATCTCGTCGTACGCCGCCTCGCGCAGACGCTTCTGGTCAAACGGGGTCGTCCCCGTCAGCAGCTCGTAGAGCAGCACGCCAAGGCTGTACACGTCGCTGCGCGTGTCGACGTCGACCCCGCTGATCTGCGCCTGCTCGGGGCTCATGTACAGCGGCGTGCCCACCATCTGAGCGTAGTTGGTGAACAGCGTCCGCTCCGTCAATTGCTGCCCCGTCGCCTTGGCGATGCCGAAGTCGATCACCTTCGGCACGGGCTTGTCGTCGTGCAGCGTGACCAGCACGTTGGTGGGCTTGAGGTCCCGGTGGATGACGCCCTTCTGGTGCGCGTGCTGCACTGCCTGGCAGACCGGGATGAACAGCTCCAGGCGCTGCCGAGTCGTGAGGCGGGCCTGATCGCAGTAGTCGGTGATGGGGATGCCTTTGACCAGCTCCATCACGAAGTACGGTCGGCCGGCGTCGGTCGTGCCCGCGTCGAACACCTTCGCGATGTTCGCGTGGTCCATCATGGCCAGCGCCTGCCGCTCAGCCTCGAAGCGGGCGATGACCTGCCCGCTGTCCATGCCCGGCTTGATGATCTTCAGCGCGACCTTGCGCCGCACCGGGCGGAGCTGCTCGGCCATGTACACCACGCCCATCCCCCCGCCGCCGATCTGCTCCAGAAGCTTGTAGGGGCCGATGGTGGAGCCGAGGCGCTCCGACGAGGGGGGCATGTCAGAGGTGACGTCACTGCCCGCTGGAGGCGATTCAAGCACCCCCCGCGGCCGGTCATGTGCGAGCAGCAGCGCCTCGACCGCGCGACGCAGTTCGTCATTCCCCGCACAGGCACGGTCCACGTACGCCGCGCGAGCCGCGGCCGACTCCCTGGTCAACGCTTCGGCGAAAATCTTTTCTTCATCTGTCACAGGGAAGACCGGCTTTCTGCTGAGGCCATCTGCCGGTAAAGCCACGCCCGCGCGTAGGCCCAGTGACGATCTGCTGTCGAGGTGGAGATGCCCAGCGCCTGCGCCGCCTCTTCGTGCGTCAAGCCGCCGAAGTAGCGCAGCTTCACGAGCTGCGCCTTCTCCGGGTGCTCGTCAGTGAGCGCCGTCAGCGCCTCGTCCAGCGCGAGCAGTTCGTCCGGCGGATCGGTAACCGTGAGCGCCAGCGTCTCCAGGTCGACGCGCCGGCCGCCGCCGCCACGCTTGAGCCGCCCCCTGCGGCGGGCATTGTCCACGAGGATCCGTCGCATCGATTCCGCGGCGGCCGCGAAGAAGTGCCATCGGCTGTCCCACTGCTGGACCTTTGTCGTGTCCACCAGCCGCAGATACGCCTCGTGCACCAATGCGGTCGCCTGAAGCGTCTGGTCCGGCTGCTCCTGCCGCATCCGCTGGGCCGCCAGCGTGCGAAGCTGCTCGTACACCAGCGGCAGCAAGTCCGCGGGCGCACGAGGATCACCGCCGCCCGCTGCGTTCAGCAGCGTCGTGATGTTCGACGCGCAGGCGAGATGGCTTTTGTCATCTAACGAAGGCATTTCATGTCATCCCGACGGGCAAGGCGAATCGAACGATGAGTCGACGTGATACACTCGTGCCGGGGACGGAGCCCTGCAGCCAACCCGGGCGGGAAACTGGCGCCCTCCATCTTACCGCATAAACCGATCGTTCAGCAGAGAATGCGTCGTCCGCACCAAATTCACCTCATTCGCCTAAAAACCGCGGATGAGGGGGGCGCGGCCGTCGTTCGCCGAATCACCGCCGTCGTCACCATCGCCGCCTCGTTGCGGCGGATGAGCTTGCGCATGCGATAGGTGCGGGAGTGACACTGCGTCCGCCTCGAACCGACCTCCCACCCGTCGTCGCGCGATCGAAAAGCGTCGCAATCTGCGGTCGATTTGCCCTGTGCTCGAACCCCCGCAAGGACCAGGATCGACAGGACGCCGGTGCCGCTCAAAATCGGCCGCAAAAAGCGGCCTCTTCCGAACAGAGCGTACCGAATGCGACCACAAATGCGACCACGGCCGAAAATCCCCCTGCTCGGTCCGACGAGCTCCTGCTCGGAGTCATAAAAGCGTGGCCGCGACTCACGGCCGTGAGAAAGCAGATGATCATAACGATCATCGAGACGTCGGCATGACCGGCAGGCAGGCGACCATCCGTGGCGTGAATAAATGGGCGTCCATCCCAACGTGCTGCGAAGAGCCACGCGACCGCATCCAGCCGCATTCGGCGTGCGCGACGCCGACCCGCTGCTGGCCATTAACGCCCTCAAGACTGAGCCCGTTGTCGGTGAGCAATGCGGCGGTAAGGAAGCCGCAGCGCCGGATGCTGAACTGGAGAACCGACGGTCAAGCCGAATGGATCAGAATGATTACCGGTACACCATCGAGAACAAGTCAGCCAACGGTAGCGACCCTCGCACGGCTGGTGATCGGCTCGTCGATTGCATGCTCGCGGCGCAAGTCCCAGCGCTTGGCCAAGTAGAAGATAACTGGGTAGACCAGCAGCTCCATCACAAAGCTGACGAGCAGCCCGCCGATCATCGGCGCAGCCAGTCGCCGCATCACGTCAGCGCCGGTTCCTTGCGCCCACATCAGAGGCACGAGTCCGATGAAAGTCGTCGCGACCGTCATGGTCTTCGGACGGATCCGCTTTACGGCGCCTTCGTGGATGGCATCGTACAGGTCGCGCAGGTTCCTCATCCGGCCCTCGCGCTTATAGCGGTTGAAGGTGGTGTCGAGATAGAGCAACATCACCTGACCCGTCTCGGCATCGAGTCCCGCCAAGGCGATGATGCCGATCACCACTGCCAGCGACATGTTGTAGTCCAGGATCCAGAGGAACCAAAAGACGCCGATCAGACTGAATGGGACGGCGAGCAGGATGAAGCCCACGCGGAAACAGCTCCGCGAGCTGATGTAGAGGAGGAGGACGATGACGACCAGCGCGATGACGCCCGCCGCAATCAGCCGCGGGACCGTCTTCTCCCAGTACTCGAATGTGCCGGAGAAGATGATGCTGTAGCCGGCGGGGAGCTCGAGCTCTTCGGCAATCGTCTGGCGCGCCTCCTTGATGTAGCTCCCGAGGTCGCGGCCGGCCACGTCCACGAAGATCCAAGCGGTTCGCTGCGCGTTTTCCGAGCGGATCATCGGGGGCCCGGGGTTGATGCGAATGCGCTCGCCGTCCTTCTCGACCAAAAGTTGTCCGAGCGGGATTTGGGCGCCGGTCGGCGTTGAGACCAGTACGTTCAGGAGCGACGGGATGTCGTCCCGAAGTTCGCGGGCGTAGCGGACGTTCAGGGGATAGCGCTCCAGACCTTCAACGGTCGTGGTCACGTTCATGCCGCCGATGGCGGATTGAATCACGTCCTGCACCTCGCCGACAGTCAGGCCGTAGCGGGCGGCGGCCTCGCGATTCACGTCGATATCCAGGTAGTAGCCGCCGTAGGTCCGCTCGGGATAGGCGCTGGTCGTGCCGGGGATGGTGCGCACCGCGCTCGCCGCCCGTTCAGCGAGTTCACTCAATACCTTGAGATCCGGCCCCATGATCTTGATGCCGACCGGGGTCTTGATGCCGGTCGAGAGCATGTTGAGCCGGTTCTCGATCGGGTAGGGCCAGGCGTTGGCGACACCGGGGAACTTCACCACGTCGTTCAGGCCCTGGTGCTTCGTGCCGTCCGGGTCGGTCCAGCCGTACTTCAGCTCCTCAGTCGTGATCGGCCGCGCCTCAGGCCAAAAGGTATGCGTGAATGGCCACTTCAACCAGCCGGGCCAGGAGCTGAAGAAGTAGGCGACGTTGCGCTTGCGCCACTTGGCGGGATCGGTCTGGAGCTGCACGACGGTCTCGATCATCGAGAGCGGCGCGGGATCGGTGGCCGTGTCGGCCCTGCCGATCTTGCCGTGCACGCTGATCACCTCGGGGAACGTGGCGATCAGCTTGTCGGTCTGCTGGAGCAGCTCCTTGCTCTTGGTGATGCTGATGCTCGGGTCCGTCGTCGGCATGTAGAGCAGGTCGCCCTCATCCAGCGGCGGCATGAACTCGGTGCCCAGGCGTGTCGCGGGGTAGATGGCGGAGGCGAGCAGCATCGCAGCGACGCCCAACGTCAGCCAGGGGTGGCGCATGGTGCCGTGGAAGAAGGGGTTGTAAATCCACTGCAGGAAATGGCTGATCGGGCTCTTCTCCTCATGGATGATCTTCTGCGGCACCAGGAGCATGCCGACCAGCAATGCCCAGCCGCCGGCGATCCACCAGCGGTACGCGGCAAGGTCCGGGTAGAGCGACGCGATGATGAAGAGCACCGCAGCCGGGAAGAACATCGCCGCTAGCGTGATGGCGAGGTTGCGCTTCCAGCCCCATTGGGCGGGGAGCACGCGGGCGGTGATGAAGTAATACATCAACACCGGAATGATCGTGATCGCCAGCACCGCCGCCGCAGCCATCGCGAAGGTCTTTGTGAAGGCGAGCGGCTTGAACAGCCTTCCGCTCTCCTGCCCCAGCACGAACACCGGCAGGAAGCTGACGGTGATGATGAGGAGGCTGAAGAACAACGCCGGTCCGACCTCCTGTGCCGCGTCCAAGATTACTAGCCCGCGTGGTCGCGGCTTCTGTCCCGCGTGCACGCGCTCTTCCTCGCGGTCGAGGTGCTTGTGCGCGTTCTCGACCATGATGATCGACGAGTCCACCACCACGCCGATCGCGATCGCGATCCCGCCAAGGCTCATGATGTTCGCATTGATGCCCATCAGGTGCATGATGAGCAGCGCCACCAGCACGCTGGAGGGCACGACGAAGACCGCCACCAGCTCGCTGCGCGCGTGCAGCAGGAAGAGGATCGAGACGATGCCGACGACGAGGATCTCGATCAGCAGCGTGTGCCGCAGCGTGCCGATCGATCGCTCGATCAGCGCCGAACGGTCGTAGGTGGGCTTGATAAAGACGCCCGGCGGCAGCCCCTCCTCCAGCTCCGCCAGCTTCTTCTTGGCGTCCTGGATCACCTGGTAGGCGTTGGCGCCGAAGCGGGAGATGACAACGCCGCCGACCGCCTCGCCGCGACCGTCCAATTCTCCCACGCCGCGGCGCATTTCGCCGCCGATCTGAAGCGTCGCCACGTCCCGGAGCAGGATCGGCACGCCGCGCGAAGCGGGAGGCGCGTTGGCGGCCATGCCACCGGCCATCGGCTCCCCGGCAGCGCCACCTCGGCGGGTGTCGATGCCGACGACCACCTTTCCGAGATCCTCAAGGCCCTTCAGGTATCCGTGGCTTCGGACCATGTACTCGTTCTCGGCGAGTTCGATGACCGAACCGCCCACGTCCTCATTCGACCGCTCAATGGCCATCATGACTTCGCGGACCGAGAGCCCGTAGGCCTGCATCTTCTGCGGGTCGAGCACAACCTGGTACTGCTTGACGAACCCGCCGATCGGCGCGACCTCGGAGACGCCCTCGACAGCACTGAGCGGGTAGCGGAGATACCAGTCTTGAAGGCTTCGGAGGCTCGCGAGATCCTCGTTGGCGGGGAGCAGATCTCTACCGGTGAGCGGGTCCTTGCCGGTCTTCTCCCACGCCCGGACCTTCACCAGCTCCTCGCGACGACCCTCCGGCGCGTCAGCCAGTTTCGCGTACCACTTGTCCAGTTCCGCGTCGTGCCAAAGCCCCTTGGGGTGGTCGGGCGAGTAATAGCCGGGGAAGAGGACGTACTGGTAGACCCAGCCGACGCCAGTGGCGTCGGGGCCGAGCTTCGGCTGCACGCCTGCGGGCAGCCGGTCACGGGCGAAGTTGAGGTATTCGAGGACGCGGCTTCTGGCCCAGTAGATATCGGTGTCGTCCTCGAACAGGATGTAGACGAACGAGAGCCCGAACATGCTGTAGCCGCGCACGACAGTCGCGCCCGGCACCGCGAGCATCGCCGTCGTGAGCGGGTACGTCACCTGATCGTCCACGACCTCAGGGCTCTGCCCGTCGTACTCGGTGACGACGATGACCTGCACGTCCGAAAGGTCGGGGATGGCGTCGAGGCTCAGGTTGAACGTCGCCCAGACGCTGCTGGCGATCACCATCAGCGTGAGCAGCAGCACCAGGAAGCGGTTCCTGATCGAAAACTCAATGATCTTCGCGATCATCAGCAGGTCCTGGTCGCTGAGCGCTCACCTCGGGTCTCTGGCGGTCTCGATCGTTGCCTTGATCTCGCCGCACTGCTTCATCTCGACCGGGTAGTAGGGGTTGTTGATCGTCTTGTCGGCCTGGAGCCAGCTCGCCCCCGCATTGTCGAAGGCCATCGGGCAGTACGCGACGAAGAGCTTCTCTCCGAGCGCGCTGGACGGGGGGCACACCTCGGCCATGACGATCACCGCCTCGCTCAAGGCTTTGAAGAGCTTCCGCTGCTCGTCAAGGCTCTTGCCCTCCATAGCCGCCGCGGCTTCAAGCACGTTCTTCGGGAGCTTCTGCTCGGGGACGGGCGTCGCTTCGACCAGGGCCCGCGCGGCCGTAACGAGCTTGGTAAGATCGAGCGCCGTGTCGGTCGTCTGCGGAGCGGCGAGCGCCTGGTAGATCTCCAAATATTCGGTATAGACGCGATCCACGTCAGGACGCCAGGCGAGCCTCGCCCCGCCGTCAGCCGCCCCGGGCACGCCGGGATCGCGGCGGGCGGACGCGTCGACGGGAACGGACGCGTTTGAGTGCATCTCGTGTGATCCAGGCGCTCCGGGCGGCACCTTGGCGCGACCACCCTTCACCAGGAGCTTCTCGTCCAAGTGCTTTTGAATCGCCTCCCTCATGCGACTCTCGGAGTCGAGCAGGAATTGCCCGCTCGTCACCACCTGCTCACCGGGCGCGAGGCCGGAGAGCACTTGGACCGTGCCGTCGGAGTTGAACGCGCCGAGTTCGACATTCCTCGGCTCGAACCGGCCGTCGGCGACTGCGATGAACACAACTTCACGCTTTCCAGTATCAATGACCGCTTCGCGAGGGACGAGCAGCGCTTCATCCGCGATCTGTGCGCTGATCTGCGCCGTGGCATACATCCCCGGCCGGAGCGAGAGATCCGGGTTCGGCAGCTCCATCCGCACCTTCGCGGTTCGGGTGACCGGATCGACATGCGGGTGGATGAAGATCACCTCGCCTTCGAGCCGCTTGCCCCGCATCGCGTCGACGACGGCTGTGACCTTCTGCCCGAGCTTGATGAACGGCAGGTCCTGCTCGTACACCTGGCTGTCGAGCCAGAGAACGGAGTGGTTGACTAGCTGGAGTGCCCGCTCCCCGGCGCGGACAGATGCCCCTTCCACCACGTTCTTCTGGGTGAGGTGGCCGGTGATGGGGCTCCGGAACGTGATCGTGCGCGGGGCCTTGTCGAGTGAGGCAAGCTTCTCAATCTGCTCGTTGTCCAAGCCCCACTGTTCGAGCTTCCGCCTCGCCGACTCGACAATCGTCTGTGTGTTCCGCTGAGCGAGGTGGTCGGCCTGAGGGCCGAGTGAGCCGACGGCCTTGCGCGCCGCGATCAGCTCCTCGACAGCAACCTGCACTTCAGGGCTGTAGAGCTCGAAGAGCGGGTCCCCCTTCCGGAGGTGCATCCCTTCGGTGTCGGCGTAGAGCTTTTCGATCCAGCCGGAGACGCGGAGGTTCACGTCGTGCACGAGCGGCTGCGCTTCTTCGAGGTACCCGACTGCGCGGATCATCCGATTGATTGGTCCCCGGGTCACCTCGCCGACGCGCACGCCCATGTTCTGCACCACGACCGGGTCGATGGTGACTGCGGTGCCGCCGGAGACTTCGTCCTCGTAGACCGGGACGAGGTCCATGCCCATCGCGCTCTTGCCCGGCTTATCCGAGATGGAGCTCGGTCCCAGCATCGGGTCCCACCAATAGAGGATCTTCCGTTCACCGCCAGCGGCCGCTCCCCCCATCTTCGAGCCGCCGCTCTGGACAAGCGCAAGGGGCTCGAGCTTCATGTGGCAGATGGGGCAGGTACCGGGCTTGTCCTGAATCACCTGCGGGTGCATGCCGCAGGTCCAGAGTCGCCCCTCAGCGGCCGCCGCCTGCGCGTCGCTACGCTCTCCGCCGCCGCCTCGGCCGAACCAGCCGCCGATCGCCTGGTGCCAGTAAGCGCCGGCTGCGATGAGGCCGACGGCGATGAGCAACATCACCGCGATGGAAAGTGACCGCCGCACCACCCGGCGACGAGTCGAGGCGCGGAATACCTGCTTCTCGGCAACGCCCCCGTCCCGGATCGGTTCGTTGTTCGTGCCAGCTTGTTCGTGCCCTTGGGTCTGCATGACTGCCGTCCTGTTGTCACTGTCGCTCGGGTGTCGCGTAATTCGCGGAGGCGCTCGGGCCGGGCCCTGAGGCGATGGGCCGGATTTCGGGCTCCGGGTTCGCCGGCGCGATCGCCTCCATGTCCACGCCCAACAGTTCCTCCAGATCTGCCAGCAACTCCTCCCGTGTCGCTCTGGCTTCGGCCAGCCCGAGCCGCACGTCCAACAGCGTCCGTTGCGACTCAACCAGGTCGAGGAACGGCCCGGTCCCGGCGGCATAGCCCTGCCGCGAGAGGTCGAGCACGCGCTCGGCGGCGGGAATGATCTGGTTCTCAAACAGCTCCGCCTGGCGCTCGCTGTTGCGCAGCGCGTACAGTGCGGCGACGACTTGGGCGGCCGTATCGAAGCGAGTCTGTCGGTACATGGCCATCATGCCTCGCAGATCGGCACGGGCTTCTTTCACCCTGCCCCGCACCTCGGGTAGGAACGTCGGAATCGAGATGCCCACCCCGATCATCTGCGAGACCGTGCCGGTGAACCCGGCGAACGGGTTGAAGTCCGGGATGTACTGGAGCTTCGCCAGCTCCAGAGCGTTCTCGCGGCCACGCACCAAGTTGCCCAGCGCCGCCAGCTCCGGATTGGTCTCCGCGGCGAGCGCGAGCAGGGCCGCGTCGTCGAGGGGGACCGGCCGGGCCGGTGGGATCTGATCCGGCGGTTCCAGCGGCGCGTCCGGTTCGCGTGCCATCATGGCGTTCAACGTCGCGCGCTGCTGCGGGAGCTGCGCTTCCAGGTTCTTCAGCTCGTTGTCCGCCAGCCGGTATTCGGTTTCGGCGCGGATCAGGTCCTGCTGCTGCGCGCCGGCCTGCACGCGATTGACGGCGGTGTCGGAGATGAGCTTGAGCAGCGAGACGTTTTCCCGCTGAATGCGGATGCGCTCCGCGAGAAGCGCATACTGCAGCCAGGCCGTGAGCACCCGCTCCTGCACGTCGAACTTCGTGGCGACGAAGCGTTTTCCCGCCGCACGCGCCTCGTCCAGCGCGACCTTTGCTGCCTGATACACCTTGGGCGGAAACGCCAGGTTCTCCATCGCATCCGGCCCGACGTTCACCGTCGTTCGGTCGAACGCCTTCATGTCGCCACCGGAGAACATGTAGCTGAAGCTGGTCGAAAGCGGCGTATTCGGATAGCCGCCCGCCTGCTGAATGCGGTGAACGGCCGCCGCCCAGTCGTAGTAGGCGGATTCCAGGTCGCCGTTCGCCAGTAGCGCGCGGCGGAGCACGTCTTCCCATCGTAGCTTGGAGGGAACCTCGGGAAGATCGCGCTCGGCGAACGGCTGCCTGTAAGGTGCGCCGGCGACCCTCATCTCCACCGCCTCATGCTTCGCCTCCCGCGGAGCAAGTACGCACCCGCTCAGGACGACCGTAAGCCCCAGCACGGTGAACAGGCGAATCATGTTGCAGCCCATTGCCTTCATACAGCGATAGCATCTCCGCCTTCTGAACGAGGGACATGTGTGGAATGGTTCAACGAATCCGCACGCCAACGCATTTTCAGCAATAAAAAGAGCGGCGGACGCTTAGCATCCGCCGCCAAGACGTTCGTGATAGACGTCTGCTCAAACTATCGGCCCATGGAACAGCATGAGCCGCCGCCACCCACGGACGCGGCGGCTCTTTCCGTTTGCTCGGTGCCGCCAGCCGGCTCCTTGATCGTCCGCTCAATAGATCCGCACTTGAGCATCGACTTGCCCATGTACGGGTTTTTCAGATCTTTCGAGGTTTGAAGCCAGTTGGCCTTGGCCATCGGACAGGTTGCCTCATACAACGCCGGTGCCACCTCCGACGAAGGCGGCACGAGATGGACAAGCCCGATCACCGCGGCAGAGAGCGACTTCAGGGCCTCTCTGGCTTCTCGCAGATTCTCCGGCTCGACCGCGGCGTGTTTCTGGACCGTCTTCGCCTGCGCCCCCACCTTCTGCTCCTGGGCGTCGGTCAGTTCCTTGGCGCTCCTGCGGATCTCCGAAAGCCGATCGTCGATGCCTTCGATCTTGTCCTGCGCCAGGAGATTCTGCAGCTCCAGGTAAGAGCCGACGACCGCATCAACGCGCGTCTGTGTCGCCTCGCTTACCTCCTGCGCTGCCTCCGCCGCTTGCGCCACGGACTGCCCAGCGGGGGCAATCAGCCCTGTCGCCGCGAGGGAGAAATAGCTGAGCGGAATCGCCAGAGCCAGCAGACAGAACCGACACGTCTTGAACGGATTGCTTTTGCCAAACATTGAATTGCTCCTTCGAAAAAAGGTGGATTACTCCGTGATCCAGTTAAAACTCGAGCTGCTGCACCACGTCCATCAGCGTTTCCGCGGGCAGCTCGCCGATCAGGCACGCCCAGCGCCCCCGGCGCTGCGTCATCACCATGTTCAGCTCACCCACCGCCTGCACGTGAAACCGAACGCCGTCCTTTACCGTCACCGGCGAGTCCGGCGCCCGCATGTCTTTCGCGTGCGCCACCATTAGCGTGACCGGCACGCCATCGCGCTTCATCAGGACGCATGCGATCTTCTTGTCCTTCAGCGATTGCATGCAGCAGGCCATGATGTGGTTCTCGGGAACATCCGGGACCTCCGGCAGGTTCGACCACTTGCGGGAAAGCACCTCGTTCGCCTGGGCAATGGAATCCACCTGCACGACCGGCACTCGTCCTGAAACAACATTCTGATGCATCTCGGCCATATGCGCCGGCGCCGCAGACACTGGCCGGCTCGCGGTGCTCAGGAGCAGAACCGTCACGACAGTGATGATGACCAGAATGCTCGCCGCGACTGCGCGCATCGGCCGCAGCCATGACAGCGCCGCGGCTGCACTGACAGAATCCGGCCGCGGAATTTGTGCCCGCAGCGCCTTCTCCAACCGACCGGCGTCGACCGGCATCGACCGCAACCGGGCCAGCCGAGAACGAACCGTGTGTTCCCAGTGCTGCTGTTGATCGCGTTTAGACGTATCCATCAGAATCTCCCGATGTTCCGATCTCCGAACCTTCGATGTCTGGCCGATCCTTCTTCTGCTGTTCATCTGTCTCGCCGAGGATGCGCGCTCGCTTCGCCGCCGGCAGAAGAGACTCGCGGAGCATGATTCGACCTCGATGCGCCCGCGACTTGATCGTCCCCACCGGGACGGTAAGCAGTTCGGCCGCCTCCTGATGGCTCATCCCTTCCACGTCGACGAGCAGCAGCGTCCACCGGATTTCCTCGGGCAGCCGCCCCAGGGCCTGGATCACCTCGCGATCAGAAAAGCGGGCAAGGATCGCCTCCGGATCGTCTGCAATGTCAACCCGATCCCACGCGGAGCTGGAGCGCTGATCCGCCGGCTCAACCTCCAGCCGCTCCAGGCTCAGGGCCGGCTTGGCGGCTGTCGCCCGAAGCCGGTCAATTCGCGTGTGGCGCAAAATCGTCAGCAGCCACGCCTTCACGTCTGTGCCCGGCTGGAACCGCTCCAGCGCTCCAAAGGCCTTGACCATCGTCTCCTGCGCCAGGTCCTCGGCCTCCGGCACATCTCCGCCGCACAGGATCTGCGCAGTGCGGAGCACGACCGGCATCTGCGGCCAAACGAGGTCGTAAAACCTTCTCCTGAGCTGCTTGTCGTCCACCAGTTCCTCGTCGACCGTGGCCGTTCAATACGCTAAACGGGAGCGGACCGACGAAAGGTTCAATGACCAAAACAATCGTGGCCCAAAAAAAGGAACTATATTGACTCTCCGCCCTCACCTGGCTTGAAAACCGAATGACCTCCTGCTTCTTGGTTTGAATTTGAGCCTTTCGACGTAGCCGGTCCGTTGTGCAGAGGGTGGCAATAAAATCAGCGCAGGCAACAACTAACGATATGAGCACTTACACCTGTCCCATGCACCCGGAAGTTCAGCAGGAGCATCCCGGCAAGTGCCCCAAGTGCGGCATGGACCTGGTGCCGAAGGAGCAGGTTGAGCACGGGCGCGGCGAGGCCCCTGCAGGGGATGATCACAACGAAATGATCCGCCAGATGCGGCGGCCGTGGCTCTGGACGAATTTCACCGTGATGGCGCTGGGGTTGTGGCTCACCAGTAGCCCCGCGACGTTCGGCTATGGCAGCGTGGCGATGACCTGGAGCGACGTGGCGAGCGGCGTGCTGCTTGTGCTGCTTTCGGCATATTCCCTGAAGCCGACGCCGCGCAACGATTTTTGGGGTCGCTGGCTGGCGTGCGGCGTGGGGGTGTGGCTGCAGTTCGCGCCGCTGGTCTTCTGGGCGCCGTCGGCGGCGGCGTATATCAACGACACGCTCGTCGGCGTCTTCGTCATCGCCCTGACCATTCTCGTGCCGATGATGCCGGGGATGGCCCACCACATGGCGATGATGAAGCCGGGCCCGGAGGTCCCGCCAGGTTGGACCTACAACCCATCATCGTGGCACCAGCGCGCCCCGCTGATCGCGCTGGCGATCGTCGGGTGGTTCATCTCGCGCTATCTGGCGGCGGTGCAGCTGGGCTACATCCCGGCCGCGTGGGAGCCGTTCTTCGGAGAGGGCACCAGTCGCGTGCTGCACTCGGAGGTGTCGCGGATGTGGCCGATTTCCGACGCCGGCCTCGGCGCCTTCGCCTACACCTTCGAGGCGCTGATGGGCTTCATGGGCAACACCAAGCGCTGGCGAACCATGCCCTGGATGGTCAGCTTCTTCTTTGTGCTGGTCGTCCCGCTGGGGCTGACGCACATTGTGCTGGTGATCCTCCAGCCGGTCGCCGTCGGATATTGGTGCACGCTCTGCCTCGCCGCCGCGTTCGTCATGCTCCTGATGATCCCGCTCATGCTGGATGAAGTTTTCGCGATGCTGCAGTTCATGATGCAGGCGAAGCGCGAAGGTAAGCCGCTGTGGCGGACGTTCTGGGTCGGCGACACGATTGAAGGCGGCGGACCGGACCAGCGCACGCCCCGCTACGGCGCGCCGGCATTGTCCATGGCGCCGGCCATGGTGTGGGGCGTGAGCGTCCCGTGGACCCTGCTGATCAGCGCCGCCCTCGGCATCTGGATGATGTTCGCCCCCGCAGTGTTCGGAACACTCGACAGCGACACGACCCGCACGTTCACCCTGGCCGATTCCAGCCAACTGGCCGGAGCGCTGATTGCGGTCGTGGCCATCTGCGCGATGGCCGAGGTGGTCCGCACAGCGCGCTACCTGAATGTGCTGCTGGGCCTGTGGCTGATCGGTTCGCCGTTCATGCTCTCTGGCGCCAATGCCGGCGGAACAATCAACGGCGTAATCGTTGGCCTGCTCATCGCAGCCCTCAGCCTGCCGCGCGGGCGCGTACAAGAGCGATACGCGAGCTGGGACAGGTGGGTGATCTGATGCGTAGAAGGGGTACTCGTTTGAGGCAATAACTCCTGCCCCATCACGCATTGCCACATAGAGACCGGATGGATCACAGTGGACTACCGAGTCTTCTACCCGATCATCGACTACAGCGCCCCAGCGTCGTTGGCACTCTTCGTCTTGCTCTTGTTCGCCGAGCCATCCGAAGCGCTGCGGTAGCGGGATCGGGCGTTCAAGGAAACCCGAGCCAACGTCCGCCGCAACGGAGCGCGCGGCCGACGAGATGACCAATGCGCTACGTCCACTCCGAGCTGCGCGAGCGCGCCGATCGGCTGTCCGCGCCCGAATGTCTCAACGGCGCAGCATCAATCCGGAGCACAGTTGGGCGGGGCAAATAATGCGACGACGGCTCCGGCTCGAAGAGTCAATTGCGTAATCAGGTCGCAGCAACTGTCATTCGACCAGAAAACGACGCAAGCCCCTGCGGATGCAAGGGCTTGTCACCGGCTGACATTGAGTATCAAGCGAGGGCGACGGGGCTCAAACCCCCAACCACCGGGATCGACAGGACGCCGGTGCCGCTCGAAATCGCCCGCAAAAACCGGCCTGTTCCGAACACGGTATACCGAATGCGACCACAAGTGCGACCACGGCCGCCACGACCGAGGCCGAGTCCGACGAGCGCCTGCTGAAACTGATTCAGGCGTGGCCGCGGTTGACGCCGGCGCGCCAGCGGATGATCGCGGCGATCATTGAGCCCACAGCGTGACCGTCAATGTAGCGGGCCAACGGCGAGGACGACCTATGCGTCCGTCGTCCCGAGACAGGTCGCCTTTTGACCGCGCCCGCGGACTGGCTCACGACGCCGCCGCGGTTGATCCGCGAATCCATTTCGCGGTCAACTGCATGAGCCGGTCGTGCCCTCCCCTGCGTCAGGAACCGTACACGGGAGACAAGCTGGACGCGCAACTGCGCGAGCAGGGAGATCGGTACCTAAGCGACCCGCCCGCCGTTCGGCGTGACGGAGAGGAGGTAGAGCTGAACAGCATCTTCACGAACTACTACAAGGGCGACTTCATCCATGCCTACAGGAAGCCAACCGGCAGCGACGACGCCGGCCTCCTCGAGGCGATTCGTCCCTTCGCCGCGCCCGGTTCGCCCGTACATTCTGCGACCGGGTACTCTGGCATAGGTTACGACCGGTCGCTCAACCGCGCGAAGTAAAGCAGGTTTTAAGTTAGATCACGCTGTGGCGGTTCGAGGTCGATGGCGTTGAACGGCCAAAGCGTTGTCCGCACTCATCCTCGCCTCCATCGCAAGTCCGCGTTCTCCGGCAACATGGAGCAGTACGTACTGCGCGTGGGCTCGGCGGACGACGAGGTATAGCATGGTGCATATGCGCGTAGTGTCATCCTTGCTGTTGCTGATCCTTTGCGGGCTCTGCGTGAACGCCGCCGCTGGCGCCGCCAACACCGAAGTCAGCGCCAACGCCCAAGTCATTCGGATGCTGCTGCCGGACTTCATCGTGCGTGAGTTGCCGGTGCGGCTGACCAACGTCAACACCCTGCGCTTCGGGCCGGACGGGAGGCTCTACGTTTTGGGCTACGACGGGCGCATCCACGCGCTGCGCGACACGGACGGCGACGGGCTCGAGGACGAAGCAGAGCCTTACTGGGACAAGCCAACCCTGCGCGTGCCGGTGGGCATGGCCTTTGGAGCCGATGGGGCGCTGTACGTCTCGTCGCAGGCGAAGGTCTCCGTCCTGCGCGACAAGGACGGCGACGGCCGCGCCGACGCAGAGCAAATCTTGGCCTCCGGCTGGCCGAAGACCGACGCGGCATCGGGCGGTGTCGACGCGACGGCGCTGACGCTGGACGCGCAGGGCAACGTCTACTTCGGGCTCCTGTGCGCCAATTACGCGAACCCGTACCGGGTCAAGGACGGGAGATCTCAGTACGACGTCGGCAGCGAGCGCGGCACGATTCAGAAGATGGCGGCGGACGGCAGCGGCCGCCACACGATCAGCACCGGCATCCGCGTCCCCTACGCGTTAGCCTTCAACAAGACCGGCGACCTGTTCCTCACCGACCAAGAAGGCGAGACCTGGCTGCCGGGCGGAAACCCGCTGGACGAGTTGAACCACATCGTCCCCGGCAAGCACTACGGGTTTCCGCCGCGGCACGAAACGTACCTGCCAGACATCATCGACGAGCCGCCGGTGGTCGGCTTCGGGCCGCAACACCAGTCCACGTGCGGACTGGTGTTCAACGAGCCGACAAAGGCGCAGGGGCTCTTCGGCCCGCCCTGCTGGGAGGGTGACGCGCTGGTGGCCGGTTTCTCGCGCGGAAAGATCTGGCGCACGCAACTGGTCAAGACGCCGGCGGGCTACGTGGGACGGGAAACGCTGATTGCTTCGGCCGACATGATGGTGGCGGACTTGGCGATTTCCGCTAAGGGTGACCTCTACGTCGCCTGCCACAGCGGGCAGCCGGATTGGGGCACCGGGCCCAAGGGACAGGGCAAGCTCTTCAAGATTTCCTACGCGGACCGGGGGGCGGCGCAGCCAGTGGCGGCGTGGGCGTCGGGGCCGGAGCAGGTCTCGATCACGTTCGACCGCCCAGTGAGTGAGGCGATGGCCGCCACCCCGCTCGACGTCTCGATCGAGTTCGGCCCACACGTCCGCGCGGCCGACCGGTACGAGGTGCTTCGGCCCGGCTACACGACGGTGAAGGAGCAGCAGACCGTCAGCCGCAGCCGACTGGCCGTGCGCGGGCAACAGTGGTCGCCGGATCGTCGCACCCTGCTCGTCGCCACCGATCCGCACCCGCAGCGGGCCCACTACGCCGTCACGCTGACTGCCCGTCGACAGCAGCAAGGACAGGACTGGGAGCGGCCCATCGACCTAGCGTACGACATGAGTGGCGCTCAAACGCAGTGGACCGGTGAGCGGGCGAGCGAAGCGGGGGAAGCCACGACTCGGCTGCCGCACCTCGCCACTGATGTCTCGCTCGCGCTGCTGTCCGGCTCGGCGCAGGGTCAGCGGCTTGTCGAGCAACTGGCCCAGCCAGGGGCGTTGAAGATCCAGACACTGCTGGACCTGCCCCGCGACGCGCAGGTTGTTCGCCTGTTGGCGAACGCGCCGTTCACCGCGACGGCAGGTCAAGAGCAAATCTCTTCGGCCGACGACGGGGAGGGCGGACAGGTTGCGGTCGTGCCGGTAGCGGGCGGTGCGACGCCGGTGCCGCTGGCGGTCGTCATGAAGACGGGCGTCGGCGGGCGCCGCGCTTCGCTGAGCGTGGCGTACTCCTCCAAGGGCGACCCCTCGCTTCGCCCGGTGCCGCTATCGCGCGTTGTGGTCCCGTGGGCGCCGCCGCCGACGGTGACCGCCGTCGCACCGTCCACCGCGCCGGGCGCCGGCGACGCGCTGCTGGCCGGCGGGAACTACGAACGCGGGCGTTCGCTGTTCAACGACCAGCTCAAGTGCGCCACCTGTCACCGGCAGGACAAGGAGGCCCGCGACCTCGGACCCGACCTGAGCAACCTCGCCCACAAGGACGCGGTCACCATCCTGCGCGACATCCGCGAGCCCAACGCCACGCTCAACCCGGACTACGTTTCTTACGTCGTGAAGCTGCGCGACCGGCGGGTGCTGCACGGGTTCGTTCGCGCCCACGGTGATGAAGCCATTCGCGTGGTGGCGACCGACCACGATACCCGGGTTCCGCGCGACCAGGTCTTGGAGATGCGGACGACCGGAAGATCCGCGATGCCGGACGGGCTGTTGAGCGGGATGAGCGCGCAGCAGACGGCTGACCTGCTGACCTTTCTGATGACGCAAACGGGGTCCGGCGCGGTGCCCGGTTCCGCCGCCACGCAGCCCGCCTCCAAACCGGCGGCCCCACCGAAGGGTGCCGAGCCGCCGGTCCGGACGCCGGCAGAGGTGAGGGCCGTGCTCGGCGCAGGGGCTGCGCCGCCGCGGGGGGAGAAGCTGCGCCCGCTGCGCATCACGCTCGTCGCCGGCCCGAAGGATCACGGGCCCGGCGAACACGATTACCCCGCCTGGCAGAAGAGTTGGGAGCAACTGCTAAAAGGCGGCGAGGGCCTCACCATCTCCACCGCCTGGCAGTGGCCGACCGTCGAGCAGTTCGAGCAGGCGGACGTGCTGATGTTCTACTTCTGGAACCACCAGTGGACCCCCGAGCGGTACGAGCAGCTCGACGCGTACCTCGCGCGCGGCGGCGGCATCGTCCTATTGCACGCGGCCTGCATCGCGGACGCCGATCCCGAATCGCCGCCGAGCGGATCCGTCTGGCGGCGCAGCCGAAGCGCACGAAGTACCGCCACGGGGCGCTCGACCTGACCGTTCCCGCCGACGCGGCCGATCATCCGATCACCCGTGGCGTCCGCACCCTCAAGCTCGTCGACGAGACGTACTGGCCGATGATCGGTGACGTCGCCGACGTCAGTGTGCTGGCCACTGCGGAGGAAGAGGGGCAGCCGAGGCCGATGCTCTGGACGTTCGAGAAGGGCCGCGGCCGGGTTTTCGGGTCCGTCCTCGGCCACTATAGTTGGACGCTCGCTGACCCGCTGTTTCGCGCGCTGGTCCTCCGCGGCACGGCGTGGGCCGCCCGGGAAGACGAGCGGCGCTTCGAGGCGCTTGCGACGCACGACATGCCTCGTGAGTAGGGGCCGAATCGCCCACACGGAGTGAACATGAAGCTGCTGATGCTCATCCCGCTGCTGACCCTCGCCATCATTGCCGCCGCCGCGGCGACCCGCGCAGACCAAACGACCACCGGCCCCGCCAAAGACGCGCGAACGCTCTACCACGTGGTGAACTTGAAGTTCAAGGCAGACACGAGCAAGGAGCAGATCGAGGCGGTCGAGGACGCGTTCAGCGGCTTGAAAGGGAAGATCGAAGGGATCCGCTCGCTCGACTGGGGCACGAACGTGAGCCCCGAGGGACTGGACAAGGGTTTCACCCACTGCTTCGTGCTGACCTACACGAGCGAGCAGGCCCGCGACGTCTATCTCAAACATCCCGAGCACCAGAGGTTCATCGAGCTGCTCAAGCCGATCCTCGCCGACGCGCTCGTGATCGATTTCTGGTCAAAAGGGAAGTAGAGTGCCCGCTCTTCGCACGAACCACTGAACGGAGTGGTCCGCAGCTCCCGCAGGATTGTCGAGCATGAAAGCGAGGACGCAGTCGATTCTCCAAGCGTTGCGGGACAAGGCCGCAGCCGGGCGCGCCATCATCGGGGCGGGGGCGGGCAGTGGGATCTCGGCGAAGTTCATCGACCGAGGCGGCGCCGACCTGATCTTCATCTATAACTCCGGCCGCTTCCGCATGGCGGGGCTGAGCTCGTGGGCCGGCCACCTGTGCTTCGGCGACGCCAACCAGATTGTCCTCGACATGGGCGAGCGCGAGGTCCTGCCCGTCGTCCGGCGAGCGCCGGTGATCGCCGGCGTCTGCGGGTTCGACCCCACCCGGCGGATGAGCCACTTCCTGCCGAAGATCGTGGAGGCCGGCTTCTCCGGCATCATCAATTACCCGACGGTTTCCATCATCGACGGCCGCATGCGGCAGGACCTAGAGAGCGGCGGCATGGGGTTTGACAAGGAGGTGGAGCTGATTCGCCTCGCGGCGGCGCAGTTTGACCTACTGACGACCGCGTACGTCTGCACGCCCGCCGAGGCGCGGGCGATGGTTGAAGCCGGCGTCCACGTCGTCATCGCGCACATGGGACTGACGACCGGCGGAAGCATCGGCGCCCAGCACGCCGAGTCGATGGAAAACGCGGTGCGCGACGTGCAGGCGATCGCCGACGCCGCCCGGGCCGTGCGCGGCGACGTTTTGACCCTGGCGCACGGCGGCCCGATCGCTGGGCCCGCCGACGCCGCGGAGCTGTTCACGAAGTGCGACGTCGAGGGGTTCGTGGGTGCATCGAGCATGGAACGGCTTCCCATCGAGATGCCGCTTCAAAAGAACACCGAGGAATTCGCCCAGTTGCGCATCCAGAACCGTCGCGCTTGACGTGCGCGCCATCTCGGAGGCTCCCGTGGGTACTGCCGCACAACCGCCCAAGGTCGCACTCGTTGCGACGCTGGACACCAAAGCTGAAGAGGCCACGTTCATCCGCGACTGCATCCGCAGCGCGGGGCTGGGCGTGGCGCTGATCGACGTCGGGGTGATGAGCGAGCCCGCGCTCGCCGCCGACATCAGTCGCGAAACCATCGCGCAGCGCGGCGGGGCTTCGATCAGTTCCTTGCAGCAAGCGAATGACCGCGGGGCCGCGCTCGACGCGATGATCCGCGGGACGGAGAACGTCGTCGCTGATCTCTACCATCGGGGCGAGATCGCCGGCGTCATCTCGATCGGCGGGTCGGGTGGGACGGCGATCGGCACGGCGGCGATGCGGCGCCTGCCGCTGGGCGTGCCCAAAGTGATGGTCTCGACCCTCGCTTCGGGCGACACGCAGCCGTATGTGGGGACCAAAGACATTTGCATGATCCATTCCGTGGTCGACTTCAGCGGCATCAATGCCATCAGCCGGCCGATCCTGCGCAACGCCGCCGCGGCGGTGTGCGCGATGGTGCGCGCGGCGCAATCACCCGAACAACGCCGTAATGCGGCGGCGGGCGACGGCCGGCTGGTGGCGGCGTCGATGTTCGGCGTGACGACGCCGTGCGTGAACAAGTGCCGCGACTTGCTCGCGGCGTCGGGGCTGCAGCTGATCCCGTTCCACGCCACGGGGATTGGCGGGCGCACGATGGAATCGCTTATCGAGGAACGATTCTTCACGGCGGTGCTGGACGTCACGACGACCGAGTGGGCGGACGAAGTGGTGGGCGGCACGTTGTCCGCCGGCCCGACGCGGCTGGAGGCGGCCGCCAAGGCCGGGCTGCCGCAGGTCGTCGTGCCGGGCGCGATCGACATGGTGAACTTCGTCGGCCCTGCCGGTCTGCCCGAGAAGTTCCGGGGCCGTACCGTCTACCGGCACAACGAAAACGTGATCCTCATGCGCACGACCGCCGCCGAGTGCCGGGAGATCGGCCGGTGCATCGCGGAGAAGCTCAACGCCGCGACCGGCCCGACCACCGTCCTGTTCCCGCTCAAGGGATTGTCCGCGCTGGATGCGCCGGGCGCGGCCTTTTACGATCCGGAAGCGAACCAGTCGCTCCTGGAGGCGTTGAGCGAACACTGCCGCGCTCCCGTCCGGGTTCTGCCCATTGATGCGCACGTCAACGACGACGCCTTCGCGCAGAAATGCTGTGACGAACTGCTGGCGAACCTGTCGCGGGCGACGGCTGAACCGAGCGCCCAATGAGATGGGTCAGTCTCTCGGCGAGGGAAGGAACACACCCATGGCAATTCGACACGTGGTCCTCTTCAACTTCAAGCCGGGTACCGACGAGGTGTCGCTTCGGCAGATCATCGACCAGTTGAACGAGCTGCCGTGCCAGATCGACGAGATACGCGAATGGTCCATTCGTGAAGATGTCGGCCAACGCCCTCACTCGAGCAGGTTCGCCCTCATCGCCGACTTTGACACGCTGGACGCCATGAACCGTTACCTGACGCATCCCGCACACGTCCGCGTCGTCGAGAAAGCCCTGCCGCTGATCGGCGACCTGGCGGAGCACGACCACGAGATATGATGTGTCACCGCGTCGCTCGTCGCCGCCGGTAGCCGCAGGGTCGATTCCGTCGATTTTAACGCTCCACCTGAAACCTTGAGCGATACATGCGCTCGCTCCCGCAGGTGAAGCCGCAGAGGCGGCTGGCTTCAACATCACCAAGGGCAAGACCGATAGCGCGGGAGGCGCCCTTGGTCGTTTTAGTTTCCGTCGATGGTCGCTTGGCAATATCAGGATCATAAAGATGCCGATAAAGAACCTCCTCAAGTTCGCACTGATAGTTGTGCTGCTTGTGCCGATGGGCAATGCGCAAGGCGAAGACGGCTATGCCGCCTGGTTGCGGTACGTGCCGCTGGACGAAGGACCGATTCGCACCTCATATCGGGCGGCGGCCGCGCAGATCGCGCTGCCCGCGGACTCGGTCGTCCTTCGTTCGGCGGCGGCGGAGTTGCAGCGCGGACTGACGGCCATGCTCGCCCGGGAGGTACCCGTCATCGATGGCGCCGGCGGTGACGGCGCCATCATCCTCGTGCCCAGCCTCGCCGAAGCCGACGCTGCCGTGCGTGAAGCCTTAAACGGCATCGATGTGGAAAGTCTCGGCCCCGAGGGGTTCGCACTGCGCTCGGCAAAGACGTCCCGGGGCCGGCACATCATCATCGCCGCCAACTCCGACGGCGGTGTGCTCTACGGCAGCTTTGCGCTGCTTCGGCACCTCCAACTTGGCCAGCGGATCGACGATCTCGACGTGCGGCAACGGCCGCGCATCCCGCTGCGCGTCATCAACCACTGGGACAACCTCGACGGCTCCGTCGAGCGCGGATATGCGGGCGGATCGATCTTCTGGGGCGAAGGCGTGCCCTCACCCGACCAGCGGCACACGGATTACGCCCGGCTGCTCGCCTCCGTCGGCATTCACGGGATCTGCATCAACAACGTCAACGCCGGCAAAGGGCGGAACGTTCAGATGCTGTCTCGCGCCTACCTCCAGCGGGCAGCCGTCATCGCTGAACGGTTCCGCGCCTATGGCGTGCGCCTGTACCTCTCGGCGGGGTTCGACAGCCCGCGCGCGCTGGGTGGGCTCGAGACGGCCGATCCGCTCGACCCGAAGGTGCGCCAGTGGTGGCGCGAGAAGACGGAAGAAATCTACGAGCTCATTCCCGACTTCGGCGGTTTCGTCGTCAAGGCGGACTCCGAAGGGCAGCCCGGACCGTACGTCTACGGGCGCAATCATGCCGAGGGCGCCAACATGCTGGCCGCGGCGCTGCAACCGCACAGCGGGATCGTGATGTGGCGCGCGTTCGTCTACGACTCCAAGGGCCCGGACCGCGCCGCCATGGCGTCGGAGAACTTCCTGCCGCTGGACGGCGACTTTGCCGAAAACGTCCTCGTGCAGATCAAGAATGGGCCGATCGATTTTCAGGTCCGCGAGCCCGTGCACCCGCTGTTCGGCAAGCTCCCGGCGACGCGGGCGATGCTGGAGTTGCAGGTTACGCAGGAGTACACGGGGCAAGACGTGCACCTGTGTTACCTCGTTCCCATGTGGAAGGAGGCGCTCGATTTCGACACCCACGCCCGCGGCGCGGGCTCGAGCGTGACGGGTGTGCTCGATGGCTCCGTGCACTCCGCGGCACCCGGCGGGATCACGGCCGTTGCCAACCTCGGGCGGGATCGCAACTGGCTCGGGCATCACCTGCACATGGCGAACCTCTACGGCTACGGCCGGCTAGCGTGGGCGCCGGAACTGGACGCGCGGGAGATCGCCGAGCAGTGGGTGCGGCTCAGCTTTAGCAGCGATCCGGTCGTGTTGGAGACGATCGTCTCGATGCTCATGGATTCCCGAGCAATCTACGAGCGCTACACCTCGCCCATGGGGTTGGGCGTTCTACACGAGGGGGGACCACACTTCGACCCGGCTCCGCACATCCGCTACGCGTATCACAAGGCCGACAGCCGCGGCGTCGGCTTCGATCGCACCCGAGCCACCGGTAGCGGGTACACCAGCTTGTACCACCGGCCGGTGGCGCAGGTGTATGAGACCCTGGAAACGTGCCCGGAAGAGCTGCTGCTGTTCTTCCATCACGTGCCGTACACCCACCGCCTCAAGAACGGGAAGACGGTGATTCAGCACCTGTACGACTCGTATTACGCGGGTGTGGAGCAGGCGCGGCGCCTGCGGGCGAAGTGGGTTTCGCTCGAGGGGAAGATCGATGACGAGCGGTACGAGCACGTGCTGGACCGGCTCACGCGGCAGATCGATCACGCCGCGCATTGGCGCGACACGATGACGCTCTTCTTCTTCCAGTTGTCCGGAATTGCCGACGAGAAGAAGCGCGTTCGATCAGACTATCGCCTGCGACACATTAACGACTCGCAGTGAGCGTTCACATGTGCGTTATGGCAAACCTGGCCTCGCGCCAGGACTGGTTCATCGCTCCCGGGGCTACAGCGACTCGGCCCACGTTCCATGCGGAGTTGGCGGCGCGTTGGTAACGAATCATTTCGAAGACAGCGCGAGCAAAACCGCCTCCTCAATTCTCGCTGCGTCACTCGAATCGAGAGCCTGCACCAGACGTTGCCCGAGGCATGGGAGGCTAGCATGCTAACGACCGTTTTTCGGCGAGGCAGCGCGAGGATGTGGAGCCCGTGGGCGGACAATAATCATGCGGGCAGTCCCAGCATTCACTTGGCAGCATTGCCTGCCACGGCAGGTAAAGTGTTGCATTTATGCGGCACTTAGTGCTCGTCGACTCTCGGCCTGTCAACCGTCTGCGGCGCGACGGTCGATCAGTCCTTGATGATCATCGGCACGAACACCTCTTGCGGGATCTTCGCCTCCGGTGGGCGGCGCAGGCGCTCGGTGCCGCCGCTGGCGAGGAACGCGCGGAGCATCTCGTACGACCAGTGCACGTTCAGCGCCGTCTCCTCGTGGCGGACCCACGTCTTGCGGTACCACTGGTCGAACGGCGGGTGCTCGGCGCGCTTGATCTCGAGCTCGAGCTGCTCGAGCGGCGCCATCGCCTCCTCGCACAGGGACCACGCCTTCTCCCGGTCCGGCTCGCTCATCGCGCGCACGAGCAGCACGGCCGCCTGCGTGGGGCGGCGGTCCATGAGCAGCGGCAGCTCGACGAGGTCGTGGAAGAACTGCCGCTGCGCCCGCGTCATCTTCGCCCGCGCCCGCGCGGCGATCGCGAACGCCTCGTCGTACTGCTTCGCCCGCTCGACCAGCGCGGGCAGCGTGTCGGCGTGGGCCGGCGGGAACTCGCGGCCGGCAAACTTCGCCATCAGCGAGTTCAGCGCGCCGGCCACCTTGTCGTTGCCGAACCACGCCTTGTCCGAGCGGTCGAGCAACTGCTCGTAGCGGCGGTACACCTCGACGACGTCGTCGGCGGCGGCCGCGCCGAAGTACTCGGCCGCGAACCACCGCGCGTAACGGTCGGACGACGGCGAGGGGATGTCGGGCGGCAGCGGCTCCGTCGCGTGCACCGGCACGTGCGCGAGCGGCTTCTCCGGCATCGCGCGCAGCGGCATGTCGCCCAAGGCAGCCTCCGCGTCCCAGCAAATCTCCGCGATCATTCGCGCCTCGCGGACGAACTCCCGCAGCTCCGAGACATTGACCAGGACGTATTCGGTCGCGCCGGCCTCAACGATCTTCTTGAACGAATCGGCGACGCGATTGGCAGGCACGAGGTTCGCCGACTGCTTGCTCACCTTCGACCACAGGTACGCCAGGTGGTAGTAGACCCCGTGCTTCCACTTGTTCGGCCCCTTCGGCAGCGCGCGGATGCGGCCGTCGTTGTCGTCGGGCCAGATGAGGATCACGTTCTCCGGCACGTTGAAGTTGCCGCCGCTGGCGAGGTACTTCTCGAGCATCTCGCCGTAGAGCGTGAAGTGGAACACCGGCGGGCTCTTGGCCTCGGGCACGAGCTTGTTCGTCTCGGCGATCTGCGCCTGGAGGACCTCGCGGAAGACGCGGTTCTGCTCCTCGACCGGCGTATCCTTTGGAAAGTTGTACGGGTGGTCGTCCGTGCCGCGCAAGCCCACGGGCCATATGCAGTCGAGCTGGCCGTTCTCCCGGACGCCCGCGCCCCAGTACTTGATCATGTTGTCGCGGTTCTTCAGCCAGTCCCAGCCGCCGGTCACGCCGCGCTTCTCGGCCAGCTTGTACCGGGTGAAGCCGTGCGGGTTGGACAGGAGGATGTCGTAGTGGTGGCTCGTGTAGAACAGGCCCCAGTCGCTCGCCATCTTCTGCACTTCGAAGCGCCGGTGGACGCGCGTGTACGGCGCGACCATGTTCATCCGCAGGCGCAGGGCAGTCTCGAAGAAGCGGGCGTACCACTCGTTGGGCACGTCGCCGACCGACAGCGGGTAACCGGCGTGGTGGAACGGTCGCGGCAGGATGTCCTCGTCGTCGTGGAACATGCCGCGATACTTCACGGTCGGCGCCGGCGTGAGCTGATTCGCCTGCTTCATGACGAGGCGCTCGCTCGCCATCGGGCGGTAGCCGGACCAGTGGTACAGCGGGTCGATGCCGAGGTGTTCGGCGAGCCGGTAAGCAGCGTACGCGGTCCCGCGGGCATCGGAGCCGACGAGCCAGACGGCACCGGCCGTCGTGACGACCTGGTACGCCTCCCACTGGCCTTCGAGCTTGCCGCGAGCAACTTCCGGCGGGAGTTCGGTGCCGTCTCCGAGCGTGACGAGTCGGACCGCCACATGCCCTCCCGCCGGCGGCGGCGCCGTCGCGACCTCGATCTTCTGGCCGCAGAGCTGGGTGAGGTCGGAGGCGAGGAACGTCGCCGCCTGCTTCACGGCGCTGTGTGCATCGTCGCGGATGACAACCCGGCACGGCTTCCCCGGTTCGGCCAGCACGACGTCGCCCGGCTGCGCGACGCCATCGCGGATCCAGCTGCCACGTACCGGCCCAGACCACTCCTGCGCGCGAGCAGGATGACTGATCGCCGCCAAGGCGAAAAGCCCCAGGACACAGCTCATCCAATAATGGTGCGAACGAAGCATCAAACCTCCTCAAATCCGGCGGCAATGGTGAGCGGGTAGCGGGCAAACTGAAGCTTGCTTGGCCGGGCAGGCGTCAGGGGACCGGCTCGGCCGGCTCGCAAGCTAAAGAGTACAGCGTCGGCCGGTCCGCTGCACTCCGGACACGCTAAGATGGGAAACTACCGGTCAGCAGGAGGCGATGCCGTTGCCGTCACACCCGGTTGCGGCGGAGCAGGACCGCGGCGTGATCCGGCGCACATGCGTCTCAAGCGGAGAGGCGCCAGCAGCGCCACCGGCTATGGAACCAGCGGGAGCAATGACGTGTACTTCACTCATCAACAGCGACTGAACCATGTGCCCGCACGGGTCATCGGCGCGCTCTTCGCTGCGCTGTGTGTCGGCTTGTTCATTCCTCCGGCGGCCGGGGCGGACGAGCAGCGAGGGCCGATGACTTCGCCACAGCACGAGCGAGCGAGCGGCGACTACCCGCTCAAGCCGATCCCATTTACCGCGGTGAAGCTGACCGACTCCTTCTGGCTCCCGCGGCTGAACACGCAGCGCGAGGTGCTGGTCCCGCACGCGTTGAAGCAAACCGAACCGGGCGTGCGGCACCTCCAGGCGGCGGCGGACTTCCTCGCCGGCAAGGGAGCGCCGGACCACCGGCCGCACCGCTTCATCGACTCCGATCTCTACAAGGTGATCGAGGGTGCGGCTTACCTCCTTCAGCTCGAGCGCGACCCCGCACTCGAAGCGGAGATCGACCGCATCATCGACGTCATTGCCGCGGCGCAGAAGAGCGACGGCTACCTTTACCCGTCGCACATCACCGGCGTCGGTTCCGCAAAACACATGATGGGCGATGCCCCGTACCAGTTCGTCGTGCACAGCCACGAGCTGTACAACGTCGGCCACCTCTACGAAGCGGCGATCGCCTACGCGCAGGCGACGCGGAAGGACAAGCTGCTGAAGATCGCGGAGAAAAACGCGCAGCACGTGAACCGCGTCTTCTTTGAGGGCGACGCGAACTACAACGGCGGCCGTCCGGTCAACCAGGCGCCGGGGCACCAGGAGATCGAACTGGCGCTGGTGAAGCTCGCGCAGGCGACGGCAAATCCGCTCTACCTGAAGATGGCCGACCGCTTCCTGGCGATTCGCGGCCGGACGTATCGCCCCCAGGGCGAAGGCGTGATGTCGCCGACGTACGCGCAGCAGCACCTGCCGGTGGCGGAGCAGACCGAGGCGGTCGGCCACGCGGTGCGGGCCGCGTATCAGTACGCGGCGATGGCCGACGTCGGGGTGCTGACCGGCAACGACTCGTACGGGAAGGCGCTCGACGCGATCTGGCACGACATCGTCAATACGCGCATGCACATCACCGGCGGGCTCGGCGCTGTCCACGGGATCGAAGGGTTCGGGCCCCGGTTCGTGCTGCCCAACGCCGACGCGTACAACGAGACCTGCGCCGCCGTCGGCAATGTGCTGGTGAACTACCGCCTGTTCCTGTTGCACGGGGACGCGAAGTACCTGGACGTCGCGGAGGTCGCGCTGCTCAACAACGTGCTGGCGGGCGTGAATCTTCCCGGCAACCAGTTCTTCTACGTCAACCCACTGGAGGCGGACGGCGATCATCCGTTCAACCACGGCGCGGCCGGGCGCGTCGACTGGTTCGGAACGGCCTGCTGCCCGACGAACCTGGCCCGCCTGATCCCGCAGGTCGGCGGCATGACCTACGCGCAGCGCGAGAACTCGCTTTACGTCACGTTCTTTGTCGGCAGCGAGAGCACGCTGAATCTGCCAGGCGGACCCGTCGGTATCCGGCAGGAGACGCAGTACCCCAGCGACGGGAAGATCAAGATCATCCTGACGCCCAAGGCGGCCCAGCGGTTTGCCCTGCGACTGCGAATTCCAACTTGGACCGGCGGCCGTTTCGTCCCCGGTGACCTGTACCGCTACGTTGATCCGGAGAAGGCGCCGTGGACCGTGCGCGTGAACGGGCAGCAGGTGGAGGCGCCAACCACTGAGCATGGCTTTGTTGTCCTCGATCGCGAGTGGCGAGCGGGTGACGAGGTGGAACTGCATCTGCCGATGCCGGTGTGCTTCAACACGTGCGACGAGCGGGTCGAGGCGAACCGCGGCCGCGTCGCGATCACGCGCGGACCGCTGGTGATGTGCGCGGAGGGGACGGACAACGGAGTGGTCCAGCGACTGGCACTGGAACAGATTCCCGCGGCCGATGCTATCGCCGTGGGATCGACCGAGATCGCCACGGGCCACGAGGCGGTTAGCGTCACGCTTCCCGCCTCGGCGGTCGGCGCGGAGGGCGCGGCCCCCGTCAAGCTGAAGCTGATCCCGTACTACGCCTGGAACAACCGCGGCAACGGCTCGATGATCGTCTGGCTCCCGCGGCAGGCGGAAATGGTGCGCTACTTCAACGGTGAGCGGCTGATCGGCAGCGCCTTCGGCCCCGTCCGCGCCTCCCACACCTTTGAGAAAGACACCGTCGCCGCACTCGTTGACGGCCAGCGGCCGCGGAACTCGGGAGACGGTTCGATCCGCCGCTGGACGAGCTGGCCCGAGAAGGGGAAGGCGCAGTGGGCGACGGTCGAGTTCAAGAAGCCGCAGGCGCTCCGGAGCGTCGGCGTCTACTGGTACGACGACAAGGGCGGCGTGCAGGTCCCGGTGGAGTGGAACCTGGCGGTACGCACGAACGGCCAGTGGAAGCCGATGCAGCTGTACGTGACCGACAGCTACCAACTCCAGCCTGACCAGTACAACGTCGTCCATCCCGCTGCGGCCATGACGTGCGATGCGATCCGCATCAACATGACCCCGAAGGCCGATGCGGCGGTGGGGATCCTCGACCTGAACGTGGAGTTCGAGGGGGCGGACGAGTAGCGGTTGGCTTCGCCACGTCCTGGGCTTTGTGGCTACATATGCTCCGAAACCTGAACGACTTCGGGGATCGCGGCGACGAGCAATTGGAGTCGACCGGCTTCGTGAGGTGGCGCTCGAACCCCGCGCCCCCGGTGCGTGCGGCGCGGCGGCGCCGTTCCACGTCCTCTTGATCGGCACGACATCCGGTCCGCGTCGGATCGGAGGTCGCCCGCGTGCTGATCGAGCACCGCGTCACGGTCTTCTCGACAGGACGCTGGTGCGCCTCAAAATCGTTCGCAAAAGCAGGCCTTTGTTGAACATGATGTGCCCACTGCGACCACAAATGCGACCACGGCAGAAACTACCGCCGCCGGACCCGACGAGCTCCTGCTGAAACTCATCATAGCTTGGCCGCGCCTCACGGCCACCCGCCAGCGGATAATCATGGCGATCATGGAGATATCGGGAAACTCGGACGGGGGAGTTTTTTAGGCGGGACCTCCATCGGTGGCCCCCGCATCCGGCGGGAAGTTCTTGACCACAGCAGCATGGCAGCTGGTTTCTTCTGCGCCGCTGCGCGAATCCTGGAGCTTGGGCGAAACCGCGCCTACCCCCCGCACGGTCGCGGCTTCGATTTGAGTGGTGGCAAGTGGTCCAGCAGGTGATTTGCCCCGATCTGCAACGTTTCCTTCACCTCCCGGCCGCCGGCCGCCCATCTGGCCGAACCGCCTTGGCGGAAGCACGGCCACGCCGGAGCGGTCAGCGGATTGGCGGAGGAAGCAGGTGGTCGGCGGCGCCCTGTGCCGTACTAGACGGAGAGGTAGTGGCCGATCGTCGCCTGCGTGCGGGAGCCGTTTTGTCGACGTATTGTAGATCGCCTGTCTCGATAAGCGACCTTCGCGCAATTGAAGGTGAGGAGAGTGCCGGATGGCGGACGAACCACCCGAGACGGTGTCGTTGCTCGCCCGCGCCGCCGCGGGAGACGGGGCGGCGTGGGGTGCGCTGCTTACGGCCCACCAGGAGCGACTTGCGCGGATGGTTGCTTTCCGCATCGACCCGCGCCTGCGCGGGCGGGTCGACGCGGCGGACGTCGTGCAGGACGCCTTTGCCGAGGCGTCGGCACACCGAGCCGACTACTTCGGCGTGGTGCCGGCGGCGCCGCTGTTCCTCTGGCTGCGGGGGGTGGTCAGCAATAAGCTGCTGGAGGTCACCCGTCACCACCTCGGCACGCACATGCGCGATGCGAAGCGCGACCGGCCGCTCGATGGTCATTCTAGGCCCGATGACACGTCGGCGGCGTTGTGCGCGAACCTGACGGCGGGGCTGACGCGCCCCAGCATCGCCGCCGTCCGCGGCGAGGTGAGGTCGCGGCTGGCCGAGGCGCTGGATGAGATGGACCCGACCGACCGGGAGGTTCTGGCAATGCGCCACTTCGAGCAGCTTACGAGCGCCGAGGCGGCCGAACTTCTCGGCATCGAGGAGCGCGCCGCCGCCAAGCGATACCTGCGGGCGCTGAAGCGGCTCAAGGCGATTCTCGCGGAGATGCCGGGCGGACTGACGGAGCTGAGGCCATGATTGAACCGAAGCCCGCTGCGGACGTTCACGCCGACGAAGACCTTCTCGCGGCACTGACGGACGATTTCCTCCGCCGCCACCGCGCGGGCGAGCACCCTTCTGTTGACGAGTACGCGAAGCAGCATCCCCACTTGGCCGACCAGATTCGCGACCTCTTCCCCGCGATGGTCGCGATGGAGCACCCGGGCTTCGCCGCCACGCTCGACCCAACGCCGGCCGCCGAACGCGTCGGCGCGACGATTGGCCGCTACAAGCTGCTGGAGCGCATCGGCGAAGGTGGGTTCGGCATCGTCTACATGGCCGAGCAGGTCACGCCCGTCCGCCGCAAGGTGGCGCTGAAGCTCGTGAAGCCGGGAATGGACAGCCGCCAGGTGCTCGCCCGCTTCGATGCCGAGCGGCAGGCCCTGGCGATCATGGACCATCCGAACATCGCCAAGGTGTTCGACGGGGGGATGACCGACTCCGGCCGACCCTACTTCGTGATGGAGCTGGTCAAGGGCGAGCCGATCACGGGCTATTGCGACGGAAATCAGCTTCCCCCACGGCAGCGGCTCGAATTGTTCGTGCAGGTTTGTGACGCCGTTCAGCACGCCCACCAGAAGGGCATCATCCACCGCGACATCAAGCCGACCAACGTGCTGGTGAGCATGCACGACACCACCCCGGTGGTGAAGGTGATCGACTTCGGCGTGGCCAAGGCACTGGGGCAGGCGCTGACGGAGAACTCGCTGTTCACGGGCTTCGCCCAGCTACTGGGCACGCCGCTGTACATGTCACCGGAGCAGGCGGGGCAGAGCGCGCTTGACGTCGATACCCGCAGCGACATCTACTCGCTGGGCGTGCTGCTATACGAGCTGCTGACGGGCACCACGCCGTTCGACAGGGAGCGCTTCCGCAATGCCGCGCAGGACGAAATGCGCCGGATCATTCGCGAGGAGGAGCCGCCGCGGCCGAGCACGCGATTAAGCGAGTCGAAAGAGTCTCTGGCATCGATCTCTGTGCAGCGTCACACGGAGCCGGCAAAGCTTACGAAGATGGTGCGCGGGGAGCTGGATTGGATCGTCATGAAGGCGCTGGAGAAGGACCGCAGCCGGCGCTACGAAACCGCCAACGGGCTGGCGCGGGACGTGGAACGATACCTGCAGGACGAGCCGGTGCACGCTTGTCCGCCGTCCGCGGCGTACCGGTTGCGCAAGATCGCACGGCGGCACCGGGTGAAGCTGGGGGTTGCGGCCGGATTCGTCTTGCTGCTGGTGGGCGCGACGCTGGTGAGCAGCGCCTTGGCCGTGCGAGCCCGCCGCGCCGAGACGCTGGCGCAGGCGCGGCTGGAAGCGGAGACGCAAGCGAGGGCACGCGCGGTGACCGAAGCCGCCAAAGCCACCACGATCAGCGACCTGCTCCTGGAGATGTTCTCTTCGGCCCACCCCGACCAGAGCAAGGGGCCGGACTACACCGTGCGGCAACTGCTCCAAGAGGCCGCACCGCGGATGCGCGATCAACTCAAGGGGCAGCCTGAGGTCGATGCGGCCATTAGCGCTGCGATCGGGAACGTGTACCGGCGGCTCGGCCTGCACGAGAACGCGGAGCCGCACCTCCAGCGCGCCCTTGCCGTTCGTCGCTCGCTGGTGGCCAGCGGTTCACCGCAAGCGCAGGCACTGATTGCCCAAAGCCTGCTCGACTCCGGCTGGAACCAACTCAAAGTGACGCGGCTCTTCGAAGCAGAACGTGAGTTGCGCGAGGCGATTGAACTGTTTAAGAAGAGCGGCGCCGCGCCTGAGAAAGTGATTGAAGCGATGAGCACGCTTCAGCTGGTCCTCAATAACCAAAACAGGCTTGATGAAGCCTCTGCCCTGGCCGATGAAGCGCTCGCGCTCGGGGCGAAACACTTTCCCCAGGGGCACGCAGAGCTTGCCAATGTCATGCACCGGCTGGCTGCCACCAAGCAACATCAGGCGGATTTTCCGGCGGCGGAGGCGCTGGCACGTAAGGCCGTCGCCATGCACGAGCGCTGGCACGGGAAAGATCACGTGGAGACCGGCTGGAGCCTGGCCAAATTGGGCGACATCCAGACGGACCGCCAACAGTACTCGGAAGCGGAGGCAAACCTGCGACGCGCCCGGTCGATCTTTCTTGCGCAATACGGTGACAGCCATTACAGCCTGCCGTTCGTGATGAAGTATTTCAGGCGGCTGTACCAGGCGAAGGGCGATCATGCGGCTCTTGCGGCGCTCGAGGCGGAGGATCGCGCCCGGCTGCTCAAGTCCCTGGAGCGCGATGCAAGCAACCTTAAGGTGCCAATCGAGCTGGGCGATTCGCTTCGACAAGCCGGCGACCTTGATGGGGCGATTGCCAAGTATGACGAGGTCTTCAAACGACGCATGCCTGATACGTCGGCCGACGTCATTGCCAAGCTCGCCGACGGCTACGATCAGTTGGGCCCGCTCCTGCGCGTCAAACAGAGGAGTGACGAGGCCGCGCGTGCCTACCGGCAGGCGATTGCCCTCCGGGAACCGGTGGAGGGCGCGGCGCCGGAGGTCCGGCTGAAGCAGTCGTTCGCCTATCACGATCTGGCGTTCTGCGTGTTCCCGGCCCATCTCGCCGAGGCCGAGGGGGCAGTCCGCAAAGGACTGGCGCTCAGGGCCGGGCTCGTAAAAGAATTTTCGAGCAATGCTGAATACCGGTATCACCTGGCGCACTCGCACATCGGACTGAGCATCATTTCGGAGCAGACCCGACCCGCCGCCGAGGCGGTCCAAGAGCTGCGCGAGGCCGTGGAACTTCTCGAAGGAGTCGCCGACGTCATCGCGCGCACGAGCGACCCGTCGACGGTGCAGCCCTCGTGGCTCCCGCAGGAGGTGGGCAAGGCGTTCTGGGGGGTCGTGGATCGCTTTGTTCGGTTGCGCGACTACCCGCGCGCCGAAGCAATGGCGCGACGGGCGATCGAGATCTTCCAACAGCTGGCGCACGCCATGCCCAACGAGCCGTACTTTCGCCAGGAGCTGGCGGTCAGCTACCGAAAGCTCGGGGAGGTCTTCCACGCGCGCGGCGAGGTGCGCGAGGCACAGCGGCAATTCGAAATCGCCAAGGGTATCTACCAGGAGCTGATCGCGCAGGTCCCGCAGAGCCACTTTTACCGGCAGGAGCTCGCGTACACGGTCTGGTCCGTGGGCAATATGCTGGCGCGGCACGGGTACGCGCAGGAGGCAGTACGCGAGTTGCGCGTGGCGGTGGACCTCCACAAGAAGGCGGCCGACGACTTCCCGAAGGAGCGGGCCTTGCGTGACCGGCAGATGGAGGTCACCGCGCAGTTGGCCGCGCTGCTCGTGCGGAACGGGTCGTACCAAGAGGCCGTGTCGCTCGTCGTCGACCCGAACTTCAAGCCCGTGGCCTGGGGTGCGACAACCGCCGCGGCCGCGGTGATGGCGAGCGCGATCGATGGCGCCAGGGCCGATCAAACGCTCGACGACGAGCGGCGCGACGCGCTCGTCACGGCGTGGGCCCCGCACGTTCAGCGGCTGGTCGACCTTGCCGTTCAGCAGTGCCCGACGACGTCAGCGAACGACTTGAACGGCCTTGCGTGGCGGTTGGCGACGGCGAACGGGCCGCTGTCGCGCGACCCGCACGCCATTCGGGCCGCTGTCCAACTCGCCGCCAAGGCCGTCGAGCTCCGTCCCGATGATGGGAACATTCGCAACACGCTCGGCGTCACCCACTACCGGACCGGCGACTGGAAAGCCGCGATTGCCGCCCTCGAAAAGGCGATGGAGCTGCGTAATGGCGGCGACAGCTTCGACTGCTTCTTCCTGGCGACGGCCCACTGGCAATTGGACAACAAGGACGAGGCGCGCCAGTGGTACGCGCGGGCTGTCGAGTGGATGGAGAAGAAGGCCCCCGCCAATGAGGAACTGATTCGCTTCCGCGCCGAAGCCGCCGAGCTATTGGGAATCAAGACGAATCCCTAGCGTCGCCGGCGCATGAAGTTGCGCTTCGGCCCGGAGGGTTGAAACGCCAATCTTTCGCTCTGCCTGTCTCGCCCAAGCTCTGGTGCGCCCTTCCCTAAGACGGCACCCGCGAACAAGTCGCGGCGCGTTTGCGGGACGGCCTCTTCGCAAATCAATGGCGCACCTGTCTCGCCCCTGCCCACTTGCGCAACTCAGTAATAGCGGACGTTGCCCATGACGCCCGCCCGGGCACCTCGAATGGCGCCGAACTTCCGCTTGGGGCGCGTTCGTAATCGGCAAATTGCCGAGGAGGGAATTCCAATGAAATCAGCAGGCCTCACTTTCGCAATAGTGGCCATCGGCACCCTACAAGCGATGGCCGCGCCGCCGGCCATCTACAACCTGGGCACGCTCGGCGGGGACCACAGCACCGGCAACGCCATCAACAACAGTGGACAGGTGACCGGGTCGGCCCGCACGCCAGGCGGCGTGGCGAACGCCTTCCTCTACACCCCCGCGCCCGGCGGCGGCGGGGCCATGGTGAACCTGGGTACCCTCGGGGGCGGCAGCATTGGCTATGCCATCAACGACGCCGGACAGGTCGCAGGGACTTCGAATCGCCACGTTTTCCTCTATACCGGTACGCCCGGCAGCGGGGGCGTCATGCACGACCTGGGCACGCTCTACCAGGGGACCGACTACGTCTCAGGACTCAACGCCGCCGGGCAGATCGTGGGCCGCGTCTGGAACACCAACTGGGAGCGACACGTCGGCTTCCTTTACAGCGGTACGCCCGGCGCGGGCGGCGCCATGGTCGATCTTTCTCTTCAGGCGATCGGCGAAGTCCGAGACATCAACGACGCCGGGCAGATGACCGCACATTATTGGATCTACACTCCCGCGCCCGGCGGCGGCTGGACTAAGACCAACATGGGTACGCTTGGCGGGGAAGATTGGCAGGTCGACGCCAAGGCCATCAACAACGCCGGGCAGGTCACGGGGCGCAGCGCCACGATCCCGCAAAGCTTTTCCCCCCCATCCCGCGCCTTCCTCTACACCGGCACGCCCGGAAGCATGCTCGATCTCGGCACTTTGCCCGGCGGCACGGGCAGCGAAGGCTTGGCCATCAACGCCGCCGGCCAGATCGCGGGGTGGAGCGACATGGGGGGCGGCTTCTCGCAGAAGCGCGCATTCCTCTACACCGGCACGCCCGGCGTCAATGGGCAGATGATCGACCTCAACGCCTGGCTCGACACGAATAACCCTATCGAAGGCGCCAAGTGGACTCTGCTGGAGGCCCGCGGCATCAACGACTACGGCCTGATCACCGGCGAGGGCATTTTCAACGACGGCCCCGGCGGCTTGAGCGACGGCACCCGCGCTTTCATCCTCGACGCCTCCAGCCTCGTTCCCGAACCCTCCAGCGCGATGCTGCTCGCGGTCGCCGGACTGGGACTGCTGGCCCGACGACGGCCGGTTGCAACCAGCAGCCCAATGTCGAACAAACTGAAAGGTGCGTCATGAAATCGGGGATCGGATTCCAATCGGTGTTCGCTAACGTTCGCTTTTTCACGGGGGCGGCGTGCCTCGTTCTGCTCGCCGCCTCCGGCTCGCCCGCGCACGCCCAGTGGACCGTGACCTACCTGCACCCTGCGGGCTCGTTCGAGTCGCGCGCCACAGGCGGCTTTGGCACACAGCAGGTCGGACGGGCCGGCCCCAGCGCCAGCCTCTGGCGCGGCACCGCCGACTCATGGGTGGACTTGCACCCCTGGCACGTAGACGGCGCGGAGTGGTCCCACGCCAGTGGCCTCTCAGGCACGCAGCAGGCCGGACAGTCTTTATACGGAACATCGCCCACGCCAGCCTGTGGAGCGGCACCGCCGCCTCATGGGTCGACCTGCACCCCGCGAACTGGGATTGGTCGGAAGGCAATGGCATCTCCGACACGCAGCAGGTGGGACAAGTCCTGCGCGGCAACGTCCGCCAAGTGCGACACGCCGCCCTGTGGAGCGGCACGGCCGCGTCGTTTGTGGACCTGCACCCCGCGGGCTTCGACGAATCCGAATCCTCAGCCTACGGCGCCACCGGCACACAGCAGGTGGGAAGGGCGAGTGGGCGCGCCGGTCTGTGGAACGGCACCGCCGACTCCTGGGTGGACCTGGGCCCGGGGGCTGCTTACGCCACCTCCGGTACCCAGCAGGCCGGGAGCGCCTTTTTTGGCGCCTGTCTGTGGAGCGGCACCGCGGACTCGCGGGTTGACCTGGCCCCGGCGGGCGCGACCTCATCGAGCGCCTACGGCATCTTCGGCCAGTATCAGGTCGGGTTCGTCAGCTTTTCCGGCGGCTGGCGGGCAAGCCTGTGGAGCGGCACCGCCGACTCGTGGGAGGACCTTTCCCTGGCGCTGACCGGCTCGTGGGACGAGTCGCTCGCGTCGGACGTCTGGATCAACGGCAACACGCTCTACGTCTCGGGCTACGGATACAACCTGTCGACCGCCCGATATGAAGCGCTGCTTTGGTCGCGCCCCGTGCCCGAGCCATCGGCGCTGTCGCTCCTGGCGCTCGGCGGGCTGTGGGGCCTGCGTCGGCGTTGGGCCTCAGCGACAGGCGACGGGCAGTGATTTGCGGTCGACGGGCCGATTTCCTCACGTGCGGCGCGGAAGCAAGAGGCTCCGCGCCACCTCCTGTCTCGTCTCTCCTCACGTGCGCAACTTAGTGATAGCGGGCATAGCGACTCACGTCAGGGCACGTCGACTTGCGAAACCGCTTTCACGCTCTCCACTGATGAAAGGAAATCCCATGTTGCTTTCTTCCTGGCTGCGAAACTCGAACCACTCGATACCGGCGGCACGCCGGCACATGCAAGCTTCCCCTCGCCCACGGGCCGGCGTCGGCCCACTGCTGGAAGCCCTGGAAGACCGGCGACTATTCAGCACGCTGACCGTCACGACTGCGGCCGACACGACCGACCCCAGCGACGGCGTTCTGTCCCTCCGGGAGGTGATCGCCGCTGCCCAGAGGGGGGACACCATCGTCTTCGACGCCGGCCTCGCCGGCCAGACCATCGGCCTGACGGGCGGCGAGCTGGCGATCAACAAGAGCTTGACCATCCTGGGCACCCCCGGAAGCCCGGAAGCAATCAGCGGCTCAACCTTCGGCCGCGTGCTCAACATTACTCGCGCTGTCAACGTGACTCTTGACAACCTTGTGATCAGGAACGGGCGGGAAGCCGAAGGTGCCGGCATTTACAACAACGGCGGAACGCTGACGATCAGCAATTGCCTGCTGTCCGACAACATCACCCGCGACCCCTACTACAACGGCGGCGGCATCTACAACAACCGCGGGACGGTGACGATCCGGAACAGCACCCTGTCCGGCAACAAGGCACAATTCCAATACCTCGCCGGCGGCGGCAGCGGCGGCGCCATCTACAACGACGGCGGGGCGGTGACGATCAGCGACAGCACCCTGTCCGGCAACTCCGCCGCCGACTACGGCGGCGGCATCTACAACACTGCCGGCGGCACGGTGACGATCAGCAACAGCGGCGTGGTCGGCAACTTCGCCTATGGCGGCGAGGATGTGTACAACCTCGGCGCGGTGTACCTGGGCGGCACCAGCACGATCGGCGCCCTCGACGGCAACCCCGCCACCCCGTTGGGCCCGGACGACCGGCTGGTCCAGATCGGCGACGCGGCCGTCACGGAGGGGAATGCCGGCAGCGTCGCCGCCACCTTCACCGTCACCCTGTCGGCCCCGAGCACCCAGACGATCACCGTCGCCTACGCGACCGCCGACGGGGGCGCCTCCTCCACCTGGGGGGGTGACTACCAGCCCGCCAGCGGCACGCTGACCTTCGCCCCCGGCGAGACCAGCAAGACCGTCACCGTACTGGTCAACGGCGACCGGCTCGGCGAGTGGAACGGGGCCGAGACGTTCTTCGTCGACCTGAGCAGCCCGACCAACGCGAGCATCGCCGACGGCCGCGGCGTGGGCACCATCCTGGACGACGAGCCGGCCATCAGCATCAGCGACGTGAGCAAGTCCGAGGGCAAGAGGGGAAAGACGACCCTGTTCAACTTCACCGTCACGCTGTCGGCCGCGTACGACCAGGCGGTGACGGTGTCGTTTTACACCTGGGACGGCACCGCGAAGGCCGGCGAGGACTACGTGGCCAAGTCCGGCACGCTGACCTTCGCACCCGGCGAGACGACGAAGACCATCACCATCGAGGTCATCGGCGACGGCAAGAGGGAGCCCGACGAGTACTTCTCCGTGGACCTGTTCGACAACAGCGGCAACTCGTGGCTCGCCAAGATCCGCGGCACCGGCTGGATCCTCCGCTGAACGACCATTGATCGCGCGGACGGTGCCCACATGCCGCGTGATGATCTCCCGACGACCTCGGACTTGGAGGAACTCATGCGAACAGAACACTGCTTCCCGGCCTCGCGAACCGTTTCGACGGGGAGAACGCTCTTGCTGACCTCTTGCTGGCTGCCAACGGTGAAACGCTCCGCACCCTGGGCGTGGCGGCCACAGACATCCACCCGCCCGTGCGCCGGCTCCCGCCCGCCGATGCGAGCAGTCCTTTGCGCGTTCTTGGTTCTGACGACCGCTTGCACAGCGTATGGCGGCGCCAGCCTCACTGGCTTGGGCCATATCCCCGGCGACTTCGTCCACAGCAACGGGTATGGCGTTAGTGGGGACGGCTCGGTTGTGGTCGGCACAAGCGCTTCCTCCACCACTCGCCACGCCTTTCGCTGGACCCGGGCCGGCGGGATGGTCAGCATTGGCGATGGGATCGCTCTTGACGCCAACGACGACGGCTCGGTCATCGTGGGCTCCGCCCGCTGGACCAGCACGGGTGCCAGCGAGCCCGGTGGATACGGCGTGAGCGGGGACGGCTCAGTGGTCGTCGGCTCCCGCATCTCTGCGTCCGGTCTTGAAGCGTTCCGCTGGACCAGCACCGGCGGCATGGTCGGCCTAAGCGACCTCCCCGGCGGGGAATTCGAGAGCTATGCGTTTGACGTCAGTCGCGACGGCGCGGTTGTCGTCGGCACCGGCACCTCCGCCTCCGGCCGCGAGGCGTTCCGCTGGACGAGCGCCGGCGGAATGTTGGGGCTGGGCGTATTGCCCGGCCACACGTTAAGCCGCGCCTTCGCCGCCAGCGGCGACGGCTCGGTGGTGGTCGGCGGAAGTGGCAATTCTACGTCGGAGGAAATAGCGTTCCGCTGGACCAGCACCGGCGGCATGGTCGGGCTGGGCGCCCTTCCGGGCTACTCTCAAAGCGTGGCTCGCGGCGTCAACGGCGACGGCTCGGTCATCGTTGGCACCTGCCAAAACGGCGTGCTCGCAGACACCTTCTACTGGACCAGCGACGGCGGCATGCAGCGCCTTTGGGACATCCTCGTTGCGAACGGTGTTGACCCAGCCGCCGATGGATGGCGGCGCGAGTTCTTTGGAACAAACGGAGATGTCCTCGACATGGACGTGAGCCTCGACGGGACGGTGATCGTCGGGACCGGCATGCGCAACGGCATGGTGGAAGCCTTCGCCGCCGTCATCCCCGAGCCGGCGTCGCTGTCGCTGCTGGGCGTGTCCGGCCTGGCACTGCTCCGCCGGCGGCGCTGACGGCTCCCCCTGCGGTGCGGAAGCAAAAAGCCCAACCACAGCGGCTGGGCTTTTCTGTTGGCCGGTGTCTCCGATCGAACCTGTCCCTGATGCGCTCACGTCGTGAGGCCGCCGCGCTGCTGCGCTGCCGAACAACCAGCGCGAAAAACTGATTCCCTCCTGTCTCGTCTCTCCTCCCTCGTGCAACTCAGTGATAGCGGCCATAGCGACTGACGTCCGGGCACGTTGACTCGCGAGACCGCTTTCATGCCGTTCACTCATTAAGGAGAAATACGATGTTGCTCTCTTCCTGGCTGCCAGACGTCAAACCCTCCGCGCCGGCGGCGCGCGGGCGCGTACGAAAGTCCCTTCGCTCGCGCGACCGCGTTCGGCCGCAGATGGAATCGCTCGAGGACCGCCAGCTGCTCAGCACGGTGACCGTCACGAGCCTCGGCGACAGCGGCCCCGGCTCACTGCGGGACGCAATCGCGCTCGCGGCGAGCGGCGACACCATCGTCTTCGCCCCGACCCTGTTCAGCTCCACCACCACCTCGACCTCGACAACATCAACCGCCGCCAAGGGCAACGGCAACGGCAAGGGTCGGGTGAAGAACCCCCCGCCGCCGCCCAACACCATCGTCCTTTCCAGCGGGCAGCTCACGCTCGCGAAGAACCTCACGATCGACGGGCCCAGCACAAGTCAGCTGACCATCACAACCACCGCCACCAATCGCATATTCGAGGTCGCGCAGAACACCACGGTCACGCTCAGTCGCATGACCATCAGCAAGGGCTATAGCGGCTACGGCGCGGGTGTTTTCAACCAGGGCGGGCTCACGCTCGACGCCTGCACGGTTTCCGACAACTACGCCATCTACACCGGCGGCGGGATCTACAACGTCGGGACGCTGTCGACCAACAACAGCACCTTTTCCGGCAACCAAGCCCGCTTCGGCGGCGCGATCTACAACGCCGGCGGGATGGTGACGATCGACAGCACCTCCATTTCCGGCAACACCGCCTTCCACTCCGACTACCCTTGGTCCGGCGGCGACGGCGGGGGAATCTATAACGAGGCCAACGGTACCGTCATTGTCCGAAACTTCAGCAGCATCACCGGGAACACGTCGCAGTGGTACGAGGGCCAGGGGCCGGATGTCTACAACCTCGGAACGATCTACCGCGACAGCACCAGCACCATCGGCCTCCTCGATGGCAACGCCGCCGTTCTGATCTAACGGGCAGTCTGCTGCTCGCGGCGGCGCTGCTACGCCCAACACGCGGGGCGAGGCCGTGAAAGCGATCTTTGCACGGTCAGAGGCCTAAGCGGGAGGAGGTGAGTTATGCGCATCCATGAGCAGCTCACCACGAGCACGACTCAGGGGCGAACAGGCCCGCAGCAGAGAGCGCCCCCGGGACCTGCGCAAACGTGCTCATCAGACAAATGCCTCGCTCACTTGAACTAGGAGAACCTCCATGAAATTCGCTAAACGAACATCATTCGCCATCGTGACCGCGGCCTTGGTCCTGACTCTCGGTGTCAACTCGGCGCGCGCTGACAAGCCGACGACGATCCCCGTCTGGTTCGACGGCGAGACCGTCCTCGTCATCCCCGCCGTCAGCCAGAACGTCGTCGGAGTGACCAACCACGCGATCGTTAACCAGGTCGCAAACCCGCTCTACGTCTTCGGACCCCAGAACCACGTCCTCGGCACCGCCATCCCGGGCGTCCCCGGATACAACCCCTGGTGGGCTGTCGTAGTGGTCACTGTCCTGGACGACCGCGACGTGACCACGGATCCATTCACATCGGAGGAGGAGATCCTGGAAGCGTACGCGAATGGCGAGGTGGATCTGCTCGAGACGGACTTCGTCCTGCTCTGCCAGGTGGTTCGCCGGTAGTCGGTGCAAGTTCACAAAGGATCATGGCCGGCCCATCTGAGCGATCCGGCCATGATCCTGTTCAGCCACGGGAGGCGTGACATGCGACTGCGAGATGGAAGTCTGCTTCGATCCGTTGTCAGCGCCGGCGCACTCGCGCTCGCTGCAGCGGCCGCTTTGAGCCCCAGCGCGCGTGCTGACGTCGTGGCAGATTGGAACGCCGTGGCGCTCGAACAGGTGCGGGCCAGCTCGATGCCGCCGCCGCGCGTCTCGCGCGCGATGGCGATGACCCACCTGGCGGTGTACGACGCGGTGAACACGCTCGACCGCTCGCGGCAGCCGTATGCGTTCATCGGCGACCTCGCGGTCTACGGCGGGGCCGATGTCAACGCCGCGGCAGCGACTGCGGCGCACGGGATCCTTTGGGACCTGTTCCCGACGCGCCGCGCGCAGCTCGACGCATCGCTGGCAACGTCCCTGGCGGCCGTCCCCGACTCCTCATCGAAGGACCGCGGGATCTCGCTGGGGCAGGCCGCCGCGGGCGCGATGCTCGCGCACCGTGCCGGGGACGGCGCCGACGCAGGGCACTCCTACACGTGGCAGGCGACACCGGGCCATTGGCAGCCGACGGCGCCGGCGTTTGCCCCACCGCTGCTGCCGCAGTGGGGAAGCGTCGCCTATTTCGGAGGAAACTACGCGCTGCCGCCGGCGCCTCCTCTGTTGACCTCCGTCGCCTACGCAACAGCATTCAATGAAGTGAATACACTCGGTGCGGCTGGGAGCCTGACGCGAACGGCGGAGCAGACCCAGATCGCCCACTTCTGGGCCGACGGCGCCGGCACGGAAACCCCGCCCGGCCACTGGAACAGCATCGCCCGTTCCGTCGCCCAGGGGCGGAACCTGAGCATCGCCGACAGCGCCCGCCTGTTCGGTCTATTGAACGCCGCCATGGCCGATGCGGGGATCCAGTCGTGGGACTCCAAGTACACCTATGACTTCTGGAGGCCGATCACCGCCATTCGAGACGCGGACCTCGACGGGAACCCGCTCACCGGGGCGGATGCCACTTGGGCACCATTGCTGGTCACGCCCCCGTTCCCCGAGTACACCAGCGGCCACAGCACCTTCAGCGGCGCCGCGTCCGCCGTCCTCGCGGACTTCTTCGGCGCCGACGGCATCGGGTTCACAACGAGTTCTGACAGTCTGCCGGAAGTATTTCGCAGCTTTGACAGTTTCAGCGACGCCGCCGCCGAGGCAGGGCGCAGCCGAATCTATGGCGGCATCCACTTCGAGTTCGGTAACCAACAGGGCCTGGTTTCCGGTCACTCGATCGGCACTTACATCTCAGCCAACCTGCTCCAGGTCCCGGAACCCAGTTGCGCAACTCTCACCATTATCGTCGCCATGACCCTCTTGCGACGGCGGGGGGCGCGATCACGCGTCAGGACCCGCTCCGCCACGCCGAGGGCCGCGGCGGCGAGGGCGTCAGAAACCTTGGCGTGCTGTACCGCGACAGCATTCGCACGATCGGCGTCCTCGACGGCGACGACGCCCGTTCTGATCTAGCGGCCGAAAAAGGCTTCCAGAGACCAGGGGCAACCGCGGACGTCCAGGTTCAACGAATGCCAACGCCTGTACCGCATGCGACGTACGCGCGGGAGGGGGAGGGTCGGCTTCGCCATCATTACGCTCCGCAATTTGCGGTGCAATTGGCGCTTGCTCAACTCCCAAAGGACCAGGATCGACAGGACGCCGGTGCCGCTCAGAATCGCCCGCAAAAGCAGGCCTTTCCTGAACCTGACCGGGGCCATGCGACCACCAATGCGACCACGGCCGAAACCTCCGCTGCCGAGTCCGATGAACGGCTGCTGAAATTGATTGAGGCATGGCCACGGCTCACTGCCGTCCGGCAGCGGATGATCCAGTCCATTATTGAGGCAGCGTGAAGTACTGGCCGTTCAAGGCCGCAGCGGCCCGCGCGGCGCTCGGGCGCAAATGAACCATCGCGCGGCGGGTCATCCGGTCCTTCGAAGCTCACACCGGGCCACGGCAACAACCGCGGTCACGCTTGCTGACCCTATCACGGTGGCGAGCGCCGTCCACCAGTTTGCCGCCATCAGTACCGCGAAGCCCGCCAACGCGCTGAGGAACGTCCCCGCCACGGCGACGGGCGTCATCGTGCGGATGTCCGATTCGGTCGGCGATTCCGCGTGACGCTTGCGGGCCGCACGCCATACGACGCCGGCGAACGAGAGCAAGCCGATGATCGCCATCGCGAAGACCCATCCCGCCGCTGCGCCGGCGGCCAGGCCCGCGGCGCTCCCGCCCAAACCGCCCCACGCACCATGACATGCTTCGCCGCGTTCACCGCGATGTCCTTCAAGGTGTCCCCGTTTCTTGAAGAGCTGCACGTTTGCGGGAATCTTCTTGATGACGTCGCGTTTGGTCTTCCCGACGGGCGTGTCGCCGTCGTTCATCTGACGTGGGAGCGCCATAACGTAATGCCCGTTGAGCGGCCAGCGGCGGCGCTCGACTACGCGTCCGCCTCGCCCGCGGGCGGGTCTTTGACGAGCCAACCGTAAAGGTAAAGGGGCAACATCACCAGCACGACCGGAAGCAGAAACGTCGCGACGAAAAGGTAATCCTTCGCTCGCATCCGCCGCCGGGGGATGCCAGCCTCGAGCTCGCGGAGCTCCTCCTGCTCCTCCGGCGTCAACGGCCGCGCGGCGTCTTGCCCCCGCTCGCGATGACACGAGATGACCCAGAGCGTGAGGATCACCCACCACACCGCCAGCAAGCAAAGCAGGATGAAGGCGAGGATTTCCAGTCGCATAATGCCCGCTGAGCAGCCGCGCCGGCGCACGCGCGACGCCGGCCGCAATTACTATATACCGCCGGTGCGGTCTCGCCCCCGTGGCGGGTTAGCCGCCACGTCCCCACCGGCTTGGCAGGGGATTGCGCGGTTGAACGCACGGTCGCGCGCGGCTATTTGCCTTTGAGGTACACCGTCCTGCCCGCCGGCTCCTTGCCCGTCGCCTTCATCTTGGCGACCTCGTCGTCCGTCAGCAGGCGCTCGCAGTGGGGGCCGCTGACCTTGCCCTCTTTGAGCGCGGCGAAAACGTCCTCGGTCAGAAACACTTCCCGGTCGGCCATGTACATCGACGGCCACCCAACCTTCGTGGTGAAGAACATGTTCGTCCCGGCGGGCGGCTTGATGTCGCGCAGCTGCCAGATCGACCCGCCGCCCTCGTCGGGTTGTCCGCAGGCCTTGCAGTTGGGCTTCTCGAGGTTGTAGGCCTTCTTGTTGCACTCGACGCGGCTGGTCACCCGCATGACGTGCCACCCGCTCTTGCCGATCGGCTTGGTCTCGTACCCGCCGACCTTCGCCGCCTTCAACACCTTCAGCACCTTGTCACTCAGGACGAGTTGCCGGTCGTCGGTCCAGGCCATGTCCTGCTTGAACCGGATCGCCATCGGCTCCTCGAAGCCGGCGTCGAAGACTTCGTCGGACTCGTACCGGCCGCACTTGGGGCAGCACAGCGGCTGGTACCGCTCTTTCATGTGCACGTCCGCGTCCGGCGGCGCGAAGAACTTGTAGAAGGCCGACGGCATCTCCGGGTTCTTCCGTTTTGGAACGCGCTTGATGACGTCGTGCAGCACCCAACTACTCTTGGGCTGGTCGAGCAGGCAGAGGCGGTAGTATGTCATTCGATGTTTCCTCGCATCCTCAGTAACACAGGGCCGACGGTGTCGCGCCACAGCACGGCTACTTGCCGCTGAGGTACACCGTCCGCCCGGCCGGCTGCTTGCCGGCCTCCATCTTCACGACCTCGTCGTCCGTCAGCAGGCGGTCGCAGTAGGGGCCGCTGACCTTGCCGTCCTTGAGCGCGCGGTAGACGTCCTCGGTCAAAAACACGTTGCGATCCATCTTGTACTTCGACGCCCACCCAATCTTCGTCGTGAAGAACGTGTTCGTCGCCCCGGCCGGCACCTTGATCTGACTCAAGAAGCTGACCGCTTTGCCGGCGCTGCGGGGTTGCCCGCAGGCCCCACAGAACGGCTCCGCCACTTCGAAGATGCTTTCGTCGCAGTCGACGCGGGGCGTCACCCGCATGACGTGCCACCCGCTCTTGCCGATCGGCTTGGACTCGTACCCTTCGACCTTCGCCGCCTTCAGCACGCCCAGCACCTTATCGTTCAGGACCAACTGCCGGTCGTCGGTCCACGCCATGTCCTGCTTGAACCGGATCGCCACCGGCTCCTCGAAGCCGGCGTCGAAGACCTCGTCGGAGTGGTACCGCCCGCACTGGGTGCAGCACAGCTTCTGGTACCGTTCCTTCATGTGCACGTCCGCGTCCGGCGGCGCGAAGAACTTGTAGAAGGCAGACGGCATCTCCGGGTTCTTCCGCTTCGGCACCCGCTTGATGACGTCGTGCAGCACCCAGCTGCTCTTGGGTTGGTCGATCAGACAGAGCTTGTAGTATTTCATTTGATCGCCTCGCATCCTCATTCACGCAATCGCCGCCGCGTGCCGCTCCAGCGGCGGCTATGCAACGCCGCGGGTGAGGCCGAGCATTTCGGCGAACTCACCGAATTCCCTCGCGGCTTGAACCCAAGCCGTGCGACCATCCGAACCCCACCGCAGGCGAAAGACGGGAGGGTTGCTGGGGTCGACAGCGTAATTCAGAACGATCGGCGCGTCCGAGCCAAGCCCGAGATCAGCGATGATTACCGCTTTTTCCGCCGCGATCTGATCGAGCGCCCCGTGGATCATCCAGTACTCGCTGGCCACCGCCGTAGACGCCAACGCAACTTCGCGCGCGATCGTTCAGAAAGGTGGTGGATGGAATGAATCGCGTCTTCCTCCGGCGCGAATCTTCGTACCCGGTCCCTCGCAACGAGGGGGTCAACGTTCTGCCGTCTCGCCGCCTCCGCGTCGGCTGGCCAAACGCCCGCGGCGACCAGATCCCTCAGCAAAGCAGGGATGACGAGTTCGGGGCGGAGTTTTCCCGTTGCATAGTGGAGCAACCTTCACTCTCGGGGTCGCGACCAGCGTGCAAAACACAACGAGGTCCCGCCCGGGTCCAGCGTGCATCGCTCATGCGGCAGGGGCTTCATCCTTCCTGCTTTGCTGCCGCGGAAGGGAGTCATAAAGACGGGTCTCGGGTTCGCCGTAAGCGACCACATAATCGCGTGCCGTTTCGTTGTCGTCGTCTCGCAGGGTCTCGTCGGCTCCAGCCTCGATGAGGACCTGCGTCAACGGCAACTCGGTCGCCCGGCTGTAATCCTCTCGACTCTGCGTGTTGCATTCCATGTCCACCGCATGGTGCAGCGCCGAGTAACCGTGCGCGCCCTTCGCGTTCACGTCCGCGCCGCGCGCGACGAGGAGCCTCACGATGTCCATCTGCAGGTTCGACGCTGCATTGTGTAAGAGTGTGTCGCCGGATTCGAATCTGCCGTTGACGTCGCCGCCCTGATCCAAGTAGCGCCGGACGTCCTCAAGCGTCAAACCGCGCGGCCCGCCGCGCCAGAACGACGTGCTCTCCTTTCCGTACGAACGACTCAGTAGTCGTTCGAGGGTCATGGGTTTCTGTTCTTTCATGTCCAACCGAGCAGTTGCCGCCCAACGTGAAGCCGTCGAGCGGCCGGTAACGGCGCACACGACGCCCCAACGCAACAGAATCGAACGGCCGCCGCGGTCCGGTCCGCGGCGGGTTGTGCGACCGCCGCGCCGCTCTAGACGCTGTTCCAAAGAAAAAGCGACCTCCCGGACGACCGTGCCACCTGGGCGAGTCGCTTCAGGTCGTCCACGAATGGTCGGACCTCTTCCGGGTCGCAGCCCAACTCTTCGCTTACGGCCCACTCATTCACGGCCTGCTCGATACGGCCCTCGTCCACCGAGAGAATATCGTCGATGAACTCATCCGGCAGGCGGGTGATCATGCGCTCGCCACCGTCTTTCGTGAGCACGTTCTCGAAGCGGTCCATCAGCTCAACGTCCCACTCGCGTCCCTGAAGCAAGGCCCAGAGGATGCTCAGTTCCAGTTCCGTGAACAGCTTCCACGACGCCGCCTCGGCTGCAAACCGTTTCGGATCCGCGTCGTACTCTGCCGCTTCATTGCGCGAGGCCACGTAGATGTCAGCAAGAACGCCCATGTTGCTCCCGTCGCATAATGGCCTGGCGTTCAGCGCCAGGCGGCCGACCGCGCTTCTTGAGCTACGTCCTCCGCGTGCGGCGAATCACCGCGGCGGTCGCCAGGGACAGCAGCGCGAGCGAGGTCGGTTCTGGCACGCTCGCGACGGCCAGGCCGCGGGTGCCGTTGCTCAGGCCGTAGTGGAACACGATCTGGTCGCCGTCGTTGAGGCTGCGCGGCGCGAGGAGGAACGACGACACTGTCCCACCGAACAGCGAATCGCCCACCCCGATGACGCGCTGCGCCTCCGACGGGTCTGCGCCGGCGGCAAGGAAGTAAATCCCGTTGCCCCCGGTCGCCGAGGTGGCGGTGAACGCGACGTCGCCGTCGTTGCTGGCCGTCGACTGGGTGAAGCCGCTCGTGAACCCGTCGCCGACGGTGTCGAGGAGCGTCGTCACCGTCGCGCCGGTCATGCGGTATACGCCTCGGCTGCCGTCGCTGCGCGTGCCCGCGAACGTGATGTCTCCGTTGTCGCCAAGGACCGGGGAGCGGAAGCCGGTGAAGTTGGCGGGCGTGATGTTCGTCGCGTCGCGCAGGAGCGTGGGCGTTCCGCCGACGGTGCCGGCGATCGCGACCTGCCCGCTTGAGTTCACCGAGAGCCAGCCCAACTCGTCGGTGTCGCTGACGGTGTAGATGGTCTGCTCGGTCGTGCCGTTGCCCGTGTGGATGCTGCGGCTCACGCCGCCGGTGCGCCGCTGGTACGCGACGAGGCCGGAACCATTGATGTCCGTGCCGAGGCGGAAACCCGTCGTGTTCTGACCCGCGTCGACCACGGCGACCGGCGTGAAGGAGCCGTTCGTCTCGGCGCGATAGATGCCGCCGAGCGCCTCGGTGGGGCTGTTGATGCGCACGCCGAAGAACGATACCTGCCCCGCACCGTTGATGGCGGGGCTGGTGAGGACGGTGCTCCATCCGGGGACGGCGCTGCTGGTCTCGGCGAGCGTTTGCAGTGACGTGCCGTTCCAGCGATATAGGCCGTACGACCCGTCATCGCGCATGTTGGTGAAGGCGACCTGGCCCGTGCTGCCGATGCCGTAGTCTAGCAACTGCGTGCTCAACGGTCCGGTGCTGTCGGCGACATTGGCGTACGTGTACGACGCCGCCTGCGCCGAGTTGAGGTCGACCGCTGCACCGACGGCCGCTGCAACGGCGGCAACGAGACTCACGCGCGAAAGTGTGACTCCGCTTCCCATCCCTGTCTCCTTCATTCGTTGAGTGTGTAGTTGATCTTTGAAGCCTGGATCCCCCCAGGGGGCCATGAGATTATTGAAGAGCCCGGTGATAATCAAGTAATTTCATCGGGAGCCTGCAAAAATCTGATACGCGAGTCGGTCAGGTACTGCTTCGGTCGCTCCTGTCATGATCACTTGAGGTCCCACACGCCGATCGTTGCCGGCACTCGGTGCGAAAGCGGCTGGAAACCGACGGCGAGCTGGCTGGCGTCCGGCGAGAGCGCGATGGACCGCATCAACGGGCGGCGGACGCTCAGGGAGCACGCTCGACGCCCTCGCTCCACGTCGTACACATTGATTCGGGCGTGGCGGTTTATGACGTACCACAGCAACTGCACCGCTAGCGTCTTGCCGTCGGCGGAGAACGAGCAATCAAGCATATTGTGGCCGAAATCCAGCTGCACCTTCGGGCGCGCCGTCGCCACGTCCCACGTCCACACGCCGCTGCTCACCGGCGGTCCGATGATGCGGGCAGCGCCGGCAATCGTCTGCCCATCCGGCGTAAACGCGATGGTGAAGAAGTGCCCCGTAGCCGGCCCGTTGAACCGGCGCACTGACTTCAGCGTCGCGACGTCGAACAGCTCGACGAATCCCGGCTGGCCCACCGCGATGAACTTCCCGTCCGGGGAGAACGCGCAGCCGTTAACCGTCGGTGGGAACGGCGGGAGTTGCCCGAGCGGCGCCAGGCCCGGCAGCGACCAGAGACGGACGGTCGCGGCGTCCCCGCCGGCAATCGTGGCTATGACTGGACCGGCTGGCGAGAACGCGACGGCGTTGGTCTGGCTGTCGAAGGACGCGATGCGCGTCGCCGCCTTCAGGTCCCACAATTCAAATACCTGCGGGTCGGACGCCCGCTGCCCGCGCGCGCACGCGAGGATGTCGCCCGCGGGCGCGACGGCCAGTCGCTTGGCGCCCGGCGCGGCGAGCGTGAGCTTGAGCGCCCCCGTCCGCGGGTCCCAGAGCTGCACGGCGTCTTTCCCGCCGCTGACGAGCGTCTTCCCTTCCGGCGTGAAGAGCACGGAGCCGGCTTCGTCGCTCTGCGCGCTCCACTGCCCCGTTTGGCGGAGGCGCGGCCCGCGGAAGAAATGAAACGCCACAGCCCCTCCCAGCACGAGCAGCAGCAGCAAGCCCGCGACCCTCATCCGCCGCGTAAATTTGAGAGGATGGCCGGGCATGTTATGGGGGGCATCGTCTCCGAGAGCCTCCATGCGGATCAATTAGAACAGCCGGAGATCGTTATAAGCAGATGCAACCACATCTCGCGTGGTTACCGTGGACCGTACCCGTCGATGAGACCGGGCAGCCGCTGCCCAAGGCCGAATGCCCGAAGAAGCGGTCGTTCAACGGGTCGTGCGCTGGTTCGGCAGCGACGCGAAACGGTACTCCGAGAGCTCGAGAACAGGAAGGAGGCTGAGCGCTTCGCGGAGGAACGAATGCGCGGACAGGGGGAGCGGTCGGCAATTCACGGTACAATCGAGGCCTGTCCTCGAGGTGCCAAAAAACCAGGATCGACAGGACGCCGGTGCGACTCAAAATCACCCGCAAAACCGGCCTCTTCTGAACTTAGCCTACGGAATGCGACCACAAATGCGACCACGGCTGCCAGGACCGATGCCGAGTCCGACGATCGCCTGCTAAAGCTGATCCAAGCTTGGCCGCGGCTGACGCCCGCGCGGCAGCGGATGATCGAGTCGATCGTGGACACCTCGAAATAACCGTCAGACCGTCATCAACTGTCACCAACTGGCGCGTCCATCTAAACGTGCCTACAAACGGAAACACGACCTTTCCCAGACGTCGGTTGCCCTTGCTCCGCCGCGATTCGCGACACACCGAAGCCGTAATTCTCAGCATTCGACTCGGCATACACCCACTTCCGTCGCAGGCGGATGGCTGCCACGCTCATCGAGCCGGTACAGCCGCAAGCATCAAACACGACGTCGCCGGGTCGACTGTGTTTTCGCAGGAGATGCTCGCACAGTGCGACCGGCTTCTCGTAACCGTGGACCTGGCGATGCCCCCGCCCGGGAAAACTGAGCGGCGGGAAGCGCAAAATCATGTCGCGCCGGCTGCCGTCGTGGTTCGTCAACCGATCGCCGGGCCGGTGCAGCATCCAAAGCATTTCCCCCTGGCTGCTGTACGGCGAGTCGAACCGCCCGGGCTGCGTACGGCCCTTGTCCCAGATGACCGGGCCGACCATCTCCCACCCATAGCGTTCGATAGCGTCCTCGATCGGCCGAAGCAGCGATTGCCACGGCTGCCACAGCAGAACCGCCCCGCCCTTCGCAAGCTTGGGCTGCCAATCGCGAAGTACGTCAACCGTCACGCTTACCGCCTGATGCGAATCGCGATCAGCATCGCAGGCGCGGCTGCGCGCAGAACCCGAGCGGTACGTGCGCGGCGCTCGCCCGCCAAAGACATACGGCGGATCGATGCTGAGCACGTGAATCGAGCCATCTCGGAACCGCGGCCACAGTTCCTGAAAGCGGCAGTGAAATGCGCGGTTGAGAAGCCGATCGGCGTCGGGTCCTTCCACTGCCAGAAGCCGTCGCCGCTCCGATCGAACGGCGATGTCCCGCGCCATCTGGTCGAAGTGCCGGGTCACGTCGCGATGCTGTGTGAGCCCGATCCGGCCGATCTCGGTGCAGGCGTCGGCAGGCGAGAACTCCAGCTCCGGAAACTTCCGCGCAACACGCGTGGCAAGCAGCAGATGGTTGTAGACCGCATCCGCCGGCCGCGAGTCGGGTGGGAACGTCTTGGCGACCGCGTACATCTCCGACAAATCCGCCGGCCGCTCGCCCGTGAGACGTGCGATGTCGATGGCACGCACACCATGCTCGTCGATCAACTCGACCAACATATCGCCGCGAATGAGCTTCGCCGCCCGCTCGACCCGCGTCGCGTACTTGTACTTTGCGAAGCATGCTGCCGCCGCGGGTGGTTCAATTCGGCTAGCAGAAGTGCGCGCGAGGTGCTGGGCGGATCGACCCAAGCTGGCGACGCCGGCGGGCGTGACCGCCCACCGACGTCGTGCTAGGGCGTTCGTGGCGGCCCTGTGGCTTCGCATTCTTGCAGGTTATCTCAAAGCTTGCAGCGTGATCAACCGGATCAGATTGCTCGAGATAGCCGTCGAAAGCTTACCAAGTAGCCGGCCACATGCCGCACGTTTGACCGTGCCTGCGAACGGCAAAGCCCCGCGAATGTGAAGGCGCCTACAAACCAAGGCGCGACCGCGCCTGTTCATCGCTCCCTCGACATGATCGACAAAAAGGCTGGTCTGAAGGCGGTATCGACTGGCCGGTAAGGGCAGTCCGCTAGCAGACCCGGCACAAGCGTCAAGGCTCCGACCACGCGGATTGAGTAAGGGGCCGCTAAGGCTGGGAGGACGAAAACGGAGCCGTGGTAATTAGTCTTTGCAAGTTTTCCCTCAGGGTGACCCGAACACCCTCGGGAGATTCCGTCCATAGCTCGGCAAGGGCCGCTTCGGTCGCGTCTAGATCCCAAGGAAGCGCTGGCTTATCACCGATCGTCACGAACGGTCCATCCGATTCGGTCAATACACGCCCACGTGGCATCTTCGCCACCAGCTGCCTCCCCTTTTCGCTTCCGAGCATCGCCGGGCCGACGCTGAACCAACACCCGAGTTCAAGCGCGCGGGCCAGTTCGCGTGCGGTGCCGGAAAACCAGTGGAGGATTGGCAGACCCGCACCCGGCGCGGTCTGAATCGCGTCGAGCACCGCGGTTGCCGCTCTCCGGCTGTGTACGGAAAGGACGCGCCCTCCAACAGACTGACATGACGCCAGTATTCGCATGAACACTTCCTGCTGGTCGGCCCAGTGCTTCCGGAACTCTGGGGCACCGTCCAGGCCAACTTCACCAACGTATTGAGTCTCGGGCAGGAGTTTTTCGAAAAGCTGGAGGCGGCCTTTCGCTCGTGCGCGAGCTGAGGATGAAGTCCGAGCGCAGTTCTTATTCGCGCTGCACCTCTCGCCAACGACGACGTGCCCGTCCATGCGGAGGGGGTGGTCGTAACCGACAGCACGTAGACGTTTCGCTCTACACACCCGCGGGCAACCGCCTGTGGGTCTGGATACAGATCGAGGTGGCAATGGAAATCGATCACTTGACGCCAAAGGTCCTATGGAGTGCCGCCAACTCATTTAGGCCTCGGTCGACGAGCGACTTCAGCAGTGAGACGTCATTCACCCGCGGATGACTGAGCGCTGGTGCCACCCAAGCGTCTAGCCCGTCCTGCTGGACGTCGGCAATCGCCATGGCCACGGTAACGACGGACAGGGCCAAGGACAGCAGGTCCAGGCGCTACGAGCGACCTTCGAGGAGACGCTCGAAGAGCTAGGAGTTACGCTCGTCGTGCTGATCGATGATCTCGACCGCTGCCTCCCAGAGACCACGATATCGACGCTCGAGGCGATCCGACTGTTCCTGTTCCTGAAGAACACCGCGTTCGTGATCGCCGACCGCTCAGATTCAGCCCAACATCGTACCGAAGGTCGGCGATGAGGCTTGGGCGAGTGCGCTGTTCGACGAGTGGGAACGCACCGCCGTATGCAAGGTTCTACGGCACGGCCGGATGCACAACGAATTCGGCGAGGATGAGCTTGAGCAGCGCCGTCGCGTTCATTACGACGCGCTGGGCGTTCTCGTCCTCAGGCTCTTTGCCACCATGGAACGTGTTGTTCCGCACCGAATAGACGACATCTACTATCTGCCTCGTCAGCTCGGCAGCGATGGCTGGCGTCTGATTTCCGCCGCGCCATTGCGCATAGGCTGCGGGATGGATTGGCGCCCAGACGGGATCGTTTCGGTTGAGCGTGAAGCTTAACTTAATCACGCCGTTGAGCCTCTGATTGCGCGCATCGTGCCGGATGCGATGACCTTGCCAACGTGGAGCGCGGGCGACAAAGAACCGGGTCGAACGGTGATTGATGAGGGCAGTCTGAAGGTTGCGCGGAAATTGGGCACGATCGCATCGAGCTGCTGGCGCTCGGTCACGCGCGTGGTGCATGGCATCTGCGCTATGTGCTCAGTCGGCTCGGTCTGCAGTTGGCCTGCCGGGTCATATCGGAGCTGCCGCTGCGGCCCCTCGTGCGCATAGATGTTGTTGAATGCCATCCAAAGACAAGTGAATGTGCCAAACGGCCCGCCGGCGGCGGCGATCCGGCGATCAACCAAATCGAGCATGCCATACGCGACGGGAACGTCGAATCTTTGTAACGGCATGCTCTAATTCTACCGGGACTGCAATTCAACCTCGCCTACCTTGCTGACCAACGACCGGTGGCGCAACTCAAGACAGCTGTCAACGGAAAACGGCAACCTGCGAGTTCGCAGGCTGCCGTCTTTCCGCGCGCAGTTCGAGCGGTCAGGCCACAGCGGTGGCCAGCTCACGCTCATGGAGCAAACTCTCCATAAGCTTGACGATCTCGCTCCACTCGCCGTCTAGCAGCCCGACGATCAGCGTCTTCACATCTTGCAGGAATTCCTGGTCGAACTCTTGGTCGGTCATGTCACGGATGGCGTGCCGGTAGCCGGGGCCCTTGCCCCAACGATCCTCGCACTTGCTCCAGAAGATGTAGTCCTTAGCCAGCGTCTGCTTGAAGGCTTCGCGGCCGGACGCCTGGATGCGCCGGTAGGACTCATCAAGCGCGGCGTCCACGCGGGCGATGATGCCCTCCAAAAATTCCTTCGCAGGTGCCAGGTCGTCGTTGGCGATCAGGTTGTTGACGACGACCTTGAAGGCGTCAATGCGCGTGCCGATCTGATCCACGGCGAGCTTGCGCACGCTGTAGCCCAGGTGGTGGTAGTAGTCGAGGTTGTACCAGTCCCCGTACCGGCGGACGGCGGCGCGCACGGTGCTGGCGTACCGCGTGCCGTTGATCGCGGCGACAAGGGGCTCCTCGATGCCTTCGTCCTTCAGCTCGATGGCGCGGTTGGTCTTGATCCAAGATTCCATGTCGCTCATGACGTGCTCAAACACCATCCGGGTCTGCTCGTCGCGGCGGTTTTCGTCAAGCCGTTCAACGGCTTCGGACAGCCGGGCGATGCGATCGGAATGAACCTGGCGGAGTTGAACGATCCGCGCGATGAGCCCCTCGCGCAGCAGCTTGGGGCCTTCCTCGCGGGCGTTGAAGAACTCGATACCGACTCCGCCCATGCCTTGCTGGTCGAGCCGCAAGCGGATTTGGTCGCGTTTAAGGTCGTAGCCCTCTTCGTCGTTCTCGACGCGGGCGCCGTCGTCGTACTTGACGGCAAGGGCTTCCTCGGGGCGCGGCAGCACCAGCAGGACGGTTTTCATGGCAATGTCGCGGGCGCCGGCTTCGCGGGCACGGCGAAGCAGGGTCTGCAGCGCAACTTCGGGCGCGTCGTTGAACCGGCTGCAGAGCACAACCAGCGCCTTGGGGTCGTCGAAGTGGCATTCCAGGTCCTGGCGCTCGGCGGTCTGGTCCACGCCTTTGGTGTCAACGATGCGCAGCAGCAAATCGCGGCTGTCGAAGATCGGATCGGGCACGATGACTTCGATCTTCTGCGGGAGCGTGATCTCGGGATGACGGCCGTTGTTGATCGCCGCGAAGGTGTCCTGCAGCCAGTGCATCGGTGAGACGGTCGAGCCCTCGGGGTACCAGAGGTCCCGCCGGTTGCGGCGCAGCAGGTCCATCTTGGTCAGGACGTGGATGCAGAGTTCTTGGGCGCTGTTGTACTGCTTGGCCAGCTCCTTGGCCGGATCAATGCGGATGCGCTTGCCCTTTTCCTCCTTCCGCTTCTCGGTCAGGTCGGCCATGTTGCGGATCGCGCGGACGACTTCCTTGGAGATCCCCAGCGGGTCGCCGTCTTCCTCGTCGTCCGATTGCGCCGGCGTCGGCGTCGCCGACTTGGTGGACGCCATCAGGTATTCGCAGAAGTCCTCGACGTCCTGGCGAATGGAGTTCTCGGTGCGCGGCACGATGCGGATGCCGTAGCGCGGGCCCTGCGACAGGTGAACCTCGCACAGCGTAATGCCGCCGGCACCGGTCTCCAGCACGATCTGGCGATCGAGCTTCTCCTCGCCGGGCTTAAGCAGACCGGTCTGCTTACAGATGGCGGTGGACTTGCCGACGCCGATGCTGCCAATGTAGGCGATGTAGTGATCGACCGACGCGAGGTACGCGGCGATGCGCAGAAGCTCTTCCTCGTAGAGATCAACCTGGCGGAGAAAGACGGCTTTCATCTCCGTGTCCTTGCGCAGCTCGGCGAGCCGGCGGAGCGCCAGGTTCGCCTGCCAGAGGGATTCTCGATTGGGGTGATCGAAAGCGGGCCGGGCGAGTTGGTCCCAGTCCTGCTTGATAAACTCGGCAAGCGCGGCGGCTTTCGGCGTGTTGATCGCCTTGAGCATCGCTTCCAGTTCGTCATCGGAGACGAGTTTCTCGCCCGACTCGATCCGCGAAACCGTGGCGGTGCTGAACGTAACTGTTTGGGCCAGCTGTGCCTGGCTCATACCCGCAGCATCGCGCACCTTCGCGAGGTACTGTCCGATAGGAAAATTCTGCGTCGAATCGCTCATGGGACCTCCGTTGATCGACTTCTGAAACGAAGTCTGCAATGTTGCAGAAAGCATACAGAGAGAATTCGCGGCGCCAAGAGTTGGAGCGACTTTTTGCGGTAGAAATAGTGGTCACGGGATCTAACACCCATGTAGGTCGTTTAACAGACCATAGTTATGCACGGGCCGATAGACCCGTGAGGTTGCATCATTCCGCTGAGCGTGATCTGTCAGGGCCTGCCGAAGTTTTGAACGTGCCAGGTCCGGGTCAGGAACGTCGCTAAGATTGCGAACGAGCACGCCGTACGGCATTGTCGGCAGGTGGAAGTCCCCACGGCAGCGCCACTCGCGTTCGTGAATCCAACTGATCCCAGTACTGCCCATGCCCATGCCCGATTTCGAGGATTTGCCGTTCGAAGAGCGGCCCGACCTGACGCCGTATCTGGTGCACCTGACTAAGAACACCAAGGCCAGTGACAGGTTCTCAGCGCTCGACAACCTGATCTACATCCTGCAAACCGGGAAGATCTGGGGCAGCAGCTCGTCGAAGGGCTTCATCAAGGGCCCGCATAAGGCGGCGTGCTTCATGGACGTGCCGTTCATGGCGCTCAAGTACGAATAAGTCGAACAGCGATCCGGCGAAGCCGCGGTACGAGCCCTATGGGATCTTCATCACGAAGAAGACGGCGTACAAAAGCGGTTGCCGGCCGGTGCTCTACCTGTCGGATGCGGAGACGACCCGGCTGCGCATACCACGTGACGAGTTGTGGCGCGTCGTACGCTTCGAATCATCCGCATCGGGGTTCAGGGCTGGGCCGGCGTCGGCTTAGACACGCCTCTCTCCCGGCCGGCGGTCTCGCGCACCAACATCCCCGCTGCGTCGACGTCCGCGTTGAAAAGAAATACTCCAGATGTCCATCTGGTGGGCGTTGTCGCCAACACGTTTTATATTAAAGCGTCCGCCGCCAATTGCGACCTCAGTCGACAATCAGGATCTAGCTCGGGCTGCCGACCACCGCAACCGCAGAACCGACGCGCAGCGTCGGCAAAAATTTTCCGGCGGTCCGCCGGTTCATGCCGCATTCCGCACGCGCCGGCAGTCATAGCAGGCGGGGTGGCTCGCTTTCATCGCGCAGCGGAATTCGGCCAGAACCATCGGATTTTCGCGATGGGTCTCGTTCTGGGTTCTGCATGCAAATACCGCATCGAGACCCATCATGCCGGTAGTGGCCATCTCCCGGCCCAGCCAGTCCGGCAGGGCCAGCACGACCTCGGCGTCCTTCGTCTGCAGGTCGCCCTCCAGTCGGTGAACGAGCAGTCCGAACATCTCGGCGATGATCCCGTAGTCGTCGCCGTCGAGATTTGATGCGAAGTCGGCAAGTTGCTCCGCCAGATGCTCGACGGCCGCGTCGATGTCCACCGGTGCCGCGGGCGCGGGTGTTGATCGCAGCGCCGCCTTCAGGCGCCCGACCTCGGCGCGGTACTCGGCCAACTTCATGTCGATCGGGCGGTCCAGGGCTTCAACGCCGGTGAGGCTCTCCAGCGCGGCGGCGATCTGCCGCTGCTTCTTCATTAACTGCTTCTCGATCTGCAGGCGGTCGTCCGCGGGAATCTCCTTGCTCGCGTGATGCTCGGCTGCCCGACGCAGGGCGTCCATCAGGTCCGGCTTGTTCATCAGGACTTCGCGCAGCACGCGGAGCATCTCCTTCTCAAGTGCCCTCGCGTTAATCGAGCGGTTGTAGATGTCTCCGGTCTTCGGGCAGCGCTTGCCGCGGGAGGTGTGATAGTAGCGCTTCTCCCCGTGACGGCCGCTGCGCTTGCCCGTCATCGGAAAGCCGCCCTGCTTGCTCTTGAGGATGTTCTTCAAGAAGAAGGGGCTGTTGCGATGCTTGTCCTTGCTCCGCGGCACCGGGGGCTTCGCCTCCCCCTCGATCCGCATCGTGGCTTCGATCGCCGGCCGGGCGATGTCGCAGACCTCGCTCGGCAGGAACCCGGCCAGCGCCGGATCATCTCGAAGCAGCCAGTCTTCCGAGGGTCGTGGCCGCAGTTTGATCCGGCCGGATTTGTCACGCAGCTCTGTCGCCGTGATCCCCGAGGGCGCCGGCGAGCCCAGCGCGGTCATCCAGTAGATCGCGTTCGTGTCCTTCCCCCGCCGAAGGACGCCGACGTACGTTCGGTTGTCGGAGATGCCCTTGACCGTGCTGCCCTCCCAGAGCACACCGCGGGGTGACGGAACGCCTTCGTCGTTCAACTGTTTGGCGATCGAATGGAACGATCTTCGCTCGACGTAAACGAGGTAGAAGATCCGATGGACGACCTCCACGTGCTGCGGGTCGCCGGGCACGAGGCGCACGCTCTCGTTCTTCTGCTTGATGTAATGCTCAGGCGACTTGCCCTTCACGTTCCTGCCGAACCGGCGAATGATCGTGTCGCCGGTGGGGTCGAGCATGAGCTGCGTGCCGTCTGCGACGGACCGGACCGGTGGATGTCCTTCCCTTCGACCGAGTACATGCGATCGAGCCCGTAGATCGGCACACGGCAGTGCGGCGAGCGTCCTTCAATAAATCGGTTGGTGACGCCGATCAGCGAGGCGCGACTGTTGGCCACGACGGACTGCTGGGCGGCGTCGAGCATGAACGCGATGACGTACCGGTGCATGCGGTCGTCGCTGAACAAGTTCTCGGCGACGAAGTAGGTGACGATGCCGGCGTCCTCCAGATCCCAGAACATCTTTTGGCCATGCCCCTGCCCCGCGCGCGTGAAGCGGTCGATGCTGGGGACGATCAGCAGGTCGAAGTGAACGCCGCCGCGCTTGAGCGCGATGATCGTGTCGATGTCGTCGCGGGCGCCCGGGATGCTGCCGGTCACACCGGCCAGTTCGATGGGCTTGACGACGGTGATCTTGTTGTCGGCGATCGTCCGCTCGACGCTGAGGTTCTGGTTCTTCAGGCTGGTGGCGATCTGCGGGTCGGTGCTGCAGCGGCTGAGCAGCACGGCGCTCTTGTTGAGCAGTTTCGGGTCAGTCATGAGGTTTTCCCCCTCCTGCGTTCGGTCCGGGACAGCCAGTGCGCGATCAGCGCGTCAAAGAGCATCTCGAACCGCTGCTGTTGAGCAGTGTTCATCGGGACCGCTCCCGTTAGCCGCAGCGATGGCGGCAATGTTGTGCGGGCAGGGCCTGTCGTCGGGCGAGGCCGATGACCCGCAGCGCGGGAACGGTGTCCGTTGTCTGAGGTGGCTCTTCGCGCCATGGAATGCGCACTCCTTCCAGAAAATGGCAAGTTTCCTCACCGGATGTAGAACCGCTCGCCGCCGCCGCCCATCTCGGCGCCGGCTGGGCATTCGCCCTTGGTCATGATGTGCGCCTGGATCTCGCTCTTGAGCAGCGACTCCGTCACCTTGATGGCCGCGGGAAGGTGGGCGCGGCACCAGCCGACGAGGGCCCGCTCGTCGACGATGAGCAACTTCGTCGGCTCACGGCGGAAACCCAGCACCCCAGCAGGGAGCGCGAGGCTCTTCGCCCGGCCGTGCTGCTTGCCGATCTGCTCGCGTGTCCAGGCTTCGAGCTCGCCGCCGAAGCGGCGCATCAAAAGGGCTTCCTGCCGCTCGGCCCGCAGCGTCTCCGCCTGCGCCCAGCGGGCCACACGCTCGCGGTACGCGCGGCACTCCGTGACCTTCCTCAACACCCAGTTGGCGCTGTCCTCATCCCGGACGTGGAATCGTTCGTCCACGTCCACAACGACGACCGGATTGGCATCCGCGTCTGCTTCAGTTGACATCGCCGTTGCTCCCACCGATCAAGGCGGCCAGCAGCGCTGCGCCGGCCATCGCCATCTCCTCGCCGATCGCGACGCCGTGCTGGCGCAGGAATGCCTGCACCTCCCGCTCGCTCCAGTCCGGACGCAGCGCCTGCACGTCGTCAACGCCGATCTGCGCGTGGACGCTGAAATCGGTCTTCGCGAGGGCAAAGGCTGAGATGGGGCGTCGCGGGCGGTTGCCCTTTCCTCCAGTGTTGATCTCACTCATGGTTGGTCTCCTTCGAGCCATCCTCGGACGGCTCAATTATGTCGCTCCACAACTTCGCGTTGCCGTGCTGCATCAACTCGATCGCGATCGCCGCGGCGAGGCAGATCCGATCGAACACGTAAGCGCTCTGCACCTGCGACAGACCGCGCGCTTCCAGTCGCTCGCAAGTCCTCTTCGCGACGTTCGCGGCGACGCCGAAGACGGCGGGCTCGATCGCCAGGACGCGCTTGATCACGTCGTCCGGGTTCTCCTGCATGAGCGGCTCGGCCCACTTCAGCGCGTCGGCGAACGTGACGAGCGCGTCACTCGTGACTTCCTTCTTCATGAGCGACCTTTCACGCCGTTCGTCCGGCGGGCTTTGGCAGGTGGCAGGTAATCGGCGGCGCGCAGCAGCAGCTCCCGCGAATCGGAAAAGAAGCCCAGGCCCGCGTTGCAGTTTCGGCAGATGACACCCCGCAGGTGTCCGCGGCGATGGCAATGATCGACGCACAGCTGCCGGTCGTCGCGGCGGCAGATTGCGCACCGGCCGCGCTGGGCGACGCGGGCGGTGGTGTAGAACGCCGTCACCTTCGCCTTTCGCGACGCTTCCCGGCGCGTGCGGAACTCGTTGACGGGGAGACTGCTGTCGGTGTTCAGGCGGTACGCCCGCCCGCCATCTCGATCCTTGACGATGTCCACGACAACGCCTCTGGTCCCGAGGACCTTTGTCCCGACCTCAAGCAGCCGGAGGCCATACGGCGTGTTATTGACGACGCCCGGCCTTGGGACGCGCTGGAGGACTTCGGCGTTGCGATCGAAGCGCGTCCCGTACGGATCATTGCCTTCGTCGCCCTTGGACCAGCGCTGCCAGAGCGTCTTGCCGCTCGCGTCGCGGGTTTCGGGCGTGTTGGTTAACTGGCGAAACCTGCCCATCGCCACCTGCCTTGAGTGCCGCCGGTTGACGCCGAGAGACTGCAGGGACTCGACGAAGTAGTGGTAGAACCCTTGCCGATACGGGTTCGGCACGTGGATGCGCTTTGCCGAGGCGCGTTGCTCCACCTCTGCCTTCAGGCGCTCGATGTCGCGACTGCTCAAGCTAAAGCCGCGTACCGCCCGATCGCGTGCGGCTGCGCGACTGCTGCCCTTCCGCCCAACCCCGCTCACATCTCGCTGCTGCCTCTTTCGCTTTGACATCACCAACTCCGTCTTTAATTCCTTCCTCGCCAAGGCAATGCGCAACCCTCATCCATGACCACGTCATGCATGTCGCGACTCCTGACTTGATCCCGTTCCGCGGGGCGCCGCGACCGGACTTGCGCGACGGCTGCGGCGATTGGGCGGGTACTCCTCGCTCTTCCGCAGCGAAGAGTCAAGAGCAAAATCTTGAGGTCGCAACGGCGTGTATGCGGGACGAATTTCGCGGCCATTCACCGCGCTACTGAGTTCTGCTGAGCCGAAGTTCCATGCCCGCGTGTTTCGCAGGTGGACGGATGAGCGGGCGGTCGATTCGGGGGCATGAAGAACAGAACGTTGACAAATAATGCAGCGAAGGCCCTCCTTGGTACTGACGCAGTCAGCCGCAGCGAGGACCGAGCTTCGTCCGCGAAGATCGATTTCATCACCGTCGAAGACTGGGCGGCGCGGTTGCAGGTGTCGAAGCGCACCATCTTCAGGATGGTCGATGAGGGCGTCATCCCGCCGTACGACTTTGCGGTGGGCAAGACGAAGCGCTGGCACATCTCGACCTACAACAAGTGGGTAGCCGCTCGTGTTGGAGTGAACTGATCATGGCAGTCGTGAAAGCGCAAGGTCGAAAGACCTGCTACATCAAGCTCAAGGTGGACGGCAGGTGGGTACGCTTCCCAGGCGTGAAGGATCGCGGGACGAGCGAGTCGATTGAAGGTCGGATCGCCCGGCTGATCCATGCTCGGGCTCATCACCAGCCGGTGCCGGCGGAGGTGCTGGCATGGCTGCAGGATCTTCCGACGCGTGCGCCGCGGCTATTCACTCGTCTGGTTCATCATGGCTTGGCCGACTCCACCATGATGGGCCGCCGGACGCTGACCGAGTTGCTCTTTGGGAAGATTAGGCCGAAGCCCGGATTTGCTGAGCAGGCGAAGCTTCTTCATCGCAATGGGAACAAGCTCCTGCAGGCGGAGCGAAAGGTGCGGGCTCTGCACCCGGAGCTGTACGACGTGGCGCCGGATGAGGGCGGGTATTTTCAGAGCCTGCTGGCCGATGGCGATACACCGGGCCACGTTCTCCTGGCGACGAGTCGGATCGATTCCGCGCTGAAGGGCTGCGCTTTCAACTTCTGGGAAGACCTCAACGCCGAGCGCCTCAAGCAGTGGCTCCACCGGCAGCGCTCGACCCGCGACGACTTCGGGGTCGCCACCTCGAACCATTACATCAAGGCGATGCGCGCGTTCGCCGGCTGGTGCAGGAAGTGCCTGAAGCGATCGGCCGAAGCCAATCCCTTCGAGGGGATGGAGCTGATGAACGATCAAGCCGACGTCCGGCGTAAGCGTCGCGCCGCGACCGGAGACGAGTTGGAGCAGCTGGTGCGGGCCGCGGAGGCTGGCGACGACGTGGGCGGATTGAACGGCACTGACCGCGCGATGCTCTACCGCGTCGCGTCGACGATGGCGCTCCGGGCTGGCGAATGCGCCAGCCTGACTCCGGAGAGCTTCGTCCGAGAGGAGAACGGCGTGACCCTCCGCGTCGCCGCCGCTTACTCGAAGCACCGCCGAGAGGACAACCTCCCGGTGCCTACCGCGCTCTGGTCCGTCGTGAAGCCGTGGCTGAAGAACAAGCCAGCCGGCGAGCGGCTCTGGCCGGGCAACTGGGACGACGACGCCGCGGCCATGCTACGGGTGGACTTGGAGGCCGCGGGCATCCCTTACCAAGCAGACGACGGCAGCTACCTTGACTTTCACGCGACTCGGCACACCGGCATCACGCGCGGCAGCAAGGTGATGCAGATCGATCAGCTCCGGCAGTTCGCGCGACACAGCAAGATCGAAATGACGATGCGCTACGTCCACACGGATGCCGACGAGCTGCGCGAGCGCGCTGATCGCTTGTCGGCCCCGGGATGTCAGAGCGCCGACGTCTCGAAACGAGGCACGGCGAGGCGGAAGGAAAAATGCGACCACGAATGCGACCACGGCTGCGGCTCGAAGAGTCAACGTGCGTCATCGCGTCGCACCGACTGTCATTCGACCAGAAACGACACAAGCCCTTGCAGATGCAAGGGCTTGTCATCGACTGACACTGAGTGTCTCAAGCGAGGGCGACGGGGCTCGAACCCGCAACCACCGGATCGACAGTCCGGTACTCTAACCAATTGAGCTACGCCCCCGTAGCAAGCGAGCTCCTGATGATAAACCGGCCATCATCGCTGTCAAGACGCGTGCGCAAGTGACGCAATCCGGCGGTGTTAGCGGCAGATGGAGCCGACCAGGATCGAACTGGCAACCCCCGCGTTGCAAACGCGGTGCTCTCCCAATTGAGCTACGGCCCCGGCGGTTCGGGAGAATGAATATAGGCGGTCCGCGCGACGGCGACAATCGCGGCGGCGGCGGTAGACTTCTGCGCCATGGCAGCAGCAGAACTTGACTTCGACCGGGGCGCCACGATTGTGCGGATCGATTGGGTGCGGCTGACAGCGCGGCGCCCCCGGGCGGCGGGGAAGAACGCGCGCCTGCCCGAGCATGGCATCGATGTTTCCGTCCCGGTCGCGCGGCTGACGGCGGGTGGGGTGAGCGGGTACGGGTTTTCGGTGGTCTCGGAGGAGCATGGCAAGTCGCTGATCGGCAAGACAGTCGGGGAACTGTTTGCCCAGACCCTGCCGATCGTGCGGCGCGAGTTCCGGCCGATCGAGATCCCCCTGCTCGACTGGCTCGGCCGCGCGACGAAGCGGCCGGTATATCAAATTGTCAATCCGGAAGTGAAGGCGCCGTTCGCAGTGCCCTGCTACGACACCTCGCTCTATTTTGATGACCTGCACCTCCCGGACCATGACGCCGCCGGCGCGCTGATGGCGAAGGAGGCGGCCGAGGGGGTGGCCAAGGGTCACCGCGCATTCAAGGTGAAGATCGGCCGCGGGGCAATGCACATGCCGCTGATGGACGGCATGGCCCGCGACATCGCCGTCGTCAACGCAATCCGCAAGGAAATTGGCCCGGAGGCCAAGCTGCTGGTCGATGCGAACAACGGCTACAACCTCAACCTGACGAAGATGTTCCTCGAGGGCACGGAGTCATCCAAGCTCCACTTCATCGAGGAGCCGTTCCACGAGGATGGCGAACTCTATCGCCACCTCAGCGAGTGGATGGCGAAGCGCGAGATGCGGACGCTGATCGCCGACGGCGAGGGCGATTACTCCCAGCGGCTTCTGGACTGGGCGAAGCGCGGGTGGGTTGACGTGCTGCAGTACGACATCTTCATCCCCGGCTTCAGCTTCTGGCTCGAGCTTGTGCCGCAACTGCACGCGCAGGGCATCGGCGCCGCGCCGCACCACTACGGAACGATGCTGGGCAACTACGTCGCCCCGCATCTGGCGGCCGGCGTGCCGACGTGGCAGTTCGCGGAGTATGACGAGGCGAAGGCCGACGGAATCGACACCAGCGGCTATCGCATCGACGCCGGCCGGATCGTCGTACCGGAGAAGCCGGGATTCGGCCTGGAATTCGACGAGCGGTTCTTCCTCGATCGCGTGCAGGCGAGCGGTTGGGCGACTTCAGCAAATTGATTCCCCGTAGAGACGCGGACAGCGCGGAGCGATCCACACAGGTCTGTTGTGGGACAGGCGACGTCACCCATGCCGGTCGTGCCGCCGACAACGGTGAGTCGCCCGTGCCACAGCTGCTTATTTCGCTGTTCCTCCGCGCTGTCCGCGTCTCGGCGCTGCATCCGCTCTGACAAGAGCTAGTACTTCCGATTCGGCAGTTCCGCCTTCGCCTGCTCCTGTGTGAACACGCCCTCTTCGACCTCGATGTGCTTCGGCACCGGCTCTCCGGCAACGATCTTTTCCACCGCGTCGAAGATCTGCGGGCCGATCAGCGGGTTGCATTCGACGGTGCAGTTCAGCTTCCCTTCCGCCATCGCCTCGAACGCGGCGCGGACGCCGTCCACCGATACAATGAGGATGTCGGTGCCCGGCTTGCGGCCGGCTTCCTCGATCGCCTGGATGGCGCCGATCGCCATGTCGTCGTTGTGCGCGTAAAGCGCGTTGATGTCCTTCCCCTGCGGCGTCTTGAGAAAAGCCTCCATCACCTTCTTGCCCTCGGCGCGCTCGAATTTGCCCGTCTGTGACAGGACGATCTTCATGTCCGGGTGCTTGGCGATGACTTCCTCAAATCCCTTTTTGCGGTCGTTGGCCGGTGCACTGCCCGTCGTGCCCTGAAGCTCGGCGATGGTCGCCTTGCCGCCCGTCTCTTTCGCGAGCCACTGCGCAGCGCGGCGGCCCTCCTCGACGAAATCGGAGCCGATGAACGTGACGTAAAGCGACGGGTCGTCCGTTGCGACGCGCCGATCGGAAAGAATCACCGGAATGCCCGCCGCCTTGGCCTCTCTCAACACGGGCTCGAATCCCGTCTCGACGATGGGGGCGAGCAGGATGACGTCAACCCGCTGCGCAATGAATCCGCGCACGGCAGCGATCTGGTTTTCCTGCTTGCCCTGCGCGTCGCTGAAGCGCAGGTCGATGCCGCGCTTCTTCGCCTCGTCCTGGATGGACTGCGTGTTCGCGGTGCGCCACGCGCTTTCCGCGCCGACCTGCGCGAAGCCGACGACCAGCGGCTTGCCGCCCTTCCCGCTGGGTCCTGTGGTCGCGCCTCCGGTTGCCGAACCGTCACGCTCGCAGCCGACGAGCAGCGCCGCCAGAAGCGCCAACGCAATGGATGCCGCTTGAACCACCTTGCTCATCATCATTTCGCTTTTCCTCTCGCTGTGTTGCCTGTTTTCGCTCGCCACAATTGCCCGAGGCGCGTGGAAGCTTGTGCCATCTCAACCGGAGTCCGCGACGGAGGCAAGAACTCCTGGGCATCTCTGATGGGGGCCATTATAAAAAGCTTCACGCGTCGTGGTCACAGCACCCCGTACTTCTCATACGCCGCGAGTGCTTTCATTCCCGCTTTGATCGCGTCGCGCGTCACGTTCTCTGCATGGACCTTCTCCCACGCGCCGCGAACAGCCTGGGCTTCGATCGCTTTCGGACAGACCACGATGCCGTCCACGTCGGCGATCACCAGGTCCCCGGGCGCGAAACCGACACCGCCGATCTCCACCGTCACGTCCGCGTCAACGACCCGCTGGCGATTGAGGCTGTCGTACACGCACGTGCCGCGGGCGAAACAGGGGAAGCGCATCGCCCGCATCTTCTCGACATCCCGGACCGCTCCATCGATGATCGCGCCTACGCACCCGCTGTTCCGCGCCGCCGTCGAGAGCAGCTCGCCCCAGATCCCCGAGCGCATCGATCCACCCGCCGCCGCGATCAGCACGTCGTCCGGCTTGCACGCGTCCACCGCCTTCAGCTCCAGGTCGTATGGTTTCGGATCGGGATGGGCCATGTCGACCCAGAGGGTTGTTCTGCATCGTCCGACGATTTTGTTGATGCCCGTCAGCGGGGGCAGCTGCACCCGCGGCGACTGATTCAAATAGCCCAGCGCGTCCAGCGCATCGCTCAAGACGGCGCTGTACAGCTCGCGGCGGATCATCTCCAGCGTGATTTCACCCTCGCTCATCGATCCTCGCTGACGCGGCGTACGCGTTTGACGCGGGCGGCATGCCCGGTAATCCTGATCTTCGCCGCCGGAGACGGCAACCTCAACCTCCACCCCATGCGCGTCGGCATCATCACCCTCCAGCACGAGTCGAACACATTTGTGGCGGCGCCCACGACGCTGGAGGACTTCCAGCGAGGGGTGCTCGCAACGGGCGAGGGCATTGCGGATCATTTCGAGTCGGCGCACCACGAGGTGGGTGGATTTATCGAGGGGCTGCGCGAGGCGGAGCTGGACGTGGTCCCGATCTTCGCGGCGCGGGCAACCCCCAGCGGCACGATCACAACCGAAGCGTACCGTTCGCTGCTCGAGATGATGCTGCGCGCGCTCGATGGCGCCGGCCGGCTCGACGGGCTGCTCGTCGCGCCGCACGGCGCGGGCGTCTGCGAGACCGAGCCGGATATGGATGGCCACTGGCTCGCCACGCTCCGCGAGCGCCTCGGCCGCGGGCTCCCGATGATCTGCACGCTCGATCTGCACGCGAACGTGTCGCGGCGCATGATTGACTCCTGCGACGCGACCATCGCCTATCGCACCAATCCCCACCTCGACCAGCGCGCCCGCGGACTCGAGGCCGCCGCGCTGATGGCCCGTACGCTGCGCGGAGAGATCCGTCCGACCCAGGCGGCGACGTTCCCGAACGTGGCGATCAACATTGCGACGCAGGAGACGGATGCCCCGCCGTGCAACGCGCTGCTCGCCAAGGCGGACGCCGAGCGCGCGCGGCCGGGTGTGTTGTCGAACAGTGCCGTGTTCGGCTTCCCGTATGCCGATGTCCCGGAAATGGGCAGCAGCTTCATCACGGTGACGGACAACGACGCGGCGCTCGCCCAGCGATCGGCCGATGCGCTGGCGGATTGGCTCATCGTGCACCGCCACGACTACGTGCACCGCCTGAGCGGCGTCGATGACGCGGTCGAGCAGGCGATCCACCTCGATGGCCCCGTCTGCCTGCTCGATGTCGGCGACAATGTCGGCGGCGGATCCCCGGCAGACGGTACGCTCATCGCGCACGCGCTGCACGCGCGGCGGGTGCGATCGTTCGTCTGCCTCTACGACCCCGCCTCGGTTCAGCGCGCCGCGGGCGCCGGCGCGGGTGCTCCGATCGAGCTGGAGATGGGCGGCAAGACTGATCACCTTCACGGCAAGCCGCTGCGCGCAAGCGTGACTGTCGCGAGTCTTCATGAGGGAAAGTTCACCGAGTCACAGCCCCGGCACGGCGGGAAGACCGGCTACGACATGGGGCAAACTGCCATCGTTGAAACCACAAATTCCCTGACAGTCCAGCTGACCTCCCGCCGAACCCCGCCTTTCAGCCTGAATCAGCTGCTCTCTTGCGGAATTCAGCCGGAGACGTTCCACGTGATTGTCGCCAAGGGGGTCAACGCGCCGATAGCGGCGTACCGCCCCGTGTGCCGTCACATCCTCCGCGTCAACACCCCCGGCGTGACGACGGCGGACATGACGCTTCTCCCCCACCGTCATCGCCGCAGGCCGATGTTTCCGTTCGAGGAAATCGGAAGTCAGTGAATTCGCGGTCCAGACGGCGAGCAAGCTCGCCGGCTACAAACAAAGACGCGTTGCGCTAACGCCGCTGGCGAGGGTGGCGGGACGCGATCAAGGGGTAAAGCAGCGCCAGGATCATCGCGATGGCGTGCGGCTCGGGGACGGGGAGCGGAACGACCTGGCCGGTGAGGCGGTACTGCCCAATGTCACCGTAGTTGCCGCGGCTGGAGACGCCGATGAAATACTGCCCCGCGTCGACGGTCCAGGTGAGCGACTCGGTGAGCGAGCCGCTGGCGACGGTGTGCAGCAGCGCGCCATCTCCGGCAAAAAGCTGAAGGCTTGAGTCCAGCATTCCGCCAAATTCGGCCAACGCGGTGGTGAAGCCGATTGTGCCCGTGCCGGTGACGAAGGAGAACAGATCGAGGTCCGAGATCGTGCCGATGATGCCCGAGCCGGCGACTCGACCGGCGGAGTCGGCAATGAGCGGCGTCGCGTCCAGCACAGTCCCGGCGTGGTCGTCAGCGCGATAACCGAAGCCGTTGGTGGTGCGGGCCAGAAGGGCCAGGTCGTCCTGGATCGTTGTGGGAGAGCTGGTCGTGCCCCTCCACCACAGCCCGCGCGTCGAGCCATAGCTCGAGCCCATCACCGGGCGCTTCAACGTGCTGTTCCCATTCGTGCTGTATTCCTGCGTCTCGGTCCACACGCCGTCCACGAGCTCCCATGTCGATTGATGGCTCAGCCCGAACAGGTGCCCAGCTTCGTGCGCCGTGGCCTCGGCGACGGTCTTGGGGTTCCCGCCGCTGAGGTTCTTGGGGAAGACCCAGCCGTCGTTGGAGGAGCTGTTGGTGAACCCGTTGAGGAACGCCACGCCGCCCACGGCGCTGCCGTACCAGCTCCCGTTGCCGCCGATGATCAGCCGCGCGGTTTCCCTGTTGTTCAAGTTGCCGGGGTCGACGGTGGTGACGTTGATATTGAACGGGGAATACTTCTCGGCCACGCGGACGAAGATTTGGCGGATGTTGGCCAATTCCGTGCTGGTGAAGCTGCTGGCGTTGCCATCGGTGTCGTAGGCGGGAATGGTTCCAGGCGTTTTGCCGCCCCACGTGCCGGAGTACTCCGTCCCGCCGAAGTCGAGATAGATTTTCGCGTGCGCGCCCGGCAATGAGCTGTAAGCAGGAACCGCCAGCGCCGCCCGAGCCGACGAGGCGGCAAATAATCCGAGTAGAACGGCGGCGAAAACCGCTCCGCTCGCAACGCGCCGGTCTGGAACGTGGTCCATCCTTACCCTCCCGAAGATCGCTTGCGACGCAGCAGCGCCAGCCCGCCAAGGCTCAGCAACGCCATGCCCGCCGGCTCAGGCACGGCGGGAAGACCGACGATGAGAACCGGATCGATGCGCCCGCTGACGGCTTGAAAGCGCAGGCTGCTGATTGTTGCCCCGGGCGCGACGCCGAAGTCTGTCAGATCCAACCCCACCGCTGAGACACCCACCCCCGTGCCGTTGGACAGGAAGGCGTACCCCACCGGCGACTCCAGCTCGGCCAGGTCGTTCACGTTCTGGTCCCCGCCATTGTTGTAAGAGAACAGCGAATAGTTGACCTGGAGCAGATTTCTGGCGAAATCGGCCGGCGCAACGCGCTGCGGCGATGCGGTGTTGCCCGCCTGGCTGTCATCGTTGTTGATGTAAAAGAAAGTCGTCTCCAGCCCCCCGACATCGAAGGCGAGGATGTCTTCGCCGACGGAGTTGACGACGGGCTTGTCGAAAGTGACCTCGAAGGAGTCGAGCGTTCCGCCGGCAATGCTGAACGGCTCGATGACGCCCGAATCGAGCCGCCAGTCCCCAAGCAGGTTCGCGCGGGTGCCGGATGCCGGTAGGGCGGCGTTATTTCCCGGGACCAGCAGGGGCGTGGCGAAGGCCGCCACGTCGGTGAGATTGACGCCGGTGAGGGTACTGGGGACGTAGGTGTGCGTCGTCCCGCTGCGGTTCACGCTGACGCTCGTCAGCGTGTAATTGCCGCTCGAGGCGTCGGCGACGGTTGCGCCGATGACGGCTGCGGATCCGGTCGAAGCCGCCGCCGCGACCGCACAACCGATGGCGGTAGCCAAAAATCTCACAGACTTCATGGGTGCACTCGCAACGTTGAGACGTTCGCGGCGGGGGTCATGCACAGGGGCGGCACCGCAGCGCCGCCCCTGCGATGTGCGTCAACGGTTCGCAGCGCCGCCGAAATCAGGTGTGCCGCCGGCGGCGCACCAGCAACCCCAGAGCCGCGATGCCCGCCAAGGCAAGGGAGCCCGGCTCCGGCACGACGAAGCCGGCGGCCGTGGCATGGGCCGCGACCTGGGCGGGCGTCAAGACGGTGTTGCCGTAGAGCGCGGCCTCGTCAAGAGTGATGTCGGCCTCCAAACCCACCGTCCCTCGAACGTTTCGCGCGGCGAAGACGGGGTCTCTCGTGAAGGCGCGAAAATCGCTTGGCGCTCCCCCAGCACTCTGTCCGACGGTAACGGGTACGGCAATGCCATCCACGTAAGCCATGATCTTGTCGCTGACGTTCGCTGCCGACAGGTCCACGGTCACGACGAAGTGGTGGTATGCACCGTCTAAAAGGTCGCCATGTTCGATGTTCCCGAACATCACCACGCCAGCCTCGTCGCGTAAGTACATCCGTGTCATGTCGGTGTTCAGCGCGTTGTTGGAGTTGGCAGTATTCAATTCGATCGAGACGGCCTCATTTCCGGTTCTGCCTGTAGTCGAATCGGCCGCGCTGAAGATGCCAAAGATCGCCTGCTGGTTGGTCGGGTTAGCGACATTTGACTTGAACACGAATTCATAGGAGGACCTCGGGACTTGGCTACCGAACGCGAGCGTGTCGGTGGTCCGCAGGTAGTCCAAACCGGTAAGGGTCGTGCCAGGAAAGCTGACGGCAGTGTCGGAGCCCGCACCCTGGCCGGCAATGCCGCCCGTGGGATTGCCGCGGTAAATGCCGTCGGCGCGGGTGTTCGGACTGGAGTCTTGCGCTGCCGCGTTCGTCAGCGTTCCCGTCTCCGCCAGTCGGTAGTACACGTAAGGGTTGTTCGCAATGACGGCCGCCCGGTAATCCGCCGGTGCCGCTTGCGCCGGGGCGGCCACTGAGACGACGGTAAACATCGCAAGGGCGGCGGACGATAAGACGCTTCGATGGCTGACCTGCATGAGCAAAGCTCCTCTCCAATGAGGTATATGACGTGAGCCGCGGGCGGCACTCGCGAAGCGCGAGAACAATGCCGATCCGCCGCATCCTCCAGGGTTCCCGCTGAATACCAATCTCGTTCGACAGCACACCACATTCAACCATCCTTTTGCGAAAGGATGGACCGTTTTGCGCAACAGCCATTGCTGCCGCGCGGTCGTGCCAAGATTTATCGCCTCCGGCGCCTCGCCAGCACGCCCGCCAGAGCCAACAGCGCGAGATTTGCCGGCTCGGGGACCGCCACGGCCAGTTCGGGAATGTTGCTCAAGATGAAATCCTGATAGGAGGCGACGCGCGTGATCAGCGCTTCATCACCGTACGTGGAGGTATTGTTGATCGCGCCCAGGTAATTCTCGGATGGATAAACGCCGGAGTGGACGCCGGCCAGGAGCCAGGCGTTGTTCTCAAAAATGAAGGACCCTCCACCGCTGTCACCCGGTGCGATGAGGTATTCCAGAGCAAGCGGGACGGTCGACCCCGATCGGTTGGTCGAAAGGCGAGGTGCGGGCTCGTCAAAATCCCATGCCAGCGCTGAGGCGCCGTTGGCAAAACCCAATTCTCCGTTCGGCCCGCGCGCGAAACGATCGACCACGTTATTGCCGGCGCGCTTGGTCCCCGCAGCCAGGTAGGCGCCGGTCTTGCCCGTCCCGGTCTGACCGAAACCGACCGACGTGATCGTCTTGCCCAGTTCCTGGAAGGACGTGTAGATCGCTGCAGGCGCGATCGAGGTAATGGGCTGATCCAAGCGGACCAGCGCGATGTCGAACCCATTGTTGATGTTGCCGTTCCAGCCCGGGTAAGGGCCCGTGCCCGTCGGGACGATGAGCTGCGCCGCCCTCCGCGTATGCCCCCCGATCCTCACCGTCCCCATGCTCTCGTCGCTGATGCTTCCATTCCAGTTCGTGTCCACGACATGAGCGGCCGTGAGAGCCCACTGGGGATGGATGAGCGTCAAAGAACCGAACAATGAGCTGGAATACGTGCCGACGGAGGCAAACTGCGTCTGATTGGCCAGATCGCGATAAAGCTGATCGGAGACATCATGCCGAATGGTGCCGGCGGTGGAGGGGGAGCTAGCGATCGCCAGCACGGCCAGCACGCCGCCGCCGACTGCCCAAGACCACGACACCGGCAGATCGGCCGCGACGCCCTTAGTTTCAGTGTTCAATTGCACTCTCTCCTCTGCCAACAACAGCGGCGGTCCACTATCGAGTTGCGGAGGCCGGTATACAAGGACCGATTTGCGCAGCGATGGCCCATTCGGCACCCGCGTCAGATGGCGCTCACGATCGCTTGAGCCACACCGCCATCGCGCCGGCGCCGCGGTGCGACCAGGCGTAGTAGGGAATCGCGGTCAGTCCGGCGTCGCCACAGCCCAGAACGGTGACCCCGCCCAGGAGGTTCGGGCGGTGCTCGGCGGTGATCGCTGCGGCATCCGGCAGGGTGAGGTTGGCAAGGTCCACCCCTGGGTTGTCGCCCGCTTCCGCGCAGTACACGATCGGCCCGCGCTCCAGCGCGACGTGGCCGGCGTTCTCTTTCACTTTTTCGTGCGCCACCACGCGGCGCACCAACATCGGCAAAGCCAGCTCCACGCAATCCCCCCGCCGCCATGCCCGGCGGAGGACAGCCATCCCCTTCTCCATCGCCAGGTCAATCCCCGCACCATTGACCCGCAGCGCGACCGCGGGGACGTCGGCATGAACATAACGATACAAGTCCCCCGGCACCGGCCGGCCCTGCGCCCAACCAGGGACCCGCACGCGCAGCGCGAAGGTCGCATCATCGCGCGGCGGCTCAACCGTGATGCGCACCTGCCCGTCCCATGGATAGCGCGTTTCCTGCCTCAGCACCACCCGCCCCACTTCCGGCACGTCCACCTCCCCGCGCCCAGAGACAAACAGGTTGACGGACGCCTCGCCCGCCCGCCCCGCGTAGATGTATCCCCCCAGCGACGCGAGAAAGCGCGCGACGTTCACCGGGCAGCACGAGCACGCGAACCACGGGGCGCGCGTCACTTCCCCACCATAGTTGAACGGGGTGACGCCGTCGCTGGCCAGCGGGTTGACGTAGAAGAATCGGTCGCCCGAGAGCGAGACGCCGGCGAGCAGCCCGTTGTAGAGCGTGCGCTCCAGCACATCGAGGTAGCGCGCATCGCCGCCACCTTCGGTCCCGCTGAGCAGGAACATCCGGTGCTGCCAGAACACATTGGCGATGGCGGCGCAGGTCTCGTTGTAGCTCGTGGCGTTGGGCTGCTCGTAAGGGTTGCCGAAGCTCTCGCCGTCCTTGCGCGCGCCGACGCCCCCGGTGAGCGCGAGCTTCCGCCCCACCATGTCCTCCCACAGCGCGTCCAGCGGGCGACGAAGCGCATCTTCGCCCGTCAGCGCCGCGACGTCGGCCATGCCGCAGTACATGTACAGCGCGCGCACCGCGTGCCCCACCACCTCGTCCTGCTCGGTCACCGGCTTGTGGTCCTGCGCGTATGTCCCGTACGACGGCCGATGCTCGCGCCTCCGGCCGCGCTGGTCGAGAAAAAAGCGCGACAGCTCCAGAAAACGCCGATCGCCCGTCACGTCATACAAGCGCGCCAGCCCGATCTCGATCTCCTGGTGCCCCGGCGGATCGTGACGCGCTTCGGGGCCGAACTCCCGCGCGATCAGCTCCGCGTTCTTCAGCGCCACATCGAGCAGCGAGCGCTTGCTGGTCGCCCGAAAGTGCGCCACCGCCGCCTCGTACAGATGGCCGACGTTGTACAGCTCGTGGCTGGCCTTGAGATTCGACCACCGCGCCGGCCCCGCCTGCGGCTGAACGTTGTTGGGATCGATCGTGCGGTTGGTGTACAGATACCCGTCCGGCTCCTGCGCCGCGGCGATTTTTTCGATCACCTCATCCAGCCAGCGATCGAGCTTCTCGTCCGGGTGGTTCGCCAGCGAATACGCCGCCCCCTCGATCACCTTGAACACGTCCGAGTCGTCGTAGTACCGCCCCGCAAACGCACCGGGCATGAGCCGGCCGGCCTTGGCGAAGTTATCGATCCGCCCGGTCTCCTCGCACTTGCGAAGCGCAAACGGGATGGTCACGGTGCGATTGGTTTCCATCCGCGGCGACCAGAACCCATCCTGCACCGCCACCGCGGTGAACGGGATGGCACGCACAGCTCGACGCTTCTGACCGCTTGCATCCGACAGCATGCCGCCGCATCCTGCCGATTGTCCGCAGCGCATCAAGCGCAGCTCTTCAGGACCTTGGCGGAGACCATCATGCCGCGTCTTTTCACCTCGCTGATCGCATTGTTCGCCCTGCTCGCGCCGGCGATGGCCGCCGAGCGGCCCAACATCCTGCTGTGCGTCGCGGACGACTGGGGCTGGCCGCACGCTGGCGCGTACGGCGATCGCGTCGTGAAGACGCCGGCGTTCGATCGGCTGGCGCGCGAGGGGGTGCTGTTCGAGCACGCATTTGTGTCCGCCCCCTCCTGCACGCCCAGCCGCAACGCCATGCTGACCGGGCAGCAGTTTTATCGCCTCGACCAGGGGGCGAACCTGCAGGCGACGCTGGATGTGAAACACCCGAACTTCATGCGCCTGCTGGAGCGGGCCGGATACCGCATCGGCCACTGGAGGAAGGTGTGGGGCCCGGGGGTGTTCGAGGCCGGCGGGTATGAGCAGCACCCGGCCGGGCCGGGCATGAGTTTCGAGGAGTTTCTCAAGAAGCGCGCGAAGGACGAGCCGTTTTGCTTCTGGTTCGGCACGTCGGACCCGCACCGGCCGTACAAGACCGGCAGCGGCGCGGCGGCGGGAATAGAACTGAGCGCGATCCGCGTGCCGGCCTTCCTCCCGGACAACGAGGTCACCCGTAGCGATATCGCCGACTACTACTTCGAGGTTCAGCGATGGGACAGCGACGTGGCGAAGGCGATCGAGCTGCTGGAGGCGGCCGGGGAGTTGGAGAACACGATCATCGTTATGACGAGCGACAACGGCATGCCCTTCCCGCGGTGCAAGGGATCGCTGTACGACTGGGGATCGCGTGCGCCGTTGGCGATCCGGTGGGGCATGGGGATCGAAGCGCCGGGTCGGCGGATTGATGCGTTCGTCTCGCTGACGGAGCTGGCCCCCACGTTCCTCGCCGCCGGGGGCGTGGCGGTGCCGGAGGTGATGACGGAGCAGTCGCTGCTCCCCCTGCTGCAGAACGAGCGGGGAGCGAACCATGCGCCGGAGCGGGCATTTGCGGTCACCGGCCGGGAGCGCCACGCGGCGGCGCAGGAGATGCCATCGCTGGCGGGGTATCCGTCGCGTGCCATCCGCACAGAGCGCTACCTGTTCATCATGAACCTCGAGCCGCAGCGCTGGCCGCACGGAGTACCGCAAAACGCGACGCACCCCATCGGCGAACACGCCGATACCGACGACAGCCCGACAAAGGCCTTCATCCTCGCGCACCGCGATGAGCCGGAATACCAGCGTTACTACGAGCTGTGCTTTGGCCGACGCTCCGCGGAGGAGCTGTACGACGTTCAGGCCGACGCCGACCAGGTGAACAACCTCGCCGCCCGCCCCGAGCACCACGAGACGGTTCAGCAACTGCACGATCGGCTCACGGCTTATCTGAGGCGAACCGGCGACCCCCGTTTCACGAATGAGCCGGTGCAGTTCGACGAGCACCCCTACCGCGACGATCGCATCCATCGGCGCATCAAGGAATGGCGGGAACAACAGCAGTCGCGCAATGCTCCCGCCGACCTGAGCCGCGACTGAATCGTCTCCTCCCTTGGCCGTGGTGCGGGCCAGGCGGCCTGACTCACGCGCGGGCTCATCCATCGATGAGCCATATTGCGCAGGCGCGGCGGCTTTTCGCTTGACGGTTTTACCACCATCCACAACACTCGCGCCCATGCACGTCACACACCGCCGCGGCTTGTGGATTCTTGCAGGTTTTCTGACGTCCCTCCTGTGCGCATCATCCCTGGCCGAAGCGCAGGAGTGGAAGGGGCGCGTGCGGGGATCGTGGGTGCGCGAGGGTGAACCGCAGGCGGGCGACGTGGCGCTGGTTGAGCCGGGGAAGGTCTGCCAGATCGTGGTCGCGGACGGCGCGCACTCGGCCGTGAAACAGGCGGCGACGTTTCTTGGTGAAGACATCGAGAAGCTCACTGGAGCGAAGGCGGAAATCGTCGCAACGCCCACGGCAGGGGCGGTTGCGATTCGGCTCGTGACCCTTGGGGAGGGCGCTCAGCTGCCGGACGGCGTCGCGCAGGACAAGCTGAAGGGGCAGTGGGAGTCGTATCAGGTGCTGAGCATGCCGGATGCGGTATGGCTCGTGGGCTCAGACGCGCGCGGCACCGCGTTCGCCGCGTACACGCTGGCCGAACGGCTGGGCATCGATCCGCTGCATCTGTGGACCGGCTACACCCCCGAGCGGCGCGAGCGGCTGGTGCTGAAGAAGACCGACCATTTCGTCGCCTCGCCGACGGTGAAATACCGCGGGCTGTTCCACGATGACGAGGACATCCTCCCCCGACCATTCGAATACAACAGCGGCTATCCGCTGCGCATCGGCGACGTGCCGCTGGAGTGGTACAAAAAGTTCTTTGAGACCGCGCTGCGCCTGCGGATGAACATGGTCGCGCCGTACACGCGCGTGCACCGGCGCTTCGAGGTGCAGAAGACGGCCAGCGACTGGGGGCTCTTTTACACGTCGCATCACTACGACATCCTGTTGAGCAACCCATTCGGCTTCAATCGGTTCAAGCTCGCCGAACGGCGCGGGGTGACGGGCGATTGGAACTGGCTGACCAACCGCCAAAACATGATCAAGTACTGGCGCGGCGGCGTGGAGGAGAACGGCGCGCTCGACTGCATCTGGCCCGTCGGGCTGCGCGGGACGGACGACTATGGCTATCCCTTCCCCAAGGACATGAGCGAGGCCGAGCAGAACAAGATCTTTCAAGACGTCATCGCGGCGCAGATCGAGGTCACGCGCAAGAACGTCCCCGAGGCCAAGCCCCCGCCGGTGTTCCACTTCACGCTCTATGGCGAGATGCTCGACAAGTACCTCGCCGGTACGCGCGGCGGCGGGACGTTCGACATGCCCGAGGACGTGATCCTGATCTGGCCGGATGACAACGACGGACGCATGCGCGCCCTGCCAACCGACAAGGGCAAGTGGAAGCACGGCGTGTACTACCACCTGGCATATTGGGGTCCGGTCGCGAAGCAGAGCATGAGCGTCGTGCCGCCGAAGCGCATTGCAGGCGAATTCAAGCGCATCGTCGCCGCCGGCGCGACCGAGTACATGCTGCTGAACGTCTCTGAGCTGCGCGAGTTCGTGATGGGCGCCCGCATGATCGCCGAGATCTGCTGGGATGCCGACGCCGCGCTGGCCGACACCAAGGCGCAACCGATGCCCGACCACCTGCTGGCGCACGTGCCGACGGCGGCGACGCAGCCGCTGCCGCCCGACGTGCCGGCGCCGTCCGCCGATCGTTACGTGGAGTGGTGGTGTCGCGAATACTTCGGCGACGCCGCCGCGAAAGACGCCGCCGAGGCGTACCGGCTCTACTATGACCTGATCGACAAGTGGGACATGCAGTGGTGGGCCGGTGATCGCGTCCCCGCCGCCCTCGACTCGCTCATGAAGAAGTTCGCCGGCCAGGAGTTCGCGCCCGCCAACCCCCAGACCCTGCCGACGCTGCAGGAGCGCCACGACCGCTATCAGAAGGCCTACAAGGTGCTCGATCGCGCCCGCTCCAAAATGGACCGCGCGCAGCGGCAGTTCTTCTTCGAGAATTGTGAGCTGCCCATCCGCATCACCGGCCGGCACACGGAATCGGCCCTGCTGCTCGTGCAGGCGATGTCCGCGAACGACCGCGATAAGGCGTGGGCCCTGTGCGAGCAGGCGATGGCCCCCCTGGAGCAGCTGGAGATCGAGATCCTCCGCGCCGAGCGCCCCCCGTTTGTGAAGTGGTACCGCGACACCTTCATCCGCCACGAGCACACGGGCCTGAACCCCCACAAGCCGTACTACTACCTCCGCGCCTTCCTCTCCAGCGGTGGAACGGAAAAGGCGCACCTCCCCGAAGGGGCCCTACGGCCCAACCTGGAGCAGTTCCTGCCGATCCTGCTGAAGGAAGAGTGATCGACCACCTGGAGAACGCGCGCGAGCGGCTTTCGACAGATTGTGAGCACTGAGCAGACGGTCATCACGGAGAATTGCAGGGAGAACCAATGGGGGCGCACGATCATCGGATCGGGTGGTAGGCATCCTTCGACCACTTCTCGTCTTCGTTCACGCGCTCCAGCCGCCACACCCCGAATGGATTGAAAAACGGCGTGTCCTGTTGCACGCGCGTGAACGGGTGCTGCGTGGCGCGATAGATTGTTCCGCCGGGGCCGTCGACCACGTCGCCATCGTGCACCGTCTTGCCGGACTGGTAGACGTAGCCGAGGAAGTTGTGCACGAGCAGGTAAGCAAACTGCTCGTCGGGCGGATCGCGCAGCTCCGCGTCGCGCAGGCCCAGGCAGTGCTGGCCGCTCGTCCAGACTTCGTCATCACCGCCGCTGAGGACGGTGAAGATCCAGTACAACCCGCCGGGCTTGGGGTCGCTGGCGAGCGTCAGCCAATCGGTCGGGGAATGGGTGGCCGAGGAATTGTCGACCATCACGCCGGACGCACCGATCTTCACCAGCGCCGTCGCGGCGTCGACCATCGCCCGCGCCATCGCGGCGGACCCGCCCGGCCCGATCAGGTGCACCTTGGCGGCGTGCTTCGCGACGGCGGCAATCTCGCTGCGCGACATCCGCCCGTCGTAAGCGAACAATCCCGCGATCTCGTCATCAGGCGGGCTCGCGCCCATCTCACACCGCCACCCGTCAGACTCGCGCACGAGATGCCCCTCGTCAAAGCGGTACCCGGTATCAGCCTCCTCCAGCGCGTCCGCGAGCGGCCCCGAGCCCCGCCACGGGCCGGGAATGCGCAGCTCGATCTGCACCGGCCGGCCCGGCGGCGATGACTCCAGCGCATCGATCCGATCGTTTGCCACCATCGCGTCACCTCACTCACCCCCGCCCGATCTTCTGCTTGAACTCCTCTTCCGTGAGCACGGGAATTCCCAGCTCCTTCGCCTTCGTCAGCTTGCTCCCCGCCTCCTCCCCGGCGACGACAAAGCTCGTCTTTTTGCTCACGCTGCCCGATGGCTTACCGCCCAGCTTCGTGATCAGCTCCTCGATCTCCGTCCGCCCCATGGTCGGGAGCGTCCCGGTGACGACGACCGTTTGCCCCGCCAGCGGGAGTGCTGCGGGCGTGGGCAGCTTCTCCATGTGTGGATCAATCCCCACCTCCTTCAGCGCCTGAACCGTCCGCACGCCGGCTTTGTTGTGGAAGAAGTCATGCACCGAGTCGGCGATGACGTCGCCGATCTCATGGATGGCCGACAAATCATCCTGCGTTGCCTTCGCCAAGACATCCAGGCTGCCGAAATGCTGCGCCAGCACGAACGCCACACGATTTCCCACGTGGCGGATGCCGAGCCCCGCCAGCAACCGATCGAGCCCCTGCTTGCGGCTGTTCTTGATGTTGCGTACTACTTTTTCAGCGACCTTCTCCCCCACCGTGCGCTTCACGACCTTGTCCCCCTGCTCCACTTCCGAGCCGAGGCTGGCGATCATGTCCAGCTTGAGCCGGTAGAGGTCGGCGAACTCCTTCACGTGGCCGCGATCCACCAGTTGATCGACCAGCTTGTCGCCCAGACCTTCGATGTCCATCTGGCTGCGGGCGCAGAACCAGCGAATGCGCTCCTTCAACTGCGCCGGACAGGCAGGGTTCACGCAGCGGATGTAGGGGGTGTCCGCTTCTTTTTCCACGCTGCTGCCACATGCGGGACACCTGGTCGGCGGCTCGATCGGCTTGGCGCCCTTCGGCCGCTTGTCCTTCAGCACTTCGACCACGTACGGGATCACTTCCCCCGCACGCTCAACGACGACCGTGTCCCCCAGATGAACATCGAGCCGGCGAATCTGATCGATGTTGTGCAGGGAAACGTTGGAGACGGTCACGCCGCTGATGAAGACCGGCTCGAGCATTCCGACGGGGGTGAGATTTCCCCCTTTTCCAACCTGCCAGCGGACATCCTTCAGCACCGTCGGCTGCTGCTCGGTCTCGTACTTGTAGGCGATGACCCAGCGCGGGGACTTGCTCGTCGCGCCCAGCTTTTCGCGCTGGGCGAATGCGTCGACTTTCATGACCATGCCGTCGGTCATGTACGGCAGCGACGGCCGCTTCTTTTCGAACTCGTGGATGCACTGAACCGCCTCGTCGATGCTGTTGACGTGCCACACCTCCTTCGGCAGCGGCAGTCCCCACTGGCGGAGGAGTTGCGTCCATTCCCAGTAGCTCGTCGTCAACATCGGCTCGACCTGGCCGAGTCCGTGGGCGAGGAAGCGCAACCGGCGCTGCGCGACGATCTTCGGATCGAGCCGGCGCAGCGTGCCGGCGGTGAGGTTGCGCGGATTGGCGTAGGGCTCTTCCCCGGCGGCCTCGATCTCCTTGTTCACGCGCTGGAAGTCCTCGTTGTCCATATAGACTTCCCCGCGCACTTCCACGATCGACGGCGGCGGCGTATTACCGTCGCGCAGCGTGAGCGGAATCGAGCGGATTGTCCGCGCGTTGACCGTCACGTCATCACCGACGTTCCCCCGCCCGCGCGTCGCCGCCAGCACGAGCTTCCCGCTTTCATACCGCAGGCTGATCGATGTGCCGTCGATCTTCGGCTCCAGGACGTAAGAGACCTTGTCGTTTTCGGCGCCCAGGTTCTTGCGGACGCGCTCGTCGAACGCGCGCACCTCGTCCTCGTTGTACGTGTTGTCGATGCTCATCATCGGAACTGCGTGCTTGACGGGCTTCAACTCCGTCTGCACGTTGCCGCCGATGCGCTGCGTCGGGGAATCGGAGGTGATCAGCTCGGGGTTCTCGCGCTCCAGCTCGATCAGCTCGGCCAGGAGCTTATCGAACTCGCGGTCGCTGATCTGTGGCCGCGCCTGGTTGTAGTACAGCTCGTTGTGGTGATTGATCTGCTCGCGGAGCTGCATGATCCGCTTCGCAGCTGCCGGACCCTTCTCACTCGCCATGCGCAGCAGTTTACTCGGCCGCGGTCGCGCGGTCGAAGAGCCAGCCCATCGCCTCGCGCAGCCGCGCGTGGTCCGCGTCGTCGAGGTGCGTCTGATGGCCGGCGTTGCGCTGCACGATCACGCGCTTCTCACCCGCGTACGCGCTGGCAATCTTCCATTGGAACCGTGGCGGAGCGACGCGATCGCTGTCGGCGATGAGGATGACCGCCCGCGCGGTCGCCTGCGTTGCGCTGATGATGCTGTTCATCTCCCGCGGGATCTGCCAGGCAACCGGCGCCGCAAGAAGCCAAAGGTTCCACCAGCCGTGCTGCCGCCAGATCTGCTCGGGGATCAACGGCGGGTTCTGAATGATGACGCCTGCGACGTCTCGTTTCGACGCCACGTAGAGCGCGGCGATCGACCCGAGGCTTTGCCCGGCAACAAAGATCGGCCGATCACCGGCGATGCGGCGCAGCTCATCGTACGCCGCAAGCGCAGCCGGCGGGATGTTCCGCAATCGCGCGCCGCCGGTGCTCTTGCCGTAGCCGGGATAATTGATGACCCATGTCTCCACGGGGCGATTCCCCCATCGCGAGGCGACGTAGGCGACGATGTGCTCCGCGCGGGTCATGTTCCCGGTGAACTCGAGCATGAACGCGCGCGGCTCGGCGTCGTTCGCGCCGGCCGAGCGAGCGGTGAAGATCTCGATCGTGTTGTCACCATGTTGGACCGTCCGCCGCTGCACGCCAGGCCCGGCGACAGCGTTGGCGGGCGGGAAGAGGATCAGCCGATCGGCGCAGCCGCTGAGGCAGCAGACAATCAGGCAAGCCACGCATCGAAGACGGTTCTTCCCGCTGGTCATCCTTGATTCCTCATGTGGCTGCGCCACACCCACGAAGGACGAAAAGTGCCAATCGTCATTCTGAGGTGCTCGGAAGAATCTCCACCGCCAGCGCCGCAGACCCCTTCGGAGTCCCTCAGGGTGACACTCGGCAGGATCAGCGCTTTCCAGCTGGCATTTTCAGAGCAGGTACTCCTGTCAATTCGCCTTCAACGACTCCAGATATGCCACCAGGCTCGCCAGATCCTCTGGCGACAGCGGGTCGACCAGGTTTGTTGGCATCATTGATGTGTCGCGCTTGCCGCGCTTGCTCACATCTTCCTTCTTCAGCACCGTCGCCGTGCCGGTCAGGTTGCGCAGCTCGATCTCGTCGCCCGATTCACGCGTGATAAAACCCTCCAGGACGTCGTCGTTAGTCTTGAACCACTGCGTCTCGAATCCCTGGGCGATCTTCGCGCTGGGTTTCACGACCGATTCGAGGAGCTCGGCGCGGCTGTAGCGCGTCGCGATCCCGCCAAGGAATGGACCCTTCGGCGGTTCATCCGGCGAGACGGTGTGGCAGGCGAAGCACCCTTGGCTGGTAAACAGCTCCTTGCCGCGCATCGGGTCGCCTTCCAGCTTCGCGGCGAGCGCGAGTGCCTGATCGTAGCCCATCGCGGCGATGGTCTCGTGGGGCTGGGCCGAGGCTTCGAGCCGGCCCGCAGCATAGGCGGCAGCGCTGGCGACGGCGGCATCCTCCGACTTGAGCCGCGCGCGCACCTCGTCGGAATAGCGCTGAGCCTTCGTGCGCCCAATCGCGCGGAGCAGCGGCACGAGCATCGCCTCATCGTCCCATCCCCTGGCAACTGCCTTCTCCGCGCGGACGCGCGCTTCGGGCTTGGTCAGCTTGCTCTCAGCAATGTTGATCAGCGCCGCCAGCGCCACCTCGCGCCGCGCCGCGGGGCCGCTGGAGGCCAGTTGCGAAAGCACCTGGATGTTCCGGAACTGCTGCGGGTTGATAAGGAACGACTCCAGCGCCGCCGCCAGCTCCGCCTCCGGCTTCTCCGCCGCCGCCACCGGACCCAGCGCATCCACCGCCGCCTCAACCGACGCGGCGTCATCGAGCTCCTCGCCGAGCAACCGGATCGCCTTCGCGCGCACCGCCGGCTCGACCCCCTCCGACGCGATGAGCTTCGTCACCGCCTTCATCTCGCGCTCGCTCAGCGTCTTTCGGCCGCTCAGCGTGTCGACAAACGCGCCGGCGAGCGCGGAATCCCTCAGCACGAATTGCGCGAGCGTCTCGTTCACCTCCGGCAGGTCGATCTTGTGCGCGGCCGCGTCGATCAGCAGCGATCGCACTACCTCGGGCCGCTCATTGGCGACACCGCGCCGGATCAATTCCGCGACGCGCGGCGTGCCCGACCACGCGATGGGCTGGTAGTACGGGCCGGACGTGTCCGGTCGGGTGCCCCACCAGCCCGTGCCGCCCCAGTCGGCTTCACGGAAGTGCAGGCGGCACAGCGCGCGATAGATCTGCCAGCGCAGCGCAGGCTCCTTCACCTCGTCCAACCGCTTCGCGAGCCCATCAACGACACGATCGTCGTGGACCTGCCGAAGCACCTGCAACGCGCCCCACGCGAGCTTCGGATCGGCCGTCGAAACGGCGGCCAGGGACGCGTCGATTGCTTTGAGCGTCACGAGGGCGTTCACCGCGACGTGCGCCACGAGCGGGTCGGAGTCCCCCGTCAGCGGCAGGATCGACGGCGCTGCATTGACATGGCCCAGCCGCGCCAACCCCCAGGCGGCAATCAGCCGCACGCGCGGGTTCGGGTCGCGCAGCGCGTCGAGGAAGGGCGCGGCCGGCATATCCGTGTCGCCCTTGCGGTCCGCCAAGGCCCGCAGGCTCAGCTCGCGAAGATCGTCCCGCTCTGCCAGAGCAAGCAGGTGTTCGTTCGCCGCGTCACCGCGCAACCTTTTCAGCGTGAACAACGCAATCGCGCGCGTGGCGAGCGGCGCGTCGGAGGTTGTGAGATCTGACAGACCCCTGGCGAGCACCGGCTTGTCCCCGCGGCGCAGGATCTCCCGCTGCGTCGCCTGCCGCAGCACGCCACTCGGTGATACAAGGTGTTTCAACAGTCCTTCATCACTCGCGCCGCCCAGATCGGGGAATGCGGGCGCGGTATACCCCTTGTGCGACAGACGGATCACGTAGCCGACGTTCGGATCCGTGTACCGGAACCCCCCGCCGGCCCACGACGAGATGTACAGCCGGCTGGCGCGATCCACGTCGATGTCGGTCCCGCGCGGCAGCTCGATCACCTTTTTGGTGGTGGCCTTGAACCCCGCGCCGCTGGGCGTGAGCGGATGCCGATCCACCTGGTTCTGCCCCCATTCGACCGTGTACAGGGTATGGCCGAAACCCTCCGGCAACCCCGGCTCATCAACGAAGAGGGACCCACAAGGCGACCCACCGCCGAAGTCGATCATGCAGTCGACGATCTCGTCCGCAAAGCGCTTGAACCGGCTCGGGTAGCCGTGATACGCGCCGGGAGGGCTGTATGTGAGCCGGTCGTTCCAGCCACCGCCGTCGTTCGTATTGTCGCGGGTGAAGATGTTCAGGAACGGATCGACCGCGACGTCGTAGATATTGCGCATCCCGGTCGTGAAGGTTTCCATGTCGCTGCCGTCCGTGCGCACGCGCACGATCCCGCCGCCGCGCAGCGTGAGGCGGGTTCCATCGGCGCCGACGGCGTTGAACACCCCGAAGTCCCCGACGGCGATATAGATCCACCCGTCGATGGCGAGCTGAATGCCGTTCGTCGTGTGATCGGCGCCGCGCTCCTCCGTCGCAACAGGGTTGTAGATGCCGGTGATGAGCGTCACCGAACGGTCCACAACCCCGTCGTTGTCGTCATCGAAATGGCGCGTGAGGTTCGGGGGGTGCAGGACGTAAAGCGAGCGCGTTGGGTCGTCCCACACGAGGCCGCGCGGGTGGTCGAGCTTGGCGAACTGTTTGAACTCATCGGCGACGCCGTCGCCGTCGATGTCCAAGCAGCGGACGATCCGGCCGCGGCCTTCGTCCTTGCCCAAAGACCCCTGCTCGTCGATTCCGACAAACACTTCCCCTCGTGGCGTGACGGTCAGGCAGGTCGGATAATTCACCTCCGGCGGCTGCGCGAACAGCGTCATCTCAAATCCCGCCGGCGCCTTCACGCCATCGAGGACCTCGTCGGCGGAGCGGCGCGTGGTCGGCCGCTCGGATGTCGTCGACTCGGCCGCGAGAGCAAGACCGGCGACCAAAGCGAGCGCGAAAAGGGCAAACGGATGAGCCTTCATGGTCTCCTTTTTACGTGAAACCGGCCGCCTCATCCTATCCCCGCCGGGCGAGATCCGAAGGATCAGGACGACAGCCGTTGCGCCGTCGTGGTGCACGATTGCGCAAAAGGACTTGTAGCAATCCGGAAATATACTCCTCGATTTCGGAGCACAGGCCCGTGTGTCGTGCGCGATCGTGCGCACGATCGCGCACGGTGCACCCGTATCGGTAGACGTACGCTTGCTTCGCGTGCCGCGCTCGTTGACGGACGGGAGTGGCGCGAATGTAGCCGGGCCCCACAAATGTCTCACATTGTCTCACATTGTCTCACTATTTCGCCGGCGCGAACATGACGCTGCGGCGGAAGTGACTGGTCGGGCGGGAGTTGCGCGCTGGGCGGCATGGGGGCGTCGCGCGGAGTGGGACATTCGGGGGAGCCCAGTTGGATTGGAAAGTCGCGCTACGACATCAGGTGCCGGCGCTGGCGTGGGGGCACGGTGGTCGCCACAGGAGATTTGCGAACGGACCGCGTGTCGGCGGGCGCGGTGACGTGTGGCCTCAGGAACGCGGGCATATCGCTGCGCCCGCCGCGCTGGTAGTCGCGCCAGAGGGCGGGGGCGATGCGCTCCGAAGGATGACCGAGCGTGTCGGTCAGGTAGGTAAAGAGCAGCTGCATCAGCTCCTGCAGCGCGATGCCGTGCTGTCTGCCGGTGGTGGCGTGCACCCAGTCCGTCAGCGCGAGGAAGGCGTGGAACGGGGACCCGGCAGCAGCCGATTCCCGCAACTCCCCCACCGCTTGCGGGATGGTCCAGATCAGCGGAGTCGTTTCGACGAAGTTGCCGCTGTTGGCGATCAGGTCCCAGTAGCGGACGAAGCGGCGCATGCGCTGCATCGTGGGAAAATCGATGTCGCGCGTCGCAAGGATCTCGTAGGGCGCGTGCCGGCTGTAGACCATGCCGAACGCCGCATCGTGGCGCACGATCGGCGTCCCGCGGAGGCGCTTGAGCATGCCCACCTGGATCTCCTGCGGGCGCATCGCGACAAGCCGATCGAAGCCGTCGCCGAAGCTGGCGAGCGTCTCCCCGGGAAGGCCGACGATCAGGTCGGCGTGAACGTGGACGCCGGTCTGCTCCCGGAGGAAGCGAAGGTTGTCGGCCAGCTTCGCGTTGTCCTGCTTTCGGCTGATGCGCTGCGCCACGTCGTCGTTGAATGTCTGCACACCCACCTCGAACTGCAGCGCCCCGCTTGGGAAGCGCGCGATCAGCTCCCGAAGCGGCTCGGGCAGCCGGTCGGGGATCATCTCGAAGTGGAGGAAGAGGCCCGGGGTATGGCGTTCAAGAAAAAATCGGAGGATAGCGCGGCTGATGTTGAGGTTCAGGTTGAAGGTGCGGTCGACGAACTTGAACCGCCGCAGCCCGCGATCGAGCAGCGACTGCATGGCGGCAAGGAACGGCTCGAGCGGGACGTTGCGCACGGGCACGTCCAGCGACGAGAGGCAGAACTCGCACTTGAACGGACACCCGCGCGACGCTTCGACGTACGCGACCCGATGCGCGAGGTCTGTGTCGGTGTAGAGGGAGTACGGGAGCCCGAGCAACGGATGCATATCAGCTTTGCTGGCGAACTCCGGAAGTTCAGCCGCGATGATCTTTTGCAGCGGGCGCTTGCCCGCGAGGAGCTTTTCGCACAGCTCGCCGAAGGCAACATCGGCTTCCCCGGTGATGACGTAGTCGGCCAAGCCGACGATCGGTTGCTGATCGGTCTCGTACGACACCTCCGGGCCGCCCAGCACGACCAGGACGTCGGGCCGCACACGCTTGAGATCGGCCACGACGCGCAGCGACTGCTCGGCATTCCAGATGTACACGCCCACGCCGACGAGCTTCGGCGCGTGCGCAAGGATGGCTTCGAGCACGTCGACGGAGCGCTGGGCGATGTCGAACTCGAGCATGGCCGCGCGATTGCGCAGCGCGGGCGGGAGGTTGGCCATGAGGTAGCGCAGCCCAAATGATGCGTGGGCGTACCGGGCGTTGAGGGTAGTGAGGACGATGTCGGGCACGATGCCACAGTGTACGCCATCGTGCGCCTGCGCGGCGCTCAACGCGGCGACTGACTGAGAATCATCATGATCGCGCCGATCATCAGCGCGAAGCCGGCGATCGTGCGGATAAGGTACGGCATGACGTCTTCCAGCCGCGTGAGGATGTAGTAGATCGGGTACAGCGGGATGAACAGGTACAGAAGAAGACAAGTCGAGCTCTCGTTCCCGGCGGTGATGAGGATCCCGATTTGGCCCCAGAGCATGAAGGCCATGCCCATGAAGGAGGCGGCCACGATCCCGACCGTCGCCAGGGCGGGGACGATCTTGCCCATGAGCAGGAGCAGCAGCGGGAGCCCGAATGCGCCGAGCTGCACCCACAGGACCCAGTTCATTCCTTCGGCCGGCGCGACCCCGCCACTGCGGCCGGCGACGGTCGTGCCAGTCGACGGGTACTTCGTGGCCATCGTCGGGCGCGCCGCGGCGCCGGCGGGTGATGCGTACCCCAGCGCGGGGACCGCCCCGGACGGGTTGTACGGGCGCGCGGCGGTGACCGCTTGCTGCATGTGCGCGCCGAGGTCGTCGTCGGACAACCCGTACTCGCCTTCGTCGCCATCGGGGGACGCGGGTTCAACGGGTTTTGGGGCGTGGCGGTTGGTCGCAGCGGCCACTGCCGCTTGGCGCTTGGGCGCGGGGGCGCTGGATGCCGCCGGCGACGCTGCCGCCGCCGCAACCCCCGCCCCACCGGGCACGCGGAACGCCGTCCCGCACTGCTTGCAGCGGACCTTCTTGCCCGCGAATTCATCGGGCGCCTTGAATGTTTTCTGACACCCCGTGCAAACGGCAGCCACACTCATGATTGTCCCCTGGCCCGAACGTGAATTGAGAAATGACCGGCCCGCGTGCCGTACATGCCGCCGCGGCGGCGGCGGATTCTACCGGATTGAGAGGGACAAGAGCAAAAATTCCAACGCCGCCCGGCGCCACTCAGGCGTCCTGCCTGTATGCCCGGGCTCGCTCCAACGCCCGCCGCCACTGTGAGCCGCTTGCCATCGTGGCACTTCCATTGCGGCTTGCTCGATGCGCGCGGATCGGTCAGGAACGTGCGACAGTGTGACGGGCCGCTCTCAATCTGAAAGGCAACCCTCTATGACCCAACTCCAAATCCCTCAGCGGACGCTGGACCACGCCCCCGCCGAACAGCGCGACGCGCAGAGCGACACCAGCCAGCCGAGGATCAATGTCAACGATCAGGAGCGGATGATTTCTGCCGGCGTGGGCGCGGTGCTGGCGCTGGTTGGCATCACCCGCCGCTCGGTGCCGGGCCTGCTCATGGCGGGCGTCGGCGGCAGCTTGCTGTATCGTGCGGCCACCGGTCATTGCCACCTGTACGAGGCGCTGGGCATCGACTCGACCCGCAGCAACGCCAATGGCGCCCCGCCCGAGGCGTATTTCAACCGCGCCATCCAGGTCACCCACTCGTTCACCATCAACCGCACCGCCGAGCAGCTGTATACCTACTGGCGGAAGCTCGAGAACCTGCCCAGCATCCTCAGGCACCTGGACTCGGTGACGGTCATCGACGACCGCAAGAGCCATTGGATCGCAAAGGGGCCGCTCGACATGCGCTGGGAGTGGGACGCCGAGATCATCAACGACGAGCCGAACCGGTTGATCGCCTGGCGCTCACTGGGCAACGCCGACGTCGACAACGCCGGCTCGGTCACCTTCATCGCGGCGCCCGGGGGACGCGGGACGCAGGTGAAGGTCGTGATCGACTACATCCCGACGGGCGGGCGCTTCGGGAAGATCATCGCGCAGGTGCTGGGGCGCGACCCCAGCGCCGAAGTGTGCGAGAGTCTGCGCGACTTCAAGCGGTTCATGGAAACCGGGGAGAAGCCCACGACGCAGGGGCAGTCGGGCGGCGCGTGCGTGGGTGACGGCGGGCGCGCATAGCGGACCATACTCACGATGCCTCGAAACCTGACCAAACCCGTTCCCTCGCAGTCGGATGATTCCTCAGGCATCGCCGGCAAGTCGGTCGTGCTCAACGGGGGGACGACCGGCATCGGCTTGGCAACCGCCAAGCTCCTGGCGATGTACGGCGCGCGCGTTCTGCTCTTCGGCCGGGACCGGAATGAGGTCGCCCAAGCCGTGGAGCAGGCGAGCGTCGCCGGGGGGGAGGTGTACGGCCTGGCCGCCGATGTCACCCGGCAGCGCGAGGTCATCCGCGTGTTCAAAGAAGCCGACAGGCGGTTCGGCGGCCAGATCGATGTCCTGATCAACAACGCCGCCACGGCCGGCGACGCGCTGCTCGAGAGCGACTACGACACCTGGCGCAAAGCGCTGGACACGAACATCCTCGGCTACCTCCACTGCGCCCGCGAAGCGCTCGACCGCATGCGGCCGCGCAAGGACGGGCACATCCTGATGGTCGGCTCAATGAGCGCCGACCTGCGCGAGCCGACCAGCGACATCTACAGCGCCACGAAGGCCGCCATCCAGGCGCTGTGCGAATCGCTCCGGAAGAACGTAAATGAGGAGGGCATCCGCGTCACGCTGATCGAGCCCGGCGCCGTCGACACACCCATGCAGGACAAGCCGCAGGCGAAGAAGGATCGCAAGAAGCAGGCGATGGAGATGCTCGAGGCCGACGACATCGCCGAGTGCATCCGCTTCGCCCTCAGTCAGCCGAAACGCGTGGACATCGTCTCGATGCAGGTGAGGCCCCTGAAGCAGTTGATCTGAAGGCAGTTCAGGTGGAGTCCTCGCCCGGCTCCGCCGCAGCCGGTTCCGCTTCGACCTTCGGGGTCGAGAAGGCGCGCTGGCGCATTGCCTCAGCCATCACGATCGCGCCGGCATGAGACAGCGACAGCGACGAGGCGGCGTCGCCCATGGTCGGGATGGTGATGAAGCGATCGCAGATGTTCCGCACCGCGCCGGAGAGGCCGCGCTTCTCTCCGCCGATCGCGAGGATGCTCGGGCGGGTGAGGTCGACGTCGTAGAGCGATCGCCTGGCGCCGGCGATGCAGCCGTACAGGCGCAGGCCGCGCTTCTGCAACTCCTTCAGCGGCTCGATCGTTTCGATCTGCACGAGCGGCAGCCGCTCATAGGCGCCGGATGCGGGGCGAGCCACTTCGACGGGATCGAAGTCCCACAGGTGCTTCTTGATCAGAACGGCATGCACGCCCAGCGCCTCGGCGCTTCGGAGCGTAAAGCCGAGGTTGCGGGCATCATCGACCCCTTCGAGCAGAAGCAGCAGCGGCAGCTCCCCGAGCGCGTCGAGCTTCTCAGCAAGCTGCTGCGGCGTCGTCCGCGGCTTCGCCGAAGCAATCGCAAGCACCCCGCCGTGCGAGGCGCCGTGCGCCATCTCGTCAAGCTCGCGCGGGTCCACCCGCCGCACCGGCACGTTCCGCTCGGCGGCGGCGTCCAGCACGTCCTGGATCTTTTCCGCGTGGGCGCCCTGTGAGATCAGGATGACCTGGAACCGCCGCTGGTATGCGCGCAGGGCGGCGAGGACCGACTGTTTTCCTTCGAGGTGTTCCATCAGACGCGATGCAGGCGGGCGTCGCCAACTGGATCAATGGTTTCCAATCCCCACGAGCACCTTCCCCATCGGACCGTGCTTCAAGCGCGCGAATGCTTCCTGAATCTGCTCGAATGGGAAGACGGAGTCGACGATCGGCCGCGCCTTCGCGCGGTCCATCAACTCAACTACCGCCCGCCAGGCCGACTGGCTCTGTGGCGGCGTGTACGTCCCCACCGCAACGCCCCCAATCCGCAGGCGGCGGAAGAACAGCGCCGCCGTGCTGAATCTGGGGACCGGCCCGGCCAGTTGCCCGACGACGCTGACCTTGCCGTTCATTCCCAGCACGTCAATGACGCGCGGGAACAGCTCGCCGGCGATGTTGTCGATGGCGAGATCGACGCGGCGCGGGTCGAGTTGCTGCTTGAGCGACTTGTGCCATTCGCTTTCGGGGTCGAGCGCGACCGAGGCGCCGAGATCGCGAAGCTTCGCCCGCTTCGCTTCACTACGCGACAGCGCGACGGGCTCGTGCCCCATCGCCACGCCGAGCTGGATGCTCGCCACGCCTACCCCGCCGGAGGCGCCGGTGACGAGGACGATGCTCCGGGCGGGCAATTCGCCCCACTGCGTCAGCGCCTGGTAACCCGTCAGGTACACCAGCGGCGCAGCCGCGCACTGCTGCTCGCTCCATCCCGCCGGAGGGCGCACCAGCGACTCGACCGGCACTGCCACGCGCTCGGCGAGCGTGCCCGGCCGGCTCACGCCGATCTCGCTGCGCAGGATCAGTGCGGCGTCACCGCGCTTGACCTCCGCAACGCCTTCACCGACGGCGCTAACGGTGCCGATCCCGTCCCGCCCCAGCACGTGCGGCAGCGCCGGCTTCGCGGGATACTGCCCCTGCGCGAGGTAGTAGTCGGCCGGGTTCAGGGCCGCGTAGCGCACGTCGAGCACGACCTCGCCAGGCGCTGGCGCCGGATCGGGCAGCTCCGCAAGCTTCAGCCGCTCCAGCCCTGCCAGCGTGTCGATGATCCACGCGCGCATGAACAGCCATCCATGGACAAAGGAGCGGTTATTTGTGGTGCTGATCCTTCAGCTTCACTTGCTCCCAGGTCCCGTCATCCTTTTTCACCTCCACCTTTGAAGGCAGGATCACGTTGTTCTCGGCATTGACGCTGCCGGTCACGCGCACCGTCCGTCCCATCGATGCCGCGAGCGGCTGGGGATTGGTCACGATCGTCGTGGCCTTCTCATCGACGAGGACGCCGGCGGGAATCCCCGTCTCGGCGCACTTCTCCCCGCACGCGGCGTGCTTGTCGCCCTTGGCGCCGCCCTTGGAGAAGCACCACATGTCAACCAGCTCGCCTTCGAGGGTCTTTTCCTCGGCCTTGGCCTGCGCCCAGACCGTCGTCACCAGCCCGGCCATCGCAACCAGCGCCAACGAAGCAATCACTTTCCGCATAGCAGATCTCCTTTCCTGAGGGATGTTGAGCCGCGGGCGACACAGGCGCTCGCTTCGGCATGCGACAATAGTAACCGGCTGCGGCGCGCGACGCACCTGTAATTCGACGCGCCTGAGAGATCGGAAAACATCGCCGGTGCTGCGTCGTATTCGCCGCAACATGACAAGCGTACAGCCGTTTCGGCTATGATCCGGTAGTGCCCGCTAAGCGCTCCGCACTTGAACGCATCCTCCGCCCTGCCGAAGGCGACATACCATCGGAGATGGCGCGCCGGGTGTTAGAGATGCAATTTGATGCCGCCGACGTCGCACGGTATCGCGAGCTGTCGGAACGGGCTCAGATCGGACAGCTCGGAGAGCTCGAGCGCATCGAGCTGGAGGACCTCCTCATCGCCAATGACTTGCTGACGCCACGCAAATGGTCGCACTTCACTGGCCAATAGTTCTTCCGCTGGATGAATCCTTATGGCCGACTCGCTTGAGCAGACGATTCGCCGCCTCGCCGCGAACGTGGCGTCGTCGTCATCTTCTTCGGCACGATCCATTCGCGCTAAAGGCGCATACTCCGACCAGGTCCGAAGACGACGAGCCGTCCTTGCTTCTGGCTCGTCGTTCGACACTGGCGGAGTTCGAGGAGCGATCGCAATGATCGTCGCGGAGTTATCGCATTGACTGCCGCCGGCACATATGACGTGCTATGAGCGCGCGAAAAGCGTCCAACTGGTCATCAGGAACTTGCTTCTTCGGAATCGCTATGGCTATCTGCGAAGTCACCCCCTGTGCAAGGACAACGAGGTTCGTCGTCTCACGCAGACAGGTAAATGCATCCCAGGGAAGCGTCGTGACTGCCCCGCCAGCAGTCACGTGAAGACCGTCGTCCTCAAGGTCAAGCAGCATGTTTGGATCCGTCAAATGGTAAGCCCCCCATGCCATCAAGTATGGCGACAGCCATCCCGCGAGGACGAATGCTGCGCCCCAGAACACGACTGCGTACGCGCGACTGCCGTCGGGCAGGCGAACGAGGAAGCCGGTGAACACCACGGCTGCGCCGAGAGCCATCATCAAACGGGTCCGCATCCTGGACTGAGGGGCAATTCGATTTAACTCCAGCATGTCAGCGTAGGTCAAGCGGACGCTCAGCTTCATCGCCTTTTTTTTCCTATGCGACGGCTTACTTCCCGCAGAAGTCGATCAGCCGGGCGATCTCGCTGCGGAGGTCTTTGCGGTGGACGACGAAGTCGAGGAAGCCATGCTCTTCCAGGAATTCGCTGCGCTGGAACCCCTCGGGTAGCTCGACCTTGATCGTGTTCCAGATCGTGCGCGGGCCGGCGAAGCCGATGAGGGCCCTGGGCTCGGCGATGATGAAGTCGCCGAGCATGGCGAAGCTGGCGGTCACACCGCCGGTCGTCGGGTCGGCCAGCAGGCTGATGAACATCCCGCCGGCTTCATCAAGCCGCGCCAGGGCGGCGCTGGTCTTGGCCATCTGCATGAGCGAGAGCGTCGACTCCTGCATGCGCGCGCCGCCCGAGCAGCTGACGATGATCAGCGGCATTGCTTCCTCGGCGGCGCCCTCGATCGTGCGCGTGATCTTCTCGCCGACCACGCTGCCCATCGAGCCCATCATGAAGGTCGGGTCCATCACCGCCAGGTAGATCGGCCGCCCCTTGATGAACGCCTTCCCGCAGACGACCGCGTCGGTGTTGCCGGTCTTGGTCTGCTCCTGTTTGAGACGGTCCTTGTAGGCCTTTTTGTCGACGAAGCGCAGCGGGTCTGCCGGCTCGATGTCGGTGTATGTTTCCTCGAAGCTCCCGGGGTCGATGAGCTGCTCGATGCGCTGCCGTGCGCTGATGCGGAAGTGGTGCTGGCACTTGGGGCACACGTGCAGCGCTTCTTCGACAACTTTGCGGAAGAGCATGTCCTCGCACTCGGGGCAGCGCATCCACAGCCCTGCGGGAATGCCTTCCGATTCCTGCTGCGCCCGTGGTTCGTTGGTCGGTAGTTGCGACATGGCTTGCATCCGAATCAAGTTTCACCGCAAAGACGCGGAGAGCGCGGAGAGAGCAGAATGCCGGAAGCTGTCCTTTCTTCTCCGCGCTCCTCCGCGTCTCCGCGGTGCACATCCTACAAAATCTTCTCCCGCAGTTCCGCAATGGCGGCGGAGCGGTCGGGCTTGCCGAAGATGGCGCTGGCGACGACGAACCAGTCGACGCCGGCGTCGCGCGCGGCGCCGATCGTCTGTGGATTGATCCCGCCGTCGATTTCCAGCCGCTGGTCCGGCCGCAGCCGCTGCTTCACGGCAATAGTCTTGGACAGCACCTCGGGCATAAACTTCTGCCCACTGAACCCGGGCACGACGCTCATGATCAGGACCACGTCAACGTGCTCCAGCGCCGGCAGAATGGTATCGATGGGCGTCGCCGGGCGCAGCGTTATGCCCGCGTGCACGCCGAGGTCGCGGATGGCCCGGGCGGTCTCAACGGCACTGCCGACGGCCTCCACGTGGAACGTGAGATTGTTCGCGCCGGCCTTCACGAAGGCCTGCGCGTACTTCAGCGGCTCGTCGATCATCAGGTGGATGTCGAGGTACGTGCTCGTCGCGCGGCGCGTGGCCGCGGTGACGGCGGGGCCGAAACTGATGTTCGGCACGAAATGGCCGTCCATCACGTCCAGGTGCAGGAAATCCGCCCCGCCGCGCTCGACATCGGCGATCTCCAACGCAAGCTTGGCAAAATCCGCCGACAGAATCGACGGCGCGATCATCCGGGCGGTGGATTGGAACGGATCGCTGATCACGAGCCAGCACAGTTTGCGTAAGGCCGGGGCCGAGTCAACGGCGCAGCATTGTCATCCCGAGAGCTTGTGCCTTGTAGTCGCCTTGCGGTGAACCTCACCGTCAGGCGGGACGAAATATTCGCAACGTCGTCCGCGTTGTGGAGTCTATGATGGGGCTGACGCGCTGACGCACCCACGGGGCGCACTCCTGCCCCTCTCCCTCTGGCGCGCGACAAGCTCAGTTGAGTCGGGGAACGTCGCGGTGAGGGCAATTTTTCCCCTTTGCTTCTCCCGAAGAGAGAAAGGGATCAGATACGACATGAAGCCAGTCCTCGCCCAGATCAACACCTCCAGGGGCGGCATCCCGAAGACGCCGGTGCTGTTCGCGCAGGTCACGCGCGACGGCGTCGCAGGTGATTGGCAGCGGAACCGCAGATACCACGGCGGGACCGATCGGGCCGTCTGCCTCTACAGCGAGGAGCTCTACGCCGAGCTGCGAAGCGAAGGCATCGACCTCGTGAACGGCGCCGTCGGCGAGAACTTCACCACGCGCGGTCTGAACCTTCAACACCTCGCCAGCGGCCAGCGGCTCCGCGTCGGCGCCCATTGCGTCATCGAGATCACCGATGTTCGCGTCCCCTGCCGCACGCTGGCGAAATGCGACCCGAACCTGCCGGCCCTCATGCAAGGCCGCAGCGGATGGGTCGCGAGGGTGATCAGCGAAGGAGCCGTGCGCGCGAGGGATCCCATCCAATTGCTCCCGCGTAAATCGACCGGGCGTGGCAAGAAACAAAAGCCAATCGCCGCATGAGCCGCCCCGCGGTTAGTTAGCCCCAGCGGCCCGGCAGTGGCGGCATTTCTCAAGCTGCCGTATCGTCTGCGCCGCTATGACCTCGAGCACGGATGCTGTTCCAGCGGGCGCTGCCCTTCCGGTTGGCGTCGTCGGTTGCGGCCGAATGGGGCGGCTGCACGCGCGGGTGTTGTCGCAAATCCCGCGCGTCAAGCTGATCGGTGTCGTCGACGCAAATGCTCGGTCCGCGGAGGAAGCGGCCAGGCTCTACGGGTGCGAGCCGTTTACCGACCCGATGCAGCTCCTCCCGCGCGTCAAGGCGGTGACCATTGCCGTGCCGACGCAGGCGCATCTGGCGTCGGCGGAGCCGTTCCTGCGGGCGGGGATCGCGTGCCTCATCGAGAAGCCCCTGGCGAAGGACGTCGCCGAATGCCGGCGGATCGTGGAACTCGCGAAGGCCGGCAACGCGACCGTGCAGGTCGGGCATATCGAGCGGTTCAACCCGGTCGTGCGCGCGCTGTTTGAGCTGAACCTCCAGCCAACGTTCATCGAGGTCTTGCGCGTCAGTCCCATGACATTCCGCAGCATCGATGTCGGCGTGGTGCTCGACATGATGATTCACGACCTGGACATCGTGCTCAAGCTGGCCGGCTCCCCCGTCGCGCGGGTCGAAGCGGTGGGCGGGAGCGTAATCGGGACGGTCGAGGACGTGTGCAACGCCCGCATCACGTTCGAGAACGGCTGCGTCGCGAATGTCACTGCGTCGCGCCTCGCCGCGGGGACGGACCGGCGGCTGCGCGCATTCGGCAAGGGTGGGTTCGCGTCGATCGACTACGCGAAGAAACAGGGCGCGGTCATCCGCCGGGGCGACCGGCTCGATTTCGTCCGCCAGGCCGTCGCCAAGGTGCGCGCCGGGGAATTCGTCGACCTCTCCGGGCTGAAGTACGAGGATCTGCTGAAGGTGGAGCCGCTGAAGGTGGACGAGCAGGACCAGCTGCGCGCCGAGCAGGAGTCATTCATTGACGCCCTGATGCAGGGGAAGCGGCCGCTGGTGACGGCCGAAGACGGCGCCGCCGCGGTGGAGCTGGCGACGCGGATCGTCCAGGCGATTCGCCCGCAGACGCTGTGAGCAAGACGTCATTTCGCTGCCCATTGCCGGTAGCGCTGCATGGCGACTTCCATGGCGGTTTCCATCATCGCGGGGTCCGTGCGGACGATCGACTGGTCGCGCAGCTCCTGGATCATCGCCCGGTAGCGCGGCTGAAACTTCTGGGTACGGAGCTTTTCCCTGATTTCGTCCTGCGTGGCCTCCTCTTCGAACGGCCTCACCCGCGCGGGTCGCTTCCGCTCGAGGCGGGCGATGTAAAAACGGCCGCCCTCCTCGATCACCGGCGTCACTTCGCCGGGCTGGAGCTCCCACACGGCCTCCTCCACGGCCGGCAGCGCGAACGCCTTTCGATCGATCCACGGCAGCTCGCCCTGAGAGTTCCGCAGTCGCGGACCGGTGCTGAACTTCGTCAGCGAGGTGAAGTCCTCGCCGGCCACGGCGCGCTCGCGCAGGTCCTCGATCTTTTGCTTCGCCAGCTCGCCGCCACCAACTTTCGCCGGGTCGATCTGGATCATGTCGAACTGTGCAGAGGCGCGGACGGTGAACTCCGTTTCGCGGTTGGCCTCGTAGTAATCGCGCATCTCCGCAGCCGTCACCTGGATCTGCGGGATGATCCGCTTCTGGAGCAGGAGCCGGCTGAGGCCGACCCGGTATTCCTCGACCACCTGCTTGTCGAAATCCCGGCCATGTTCCGCATAGCGGCGGCGGGCAGTCTCGATCGATCCGCCCGCCTTGATGATCTCCTGCTGCCGCCAGTGCTCGGCCATCCACCGGGCCTGCTCCTTGTCGCGCTCATCGAGCAGCCGGTTGGCGGCGGCGAAGAGGATTTCCGCTTCAATGTTCACCGTCACCTGCTTGCGCAGCTCGTTCGCCGCGTATTCCCGGAAGCGCGCCTCGCTAAGATCGCTCGCCTTGGCAGCGAGATCGGATTCGAGGTCGGACACGATCTTGTCGGCGTAAATTGGGACGCTGTTCACTTCGGCGACGACGCCGCCAATAGTCATGAACCCCCCCGGCGCCACCGCCTCGCTGGGCGCAGTCGCCGGCGCGCTGGAGGGGTCGAACGGCTTGGCCGGCGGCGGCATTGCACGGTCGAGCACGCGCTTGTCGCCGTCGGATGTGTCCGCCGCCCCGCGCTTCTCGGACGGATCCTGCTCGCGCTGCCTGCGCGCGTCGTCGTAAGGCAGTTGGCCCGGCTGATCGACAGGCGAATACGGCTCGGTCGGCAGCCGCCCGCGCCCGGGCATAATCGCCTGCCCATCGAGCCGCTCCGGGCGCACAGGGCCCGCGTTGCGGCAACCCGCCGCTGCAACGGCGCAGGTGAGGACGAGCAGAGCGACGACGCTGGACATCCGCATGCACAAGGCTCCCGTGGAAGGACGTGAAATTACGCGACCCCGCCCACGCGCACAAGCGGCACAGCACAACGGCGCGGCCGGGGTCGTCACACCCGAAAGATCGCCCCCATCCGCCGGCCCAGCAATGAGCTGGCGCTGAGGATCGTCAGCGTGAGCAGCAGCATCGCCCACACCCCCAGGGCGCTGGCGATGTACGGGCCGTCCCCCAGGCGTTGGAACAGCTCGTAAATGGCCTTGGTGATCGGCCAGTACTCCGCCTTCTGCGCGAGGATCAGTGAATCGCTGACCTCGAGCATGGCGAACGCGAACGCGAGCAGCCCCCCGGCGATGAGGTTGGCGGCGATAAGCGGAACCGTGATCCGTCGCGTGGTCATCCAGCTGGAGGCGCCGAGGTTTCGAGCGGCCAGCTCCAGGTCCACCGGCGTCTGCTCGAGCCCCGCGACGGCGCTGCGCACGACGTAGGGCAGCCGCCGCATCGCGTAGGCGACGACGAGCAGGAGCGTGGGGTTCTCGTTGACGTCGACGAGCCGCCGCAGCCACGCGAGGTCGCTTGCGGTGGCTGCATCCCACGCCGCCACCCACGTCTGCAACCGCAAGCTGATGGCGAGATACCCAAACGCCAGCACCAGTCCCGGAACGGCCAGCGGCAACATCGAGAGACTGTCAACGAATTGCCGCACACCGGCGGGCAGCCTGGAGCGCACGATGATCACGGCGATCAGCACGCCGAGCACGATGTCAATGAGCATGCTCAGGCTGGCGAACTTCAGGCTGTTCTGCACCGAGGGCAGCGTAAGTGAGTGCGTGAGGCCGGTGACGTAGTGGTCGTTGGTGAAAACAGAGGGCAGCGCGCTGTTGTACCACGCGCCGACGCCGCTCACGCTCATGAGGATCACGCCCAAGTGCGGCAGCAGCGCCATGCCGCTGACGATCAGAAACGGCAGCAGCACCGGGATGCTCGCGACGGGGCCGAGCGACCGCGTCGCCGACTGCACGGAAGCTTTTGTGACCGCCGCGTCCTGGCGGCGGCCGAGGATGAGTCGCCCGGTCACGTACAGCAATACACTCGCGATCAGCATCACGACGACGAGCGCGTACGGCACGGGGCTGCCGCTGATCTGGGTGATCCGGTGGAAGATCTGCACGGGGGTGGCTTCATAGAAGTCGAACATCAGCGGCGTGCCGAGCTCTGTGAAGCTCCAGATCAGCACGATGGTCCCGCCGGCGAAGAGTCCAGGCCGCATGAGCGGGAGCGTGATCCTGCGGAAAATCGTCCAGCGCGTCGCCCCCAGGTTCGCCGCCGCCTGCTCCATCGCCGGGTCCAGGTTTGCCAGCGCTGCCGAAACATTGAGGAACAGGATCGGATACAGGCTGAGCGACTCGACGAGGATGATTCCGAGCATCCGCGCGGAGCCGATCCAGTCGATCGGCGCACCCGCGTCGATCAGTCCCACGCCCTGCGCTACGCTCGTCAGCACCCCGAAGCGGCCAAGGATCTGCCGCATTCCGATCGCGCCGACAAACGGGGGCAGGATCAGCGGGACGAGCAGCAACGCGCTGACGATCCCCTTGCCCCAAAAATTGAATCGCACGCTCAGCAGCGCCAGCGGCACGCTGATTAGCGTGCACACGAGCGTCACACTGATGGCGATGGATGCGCTGTTGATCAGCCCCTGGCGAAGCGAGTGGTCCTGGAAGATGGAGCCGACATACGCGAGTGTGAAGCTACCGGCGCCCTGCTCCCCCGGAATGCCGAAGAACCCGACGCGCACGACCTGAAAGATTGGCCAAAGCAGAAACACGCCGAAGGCGGCGAGGATGAGGAGGAGGATCAGGGAGTGTCGCAGATGGCTCATGTTGGACGGTTTCACCTCACGCCAAGAAACTCCCCATGTCATCCTGAGGCACTCCGAAGGGTCTCTGATTCCCGCGGGAGATCCTTCGGAGTACCTCAAGGATGACAGCGCACATAGCCCATACTTTCAGTCGCCCCGAGCTTCCTCGCGCAGCGAGCGGTATTCCTCGCGGAATTCATTTGTCCACTTTCGCTGCAGCGCCAGCCGCTCGATCGGCGCCGCCGCCTGCCACTGCTTCTCGCGGCGTAACGCTTCCTGCTGATCGAACGGGAACTTTCCCAGCCGCGCGTCCAGTTCCCCGGCGCGGGGCGACTCCAGAATCATCCGTCGCGTCTCGCGCAAGTCGTCCAGCAGGTCCATCATGCTCAGCTGGATCAATTCGCCGAGGATGCGGAACGTTCGCTTCCGCTCCGGGGATGTGTTGAATCCCTCGGCCGCTTTGAACGGGTTGGCCTTGCCCCTGAGCGTCGGATCGGTTTCGTAGAGCGACGCCTGGATCGGCAGACGGTACAGCCCCGACTCGCGCGGCCCGCCTGGTTGTCCCGGCGGGGTGTACCACAGCTTCTGCCCCGGCTCGCTCAGCACGAACTCGATGAACCGCAGCGCCACGGGGCTCACCTTGCCCTTCGTCCTGGCCACTGCGATCGGGTCCGGGTTCACCGCCGTCGCGTTGACCGGCTCGACGTACGCCATCCGCTTGGTCCCGTCCGCACGCGTCGGCAGCACGTCGATCTGGTTGAGCGAGTGGAAATCGATGGTCATCCCGGCCGCGACGTCGCCGCTGCTGATCTGGCCGGGCAGAGCGCTGCTGGCGTCCGTGAACAGCCGCGCGTTGGCGGCTATCTGCCTGAGGAGGCCCATGCCGTCCGCCCAGCCGTCGTCCTCGCTTCGGCCCTGCTGCGCTGCGTCGGCCATCGCGCGCTCGACGACGGTCATGTACGCCGCCTTGGCCGAGCTGCTGAGCGTCGGGTCGGCCATGACGATCCACCCGCGGTAGCGCGGGTCGGACAGATCGCACCAGGTCTTCGGCTCCGGGAGCCCCAAATGAGCGATCACGTCGCGGTTGTACGCGATCCCGAAGCTGCTCAGCGCCGTCCCGAACCACTGCGGAGGCGTGCCGCGATCGTACAGCGGCAAGCCGCCCAGATCGGGCACGGCAAAGGCGCGCTGCATCACCTCGGGCGCCAGCGTCACCGGCTGCAAGTGTCCAGCCTTCTTGAGCTGGTCCTCGAACAGCGCATCGCCGCCGCCCCATACGAGATCAACGCCGTAGCCGCCTAAAGCGTCGTAGGTCGCGCGGCTGGCCTCGAAGAACTTCACGATCGCCGACGCCCCGCCGTAGTTGCGCCAGTCGATCTCGACCGGTCGCCCGTACTTCTGCTGGTGCCATGCCGAGAATGCCTGCTCGAATTCCCGTCGAATGCTCTCGACGTGCGGTGTGACGATGACGAGCTTCAGCGGATCACCCGTCGGCGCCGGCGCCCGATAAGCCGCCGGCGTCCCGATCGCCCGCCGCAGGATGAACGGCGTGACGAGAACGACGAAGAAGAGGATGACGAAGGTGTAGCGGCGCATCGGCCTTACGTGAGCGGCAGCCGGCGAAATCGTATGCGGTGCTGGTCGACCGTCACACGCACGCCGGCGTCCAATTCGGCGCCGATCGTCCCGACCACTCTTTGGAGCACTGCGGCGGCCCCCGCTCCGCGAAGGCCTTCAATACGGATCCGAATGATCGACGGAGAGTTGCGAGATGGACTGCCAGGTGCCGGTGGAAGTCCGAGTCATATGTGACGATCGTAAGCCCCTGCCGCCGCGCATATTCGATGATCACGGGATCCGTTGCGTCCGCAAGCCCGCAGTCGCGTACATGAACGGCATCGATGCCGCCTGCGATCAACAACTCAGCGGACAGCGGTGGCAACCCCTGGTCGAGGAGAAGCTTCATCGCGAAGCCGGCAGGTGGACAATTCGATCCTCGAGGTTCGCTGCCGCGTACTCCAGCGCCTGGCGAATGTCTTCTTCTTCGAGGTCGGGGTATTCGCGCAACAACTCCTGACGATCCGCGTATGTCGCCAGAAGCTTGATAACGCGCCCAACCGTCAAACGCATGCCGCGAATGCACGGCTGGCCGTTCATCTTGTCCGGCTCAATCGCGATGCGATCGAATGGGGGTTCCATGGCTACTCCCTCAAGACTACCACATCTTCAGCATTGAACTCCACCGTCATCTGCTCGGGCACGTGGAACAGCGGCGGCGCGCTGATGACCTTCAGCCGGTGGCCGTTGACGAGCAGCACGTGCTCGCTCGCTTCGCCGAGGAACGTGCGCTCGAGCGGCTTGCCGATCATGCGGTTGGCGCCGCCCCCACTACCTTCCAGTGAGCGGCCGTTGCGGGCGATCTGCATCTGCTCGGGGCGGATGCTCACGAGCACCTCAGCGCCTCCGGCGACCCCGGCCGGCGCGTTGGCCAGCGATGCGCTGACATTCCCCGCCGGCGTCTGAATCGTCCAGTTCTTCTCGTCGCGCGATATCAGCGTGCCGGGAATGAGATTCGTCTGGCCGATGAAATCAGCAACGAAGCTCGTGCTCGGACGGTGGTACAATTCGTCCGGCGTGCCCACCTGCGTGAGCTTTCCGTCCTTCAGCACCGCGATTCGATCGGCGACGCTCAGCGCTTCCTTCTGATCATGCGTGACGTAAATGGTGGTGAACCCGGCCGTCTTGCAGATGCGGCGGATCTCGCTGCGCATCTCGTGACGAAGCTTCGCGTCGAGGTTTGACAGCGGCTCATCGAGGAGCAGGCAATCCGGTTGCACTGCCAGCGCGCGGGCCAGCGCAACGCGCTGCTGCTGTCCGCCGGAGAGCTGGTTGGGCTTGCGGTCTGCTAATGCGTCCATCTGCACGAGCGTTAGGACTTCATCGACCCGGCGGTCCTGCGCGTCTTTCGGCGCCTTGCGCACCTGCAGCCCAAAGCGGACGTTGTCGCGGACGCTCATGTGCGGCCACAGCGCATAGCTCTGAAAGCACATGACTGCGTTGCGCTTGTCGGTGCCCAAGGCGGTGACGTCGCGGTCGTTGAAGAGGATCCGCCCCGCCGAGGGCTCGTGCAGCCCCGCGATCAGGCGCAGGAGCGTACTCTTGCCGCAGCCGCTGGGGCCCAGCAGGAAAAACAGCTCGCCGGCCTTGATTTCGAAGTTGATCCCGTCGAGGGCGACGGTGCTTCCGAAGCGCTTGGTGATCTGTTCGAGCCGAACTGCCGTCATCGCGGGCGGCATTGTACAGACGCGCGACGAAAATGCGCCGATGCGGGCTCCGCGGTTGCCTGAGCAATCACATGAGATTCAGGATCAACATCAACGGGGGAGGGAGCGTCCAAAACGCGTGCCTTTTTCAACGGTCGGTTGAGCTGGGCAGGGCATCGAGGTTCTTCTGCGCCCTTTCGTTGCCCGGATCAAGGGCCAGGGCCTTGATCAGATACTGCCGTGCTCCCGCGAAATCGCCGCGGCGGGCGCGGACAATGCCGAGGTTCGTCAGCGCATCAACGTGGTCCGGACGCACGGCGAGCGCTGCGCGAAACTCGCGCTCGGCATCGTCGTACCTGCCCTGCGACGCCAGCGCAGCGCCGAGGTTGTTTCGGACGGTCGGGTTCCTCGGGTCAATCGCTGCGGCTTGCGCCCACTCGGCCAGCGCCAGTTCGCTGTGCCCGGCGCTGAGCAAGGCGTTGCCCAGGTTGATTCGTGCGGAGACCGAGTCGGGATTGATCTCCAGCGCCCTGCGATACAGCTGCACCGCCCGATGCAGTTCCCCCCGCCGCGCGAGGGTGATGCCGAGATTGATGTGCGCCGCCTCGTGCCCCGGATCGGACGCGATGGCCCGCTCGTAATAGGTGATCGCCTCGTAGTCCCGTCCCTGCGACGCCGCAAGGTTCGCAAGGTTATAAAGCGCATTGGCGAAGCCGGGGCGGACGCGCAGGGCATCCAGATACCACGCTCGCGCCCGCTGTGGATCACCCTGCCGCTCGGCCAGCTGCCCCAGGTTCAGCCGCGCCTGATCGTGGTCCGGCTTCAGCGCGATCGCCGAGTGAAACCGCTCGGCGGCCGCCGCGTAATCGCCGCGCTCCATCAGCAGCGTGCCGTAGTTGTTGTGGACCATCCACGACCGCCGGTTCTTCGCCAATGTGTTTTGCCAGAGTGTCTCCAGGTCAGTGAAATCGTGCGCGTGCGACCACGATTTGGCTGCGAGCGTCACGGACAAGATGATTGTGAGGGCAAAGGCGGCGCCCTTTGCGTGCGTCGCGACGGCGGCGGCGAAGAGCGTGAGCAGGCCGAGGCTCGCGAGGTATTGAAAGTGGTCGGCGACGAACGCATAGCGCATGGGCAGGACATTCACGAACCCCAGCGCCGGGATCAGTGTGCCGCCGAAGAACAGCACCGCCACGAGCGGACCTCTGCCAAGCCGGTGGCGCAGTCCCCATTGCGCCACGACGACGCCGATTGCCGAAACTGGGAACGCGTATTGCCAGAGCGAACGGTCATCGATCGCCCACCGCTCATACATGAAAATCAGCGGGTGTGGCCAGATGAGCTTCGTGGCATAGAACCAAACCGCTCGACCGGCGATGAGACCGCGGTCGAGGATGCTGAATTCCCACTCCGGCCCCTGCGCGCCGACGATGTGCCGCTCCATCCAGCTCGTCAGCATCCCCATCCCCGCTCCGAGCGCAAAGAACGGCAGCAGCGGAACCACATCCTTGATGGTGACGCGCCCGCGCTTCCAATAGATGATCAGCAGGATAACGGCGGGGAGGGAACTGGTGACGGACTTGCTCAGCAGGGCGCAGACAAACAGCGCCAGGGCGAGCCAGTAACGGGCGTTCAGCATCGCGGAGCGAGTCTCCGCGGAAGACGAAACACCCGCTTCCGATGAAGAAACCGTCCCCGTCCCGGTTTTCGCTTCCGCTTTGCCTAAAACTGTACCTGGGCCGGATTTGAGTGAAACCGTCCCCGTCCCGGTTTTGCGATGTCCGGTTTCTGGACGGGCACTGCCTTGACTCCGAGTCATGTAGCCCGAGCCCTTCAGGTGCTCGTTGAGCGCGAGCAGGTAAAAGAGCCCGGAGAGAACGTTCTTCCGCTCCGTCACCCACGCAACCGACTCCACGTGTACCGGGTGCAGCGCGAACAGCCAGGGCACGATCCACCAGCCCGGTACTTCCAGGCGGCGCAGGATCAGGCCCACCAGGATGGAGCTGGCGCAGTGGAGCAGGACGTTGGCGATGTGGTAGCCGGTCGGGTCGTCGGCCCAGAGGCGCCATTCGAGCCAGAAGGTCGTGTGCGTGAGCGGGTAATACTGGGGGACCGCGCCGATGTCGGTCCAGATGCGCCACAATCCGTGGAGGCTGCGGAGCGTCAGGTTGCGGGTAACGTAGTAATCGTCATCCCAGATCCACCCGCCGCGCAGGGCGGGCGAGTAGGCAATGAACGTGACGCCCACGAGCCCGGCGGCGAACCACCAGAACGATGCCGAAGTGCGCCAGGACGGGGCCGGCCACAGTGGCGGCGATGGCTCGCCGGTGGCGCGGCTCATGGGACGGCGGCGGGTTGCGTGGCCGGGGGGTTGCTCACCGCCGTCCTCTCCGTCGCCAGGGCATCCGGGGGCGGCTGCGTGGATGACTGCGTCGACGCCCGTGTCGTCGACGGCTGTGTCGATGCCTCCCATATCTCCATGGCGGCGCTGAACACCTCGGCGGCCGCCATGAGCCGCGGCGACTGCGGATCAATCTGGGCAGCGCCAAGCAGTTCCAGCCGGGCCTTCTCCAACTGACCGACGTCGATCAGCAGGAGCGCCAGGCTGATCCGCGCGTCCTGATGCTGCTGGTCGCGGCGGATGATTTCCAGGAACTGGTCGGCGGAATCCGCCTGGCGCTTGCGGCGATCCTCGCCCGTGACCTCCAACGCGCGCTGCCGTAGCAGCGTTCCCAGATCAAACCGCGCCTGCAGGTTGCCCGGCGCGAAGCGAATGGCGCGCGTGTACGCCGCCTGCGCGTCGTCAAGGCGACCCGTGATCTCCAGCGCGCCCCCCAGCAGCCGGGCGATTTCGCCGCAGCGGCGGCGCTGGCTCGCAGGGCCCTCTTCGCACAGCGCCAGCGCCTGGCGGTACGCCTCTACCGCTTCATGGTTCTTTCCAAATCGACGCAGCATGAAGCCGCGGTTGGTCATCGCCTCGACGCTGTTGGGGTTCACGCGCAGCGCCTCGTTAAACTTCGCCAGCGCCTCCTCTTCTCCGCCCTGCGCAAGCACCGCACGGCCCAGGTGCATGATGGCCACATCGTGCGTTGGCCGCAACCGCACCGCCTCGCGCAGGTGCCCCACCGCTTCGTTGAGCAGGTCCTTCGCGTTTTCCTTCGACTGCTCATCGGGTAGGGCCTGATACGCCTGCGCCAGGTCGGTCAGCTCGACGCCCAGGTTGTGGTGAGCCATCCATGCCCGCGGGTTCTTCTCCACCGTGTCGCGCCAGAGGGTGACGGCATCGGCGTAGACAAACGACTGCCGCCACGTCAGCACCGCCAGCAGCAGCAACACCACCGCCGATGTGACGTAAGGCGTCGGCGACTGTTCGCCCACGTCGCCCGCGAGGGGCGCCGCCGTGGCCGTCTTGTCGGCGCGCTGGCGGCTGAGCCGGCGATAAGCCGCGACGATCGAGCCGACGATCAGCGCAATCAGCGCCGGACTCGCGTGGTACTGGAAATGATCGGCAACGAATGAATAGCGCATGGGGTACACGTCAAAGAACCCCAGCGCCGGCACGAGGATGCCCACGTAAACCAACCACGCCACGATGGGCGCCCGCCCGATGGTTGACCGCATCGCCCACAGCGCCACCGTCACCGCAATGGCCGCCAGCGTGAATGCCCACTGCCATAGCTGCGCAGAGTCCACATGCCACCGCGGATAGGTGAATGTCAGCTCCAGCGGCGCCAGCAGCTTCATCACATAAAACCACACCGCGCGCCCGGCGATGAGAATCCGCTGCGCCCAGGAGAGGTCCCAGTCGCCCCTTTGGTAATGCCCGCCGATCACGTATGTGCGCTCGACGTACGAGGTGAGCAGCCCCATCGCGATGCCGATCGCGAAGAACGGAAGCAACGGGAGGACCTCCCGCCGCGTCACCCGTCCGCGCTTCCACCACAGCAGCAGGAGGATTACTGCCGGCGTGCTCGCCGCCACCGTCTTGCTCAGCAGCGCGCAGATGAACAGCAGCAACGCCAGCGCGTAGCTGCCGCCCCAATCGCGCTGCTCCGATGCAGGCCCGCGCCTGGCCGCGTCCGCGCCAGCGCTGCGGCCCGACATCAACTCACCGCCGGTCTCGTCTTCCCCGATGCCCTCGAACTTCAAGTACGTCAGGATCGCCGCGAACATGAACACGCCGGAGAGGACGTTCTTCCGCTCGCTAACCCACGCCACCGATTCGGCGTGCACCGGGTGCACCGCAAACACCGCCGCCGCAAGCCACGCCCCCGGCACGCGCAGGCGGCGCAGCACGAACCACAGCAGCACCGCTGCCCCCGCGTGCAGCAGGACGTTGGTCACGTGGAACACCAGCGGGCTCAGCGCGTCCCCTCCCGCACCCTGGCCGAAGAGCTGGTATTCGATCCAGTACGTCGTGTGCGTCAACGGGTAGTATTGCGGCGTGCCGCCGCTCTGCGCGCCTAGCTTCGTCCAGATGTTCTTCAGCCCCTCAGCCGAGCGGAGATTGGCGTTGTACTGCACGTGCCGATCGTCATCCCACAGAAACTCCCCCCGCAGCGCCGGTGAATAGATGGTCAGTGCGAACAGCACGAGCACCCCCGCCCACAGCCCAAAGTCGCGCAGCGAGCTGGCGGCGTCCGGCGAGGTGAGCACGAGCTTCTCGGAGGCGTCGTCGCCCTCGTCGGGGCTTCGATAATCGATCGGCTGCTGATTCGGGGTCGTCATGGAGGGGCGTAGTTATACCCGCTGAGCATGCGGGCTTCGACCTCCCCCGCGCTTCATCGGCGGCGGACGCCGGCGAAGGATTTTCCGACGCCCCGCGCGGCGCGAGGAGGACGACTCGAACAAAGAGCTGAACCAGCTCGTCGCGCGCATCCGCCCCACGCTGCACACGGCGCTCAAGCGATATCGTTGGCCGCTGCTGTGTGAGACGGGCGAAGCGCACGGGCGAGACGCAGCGTCTCATTGGCCAGTTGCGTGATTCGCCCGGCCACCTTCGCGCTGGAGACCCGGCCATCAGCGAAATCCGCGCCGGTGGCGTAAACGAACCGGGGCACGATGAGGCAGCGGAAATCGAGCATGAGCGAGTTGGCCAGCGGCATGAGCGACATGTACGAGCCGTACCCGCCCGCCGCCGCGAGAAACCCGACGATCTTACCTTCCCACGCGCTGCCCGTGTGCTCGACGAGGTTTTTCGCCGCGGCATTGACGTCGTAGTTGTAGATCGGCGCCGCCAGCAGCACCGCGTCGGCCGACTCGATGCAGCCTGTCAGCTCATCGACGGACGGATTGGTGCAGGTCTGCCCATCGCAGATCGGCAGCGCGTGCTCGCGGAGGTCGACAAACTCCACCTCCGCGCCGGCCGCGCGGAGATCGCTCGAGACCTGCTGCGCGAGAGCGAAGGAGCTGGAGTCGGGATTGAGCGAGCAACTGACGACGAGGATTTTCATGTTCGAATGATAGGACAAGAAGGAAAGCGGGGAGCGGAACAGAGCGACCGACACACAGAGGCACACGCCGCCCGCGCGCCGGATCCTGTGTCTCTGTGGCTCTCCGGCTCTTCTCAGATCACCGGCACCGGCTCGGCGGCCTTGAAGAACTCCGCGACGAGCTTGGCGGCGCTGTCGTTGTCCACGATTGCGTTGTGGGTGCCTTCCTTCAGCCACAAGTTGTATTTCGGCTGGACGGCGGCTTCGTACAGCGCGTCACCGTGGTCGAAGTTGATGATCTCGTCGCGGCGGCCGTGAATGATCAGGATGGGGCGCGGCCAAACTTTCGGCACGAGCCTGGCGGGAGCGAATTCGCTCAGGTTTGAGCCCGTCTGCAGGCTGGCGAGCGGCAGCCCGACGTGGATCAGCAGTTGCCGCAGCGGAGGGAAGAAGTAGCTCTGCGCGATGCTGCGCGTGAGCGACTCGAGGTGGTCGTAGGTGCCGTAGACGGCGATGGCGTCGATGGCTCGGCCTTCGTCGCTCTGATCCGCGGCGGCGGCAATCAACGCCGCGGCGCCGAGGCTGGCGCCGACGCCGTAAATCTGTTCCGCCTCGTCCGCGCGGTGCGCACGGAGGTACTTGATCGCGCCGAGCACGTCGAACCGCTCGCGATCACCGAAGGTGGTGAGCTGTCGACCGCTTTCGCCGTGGGCGCGGAAGTCGAAGATCAGGACGTTGAACCCCTCGTTGGGGAATTGCCGCGCGAGGATCAGCTGATTGGATTTGTTGGCGGCCAGACCATGGCAGACGAGGACGGTGCGCGTGCCCCACCCCGGCGGACGCGTGCCCCGCCGCGGGCGCTGCGCGGGAATCCACCACCCGACGAGCCGCGTGCCGTCAGTAGCCTGGAAGGTAATGCGCTCGAAGGCGAAGCCAAGCTGCGACTGCGGGTCGTCGATCGGCGCGACCTTCGGGCGGTACGTCAGCACGGCTGCCATCACGTACGGCAATCCGATCGCAAACAGGATCGCAGCCCGCGCAATTCCAACGAAGGCGGCGCGCATCCATCGACGCGGCCGGACGTGCACCGGAATGGCCGCGGCTTGCCCCGGCCCTGCATCGACCGGCGACGCGAGCTGCTCGCGACGGAGCCCTGCCAGACGCATCAGCGCCGCCCGGAGCAGCGCGTCAAATCCCTTCAACACCAGCAGGAGCCCGGTCGCGAAATAGCCTGCTTTGAGGACCTGCTCGGGAATGAGCCGCCCGCTCGTGCCGACGGCGTAGACGAGCGCCAGCGCCAGACCGATGGCGAACCCGGCGCCGAAAGTGAGCATCAGCGAGGCGAGCGGCGTCACCCGCCGGATCCGCCAGGCCTCCCCCGCTGCCGCCACGATCGCCATCGCGGGAAGGATCACAAACAGGGCAACGATGGCACGGTGGGCGTAGAAGAGCATTGGCCTCAGCAGACACAACCGCCTGCGCGGGTGCGGCCGCATTATATCGATGGCAGCCCGTTCGTAACCGTCGGCCCGTCTGCGGCGATGGATTGCCCACAGCTCCGTCGCCTTACAAGATGTCGCGGCGTCGCCAGTCACCCGATTCGACCATGCGATGATCACGAACGTCCAGTGCATAGACGTAGAGCCAGCAGTCGAGTTGCTCGCCCGTGTCCAATGTGGCGCTGCTCATGACGCGCCGGAACAGTCCATCATCGCCGCCGGGGATGGGGCAGCCTTCATACGCGTCCATCGCGGGCCACTCATCCGGCGGGACGCGCAGGACAACACCCCGAACCACCCCTTCGCCTTCGACAACGCCGGGGAAGGAGCCGAGGTCATACAGCGTGCCGGGAACGCTCCCCTCGCCAATCAACTGAAACCGCGAGCAGATGGCCCGCATGGCGGCAGGCTCGCACCCCGGGATAAGTGTGCCGTAGGCGAAGAGCAGGTCGGTCACGGGAGGAGGCACATCGGCTGAGAAAGCAAGCACGCCGTTCTTACAGCACTTGAACAGGGATACGAAACGATCCAGATCTCGATCTGCTTGAAGCGGTGCTTCAACGTCTCTTTTAACTTTTCGAAAAATGCGAAATGCTCTGGAACGTCGGGAGTGTCCACGAAGTAGCGCACCAACTCATCGGCGTATTCCTGACCTTCATGTATCCAGGTGCCGCGAATCAGCTGCGTCTCCGCCGACGCCGCGCGAAAGCGGGTGCGCAGCTCGAGAAAGGTATCCGCCAGCACTTCCGGTGGAACAGCCGAGCCGTCGTTAAACCGGAGTGGCAGCAGGATTTCGAATCGCCGGTACGCTGCGCTCATAGCTCGCGGGCCCTTCGACCGCGAACTTCAAGCCGTGCGACGCCAATAACGACAGTGCACCGGGCGGAACGATCGTCAGGCCGTCCGCGCAGCTGCGAAACGAAACGCGACCAATAAGGACCTCCAGAGCTTTCCGCTCCTCCGTCGCATCCTTAAAGCGAATTCCCACCATGTTGTTACTCTACGACCGGATCTCCACACGGGCAAGCAGTAGCCTGCTATGCCTCCACCATCTCCACCGCCGCCTTGGCCTTGCCCGCCTTTTTCCGTGCGTTTTCGGTGAGCAGCTGCTTGCGCAGCCGGATGCTCTGCGGGGTGGCTTCGACGAGCTCGTCTTCCTCGATGTATTCCAGCGCCTGCTCGAGCGTCATCCTGCGGGCGGGCTTGAGGATGATGTTCTCATCGGATGACGTCGTGCGCATATTGGTCAGCTGCTTGGCCGTCGTCGGGTTGACGACCATGTCGTTGTCGCGGGCATTTTCCGCGACGATCTGGCCTTCGTAGACGGGGTCCTGGGGACTGACGAACATCACGCCGCGCTCCTGGAGATTGTTCAGCGCAAACGCGTTCACCGTGCCGCTGGTCATGCTGACCATCACGCCGTTCCCCCGGCTGGGCACGTTCCCGCGCATCGGGGCATACTCGTGGAAGTTGTGGTGCATGATGGCCGTGCCCTGCGTGGCCGTGAGCATGCGCGTGCGCAGGCCGATGAGGCCGCGGGCGGGGATGGTGAACTCCAGGTGGACCTGGCCTTCGCGGTTGTCCATGCGGACCAGCTCACCCTTTCGGTTGCCGACAAGCTCCATCACGCCGCCCATGTTCTTCTCCGCCACGTCGACGACGAGGTACTCGATGGGCTCGAGCGTCTGGCCCGTCTCAGGGTCCTTTTTCATGATCACGTGCGGCTTGCTGATCGACAGCTCATACCCCTCGCGGCGCATGTTCTCGATCAGGATGCCCAGGTGCAGCAACCCGCGGCCAGACACCTTGAACGCGTCCTTGTTGCCGGCTTCCTCGACCTTCAACGCGACGTTGGATTCCAGCTCCTTGAACAGCCGCTCGCGGAGGTTGCGGCTGGTGACGTACTTGCCTTCCTTACCGACGAATGGGCTGGTGTTGACGCTGAACATCATCGTCAGCGTCGGCGGCTCGACGTCCTCGGCGTCCAGCGCCTGCGGATTGGCCGGATCGCAGATGCTGTCGCTGATGTCCACGCTCTCGAGCCCGATCAGCGCCACGATATCGCCCGCGGCGGCTTCCTCAGCGTTCTTGCGGCCGAAGCCGTCGAATACCTGAAGCTGCTGCAGCTTGCTTTTTACAATCGTCCCGTCGCGCTTCACGATCGCGACCTGCTGGCCGCTCCTGATCACGCCGTTGTAGATCCGCCCCACGCCGATTCGCCCGACATAGTCGTTGTACTGGATGCTGCTGATGCGGATCTGGAGGCTCTTGTCCTTGTCCCCGTGCGGCGCCGGGATGTGCTTCATCAGCGCTTCGAAGACGGGCTTGATGTCCCTGCCCGGCTCCTCGAGCTTCCAGGAAGCCGTGCCCGCGCGACCGGAAGCGTAAAGGACCGGGAAATCGAGCGTCTCGTCGTCGGCGCCGAGCTCGACGAAAAGGTCGAAGACCATATTCAGCACTTCGTCGGCCCGCGCGTCGGGGCGGTCGATCTTGTTGATCACGACGATCGGGCGCAGCTCGTGTTGGAACGCCTTTTTCAGGACGAACCGCGTCTGCGGCATCGGACCTTCGGCGGCGTCCACGAGCAGGAACACGCCGTCCGCCATTGACAGCACGCGCTCGACCTCTCCGCCAAAGTCGGCGTGGCCGGGCGTGTCGATCAGGTTGATCTTGATCGTCTGCCCGCTGACGGGGTCGGCGTAGTTGATCGCGACGTTCTTGGCCAGGATGGTGATGCCGCGCTCGCGCTCGAGCGGGTTACTGTCGAGCATCGTGTCCTGCACCTGGTTGTCGCGGAAGTTGCCGCTCTGGCGCAGCAGCGCATCAACCAGCGTCGTCTTGCCGTGGTCGACGTGGGCGATAATGGCGACGTTGCGGATGTCGTTACGCACTTGATTCACGTCAATTATCGTCCAATCCCGAGCCGCCGAGGCCGCCCAGATACATCTTTTCGATGAGATCAGCCCCGGAACCCCGTCTTTCCCTGCCGAGGGGGATCCCGGAAAGGGGCGGTAAGATACTGATACGATGGGAATTATACAACCGTTCGCCTGCCTCTGCTGCATGCTACAATTCAGCAATGGCTGAGAAGTTGATCATCGAAACCGAGCGCGAAGACGATGGGCGATGGCTGGCGGAAGTAATCGCGCTCCCGGGAACGATGAGCTACGGACGAACCCATGACGAAACGGTTGCCCGTGTTCAAGCGCTGGCCTTACGCGTCCTCGCCGACCGACTCGAGCATGGTGAAGCGGTTCCCGATTCCGACGAGATCGGCGCTAAGATGATGGCGAGGATCGCGCGGAAGAGTGGTCTTCGACCGGAAGACCTTTAGCGTCAGTTCTCAATGCACCTGATCGGCTGCCCGGCTTAAATCCCAACTGCTCATCAATGAAGCGATACGCCTCCCGCCGGGTGTCATCGGTAAAGTCGTGGGCGTAGTCGGGCGTGCGCAGGACGAAGCGGTCGGCGACGCCCAGCCGCTCGTATGCCTTCTTGATTTGGGCGCTGCCCAACCGCACGCCCTCGACGTCAAAGTTCTCATCTTTCACCGGCGAGTTTGAGAACACGGCCCGCGGTGCGATGGACGCGATCAGCTCCGGGAAGTCGAACGGGATGCGGTCGGGATCGTTCGCGTAGACGCTGGTCATGCGCGGCATGTACCGCTCCTGCGCCCAGTTCGCGAGCTTTTTTCCACCGTAGTAGTGGCCAAATGGGGTCCAGCCGCAGCTAGTGACGATCACTTTCAGCCGCTCGTCGAACCCCGCCGTGAACAGCGCGTTGTGGCCGCCGAGGGAGTGGCCGATGACGGCGATCTTCGTGCGGTCCACGTCATCGCGCAACTGGAGCAAATCGACGCAGCGGAGGTTGTCGCTGATCGCCTTCATGGTGCCCGAGCCGTAGCGCGAATTGGCGAAGTCGTAATCCTTCTGCTCGCCGAATGATGGGTAATCCGGCGCAATGACCACATAGCCCCGCCGCGCCAGCTCCAGGCCATAGGCGCGACTCGCGCCCCGCGGCCCGCGCCCGTCGACGATCTCCTTCCCCTGCATCCCCGTCGACTGCAGCGCCAGCACCCCCGGGCGGCGCTCCCCCGGCTTCAGCCCGTCCGGCACGTACAGGTAAGCCGTCACGCGCTCCTCGAAGAGGTTTGCGAATGAGACGGTCATGCGCCGATATCCGTCCCCTTGGAATGTCTCGGCGGTTTGCAGATCCAGTGGCGGGAGCTGAGATCGATCAGGCAGCGGGCCCATGAGGTCCTGCATGCGCTGGCGAATATCCCTGGGCGCGATGGGAGGATCAGCTGCCTGTGCCGCCTGCACCCAGGCCGCGGCGGCCGCGATGATGATCAGCAACAATTTGACGCGCATGATGCACCTATGCCGTCGCTTCAACGGGTTCTCTGGGGGCCGCGGCGCGCTCGAGATGGATAGCGACGAAGGTCAGGTCGTCGCTCAGTTCGCGGCCGTCCCGGAACCCATTCACGGCATCCACGGCTGCGTCGAGCAGGTCCTCGGCGTGGTCGAAGCGGCCGTATAAGCTTCGCTGCAAGTGCTTTTCGCTGAACCGCTCGCCGCGCGTGTTCTGCACATCGATAGCCCCGTCGGTGTACAGCAGCATGCTGGAGATTCCCGACATGGGGAACCGCTGCGTGGGGAAGCTCACCTCCTCCTCGACCCCGAGCACGAGCTGTGCCTGCACGGGCAGCGGCTCGAATCGGTGGCCGTCGCTGACGAGCGGCCCGGCATGTCCGGCGCTGGCGACCAGCAGCTCGTTGCGCTCCAGATCGATCACGAGGATCAGCATGGTCACGAACTGGCCATTGAACACCTGCACGCTGAGGTGGTGGTTTACTTCCTCCAGACACTTGCCCGGATCGCCCACGCGCGTCATGACCGTGCGAACCATCAACTGCGTGGTTGCCATGAGAAAAGCCGCGGCAATGCCATGGCCGGTGACGTCGCCGATGGTGATGCAGGTCCGCCCCCCCGGGAGCTCGAACCAGTTGTAGAAATCCCCACTGATATGGCTGGCCGGGTGGTTCACCGCCGCGATGTCGATCATGCGCATCTTGCAGTGCTTCTCCGGGAGCCATGCGAGCTGGATTGCCCGCGCCTGGTCCAGCTCCTTGGTCAGCAGCTCGTGCTTCACGCGCTCCAGCCGGGCGCGGCTGCGGATCAGCTGTGTGCTGGTGGAGACGAGAATGGCCGTCACCGACGCAACGACGAAAATTCCGAAGAACACGGCCTTGCGGAACAGCGTGTTCACGATCCGGTCGACCTCGTTCAACCCGGAGGACATGACCAGCCACCACTTCTTCTCAGGCAGTTCGATCGGGCGGATGGAGGTGATCGCGCGGGTCAGCACGGTGTCCCCGACGGTGACGTCGTCATCGAACGCCTCGGTGCCGGATTTGCCCTGCCCGATGTACTCACGGGCAATGGCGCGGACGCGCGGGTCGGTGGCGTCGTCAACAAAGCTCTTGCCGATCATGCTGCCGCTGGGGCTGGCCATGACCTTGGCGCCTTCGTCGAGCAGCATGGCGCTCATCGCGTCACGGTTGTTGACGTCGGTGAGGAACTGCGTCTGGATCACCCGGAGCGGCACGACGGCCACGAGCACGCGGCGCTGCGGCCCCTCGACGGGGACGGCGGCGAGGTTCAACCCGTCGCGGAACGGGAGGAACCCGCTCACATCCGGGCCCTTCACCCGCGCCAGCCACTCCTGCGAGGCATCGATCAACCGTTCAGCGGAGATCTGGTCCTCGTCTCCGAAGCGCCAGGTCACGGTGTCGGTTGCGCGGTCGTACGCGAATAGGTGCGTCACACGGCCCTGCAGCTTGTCCCAGAGCGTCGCGCTGATTTCCGCGGCAGCCCCGCCGGGGCCCGCATGCTGCTCTGCGAGGCGGATCAGGTCCAGGTCGGAAAGTATGGACGCGTAGAAGCTCTGGATCCCCCGCGCCGTCTGGCGGGCGAGCGACTCCTGCTGCCCCAGGGCCTGACTGATCGCCTGCTCGCGGGCGCTGTTGTAAACCGAGCGCGTGGCGACGGCAACGACGGCGATGACCACCACGAGCAGCAGGACGTGCGAGACGACCGTGCGGGTCGCGAAATGCTTCGTGTTCAGTTCCAGCATGATGTGCTCAAGCGCATTCTAGCGCGCCGAGGCACGGCATGACACCCGCCGTCTGGCGAAACAAACAAAACGAAGCAGCGAAGACAAAAGGAAGAAGAAAAAGGCGTGCCGGCCCCACGCAACCGGCACGCCCTTAGGATTCCTGTGGGGCCGCCGGCGCTTCACCCGCCGGGGCGAGGCGCCGGGGTACGGCCCCGTGTTCGATGTGACGCGCGCGAGCTCAGGCGGCGTCGAGGTGGGCGGCGATCGAGGCGAGAAACTCAATTCCCGCGATCAGCCGGCCCTGCTCAAACTTCGCGCGCCGATCCACCCACACGACCTTTGCCGGAATCATCTGCCTGCGGTTGGCGAGCGACTGCCCGCTGCTGTTCACGCCCACATGGACGCTCAGCATCTTGCCTGCTCGGACCGGCATCGACGCCGGCAGCTCGATGCGCAGCCCCGTCGTGCTGATATCTTCCGTCTGGCCGCCGAAGTACCGCGATGTCGTGGGCTCCAGGACCTTGATCGGGCGGTTCTGGCGGATGCGCAGCCCACGCCGCCGCTCGCAGCCATCGTCCGTCATCGCCAGCTTCGGTCCGGTCATCAACATGGTCATCGCCTCAGCCAACCTTCCCGGCAAACTCGGGCCCACTTGCTTGCCATGACCAGTTATCGGAACAGTCCGGCGCGAACTTCGAGAAAATCTTGAAGCGGTGCAATTACCGGGCGTTATTGGACGAGACCGCCCCGCCGGGTGACGAAAGCATCGCGCTTCCCGTACACTTGCGCCGCTATGCCTTACAACTTCACCGCCGTCGAGAAGAAATGGCAGCAGTACTGGCTGGCGAACAAGTCATTCCGCGCCTTGGACCCCGCCGAAGCGGGCGGAGCGCCGAAATCCTACGTGCTTGACATGTTCCCCTACCCCAGCGGTGAGGGGCTTCATGTCGGGCATTGCGAGCAGCAGACGGCCACCGACATTCTCTGCCGCTATCTTCGGATGAAGGGCCACAACGTCCTGCACCCGATCGGCTGGGATGCCTTCGGCCTTCCGGCCGAGCAGTACGCGATCAAAACCAACACGCACCCGCGCGTCACGACCGAGCGCAACATCGCCAACTTTCGCCGGCAGATCCAGTCGCTCGGGTTCGGCTATGACTGGGACCGCGAGGTTAACACCACGGACCCGAACTACTACAAGTGGACGCAGTGGATCTTCCTCCAGCTGTTCAACAGCTACTTCGACCCGATTCAGGAACGGGCCATGCCCATCGGGCACCTGATCAACGAGCTGCAGAACGAGAACTACGTGATCGCGCCGGACGGATCCATTCACATCAACCCGGTGCAGGAGGGGTTAGACCCGATCACCGGTGACCTGCGCGTCGAGCGGATCTGGACCGAGCTGGCGCCGGAGGAGGGCCGCGAGATCATCGACGGCCAGCGCCTGGCGTACCAGGCGGAGGTGCCGGTGAACTGGTGCCCCGGGCTGGGTACGGTGCTGAGCAACGAAGAGGTGATCGACGGCAAGAGCGAAGTCGGCGGATTCCCGGTCGAGCGCCGGCCGATGCGGCAGTGGATGCTGCGCATCACCGCTTACGCGGACCGGCTCGTGAACGATCTGGACCTGCTGCAGTGGCCGGATTCGCTGAAGGAGATGCAGCGGAACTGGATCGGCAAGAGCGTCGGCGCGGACGTGGATTTCGAAGTGGTGCCCCCAGGCGACGACGTCAAGCGGGTTGAAGCGAACCGTCGCGACACAGGCGACACAACGGAACCCGACGAGGAACTGACGATCACCGTGTTCACGACGCGCCCCGATACGCTCTACGGCGCGACTTACATGGTGCTCGCGCCCGAGCACCCCCTGGTCGACCGCATCACCCCCACGAGTCATCGCGAAACGATCGAGTCGTACCGCACCATGATCGCCGGCAAGAGCGACCGCGACCGCATGGCCGAGACGAAAGACAAGTCCGGCGTCTTCACCGGCGCTCACGCCATCAATCCGGTGAACGACCAGAAGCTGCCGATCTACATCGCCGATTACGTCCTGATGGGCTACGGCACGGGCGCGATCATGGCCGTGCCGGCGCACGACGAGCGCGACTTTGACTTTGCCAAGAAGTTCAACCTGCCGATCAGGCAGGTCGTCAGACCCAGTGGCATGGCCGTCTCGGCCATGCAGGGGCCCACTGAAGAAGTGGAAGCTGCGTTCGTCGGCGAAGGCATCGCCATCAACTCCGATGTCATCAACGACCTGCCCACGGCGGAGGCGAAAGAGCGGATCATCTCGATCCTCGAGCGCGAGGGCACCGGCCGGCGGTCGGTGAAATACAAGCTGCGGGACTGGCTGTTCTCCCGCCAGCGGTACTGGGGCGAGCCGTTCCCCATCGTGCTGGACGAGGCGGGTAACGCATATGACATCCCCGAAAGCGAGCTCCCGCTGAAGCTCCCGGAAATCGACGATTTCAAGCCGACCGGCACGCCCGAGCCGCCGCTCAGCAAGGCCAGGGAATGGCTTCGCTACGAGCGCGACGGAAAGGTCTTCACCCGCGAGACGAACACCATGCCGCAGTGGGCCGGCTCGTGCTGGTATTACCTGCGCTACATTGACCCGCACAACGACCAGCGGTTCGTCGATCCGGAGAAGGAGCAATACTGGATGCCCGTCGACCTCTACGTCGGCGGCGTCGAGCACGCGGTGCTGCACCTGCTCTATGCGCGCTTTTGGCACAAGGTGCTGTTCGACCTCGGCCACGTCAGCACGCTCGAGCCGTTCATGCGGCTGGTGAACCAGGGGCTGATCCTCGGGGAGATGGAGTATCACACGGTCGAGGACCCCCCGCGCAAGGTGAGCGAGGACGAGGTTGAGAAGCGCGGCGAGAACTATGTGCTGAAGTCGGACCCGACGGTGAAGGTGAAGGCCGAGTCGTTCAAGATGAGCAAGAGCCGCGGGAATGTCGTGAACCCCGACGACATCGTGCGCGACTACGGCGCCGACACCTTTCGGCTGTACGAAATGTACATGGGACCACTCGAAGCGCAAAAGCCGTGGAACACGCGCGACATTGTCGGCATGGCTCGCTTCCTCAACGGCGTGTGGCGGAACCTGGTGGGTGACGAGGAGACGAACAAGGTCGCGAAGATCGAACCCATCGCCATCCCCGAAACGATCGACCGGCAGATGCACCGCACGATCAAGAAGGTCGAAGAAGACATCGCCGGCCTCCGCTTCAACACCGCCATCGCGGAACTGATCAAGCTGAACAACGAGATGACGAAGCTTGCAGTGATTTCGCGCGAGCTGGCGGAGAACTTCACGTTGATGCTCGCGCCGTTCGCGCCGCACATTGCTGAGGAGCTGTGGGAGCGCCTCGGCCACACGAAGAGCCTCGCGCGCCGGCCCTGGCCGACTCACGAGCCGGCGAAGCTGCTCGAGACGACGCTGGAGCTGCCCGTGCAGGTGAACGGGAAGCTCCGCGACAAGATTGCCGTCCCCGCCGACGCCGATGAGGAGACCATCCTCACCACGGCCGCTGCGGCCCCCGGCGCCAAGCCGTGGATCGAGGGCAAGACGATGAGGAAGCGGCTGTACGTGCCGAAGAAGCTCGTCAACTTCGTGGTGGGCTAAGAGGGGCATGCCGACCGAACTCGAAGCGAAGATGCAGGTGCCGGACCACGAGCCGCTGCGCCGACAGTTGCAAGCCGCCGGCGCGACGCGGCTGGGCGCGTGCATGGAGCTGAACACGTTCTTCGACACGCCCGACCGGACGCTCGTGGCGCAGGACAAGGGTTTGCGCATCCGCCTCACGTGCGACTTCGCGACGGGAGACGAGCGTCATGTCGTGACGTACAAAGGCCCGCAGCGCGCTGGGACACTGAAGCATCGCGAGGAACTGGAATTCACCGCCGACGACGGCGAGCAGGCGGCCCTGCTGCTCCAGCGGCTGGGCTACGGCCCGACGCTGTCGTTCGAGAAGCGGCGGGAGACGTGGCGGCTGGATGACTGCCTAGTCGAGCTGGACGAGCTGCCCCAGCTTGGCTGCTTCGTCGAGATCGAAGGGCCGGACGAGGAGGCGGTGCTGTCGGTGCGCGAAACGCTGGAACTGGCCGACCGCCCGCTGGTGAAAGAGACCTATATCGCCATGGTGGACGAGTTGCTCAAAACCACGGGTTCCACGAAGCTCGAATTTGCGGGTTGAATCGCTTCCTTGTGACACGGGCATCTTGCCCGTGCGAGCGGGAACGGGCCAGACCCCGTCTCATGCGTGCCCCTTCTTCAATTCGTCCTTGACAACTTTCGCGACGAGATCGCGCCAGCGGTAGGCGACGTGGACTCGCGTGAATGTCGTCTGCTGGTTCAGCACGACGGTCAGCGGCGACACCGACGCGAACGGGATCAGGCCCCCACCCGCATCATCGCGCACCATGATCTCCGCCGCCCCCGCTGCCTGGATGGCGTAAGGCGTGTCGGCGGGCTGGTCGAGGAACATCTCATACTCCGGCTCGCCGCCCTCCTCGGCGATGGCGCGCTCGATCTTGGTCGCGATGGCGCGCACGCGCAGCGGATCCCCGCTCACCCGCGACAGGTCGATCGTCTTGTACACCTCGCGGTACAGCAGCCCATGACAGAGCCGCGCGAGGACCTTGTCCGATGAACCCGCCCACAGCTTGAAACAGTGCAGCACGGAAACGTCGTCCAGTTCCGTGAACTGCTTCATCGACATCCGCTGCCCCGTCAGCGCCCGCTGCACCGCGCTCTCCCGCGGCGGCCAGTCCAGCCGCTCCTGCACCGCCAGCCGCTTGGCACGCTGTAGTGCCAGCTTCACCATCCCCTCGGCGCTGCGAACGACCTTGTGGAAATAGACGTTGCGGTACATGTGATAGCGCGACTGGAGGTACGCCTCGACCGCGCTGACGCCCTTCAGCGTCACCGCCAGGCCATCCCCCTGCTCATCGATGGTCAGGGCTTTCAGCAGCCAGCCGAGGTCGTAGGCGCCGTAGCCGCTTCCGGTCATGAGGTTGTCGCGCAGGAGGTAGTCGAGCCGGTCGGCGTCGAGCTGGCTGCTGATGACATCACAGTAGAACGTCCGCTTCGGCTTGCACTGCAGGAACTCGACGACCTTGTCCGGCAGGTGCTTGTCGAACTTGATGAGGATGCGGTGGACCTCGCTGTGACCATCCATGATCACTCGCTGCGTCAGCCGCTCGTGATGGATGCCGCTGACGCGCTCGAACACGTGGCTGAACGGCCCGTGCCCAAGGTCGTGCAGCAGCGCCGCCACCAGGCAAATGGCCTCGCCTTCCTCGTCGATCCTGCTCGAAAAATCCCGCTTGAGCTGGTCGAGGATCTTCCGCGCCGTCTCCATCACGCCCAGGCTGTGGCTGTAGCGCGAATGATCGGCCCCCGGGTACGCCAGCGACGCCATTCCGAGCTGGCGAATCCGGCGCAAGCGCTGAAATTCCTCGGCGTTGAGCAGTCCGAAAAGCAGCGCATCAAGCGGGCGATCGAGCCGGAACGCGATGACATCATGGACCGGGTCGCGGATGATTTTCTCGGACATGTGACAATTCCAGACCGATTTCCACCAACGACCCGCATGTAGACGAGACGATATAGTAGGTTCAGTGGCCCGTTGATAGAAATTGGGCGACAGAAGTTACAGGAGTCGAATGATCACGTCGCGCACGATATTTCGGTTGACGCTCGGCCTCGTCCTTGCCGTCTGTGCCGCCGCCCCCGGCGCGGCCGACGAATCGAAGGCCAGGGACCGGGACAGCGAAAAAGCGCCCACGACGAAACGGGCGGCCAAGACGCACACGATCCGGATCAAGAACAGCAAGTTCTCCCCAGCTTCGCTGACCATCACGGCCGGCGAGAAGGTGGTCTGGAAGAACGACGATGACAAGGACCACACGATCATCGCCGACGACAAGAGCTTCAAGTCCGACAACCTCAGCCCCGAAGACGACTTCGAACACACCTTCAAGAAATCCGGCACATTCAAGTACGGCTGCAGGTATCACCCGCGCGAGAAAGGGACGATTACGGTGGAAAAGTAGCGGGTTGCATTGACGCGCCCCGAATTCTGGTTATCATCCGCCACCCATGTTCGCCACGACTATTCGAATCGCCCCGGCCATTATCGACCCGCACATCAGCGGGTAGGGCGATCGTTCGCGGACTGTTTTTTCGGTAAGTCACAACGCCCTGCCCCGCCGGCAGGGTTTTTTCGTTTTCGCGCGAGCGAGCCACGGGTGACAGCAATGACTGCAACACGCCGCATCGAAATCTACGACACCACTCTCCGCGACGGCACGCAGGGCGAAGGGTTCAACCTGTCGCTGCTCGACAAGATCATGATCGCGCAGAAGCTCGACGAACTGGGTGTGGACTACATCGAGGGGGGATTCCCGCTGTCCAACCCGAAGGACGTGGCGTTCTTCCGCGACGTGCGCGAGCTGAAGCTGAAGCACGCCAGGGTCTGCGCCTTCGGCATGACGCGCCGCCGCGGGATCAAGGCCGAGGATGATCCCGGCATGAAGGCGCTGCTCGACGCGCAGACGCCCGTCATCACGTTTGTCGGCAAGACCAGTGCCCATCAGGTGCAGCACGTGATGTCGGTCAGCCTTGAGGAGAACCTCAAGATGATCGGCGATTCCGTGCGGCTGGCGCGTGAGGCCGGGCGGCAGGTCGTCTACGACGCCGAACATTTCTTCGACGGCTTCAGGGCAAACGCCGATTACGCGATCAAGACGCTTCAGGCCGCGCAGGAAGGCGGCGCATCGGTCCTGTGTTTGTGCGACACCAACGGCGGCAGCCTGCCGGAGTTCATCGCCGAAGCGGTCGAGCGCGTGCGGAAGGAGACGAGCGTGAAGGTCGGCATCCATACGCACAACGACGCCGGCCTCGCCGTCGCCAATGCGCTGGCGGCCGTGCGCGCGGGCGCCGATCATGCCCAGGGCACGATCAACGGCGTGGGCGAACGCTGCGGCAACATGGACCTCACCACGCTCATCGCCAACCTCCAGCTCAAGTACAAGCTCGACTGCCTCCGCCCCGGCACGCTCAAGCACCTGACGGAAGTCAGCCGCTACGTCTACGAGACGGCAAACTACAACCTCGTTCCCGGCCAGCCCTACGTCGGCTCGAGCGCCTTTGCGCACAAGGGCGGGATGCACGTGCACGCGGTGCAGAAGGACGCGACGACCTACGAGCACGTGACGCCCGACGAGGTCGGCAACAGCCGCAGGATCCTCGTCAGCGAGCTTTCCGGCGCCAGCAACATCGCTGCCAAGGCCGGCAAGAAGTTTGACATCGAGAACGACAAGGAGACGCTGCGCCGCGTGCTCGTGAAAGTGCAGGACCTGGAGAACGCGGGCTTTCAATTCGAGGCCGCCGAGGCGAGTTTCGAGCTGCTGCTGCGCAAGGAGATCGGGCGCTACCGCAAGTTCTTCGATCTCGACCATTACCGCGTCGTGATCCTTCGGATGAAGGACGCCGAGCCCATTGCCGAGGCGACGGTGAAGCTGCACGTGGACGGCCACGTCGAGCACCGCGTTGCCGAGGGCGACGGCCCGGTCAACGCGCTCGACGGCGCCCTCCGCCGAGCGCTCAAGCCGTACTACCCGCAGATTCAAAACGTCCATCTGGCGGACTACAAGGTGCGCGTCATCAACTCCAGGGAGGAAACCGCCGCCGCCGTGCGCGTCATCATCGAGTGCAAGCGCGATCGAGGAGCGGTCGGGGGCGACGGCTCGGCGACAAGCGAAATCTTCGGCACCATCGGCGTCAGCGGCAACGTGATCGACGCCAGCTGGCAGGCGCTGGTGGACGCGTATGAGTATCATTTGATACAAGTGGAAGAGGCGAAGGCGTAGAGCTGTGCGAAACAGGTGATCGATGCTGACCAAAACCATTCGAGCGGTTGTCCGCAACGGCAGAATTGAACCCTCGGAGACGCTGGACGCGCCGGAAGGTACCGAGGTGACCGTCGAAGTACCGGTCCCTCCGCCTCCACACGAAGCGAGGATGGTCACCTTCGGCATGTTCGCCAAAACCAAAACCCCCTCGCGTTCTGAGCAGGACGAAACGAAGGCCAAAGCCTGGCTGGAACAAGGGTGGGAGCGAAGCTGGGAGCGGCTGAACTCCAATGAGTGACACCACCGTTGTGGATGCCCATCCGCTGCTTTGGTACTTCGAAGGCAATCCCAAGCTTTCCGCGGACGGCCGACGGCGACTTGCGAACCCGTTGGCGAAATTGCTCGTGCCGACCATTGCTCTGGCAGAGGTTTGCTGGACGATTGGTAAAGCAAAATCGCTGATTTCGGTCGACGACGTGCGCTACGGGGTGACCACCGATTTCCGGTTTGCGATCGTTCCTCTCGACACCGATCTGGTGTTTGCGGCCGCCGTGCTTCCCGCACAGCTTGAGATGCACGATCGGATGATTGTCGCGACCGCCGCTCGTGCACATGGCCGCGACCCATCCGTGAAGCTATTAACGGCGGATGTGGACATCCAGCGGTCGGGTCTCGTGCCCACGGTCTGGTGACCACATGAGCCTTCTCTCCGCCATTCCCCCCGAGAAATTCCCCCGCCACATCGCCGTCATCATGGACGGCAACGGGCGCTGGGCCGTGCGCCGGGGGCTGGAGCGCGTGAAGGGACATCAGGAAGGCGCCAAGTCCGTGCGCAACGTCGTCACCGAGTGCGCCCGGCTGCGCAAGGAGCACGGCGGGCCTGACTTCCTCACGCTTTACTCGTTCTCCCTCGAAAACTGGAAACGGCCGGTGAACGAGGTCTCCTTTCTCATGCAGATGTACATCGACTACCTGCGCTGCGAGCGGGTTACGATGATGGAGAACAACATCCGTTTCCGGCAGATCGGTCGGCTGGAAAACCTGCCCGATGCGGTGCTCGACGAGGTGAACGTTACGCTCGACCAGACGCGCGGCAACGACGGGCTGACGCTCGTGCTCGCGCTGAACTACGGCAGCCGCGCCGAGATTACCGACGCCGTGCGCGACATTGCGCAGCAGGTGAAATCCGGCGCCCTCGAGCCGCGCGACATCGACGAGCAGCTCATTTCCGATCACCTCTATACCGCCGGCATGCCCGACCCGGACCTTCTCGTCCGCACCGCAGGCGAGCTGCGCGTCAGCAACTACCTGCTCTGGCAGATCAGCTACGCAGAGCTGTTCGTCAGCGACGTGCTGTGGCCGGACTTCGGCGTGAGCGATCTCCACGCCGCCATCCGCGCCTTCGCCGCGCGCAACCGGCGCTTCGGCGCACTCGACCACACCAACACTCCGCAGCGTTGAGAGAAAATGCGCGCACGATCCAATCCGGATTCGTATAACAACTGACAACCCATGGAAGCTTCCCTCCGCAACCGCCTCACGTTCGGCCCGATGATGCTTGTCGGGTTGGGGCTGATCCTCTGGCTCGACCATGCTGCCCAGGGCTGGACGCGCGGGTGGATGATGCAGCGCTATGGCGTGGACCGCGGCGTCTGCGGGATCGGCGTGATGCTGCTTCTGCTGCTCGTCATGCCCATCGCGACCATCGAGCTCGCGACGCTCTTCGCCGCCGAGCGCGTCCGGCCGTACCGCTTGATCTCGATCCTGGGGTCGTGGTCGATCATCCTGCACGCCTTCCTCACCCAGTTCCCCCCGTTCAAGCCCATCGCCGCCAGCTGCCTGGCGTTCATCATCGTGTTCGTCATGCTCTTCGCCGCGTTGCGCCGCGCGTGGGGAAAGCAGACGCAGGATGCCATCGTCCACATGGCCGGCACGACGCTGGCCACGCTCTATCTCGGCGGCCTCGCGTGGTTCCTGCTCGCGCTGCGCGTGAAGGAGTCGAACAACGTGATCGGCACGACGATGGTGATCCTCATGATTCTGCTGGTCGTGAAGTTCACCGACGTCGGCGCCTACTTCGGGGGGCGCAAGCTCGGCAAGCACAAGCTGATCCCCTGGCTCAGCCCCGGCAAGACGTGGGAGGGCCTCTTCTGCGGCATGCTCACCGCCGGTCTCGTCGGCGCGATCTGCGCCACGCTGATCCCCTACCGGCTGGAGTGGTGGAAGGGGTTCATCTTCGGCATCGTCATCGGCGGGATCGGGCAGCTCGGCGACCTGCTCGAAAGCCTCATGAAGCGCGACGCCGAAGTAAAAGACAGCGGCCAAAGCATCCCCGGCTTCGGCGGCGTGCTCGATGTCATCGACAGCCCCCTGCTCGCCGCCCCGTTCGCGTATTTGCTGTTCAGTCTGTTCTGATGCGCTGCGACTCTGCGCGCCCGCGGTGGTGAGCAGGTTCAATTTCGCCAGGTCGAGCACCATGTACCTGCCGTCGTCGTAGACGATCGCGTCCGTCTGGCGGAGCGCTTCGGCGCCGGCGCGCTGGACCGCCTCGAAGCGCGGGGGGATCAGGGCGCTGAATGGCTCGAAATAGGATGGCGGGGTCTCGTAGTGCCGGCGATCGATGACCAGGTGGGTCACGCCGTGCTCGTCCCGAAGGCGCAGGAGCGGGGCGGGGGTGGTGGCGAAGTAGGCGTCGATGACGGCGGTGGCGCGGGCGCGCATGCGGTCGGTGTAGGTCTGGTGGAAGGCGGGGTGGGTTTCGAGCGTGACCAGAGCGCGGCGGCCGGTGAGGTAAGGGACGTCCTCGAAGGGGCCGCGGGGCCAGCCGGCGAGCATCGCATCAGGCGGGAGCGTCTTGAGGAAATCCATCACCGGGAGCGACGCGCGGACATTGTGCCGCAGGCCCGCGTCGGTGGGCATGCCGATGCCCATGGCCAGGAGAAATCCGGCGAATCCGATTGCGAGCAGCATCACGCGCAGCGGGCGGCGCGCGTCGCCGGGCAGGAGGCGCTGCGCGAGCGTGATGATTCCGGCGGGCAGCGCCAGCGCGATGTAGATCGGGATCGCGTAGAGCGTGTAGCGCTGCGGGAGATAAAAGTTCGGCAGCATCAGATTGGCCAGCACGTGCCCGACGACGGCGGCGAGTCCCAGGGCGAGCAGTCGCCGTCCCGCCGATGAGCTGGCGGCGAGGTACAGGCCGCCGATGCCGCTCAGCACGATGGGAATGGGCATCGGCCAGTGCCAGGCAAGCCGGTAGGAATAGGTGCCATCGGCGCGCTGGCCCAGTCGGGGGCCGTTGAGCACGCGCACGGCGGCTTCCATCGACTGGGGGATCAGGCGAAACGGGGGGCGATCGCGCGGACCGAACCGTCCGCTCGGGCCAATCTCCGGGTACGCGGCGACTTGGCTGGGCCGCAGCGTCGGCCCATACGCGCGAAGGCGCAGCGCGGTGGGCGCGAGGAGGATGCCCGAGAGCGCGGCCGTCGCGGTAAGAACGACGAGCCGCTTGCGCAGGCTCCAGTTTGCCGCGTCGCCACGGTCCCGCGCCGGCATGAGCAGCAGCAGCGCCGTCAGCACCAGACCGCAGACCAGCGCCCCCGACGGATAAAGCAGCGCCCCCACCACCACGGCGGCGCATACCCAGTACGTGCGTCCGTACACGAGCCCCACCGCCGCAGCAGCGACCAGGGGGAACGCGAACATCCGCGGGAGCCCGCCGCTCATCCGGTCGAAAAACAGCTCGCTCGTGAGGACGATCGCCATCGACACCCACGCCGCGCCCCATCCCCCCAGCCGTCGCGCCGCCGCGCCCACCAGCATCGCCAACAGCAGCAGGAACGGGTACGGCAGCACCTTGCTCAACCACCGCGGATCGATCGCCCTGCTGGCGAGGATCATGCCCCACTCGTAGCCGAGCGGGAGCGTGTCCTGGAGGTAACGGGTGATGTAGTCGGCCTGGACGAGCTGCGGGTCGTGATAGGGAAGGAACGGGACGATGAGAATGCGCGCGTCGTCATTCATCCGCCCTGGGTCGTGCGCCATCGATGCGTGATGGAGCAGCGTGCGTCCGCAGACGAGCAGGACGGAACCGAGGAGCAGCGCCATGAGCCAGGCGTCGCGTCCCACGCGGGCCGCGCGGCGCGACGAGGGCGCGGCTTCGGCGCTGCGGGCGCGCGAAGCCACGGCCGGATCGGGTGTGGTGCTCGTCGCAGTCGTCGGTTCGCTCAAGCGGAGCCTTTCAGTCGCCGGTCTGTCGCGCAAGCGCGATCCATGGGATCGCGGATGATAGACGATTCCCGCTTCAGCGCGGCCTCCAGGCGGTCGCCAATGGGGTTCGTTCCGCGATTCACCGGGACGGGCTGCGCGTTGGCGCGCATCGTCGGACGGGCTCAATGAAGCTGACGGTGCCGGCGTGGAGGAGACGGTGGGTTCGTTCCGCGGGACGCTCAATTGCGAAAGTAACAGAACCGGCTGCCGCTTGCGGCGTCGCGAACGAAAGAGCGTGGCAAAACACCGGGGCCCCCGCTCCACGTCTGTTGGTCCGCGACGCCGCAAGCGGCGCAAAGCGCATCCCTCGACACTCCGCTGAGATCGCGGCTAAATGACGTCCACAGCCCCAGTTGCATCGCGCACACCCCGCTCGCCCCCGCGCAAGTGCGTCCCATTGCATCTGTACTTTTGCTCGATCGGTTGCCACAATATCCGGTGCCCGCTCGAACTTTTGGGACTCGGCGGGGGTACGAATGCGCGCCACCAGCGATTCTTCGTGAACCTCTCCATCACCCTCGAACAACCCGACAAGAAGCTGGCCCTGTTTGGGTCGGCGGACCGGTATCTGCGCATGATCCGCGACACCTTCGGGGTGCAGATCGTCAATCGGGATGACGAGCTGCGCCTCGCGGGCGAGCGCGAGCAGGTATCCAAGGCGGCGGCGGTGCTCGATCAGATGCAGCGAAAGCTCCGCCGTCAGGACTGGCTGAGCGTGGAAGACGTCGGCCAGGCGATCGGACGGGCCGCCGATGAGAAGCGCGAGCAGTCCGCCGACGAGATTGACGTGTACGCCAAGGGCCACTCGATCAAGCCCAAGACCGACGGCCAGCGCCGGTACGTTGACACGATGCTGAAGAATGACCTGACATTCTGCGTCGGCCCGGCGGGCACAGGCAAGACGTATCTCGCCGTCGCCGCCGCCGCCAGCATGCTCAAGCACGGGCAGGCCCGCCGGCTGGTCCTGGCCCGCCCCGCCGTCGAGGCGGGCGAGCGCCTGGGCTTCCTCCCCGGTGATCTCCAGGCCAAAGTGAACCCCTACCTCCGCCCCCTGTTCGACGCGCTTCACGACATGATGGATTTCGAGCAGGTGAAGCGGTTCATGGTTAACGACGTGATCGAGGTCATCCCGCTCGCGTTCATGCGCGGGCGGACCCTCAACGACAGTGTGATCATCCTGGACGAGGCCCAGAACACCACCCCATCGCAGATGCTGATGTTCCTCACCCGTCTGGGGCACGATTCGAAGATGATCGTGACCGGCGACGTGACGCAGGTGGACCTGCCCGAGGAGCAAAGCAGCGGCCTCGTCGACGCATTGCAGAAGCTCCGCGGCGTCAAAGGCGTCGGATTGGTCGAGCTGGAGCGCGGCGACATCGTCCGCCACCGGCTGGTACAGAACATCGTGAATGCGTACGAGAGAAAGTAGGCGAGGAAAAGCGAAACTCCAAAGGAGCAAACTCCAAACTCTAAACAAAAACTCAATGAAGAAAGGGGAAAAGGTGCGACCGAAGGTCGACGGACCTCGAACTTGTTTTCTTCCTTGATCTCTTGCTTCTTGTTTGGAATTTGGAGTTTGGAAATTGGAATTTTCCCCAACACCATGCTGTCATTCTTCCGCAAACCTCCCTCCCGCCGTGCCGAGATTCGTAGGAATCGGCCGGACACCGTCCATCGGCGGTGGGAGCTGATGAAGGCCAGTGGCGTGCCGGCGTCGCTGGCGATTGCGGCGGCGTTCGCGCTGATCGCGATGGCGATCCTCTCGCTGCGTGAAGAGGTCGTCCCCCATCGACCGGGGCAGTTCACCGCCCACGACATCGTCAGCCGGGTCAACTTCACCTTCCACGACACCCGTAAGCTCGCCGAGGCCCAGCGGGCCGCCCGCGCCGCCACGCCGCGCGTGTACACGGAGGACCCGGAGCTATGGACGAAGCTCGAGGGCGTGCTGATGGCGGTGCCCAACCAGATCGCCACCGCCGCCTCGCCCGAGGAGCTGCGCGAGCCGCTGAACAAGATCATCGACAGCGGGACGTTCGACTACATCAAGCCGCTGGCGGCCAAGGACGCGCGGCGCGAGTACGATGCGCAGATCCAGCAGTACCTTTCGGCCTTGCGGGGCGAGGGGCTGATTATCCTCGACCCCCAGCAGCGTGCCGCCGACGAAAACCGGCTGCACATCACCATCCGCTCGGCCGACGGGACGCGGACGCAGCTGGTCTCGCCGGCGACCACCTTCGACACCGCCCGGCGCGGGCCTATCGAGAACCGCCTGCAGCGCCTGGCCGCCGCCAACCTGCGGCTTCCGCTGCAGCCGAAGATCGTCGCCCTCACGCTCCACGCGCTGACCCCCACGCACCTGTTCGACGAAAGCGCGACCAACGAGGCGCAGAACAAGGCCGAGGCGGCCGTCGGCTCCGACCGGGGCAACATCGAATACGAACGCAACATTCCCTTGGTGAAGGGCGGCAATGAGATCACCGACCGCGACTGGCAGCTTCTCAAGGCGGAGACGCAGGCGTTCAACCGCACGCTTGATGAAAGCTCCTCGAAGCGGTTCATCGGACTGGCCGCGACAGTCCTGATCGTGACGATCATCCTGTCGGCCTACGTGGCGATGTTCCAGCCGAAGGTGGTCCGCAAGCACGCGCGGGCGATCGCGATCGCGGCGTTGCTGCTTTCGATGCTGCTGCTGGGGCAGGTGTCGGGGATCGGGAGCAATCCGATTCACGTCTTCGCCGTCGCGCCGACGATCCTCGTGGCGATGATCCTGGCGATCGCGTACGACCAGCGGTTCGCCATGGGGGTGGCGACGCTGCACGCGCTGCTGGTCACGGTCGCGGTCGGGGAGGGGCTGGGGTTCTTCCTGATCCTGCTGGCCGGGCTGTTGACCTGCTGCTTTTTGCTCGACGACATCCGCAGCCGCAGCAAGCTCATTGAAGTGGGCGGCGGCGCCGCGCTGGCGATGATGGCCGCGACGGCGGCGGCGGGGCTCATCGCGCTCGATCCGCTGATCTACATCGGCAAGAACTGCATGTACACCGGCGCCGCGGGCATCGCGGTGGGCTTCGTCGTGCTCGGGATCCTGCCGTTCATCGAAAAATCGTTCCGCATCACGACCAGCATGACGCTTCTGGAGCTAGCCGACGCGAGCCACCCGCTGCTCCGGCGGCTTTCGATCGAGGCGCCGGGCACGTACAACCACAGCCTGCAGGTCGCGACGATTGCCGAGCACGCCGCCGAGTCGGTCGGGGCGAACTCGCTGCTCTGCCGCGTCGCCGCTTACTACCACGATGTCGGGAAGATCAACAAGGCCGATTACTTCATCGAGAACCAGCAGAGGGGGCAGAACCGGCATCTGAATCTGTCGCCCAGTGTCTCGCTGCTGATCATCATCGGGCACGTGAAGGACGGGATCGAGCTGGCCAAGGAATACAACCTCCCGACGAGCATCTTCCCGTTCATCCAGCAGCACCACGGGACGACGCTGGTTGAATACTTCTACCACCGCGCCTGCAATCTCCCGCAGCAGCAGTCGTGCGACGCGCCGGCCATCAGCGAGACGCAGTACCGCTACCCGGGCCCCAAGCCGCGCAGCCGCGAAAGCGCGATCCTGATGATCGCCGACGCCGCCGAGAGCGCCACCCGCGCCATGCCCGAGCCCAACGCGGGCCGCATCGAGGCGCTGGTCGAGGACCTGATCATGAAGCGGCTGCTCGACGGGCAGTTCGATGAGTGCGACCTGACGATGCGCGAGCTTGAGACCATCCGCCGCGCGTGCGTCAAGATCCTGTTGGGCATCTACCACGGGCGGATCGCCTACCCCTCCAACGCCGCCGCGGCCCCCTCGGCGCCATCCCCCGCCGCCCGCACGGCGTAATGACGGCATCTTACCGGGTGATGCATCGCTCCCACGGATCAGTTGCGGCCCGGCCCCCGCGCGCTAGCTAGCCCTTCATCGCTTCCACGCCGCCCATGATTTCCGAGAGCTCGGTGGTGATCTGGCTCTGGCGGGCGCGGTTGTATTGCATGCTCAGCGCCTTGGCCATCTTGTCGGCGGCGTCGGTGGCGCTTTTCATGGCGACCATTCGGGCGACGTGCTCGCTGGTGGCGGCGTCGAGGTAGGTCTGGAAAAAGGCGGTCTTGATCGTCAGCGGAAGCAGCTCATCCAGCAGCTCCTTGGGGGCGGGGGAGAAGTCGTAGACGGTCTCGGTGTCGTAGACGTGGGCGGCCGTGGTGACGTCGGCGCCGGTGCGCTTGGCGTCGAGCACGCCGGCGGCAAGCTGCGCTTCCTTCTCGGCCAGTTGCTGCGCGATCTGGTCGGCGGCTTCGGCGACGCCGGCGAGCGGGAGGAGCGTCATGATGTCCGGCTTCTGCACGCCCGTGCTGATGAAGTTCATGTAGCAGACGAAGACCGCATCGACCTCCCCGGCGATGAAGCTGCGGATGAAGTCATTGGCGACGCGCTCGCCGTCGGCGAAGCGCGGCGGGTCCTGCACCTCCAGCCTCCGCGTGATCGGGCGCTTCTGGAAGTTGAAATAGGTGATGCCCTTCTTCCCGCCGACGTACAGATCGACGATCTTGCCCGCCCCCATCTGCTGGCGGAGAAACGCGTTGGCTTTGCGCAGGACCGAACCGTTGTACGCGCCGGCGAGGCCGCGGTTGCTGGTGAGCACGACGAGGGCGATGCGGTTCTTCGTTGTCTCGGGCGTGAGCTTGCGGAGCAGCGGATGATCGACGCTGGGCCCGACGCTGGCGGCGAGGTCGCGGACCAGCTCGCGGACCTTCATCGTGTACGGCTTTGTCCCGACGGCGCGCTTAAGCGACTTCTGGAACTTGGCCGTCGCGATCATCTGCATGGTCTTGGTGATCTTGCGGATGTTGCGGACCGCCTTGCGGCGTTTGACGATTGCGCGGGCCTTGGCCATGAATGACGTCGCTCCAGTTCAGTTGAAAAGGTGCGGCGGATTATGGTCACAAGCAGGGGTTTGGCAAGCTGGCCCTATTTCGCCAGCGTCGTGCCGGCGCTGAACATCGGCAGGAGCAGCGAAATGGCGACGAAGCCGATGATGCTTCCCATCAGCACGATCATCAGCGGCTCGACGAACTGGCACAGCGTCTTGATGGCCGAGTCGTATTCGTCCTCGATGAACGTGGCCAGCCGCACGAGCACGATGCTCAAGCGGCCCGAGCGGTCGCCACAGTCGACCATGTGCACGACCGACTCGGGGATGATCTTGAACTCGGCCATGCGCGTGGCGATGTGCTCGCCGTTCGTTACGCCATCCTCGACGGCGGCCCACATGCGCCGGTAGCAGGAGTTGGAGGACATGTTCTGCGCCAGCTCGAGCACCTCGCTGAGCGGCACGCCCGACTCGATCAACATGCCCATGGTGCGGAACGAGCGGCCCTGGAAGAACTTGTTGAACACGTCGCCGATCAGCGGCGTGCGGAGCTGCACCTCGTCGCGCAGGCGGCCACCGAGCCTGGTCTTGAGGAAGCGGTGGAACGCCGCGCCGAAAAGCGTCACGCTCATCAGCACGGGCAGCGCGTAAGAGGTCATGAAGCCGCTGATCGCCAGGAGCGCGCGCGTCGGCGCGGGCAAAAGGGCGCCCTTGGACGCGTAGATCGTGGCGAAGCGCGGCAGGATCACGATCATGAGGAACAGCGTTACGGCGATGCACATCAGGAACATGAACAGCGGGTACATCAGCGAAGAGCGCAGGCGGCGGACGGTTTGCTCGTCCTTGATCATGTATTCGGCCGTGCGGCTGAGCACCGTGCTTAGCGTGCCGCTGGCCTCGCTGGCGCGGACCGTGGCCGTGAGCACGGGGGGGAACGAGCGCGGGAAATTCTCCAGCGCGTCCGAGAGCGGCCGGCCCTCGTGCACCGAGGCGGAGACCGACGCGAGGATCTGTCGCAGCGCCGGCTCGCTCGACTGACGCTGAAGGCACTCCAGCGCCTCGCCGATCGGGATGCCGGTCTCGACCATGATGGCCAGCTGATTGATGAACCACATCACGCTCCGCCGCTTGGCTTTGAGCGGGCTGTGGTTCGTTGTCTCCCGGGCGCGCGGCTGCGCGCTGGCCGTGCCCGACTGGCCCAGCTTCACGATGAAGTGGTTCGAGTCGCTGAGCTTTCGCCCGGCCTCCTCCAGATCGGCGGCGGTGATGACGCCGCTGACCAGGTGGCCCTCCTCCGTGCGCGCTTCGTAGGCAAAATGCGCCATGTGTCCGTGTCCCTCGTGGCCCGGGCTTCCAGCCCGTGCTTTGGTTCAATAACAGACACGGGTCCGAAGCCCGTGCCACACTTACGCCGCCTGCCTGTTGCGCGGCGTCGGCTGCTCGTCAAACGTCCCGGCCGAGCCCACCACCTCGTACAGCGCGTCGAGCCCCAGCACCCCGGCCTTCACCTTCTCCACACAGTCGTGAAGCATGGTGAACATCCCGCGTTCGCGGGCGACGCGGCGGATGCCGCTGAGCGACAGCTCCGCTCCGCTCTGCTCGAACATCTCTTCGTCCGTGAGAAGCATCTCGTGAATGCCCGTGCGCCCGCGGTAGCCGGTCTGGCGGCATGCAGCGCAGCCCACCGGAGCAAACGCCGACTCCACCGGCGACGCCCCCCCATACGCCGACGCCAGCATCTGCTTCATCGCGCCCGTCAGCGCGCTCTCGCGCTTGCAGTGCTGGCAGAGCCGGCGCACCAGGCGCTGCGCCAGCACCCCGCGAACCGAGGCGGCAACCAGGTACGGCTCCACACCCATGTTCACAATCCGCGGCACGGCACTGGGCGCGTCGTTCGTGTGAAGCGTCGAGAGCACCAGATGCCCCGTCAACGCCGCCTCCGTCGCCAGCTTGGCCGTCTCGCTGTCGCGTATTTCCCCGACCATCACGATGTCCGGGTCCTGGCGAAGCAGCGACCGCAGCGCCCGAGCGAACGTGAACCCGGCCTTGGTGTTGACCTGAAACTGATTGATGCCCCTGAGGTGGTACTCGACGGGGTCTTCGATCGAGCTGATGTTCAGCTTGTCCGATTTCAGCTCCGACAAGGCCGAGTACAGGGTCGTCGACTTGCCGCTGCCCGTCGGCCCGGTCACGAGAACGATCCCGTTGGGATTGCTGATCGCGCGGCGGAGCCCCTGGAGCACGTCGGGCAGGAAGCCCAGCTCGTCGAGCTTGCGCACGCCGGTGCTGTTGTCGACGATGCGCATCACGACCTTCTCGCCCAGCGGCGCCGGCATGGTCGAGACGCGCAGCTCGATCGGCTTTTCCGAGACCACGATGGTGATGCCGCCGTCCTGCGGGAGGCGGCGCTCGGAGATGTCCATCTGCGCCATGATCTTGATGCGGCTGACGACCGCCGAGAGCAGCCGCACCGACGGGCGCAGCGCTTCGGGAACAAGCTCGCCGTCGATGCGGTAGCGGATGCGAAACTCGCCCTCTTCCGGCTCGATGTGAATGTCGCTGGCGCCGGCGGCGACGGCGGCGCGGATGATGCGGTTCACGAGGCGGATGATCGGCGAGCCTGATGCCGCCGCCTCCAGGTCGCGCGGCTCTTCCTCGACGTCACGTTTTTGAGCCGTCAGGATCGTCAGCTCGGCCAGTTCGTCATCGTCGACATTGGCCATCGCCCCGCCGTCGGCGCCGGCGGCGAGCAGCCCGGTGGCCGCGGCTGCGGGCAGGTTCTTCATCGCCTCCGCCAGCGTCTGGCGGATGTTCTCGCCAAGTGCCGCCACAATCTGCAGCGTCTTGCCGGAGAGGCGCTTGATCTCATCGGTGAGGAAGACGTTGGCGAAGTCTTCCAACGCGACGGTGAGCCAACCCTCGGCCAGCGCCATCGGGAGCACGTTGTTCTTGATGCAGAAGTCGGCCGGGAGACACGCCAGCGCCTCGGGCCGGACCATCTGCGGCATCAGGGTGACAAAGGGGATGCCCACTGCCGTGGCCAGCGCCGTGGCCACGGCGGTTCGGGAAATGGCGCCAGTTTCGACCAGCGCATCTTCCAGGCGCCGGTTGCCGCGCTTGTCCAGCGCAGCCGTAAGCTGCTCGGGCGTGATCAGCCCGCGGCGCACGAGCAGCTGCCCCAGCATCTTCGCCTGGCGCTCCAGCGCCTTGTCCGATGCCGGAGCGTTCATGTGCGGAGTCGTTGTCATCGCGGGGGTCGTGCTCATGGTGGCGGCCTGCATGCGTTTGGATCCGTACTGCCCTTACTGCACTGCCCCTACTGCACTGTGATGACGAGCCGCAGGTCGTTGCGCTCGATGGTGATCTGGTTCTTCTCGATCTCGACGATCAAGAAACCCTCGATCACTTCCCCGACCCGATATACGCGCCCATTCATCATGGCCAGCGGGCGGTCACCCAGCACAGTCGCCTTCAGATGGATCTTCTCCTTCGCCAAGGCAGCGAGACTGACCTGCGGCGAGGAAGTGGCCGGCGGCGCGACGGCGGTGGGTTCGACCTTGGCCGGCGGCAGCGGCGGCGCGGGAGGGAAAACCAGGTCCGACTGGAATGGATCGCGCGCCACGGCCGTCGGCCAGGTGACGCTCACGGCGCCATTGGCCGGTTGGGGCGCAGCCTGGCTCGACACCACGGCAGCATTCGGCAGGAGTGGCGTCGTGCCAACCGTCGCCGCCGGCGCAGACTGGGGGCCGGACGACAGCAGCCGGATGAGGACCGCCGCCGCGACCACGCTCAGCCCGCCGAGCACCACCAGCTGTGTCCGCCCCGGCTTCCGCTCCGCTTCTATTGATCGGCCTGGGCCCATGCCTCCAACTCCTTTGCGGTACGCGCGAACGTGGAAAAATCAACCTGCACCCGAAGCGGCTTGACGCTGTCGCTGTTCGGGCCCTTCTCGATGACGATGCGCTCGACGCGCGTGAACAGGCTCCCCTCCTGAAGCCGCTGGAGCAGCGTAATGGTTCCGCGGAACGAGCCGCGGTACTGGAGGGAGAACGGGATGCGCGCCACGGGGTGACCGGGGACCGTGGACTTGGTCACGATCTCGCGCTCGGGCGCGCCGTCGGCGGCGAGGTCGCCCACCGACTCCAGCAGCGGGCCCAGGTCGGCGCCGGAGGGCACCTGACGAGCGAAACGCCGAACCGCCTGGCGAAGCTCGGGCAAGTCGCGGATGGCTCTCTCCGCCTGCACGTTCGCCTGCGTCGCGCGCTGAACGTCCGCCTTGAGCACCGCCAGCGCAGCGCCGCGGCTCATGAGCAGCTGACAGTGCAGCAGCCCCGCCGCCGTGATGACGACGCCGGCGACGGCGAAGGCGATCCAGGCGGGTTTGATCTTCTTAAGCGCCACGTTGACCCTTCTCCCCAGCCCGCGCGCCGGCGTGGGCAGCGACGGTCGGCGGGATCTCCAGTGAAATCTCGAACCCGAACCGCGCTTCGCCGGCCAGTGGAACCTGGCGGCTGCGCACGAGCTTCACGTTTCTGAACGCCGTCTGCCCTGCCAGCGTGCTCACGACCTGTGCGAGCTCGACGTCGCTGAGGGCAAGCCCTTCGAGCACGACCCGCGTCGGCTGGGGCTGCGGTGGCGCCGCGAGGGTGGCCGCGAGCCTGCCAGGGGTTGTGCCGCGAAAGGTCATGTCGGGGGCGGGCACTTCCAGCGACAGTCGTGTCAGTGCGATCGACTCCGGAAGCAGGTGCGTCAGCAGCGCCAGCACGCCGGCGGACGCCACCGGTGATTCGAGCTGGCCGCGGTGGACAAGCATTTCTTTGAGGGTGCGGCCCTCGGCGGCGCGAAGCTCGATCTCCCGTCCGCGCTGCTGCTCCTGTGCGAGGCGCGACTGCGCCAGCGCGATTTGCTCCGAAACCCGTCCCAGCTGCACCCGCGCCACCGCACCCCAGGCCACCCCCGCGAGCACGGTGAATCCCGCGGCGATCGCCAGGCGCACGAACAGGCGCTGGCGGTGCTGGCGGGCCATGTAGTGGTCGGGGAGCAGGTTGATCCGGTTCACGCGACCTCCCGTGCGCCGGTTGACCCGTGCTCATAAAGGGACAAGCCGATGGCCGTGGTCCAGGCGCCAATCTCGGCCCCGGGGACCTCGGCCTGAAGCTGCGCGGCGAGCGATGTGCCGCCGGCGTCGAAGGCGGTGAAGTCGATGCCGCTCTGGACGGTGACCGCCTCGAGTCCCGAGGGGTCGATGGCGCGATCGCTGACAATCGTGCCTATTTCCGGAGGGGCGGCGGCGAATGTGGTGGCGTAGTAATGCATCGAAAGCGCGACCTGCCGCGCCAGCTCGCGACCGTACATGCGCGAGGCGTCGCCGATCGCCTCACGGACGCGCGATGCCATGAACCCCGGCGCGACTTCCGCGTCCGGCGCCGCTGGATCGCCGGCCAAGGTCGTCAGGTAGAGCTTGTGCGCTTCGGCTGGGGAAAGCTCGAGGAGGTCGCCGAGCATCTGGTCGAGCTGCGCCAGCCCATCGCCCACGGGACGGGCAAAGGCCAGCTCCGCGCCGCCGACGACCGCGAGCATGGCGCTGTCCTGCCGGAGTTCGAGGAACACGCGCTGGGCGGGCACGTCGGCGCCCCACAGCTCCGGCGTCCCCAGGCAGCGGGCGACGGCGCAGACGGAGGCGTCGATCGCGATGGGCTTCAATCCGGCGCGTTGAAGCACGCCCAGATGCCGGTCGAGTTCCGTGACGGGCGCTGCGACCACCAGCGCCTCGGTCTTGGACTTGGAGCCGTCGCGGATGGTGGCCGAGATAAGCACCGCCGACTTCAGCGCGTCCGGTGTGATCGACAGCTCCGCCGCCGCCTTCCAGTGGGTGGCGTTGGGCAGCTCGTTGGCCGGCATGGGCGCGAGGCGCATGGTCTTGTAGTGCATCGAGCGGGCGGAGAGGCAGCTGACAATTCGCGAGCCGCGGAACGGCGCCGAACCGAGCATGTCGCGCAGGAGCTCGGCAACGGCGCGTGGATGGGCGGGGTCTTCGTCGGCCAGTTGCGGCATTTCCCGCTCCGCGACAATGAGCCGGGGCGGTCCCTCCAAAAGCCCCTGGACCTGCGCGAGGCGCACGTACGCGGTACTGACATCGCAGCCGATCGCGTCGGTTTTATTGAACCAGGTCTTCCACATGGTGTTCGTCACGTTCCCCGCACCGTCCGCCGCGCGTCACGCGAGGTCGGCATCCCCGGGGTGCCATTCTGGCGTCTCTAAAGGCATATCGGTTGGCAGGCAAGAACACGTTAGGTGCGACCGACCACGTATTGAGGCAGCTTGCTGGGAACTGGTCGGAGTTAATGGCCGGTCCCGCAAAAGCCGACGAAGTGACCAGCGCCGCTGCGCAACCGGGGGAATGATCAGGATGTGCCAGTAATGCCGCCGACCACCACCTTGCCCGCGAATCCGGCCGCCCCCCCCGCTCCCGGCGCCGAGGACCAGGTCTTCATCGCCCGCCAGCCGATCTTCGACGCGCAGTCACAGATCGTGTATGGCTATGAGCTGCTGTTCCGCTCGAGCGACGAGAACAAGTACACCGCCACCGACGGGCGCTTCGCTTCCTCGCAAACAATCAACCGGGCGCTGCATTCGATCGGGCTCGACGCGGTCTGCGGCGACAAAAAGGCGTTCGTCAACATTACCCGCGATCTGCTGCTTGAAGAGGTGTACACGCTCCTGCCGCCGGAGCAGTGCGTGGTGGAAGTGCTGGAGGACATGACGCTGGATGATGAGGTGATCGGCGCCTGCAAGAAGCTGCGTGCCGCCGGGTATGGGTTGGCGCTGGACGACGTGACGAGCGTGGAGCGCGTGAAGCCGCTGTGGGGGGTTGCGGACATCATCAAGGTGGACCTCTCGCTCATCGCCAGGGAAAACCGCGCCTCGGTTCTGAAAGAGCTGGCGGCGTATGCGGGCAAACTGCTGGCGGAGAAGGTTGAAACCAGGGAAGACCTTGACGAGGCGGTTGCCCTGGGCTGTGAATATGTGCAGGGCTACTTCTTCTGCCGGCCCGAGATGATGCGCGGGCGGGGGTTGACGGGGGCGGAGGTGATTTACCTTCAGTTCCTTCGTGAGCTGAACAAGCCACAGCTGGACTATGCCGTTCTGGAACAGATCATCAAGCAGGACGTTTCGCTGGCGTACAAGCTGCTGAAGTACCTGAATTCCGCGGGCTTGGGGTTGCGGAACAAGGTGTCTTCGATTCAGCAGGCGCTGGTGATGATGGGCGAGCGTCCGCTGCGCAAGTGGGGGTCGCTGGTGGTCGTCACCAGCATGAACAGCCAGCGTCCGCCGGAGCTGTTGCTGACGGCGCTGGTGCGGGCGCACTTCTGCGAGGCGGTGGCGCGGAAGCTGAAGTTGGTGGACCAGCAGCTGGAGATGTTCCTGATCGGGCTGTTGTCCTCGATGGATGTGGCGCTGGGCGTCCCGATGACGAAGGTGCTGGAGCAGACGGGGGTGTCAGACGTCGTGCGTTGCGTGCTGCTTCAGGACGCCAATGCGCCCAAGGACCTGGCGAAGATTTACACGCTTTCGGTGGCGTGCGAGCGCGGCGCGTGGGGCACGGTAGTGAAGACGTCGGCGGGGCTTCGGCTCACGCAGGGCGACATCGCGGCGATCTACTACGCCGCCCTCGCCTGGGCCAACCACGCCCTGGCCGCCGCCGCTGCGTAGCGCGGATGATTCACCGCAGAGGGGCAGCCCTTTGGCCCTATCGCGCGGCCCCATCGCGCCGTCGGGGTCTGTGGTTCTGTTCGGAACTACCAGGCGCGGGGCTGGGATTTGATTACTGGAGCGGACCGGTTGTGATCTCGCCCGTCGTGGGGTCGAGCGTGATGGCGAGACTGCGGGTTCCGCACACGAGCTGGATTGTTGCCGTCGAAGGCTGATCCAGTTGGCCGAGCGCGCCGAATCCGAGTTGCTGGTCGCCGCCGAGGCTGTAGCTGCCCACCGTGACGTTCACGAGCGATGACGCGCGTCCGCTGCCGAAGCGCGTGACGTAGGGGTCGCCGCCGATCTTGTTCGTCACCGCCGCCGTGGGGTCCGACCTGGTGGTGATGCGGTAGCCGGCGCGGTCGGGGTCGATCACGAGAAGGCATCGTTTGCCGGGATCGTCGCCTTGCGACATGGAACGGGATTGGGCGTATTCCAGGTCCGCGACGAGGATTTGCGCCGCCCCGCGGACCCGCTCGCCGGAGTTATCGGACACCGTCGGCAGCACAATGAAGGCTGCGATCGCGACGCAGAGCACCGTTACGAGCAGCTCGACGAGCGTGAACCCCTCCCTTGCGCTTTGCCTTGCACAATCGCGCAGTATCACGTGTCGCATTACCTCTACATCGGTTCATTCTCGCGCCGGATTTGGACCGTTGTCTTGCCGTATTGGACCTTAACAGGATGCACGGATGTGTCGATTTGCTTCACATGCGCCGCCAGCGCGGATTGAGCATCATCGAGTGTTTGATAGCAATGGCGCTCCTATCGATCGTCGTCCTGGTGACGTGCCACACGCTGGCCGCGGGGCACCAGCACATCCATCACGGGGACCGGATCGCGACGGCGGCGCGGCTTGGGCGCGACATGCTGGAGGAGATCGCATCGCGCGCTTACCGCGACCTCGACACGCCGACGAACTTCGGGTTGGAAGCGGGCGAGACGACACGTGCCCATTTCGACGACGCCGACGATTACCACGGGTACAGCGAACCCGCCGGCTCGCTCTGCGACTTCGCAGGCAACGCCTACCCCGTGCACGACGAGGGATTCTCGCGGAGCATGACGGTGACGGCGACGACGCACGCCGTCGCGGAGCTTGGGCGCAGCTTCCCCGGCGTTTCGGTGGTGGTCACCGTGCGGGCGGGCAGCGGGGAGCAATGGGAGTTCAAGCGGTTCATCCCGGAGCCCGGGCGATGAGCGCCATCGCCCCCCGTCGCGCGCGGCGCGGCGTCATGCTCGTGGAGATTCTCATGGCGCTCGCCATCAGCGGGCTGATCGCCGGCGGGGTCGCGTCGCTGCTGCTGGCGGTAGCAAATGGCAGCCGCGACAGCCAGGAGCTGCGCCGCCGAAACGTACGCGTGGATGTACTTGGTGCCCGCATCGACGCCGCCATCCGCTCCTCCAGGATGGTGCTGGGGCGCGACGACACCTCTGTGGTGCTTTGGATTGCGGATTCAAACAACAACGCCGCGCCGAACCTCTCCGAGCTCCGCCGCATCGAGTGGGAGCCGACGACGAAGCAGCTGCTGTGCTTTGAGGCGCCCGCCACGCTCGCCGACGCAAGCAACCCTGCCTACGACCTGCCGACGACCGACTTCGTCGCAACGACCGCCGCCCTGCGCGGCACGGCGTCGTTTCCATCCACCGTGTGGGCCAACGAGGTGATCGCCTGGAGCACAAGCCCCGCCGTCACCCGCACGAGCCGGCTGATCAGCTACGAGGTAACGATCGAGGTCCCTGGCGGCGGAGCGCACGCGACCCGCTCGTCCACGGCGCTGCGGGGCACGGGGAACGAATGATCACCGCGCGCACCGACAACAAGATGAAGCACAACTTGACGCACGGTCATACTCATCCCGCCCGCCCCGCGACGCGACCGAGCGCCCCGGCTCCCACCGCGCCACGCCGCGGGCTCGTCCTGCCGCTCGTGCTGCTTGCGATGTCCATTGCCGTCATTCTGGGCATGTGCTTCCTCACGAGCGCTTCGACTGCGACAACGTTGTCGACCGCAGCGGACCACCGGCTGCGCGCGCGGATGATCGCGGAGTCGGGGCTGGCGACGGCGCTGGCGTATATCGAGGCGGAGCCCACGTGGCGCGCGCAGCGCGGCAACGGCGTGTGGGTGACGAGCCAGGCGCTGGACGGCGGAACCTTCACGATCAGCGGCGAGGACGGAGATCGCATCGACGCCGCTGGCGCGGTCGTCGGCGACGGAAATCTTGTGGACGATCCCAACGATCCGGTCGTGTTGACAAGCGTGGGCGAGTACCAGGGGGTCCGCCATCGCGTGCGCGCGGTCCGCTCTGCGCCGAAGATGCAGGGCATCGCGGTCAACGAACGGGTGGAGGTGAAAAACAGCGCCGTCGTCGACAGCTACAACCCGGAGCTGGGACCGTACTCCGCCGCCATCGCCACCGCCAGAGGGCTCGCTCAGAGCAATGGAGCGGCCCGGGCCCCCTATGTTCGGCTCCGCAATCGCGCGCGCGTCAACGGCGATGTCTATTTCGGCAGGGACAGCACACTCGGGGGCGCGGTCATTCGCGACGGCACTGCCGTTGTCACCGGCACGATCGCGCCACTTCCCGCCTCCATTCTCACGCCCACCGTCGTCGAGCCCGACTGGGCCAATAGCGGCGGGATGCCCACCTCCTATTCCTCGGCCGTCACGATCGTCAACACCGACACCTGGTACAAGCGGCTGGAACTGAAGGGCAACGCGACGCTGCGGGTCCTTGGCGACGTTCGCATGTACGTCCATGGGCCGATGACGGTCACCGACGATGCGCGGATCGAGATCGGCGCGCCGATGGCGCACGGCGCTTCCATCAAGGGATCCATCACCATCAACTCCACCGTCGCCGTTGACAGTTACGACTCGTCCCTGGGCACATACGGCGGGACAAACGTTGGCGCTAAGGCAGTGCTGGCCACCAATTCCACCGCGGTGGCCGCCGTCACCATCAGTTCCATCTTAAAGGGCGATGCGTACAGCGGCGTGGGATCAGATCCACTGACGTCGATTGTCGTCACCGGCTCTGTCAGCGGGCAGCGCGCCGCGCTGACGACGCCGATAACCATTCCCCCGCCGCCCCCCTGGCCCACCGACGTGCCAGCCAACAGCGGCTATTACGAGGTGAAAGACATCGTCCGGACACTGTCGACAAACCTCCAGACAGACAACTTGCGCATCACGGGCAACGGGATTCTGCGCGTCGACGGCCACCGCACCATCCGGGTGAATGGCACGATGATCCTCGACGGCAACGGGCAGATCGAGATCGGCAGCAACTCGTCCCTGACCATGTACGTGGGGGGGAAGATCACGATGTCCGGCAACGGGTCGGCGGCCAACACCTCCACTGCGGCGCCAGAGCGCCTGATCATCTACGGCATGGGCAGCGGCCTGACACATGAGGTCCTCGGCAATTCCATCATGCATGGGATCATCGACTCGCCAAATTCGGCTGTATACCTGGACGGCAACGGGAAAGTGTACGGCGCGATCATGGCGAGTTCCCTCCGAATGCTGAACAACGCGGAGCTGCACAACGACCGCAATCCGGCGCTGGTCACCGCCAACCCGCGCCTCGCCGCGACCTACACCCCCGGCAGCAGGCTCACCTTGTATACGAACCACAGCGTCAACTGGCAGAAGCGCGCTCGGATCAACGCCGGGACGATGAATCCGCTGATCGCCAGGGTCTTTCACCTGGGCCCCGCACCAATGAACGTGACGGAGGACGTGATCGCCAACGTCACGGCCGTTGTCCCGGCGTCGACCCTGAGCATCAGCGGCGCTGCGCGCTGGACGGGGCGGATCGACGCGCGCCATCTGATGATCGGTGGAACCGCCATCGTGACCGCCGATGCATCGGGCGGCACCGCCCGGCCGGCGCTGCTTGTCGAGGAAACCGTCGAGATCAGGGACGACGCCATCGTCAACGCCACCGGGGGCACTGCCCTGCTCGCCAGCCGGGGGTCCACCGACATCACGATCTGGGCCACCGACAACGCGGTCTTCAACGGCAGCGGCTACAGCGCGCCCGGGGGAAACCCCGCCAGCGAGATCCGCGTCGGTGCGGCCGCCACCTTTACCGGGACCAAGAACGCGCTGGCTTATCCCCTATCCATCGCCGCGCTGACCGCGCCGGCGGCCAGCGGCGCGGTCACCGACCGCATCATCTCCGGCACCACCACCGCGACACTGTCCGGCGACGTCTTTTGCGACAACTTTGAGATACACGACGACGCCCTGGTCGAGGTCGAGCAGGATACGCGGCTGATGGTAGCCGGAAATTTCCGGCTGTTGGACAACGCGCGGCTGGTTCTTCGGCCCGGTGTCCGCCTCACGGTCCACTGCGGCGGATGGGTGCAAATCGCGGGGAATGCTCGGGTGAATGTGGAGGGCGACGCTCACCCGCGTCGGCTGACCATCAGTTGCCCGACCGCGCTGCGAATCGACGTCCGCGACTCAGCCCGGCTGTGCGCGACGGTCCTGGCGCCGCTGGCGGAGTTGAAGCTGATCCAGTCGGCGGAGTTCAGCGGCGCGTTCATCGGGCGACGCGCCAAGATCGAGGGAGATGCCAGGTTCCATTGTGCCCAGGCCATTCCGGGCCCAATTACCTGGATAGAGCAGGAATAAACCATGAACCGTCCCGACGCGCTTTACTGGCGCAACACCAATCAGCTCAGCAGCCTGGAGTTCGTACCCGGGCGGCTGGCGCATCACCGCGTCCCCAGATGGGTGGCCTCGATCCTCGTTGCCCAGTGCGGCCTGGGTACGGGAGCGTGGCTGGCGCTGCAATCGCCCCTGGTGCAATACTGGCTGGGCCTGGGGCTGGGCCAGCGCTGGGCGGAGTACGTGAGCGGCGTCGGTAGCGGGGGCAGTGCGGCGCTGTCGTTTGCGCTCTCACAGGCGGCGGTGATGCTCCTGCTGCTGCTGACGACGATCCCCCTGCTGCGCCGCGGGCTGCGGCATCACACGGCGGGCCTGAGGGACCTTTTTGAAGCGATCCGCAGCATGTCGACGGGCGTGGTGCCCAAGCCGCTCATGGCGGGGCGGCCGGGCGAGATCGGCTTCCTTGCCCTGGCGTTCAACGACATGATCGCCCGGTTGCTGGCCAACCGCAAAGAGCTGATCGAAGCCAACCAGTCGCTCGAGCGGCGGGTGGCCGCGCGCACGCAGGAGCTGCGCGAGGCCGCTGAAAAAATGGAGAAAATGGCGCGCATCGACGCGCTGACCGGGCTGGCCAACCGCCGGGCCCTGATGGACGAGGGCGACGCCAAGTTCTCCTCCGCCGTGCGCGACGGCGCAGACATCGTCTGCCTGCTTATCGACCTGGACAACTTCAAGGGCGTGAACGACACGCTGGGCCACGCCAAGGGCGATGAGATCATTCGCGCCGCCGCCGACTCGATCCGCCGCTGCTGCCGGCCGCACGACATCGTCGCGCGGCTGGGCGGCGACGAGTTCGTGGTCATCATGGCGCTGGACGATATCGGTCCCGCCGCCACCATTGCCCAGCGGCTGCAGGAGGACTTCAGAACCCAGGCGACCAGCCTCCTGGCGGGCAGCGCGCTGAAGAAGATGCCCTCGATGAGCATCGGCATCACCTCGCGCAAGACGGCGCGCGCCAACACGCTGGAGCAGCTGATGGCCCACGCCGACACCGCGCTGTACCAGGCGAAAGATCAGGGCAAGGCCCGCACTCACATCTACCGTGGCGCGGCCTGAACCGCGCTACGGAATCCAGCCGCGGCCCTGGAGGCTGCGAATGACTTGTTCGACGGCGGCTTCGGGAGTCAGCGTCGCCGCCAGCCGCACGTCCGGATCCGGTGGCCCGGCCGGCGACTCGCCCATGGCCACCGCGAACATCCAATCAGCGCCGACCGCTTGCTTGATCCTGTCAAAGCCCGGTATTTGCTGGCCTGTCGAGGTCGCGCAGACGACGAACAGACCCGCATCGCAGAGCAGCCGCGCCGATTCGGCCAGCCGCATCGGATCACCACCGCAGCGATCGTCGTCACCCCGGAGCACGTAACCGGTCATTCCCGCGTCAAAGAGGGCGCGTTCGAGCACGTAGGCGATGGCCGCGACGTCGGCAGGGTCGGTCCCGCTGATCCACACGCACAACGGCTGCTGCTTGAGGCGTCCACGGCGCTCGATTTCGCTGACGCGGTGGCTCGCCCGTGCGGGGCGGACTGCGTGCGCGGGCGCTGGTGCGGCGGCCGCGTCTTCCGGGTCGAGGCGCTCGCGGTCGAGCAGCATCCCGGCGCCAACGGTGTTGTGCGTTTCGCGGTCGATGACGATGAACGATCCGGACGCGCGGTTGCGCGCGTATGCGTCGTACACGATCGGGCGCGACAGTTCGAGCACGCAGCGGCCTATCTCGTTCAGCGCCAGCGCGTCGGCGGCATGTTGGCGCAGCGAATTAACGTCGACGCGGTAGCGGATGGCCTTGGCGAACCCCGGCACCTTGCGTGTCCCGTGCTTGATGACGTACTGCTTGCCGGGGATCAACGGGTCCTTCGCCATCCACACCACCATCGCCTCGACCGTGTCGTTCACGCGCGGGATGTTGTTCGGGTGGACGAGCACGTCGCCGCGGCTTACGTCGATCTCATCGGCCAGCGTGAGTGTGATCGCCATGGGCGGGAACCCTTCGGGCACGTCGCCGTTCGGGCCGATCACGCGCACCACGCGCGAGCGCACGCCCGAGGGAAGTGAGACCACGTCCTGCCCCGGCCGCACGATGCCCGACGCGGGCGTGCCCATGTATCCGCGAAAGTGCAGGTCCGGGCGCGAGACCAGCTGCACGGGGAAGCGGAAGTCGATCAGGTTGCGGTCGGATGCGATATGTACCGTCTCCAGGTGGTGCAGGAGGCCCGCCCCCTCGTACCAGGGCATGTTCCGGGTGCGGCCGGTGACGTTGTCGCCCACCAGGGCGCTCATGGGGATGAACGTGACATCCGGCACGTCCAGCCGAGTTGAGAACTCGGTGAAGTCGGCGACGATTCTTTCAAACGGCGCGCGCTCGTAGCCCACGAGGTCCATTTTGTTGACCGCGACGACCATGTGCTTGATGCCCAGCAGGCTGGCGAGGAACGCATGGCGGCGCGACTGGGTGACCACGCCCTGCCGCGCGTCGAGCAGGATGATCACGAGATCTGCCGTGCTGGCGCCGGTGACCATGTTGCGCGTGTACTGCTCGTGGCCGGGGGTGTCGGCGATGATGAACTTACGGCGCGGCGTGGCGAAGTAGCGGTAGGCGACGTCGATGGTGATCCCCTGCTCGCGCTCGGCCTTGAGGCCGTCGGTCACGAGCGACAGATCGAGCTGCCCACCCGCGCTCCCGCGGCGCGTGGAGGCCGACTGCACCGCCTCGAGCTGGTCCTCGAAGATCCCTTTGCTCTCAAACAGCAAGCGCCCAATGAGCGTGCTCTTCCCGTCGTCCACGCTGCCGGCGGTGACGAGCCGCAGCAGCCCACTGGTGTTCTGCTCCTGCTGGAGGAGCTCGGCGACGTTGGAGGCGGGGGTGTCCATCGACTAGAAATATCCTTCGCGCTTCTTCTCTTCCATCGACCCTTCGCGGTCCTTGTCCACAGCGCGGTTCTGGCGCTCGCTGTTGCGCGCAACCATCACCTCTTCCACGACCTTCTCCAGCGTGTCGGCCGTGCTCTCCACCGCCCCGGTGCACAACTGGCACCCGAGCGTGCGGAACCGCACCGTGCACTGCTCGACCGTCTCCCCCGGTCGGGGGTGCACGATGTCGCCGGCATAGACGAGCATCCCGTCGCGCCGGATGACCGGGCGGGCCTTGGCGTAGTAGAGCGGCACGATCGGGATGTTCTCCTGCACGATGTACATCCACACGTCCAGCTCCGTCCAGTTGCTCAGCGGAAAAACGCGGAAGCTGTCGCCGGGCGCGTGCGACGTGTTGTAAAGGTTCCACAGCTCCGGGCGCTGGTTTTTCGGGTCCCACTGCTGAAATTTGTCGCGGAAGCTGAGGACGCGTTCCTTGGCGCGGCTTTTCTCCTCGTCCCGTCGCGCCCCGCCGAAGGCCGCGTCGAACTTGTGCTTGATCAGCGCCTCAACCAGTGTCTGGCGCTTGAGGATGTCCGCGCACATCGTGCACGACCAGCACTCCGGCCCGCCGACGCGCTTCAGCGCCTCATCGTTGCGTGCGACGATCAGCTCGGCCCCGACTTCCTTCGCCAGGCGGTCGCGGTACTCGATCATCTCCGGGAACTTGAATGACGTATCCACGTGCATCAGCGGAAACGGCAGCCGCCCGGGCGCGAACGCCTTGCGCGCCAGGTGCAGCATGACGGCCGAATCCTTGCCGACGGAGAACAGCATCACCGGGTTCTCACACTCGGCGACGACCTCACGCATGATGTGGATGCTCTCTGCCTCGAGCTGGGCCAGGTGTGTCAAGGTGTGTTTCATTCGCGTCAATCACCGCCGGAGCTTCGCACCGGCTCACTCGCTTCCCGCCTAATCATAGGGCCGTAATAGCTCGCTCGGGAGGCGCTGGGGCGTGCCTGGGACGTTGGGACGTCAGCCACAACTCAATCCCACCAGAAGTACCAAGTCGGGGAGCGCCACAACATTATGCCCAGCTTGCGAACACTCTCCACTCCCTGATCAACGATGTCGCCGCAGACCTTGTATTGCTCATGAGCCAGCGCCATCGACTCCTGTTCCGTTTGTGGCGGGCGATCGACGGCGAATTCCATGACGTCGGTGGTGATGACGGCCGGCACCGCGCCGAATCGGCGATGCCACTCCATTAGGATGGCGACGAGCACCTCGTCGGGCGGCACCTCATTCCAGCCGCCAAATCCCAGATGCGCAGGGGCGTGCGCGGGATGTTTTGCGGGCAACAGCGACAGCCCGCATTTCTTCAGCGGCTTATTCGTCAGGATGTCGAACACACCAGTGAAGGCCAGTGGAGCGTCTCGAACAGGCTCGTTTGGCCATGGAATGTCGTCATCATCCACCGGATGATCGGGATCTGAATCGAGAAACGACGGGTCGCCTCCGGTCGAGCGCAAGTACGCTTCCAGCGCTTCTCGCTCCTTCTCCCGCGCGGCATCGATCAACTCGGTAACGGTGCCGCGGGGCACGCGTACCAACACCTGCGCGACGTCGATGGGTGGCGGCGACGGCGCGTTCATGATCGAAGGTGTTTCACTGCGGAGCGTTTCACCACGGAGGATCGGCCAATAGCCGGTCTCGCCATATTGGTCGCGCAGTGCCGACCACTTGGCAATCGCCCCCTCGCCGCCGGCAATCGTCGTCTCAAATACCCCGGGGCAGTATTGAGACTCCTGCCAATCCTTGTCGTCAAACCCCAGCTCTCGAAGCGCTGATCGCGTTGCGTCGTTCATGTCACTTCCCTGGTATTGGCGACCCGTGTGGTGGGCGACCCGGCGATGACACAGCAAGGCGGTGCAACTGTCAACGCTGCGCCGCTTCCGCGCCTCCACAAAGCAGGGGCGCGGCGAACTCGATTGGATGAACCGCCCGGCGGCCGGTGCCGTCGTGGATGTGGTGGCGGCAGCTCGTGCCGGGGGCGCAGATGACCGCGTCGGCGGACGCGGCGCGGATCGGCGGGAAGACCGACAACTCGCCGATCGCCATCGAGAGGTCGTACTTGTCTGCGGCATAGCCGAAGCTGCCGGCCATGCCGCAGCAGCCGCTGGGCAGCACGGTCACGCGGTCGTTGGTGAGGCGGCGGAGCAGCCGCGCGCTGGTCTCGTCGCCCGTCAGCGCCTTCTGGTGACAGTGGCCGTGCAGCACGATGGCCGGCGCGTCAGGCCGGATCGCCGGGCGCGTCGGATGCTGATCCCAGAACTTGTCCACGAAGTCTTCAACCAGCATCGACCGCGCCGCGATGCGCTGGCGCACGTCAAGCGGCATCGCGAGCTTCAACTGCAGCCAATCGTCGGTGATCGCGCTGAGACACGATGGCTCGCAGACGACAATGGCGGCGACCTCATCCTCGTCGACGGCGCGGCGCAGGGTCGCCAGCGCGCGGTCGGCTGTAGCGATGGCGTCGGGAAGCAGACCGGTGGAGATCATCGCCCGCCCGCAGCAGGCGATCGGGGGGAGGAGCACTTCGTATCCGAGCGCTTCGAGCACGCCGACTGCATTCCTCCCGATCTCCGGCTCGTTGTAGGTGACGAAGCAGTCGGCGTAGAGCAGGACCTTGGGCTTTCCGGTGCCGGCTGGTCCGCGAAGCCGCGAGCGATGGAACCACTTGTGCAGGCTGGGCGCGAACGGGGGTAGCGTGCGCTGCGGGGCGAGGTGCAGGACGCGGTTCATGACAGCCCGCACAAGCGGCAGGTTCGAGATGACGTTCACCAGGCGCGGCGCCATGGAGCCGAGCCGGTTCAGCCGCCGCACGTGCCCGAACACGCGCGCCCGTAGCGGTGCGCCACCCCGGGCGCGCCAGGACTGGGCGAGGTACTCCGCCTTCAGCCGGGCGACATCGACATTGCTCGGGCACTCGCTCTTGCACGCTTTGCAGCTGAGGCACAGGTCCAGCGTCTGCATCGTCTCCGGGTCATTCCACGCCGGCGTGCCGTCGCCGAGGCCGACGCGGATCGCCTGCCGCAGCGCGTTGCCCCGCCCGCGCGTGCTGTGGCGCTCGTCCATCGTGCCGCGGTAGCTCGGGCACATCGTCCCGCCCGCCGTCTTGCGGCAGAAGCCGGCGCCGTTGCACATGTCCACAGCGTGGCCGAAGTCGTCCTGGTCGCCGTAATCGAAGAACGTGTCGATGTCGCGCCGTGCGACGGTTTGTGCCGCGGGCATCGCCATCGCGCGCAGGTTCTCGGTGATCGATTCGATCGGCCCGGCGTCGACGATGTTCCCGGGATTGAGGATGCCGCCGGGATCGAAGATGCGCTTGATCTCACGGAAAGCCGCCATCAGCTCGGGCCCGTAGAAGCGCTCGAGCAGCGGTCCACGGACGCGTCCGTCGCCGTGCTCGCCCGACATGACGCCGCCGCACTCGCGCGCCAAGTCCGCGACTTCGACGGCAATCTTGCGCATTCGGGCGCGGTCCTCCTCGTCGTGCAGATCGATCATCGGCCGAACGTGCAGCACGCCGACCGATGCGTGCGCGTAGTAGGCCGCCTCCGTCCCGTGCCGCGCGACGATTGCTTTAAACTTGCGGACGAATCGCGGGAGGTTTTCCGGCGGCACCGCGTTGTCTTCGACGAACGTCTGCGGCTTGCGCTTGCCGGAAAGTCCGTGCAGCAGCGCCTCACCGCTCTTGCGAAGCATCCACGCTTCGGCCATGGCCGGCTTGTCGCGGTAGAGCGAGATTGCGACATCGCTCAGCGTCGCGGCAAGCCGGGCGAAACCTGCTTCGATGTCCTCCGGCGCATTCCCCTGGTATTCGACATACAGCACCGCCATCGGAGCCGCCCCACCGCGCGGACGCGGGAGCAGCTCGACGTACGGGCGGCATTTGGCGTTGCCCGCCGCGGCTCGGAGCACGACGTCGTCGAGCAGCTCGACGGCGCTGGGCCCCGTCGCCAGGATGGGATTCACCGCATCCATCGCCGCCTCCAGCGTCGCGAATGATGCGATTGCCAGCCCGACGGCGCCGCGGATCGGGTGCAGCTTCAGCCTGGCGCCGATGACGACCGCCAGCGTCCCCTCGCTGCCGCAGATCAACCCCGAGAGGTCGAGGTCTTCGGGCGCGATGCCACCGTCGAGCTGCTGGAGGACCAGGTCCATGTTGTAGCCGGCGTTGCGGCGGATGGTCCTGGCAAAGCGCGTGCGAATCAGCTCCGCGTGGCGCGAGACGACATCCCCCACCGCCACCGCCAGCCGCCGCGCCATTTCGCTGCGCCGGCCGGCGCCCGATTCCAGCCATATGCGCTGGCCGCTCGTCAGCAGCACGTTCACGCCGGCGATGTTCTCACTTGTGCGGCCGTACAGGATCGAGCGTGCGCCGGCGGCGTTGTTGCCGATGCACCCGCCGATGGTCGCTTGCGCCACCGTCGCGGGATCTGGGGCATAGAGCAGCCCGGGCGCGAGCTTCGATAGCTGGCGATTGAGCTCATCGACGCCTATTCCCGGCTCGACTTCGCAGAGTCGCCCCTCGACATCGACGGACAGCACGCGGCGGCACAATGCGGAGACGTCGATGACAACAGCGCGGTTGGTGCACTGCCCCGCCAGGCTCGTCCCCCCGCCGCGCGGAAGGACGGGAATCCGCCGCGCCGCGCAGCGCTCCAGCACGCGCGCCACGTCGGCGATGTCGGCCGGCACGACCACGCCCAGCGGCATCACCTGGTACGGCGAGGCATCGGTCGAATACAGCACCCGGTCGTGCTCGTCGAAACGCACCTGCCCACGCACGATGTGCCGCAGCTCGGCCTCGAGCGCGGCCAGATTCTGTTCTGCTGAGCTGGGCCCGTCGTGGGACAGGACGGGCAGGGAAGTCGACTGCTTCATCGGCATCAGGCGTCAACGGCGCGGAAGGCACGGAGCCGGCGCAACAGCGCGCCGGCGTCGGCTGGTCGTCATCTTATGCAATTGCTTGTGCTCTGCCTCACGGCGGCCATTCGGTTCGGTCTCCGGTGCAAAAGCTGTCGCTGACCACGCCGCACACGGGACATTTCCGGACGCCCCGGTATATTCGCCGGCCATGATCCTCGCAGGGATAGACGAGGCCGGATACGGGCCGCTGCTGGGGCCGCTCGTCGTCGGGTGCTGTGCGTTCCAGATCACCGACGGCAACGCCGGCGCCGAGGCGCTGCCGTGCCTGTGGAAGCGGCTGCGCAAGCTCGTCAGCAAGAACCGCACAAAAACCGGCAAGAAGCTCCACGTCAACGACAGCAAGCTTGTGTACACCTCCGGGCTTGGGATTAAGGAGCTTGAGCGCTCGATTCTCGCCATCCTCGCGACGATCCGCGACGATCCCTGTGGCGACACCGCAACCGGCGGCGACCACGACTCCGGCGAGGCACCCGTTTGCGATGAACTGGACACCCTGCTCGCCCGCGTCGCCGGCCATGCCGTGAGCGACCTCCGCGGCTATCCGTGGTACCTCCCCTACCCTGGCGAGCGCTTCCCGCTCGAGCAGGACCTCACGCCCATCCGCCTCTTCGCCAACGCCCTGAAGGCCGAGATGGATCGCGCGCACCTGCGCTGCGTGCATCTGGCCGCCCGCATCGTGCCCGAGCGGCAGTTCAACCAGATGCTCGACGCGACGCGCAACAAGGGCAGCGCCCTGTTCTCCACCGCCGTCGTTCACCTCGATCACCTCATCCGCACTTACGGAGAGCAGGGGCTCGTCGTCTTCTGCGACCGCCAGGGCGGTCGCGAGCACTACGGCCAGCTCCTCCGCCTGATGTTCGAGGACTGGTCGCTTGAGGTCACAAAGGAGCTCGAGGGCCACAGCGAGTACAAGCTCCTCCGTGGCCCGCACATCGTCCGCGTCATCTTCTGCGAGAAAGCCGAAGCGCAGTGCATGCCGGTTGCGCTGGCATCGATGTTGAGCAAGTACCTGCGCGAAGCGCTGATGGGCCGATTCAACGCCTACTGGTCCGCCATGCTGCCCGAGCTGGCTCCCACGGCGGGCTACTACTCCGACGGTATGCGCTTTCTGAATGACATCGACGGCAAGCGGCGCGAGCTGGGGATTCCGGACGCGCAGCTGATCCGCTCGCGCTGACGCAGCGCGGATACCGCCAACGCCGCACAGCGCGATCCGGCAGTTCGGTCCGCTCAATATAAAATGCTCCAGAACGCGCCCCTCCAGTCGTATCGCCACTTTTCCGGATCGTGCCCACGGCGCTACCACGCGTGGGGCGGTCGCGGATGGTATGCTTTCTCCGCCGACGCGGCGGATGCTGCACCCAAGCGGCAGGATTGATCAGGCCGCACGGGGGAGTTCAGGAGCAGCCAGATGTGGTTTGTAGCTGCGCAGTCGGGGGACCTCGACACGCTGAAGATTTGTCTGTTCTGGGGCCAGCAGATCGACGCAATGACGGCCGACGGCCGCACGGCGTTATCCCTTGCGGCAGAGCACGGGCACACCGCGGCAGTGCGGCTGCTGCTGGAGCGCAAGGTCAATCCAAACGCACGCGGCGTCGGGGGTGTCCGGCCCCTGACGGCGGCGATCGAGAACCAGCACTGGGACGCGGCGGCGGCGCTTGTCTGCGGCGGGGCTGATCCCAACGGTGACGGCGTCGCGTCGCTGGTCATTGCCGAGCCTCCCAAGCGCCAGCTGCTCGCGTTGATGCTCAAGCACGGGCTGGACCCGCACGGCGCGCACGAGCACTGGGGGCCCTATATCCACTTCGCCCTGAACGACGCGATCTGCGCCGATCTGTTCTTCGGCGCCGGGTTCGATCTGCGCCGCTGGGAGCGCGAGACGGGCGAGTCGCTGCTCGAACGGGCGCTGTCGTGTGGAGCGAGCCGGCTCCTGCACCTGCTGTCGCTTGGTGCCGACGTCGATCTCCCCGTCGACCGTCGCACGGGACGCACAATCCTGATGACCATCGCCGCCGAAGAACCGCACGAGCAGCAGGACCGTCTGATCCGATTGCTCGTCAAGCGCGGCGCGGATCTCGAGCGGCGCGACGACGCCGGCCGAACCGCGCTGGATCACGCCCGCAGCGCGGGGAATGCATCGGCAGTCAGACTGTTCACGCGGCTGCGGGTCGAAAGAACGCGGCTGCACAAGGCGCAGGCCAAAGCCCAGGCCGCCGCCGAGGCCCAGGCCGCCCGCGCGCAGAGGGTGGCGGCGAAGAAGCGATCGGCCGCGCCCTGTGCCGCGGGCGCCAAAAACCCCGCGCCGAAGCCGCCCAAGCGCGCCAAGCGCCCGGCAGGACAGGGAAACGCTCCGCAGCGCGGCAATACCGCCGAACATCCCACCACGCCAAAGTCGATGCCCAATGCCCCGGCGCAGCGCGCGTGCCGCTCCACCGCCGACCACAGACAACCCGCTGACTCCGCGGGTAGGTGACGGTCCTCCGGAAAAAGCCGCGCCTGCGCGCAGGTTCAGCGCCCGCACTCGGCCGAGATTGCGAGCACGGAGGATTCGATGGCGGGCACGTGGGCCTGACCAATCCCGGCGGCGAGCAGACGGCGGGCCAGCCCCTCGGCCTCGTCGGGCTCGCCATGAACGACGTAAGCGGTGGTTTGCGGCTTGAGCGTCGGCTGGAGGAAACGCAGCAGTTCGTCGGCATCGGCATGAGCACTGAGGCCGTGGATCGTCCGCACACCGCAGCGCAGCTCGTACCAGCGATCGTAGATCCGAACCCTTCGCTGCCCTTCCTGAAGGCGCCGGCCCAGCGTGTGATGCGGCGTCCAGCCGACGAACACGATCACGTCATCTTTCTGCTCAACGCTGCGCTTCAGGTGATGCAGGATGCGGCCGAATTCGCACGTGGGGCTGGAAGCGATGATCACGCACGCGCCGCTGTGGGCGTTGATCTGCCGGCTCTGCGCCGAGCTGCTGGCGAAGACGGCGGAGAACGTGCCGCTTTTCTCCAGCAGGCGCGTCGTCTCCTCATCGTACAGGTCGCGGTGCTCGGCCGTCGCCTTTGTCACCTCCACACCCATGGGGCTGTCGATGAAGATTGGAATGCGCGGGATCGATCCCTCCGCGATGAACTTATGCATGTACCAGAGCACCGTCTGCGTGCGGCCGACGGCGAAGGACGGCACGAGCAGCCGGCTGCGCCGCTCGACGCAGTGGCGCACCGCATCGAGCAGCTGCGGGCCGATCTGATCGCCCGGCGCGTGCGTGCGGTCGCCGTAGGTGCTTTCTGTGATGACATGGTCGACAGGGAACGGCAAAGGATGCGGGTCGCGCAGAATGGGGCTGCCGTAGCGGCCGATGTCTCCGGTGAACAGCAGAGTGCGCGGCTTGCCCGCTTCCGTCCACTCGAGCAGCACGTACGCCGAGCCGAGGATGTGGCCGGCGTCGAAGAACGTGAATGACACGCCGTTGCCCACGTCCTGCTTCGTCTCGTACTTCACGCGGCGGAACTGCTTGAGCGTAGCTTGCGCGTCGACGAGGCGAAAGAGCGGCTCGACGCGCGGCGCGTTCTCATCGCGCGAGCGGCGGTTGAGGTATTCGGCGTCCTCTTCCTGGATTTCCCCCGCGTCCAGCAGCACGGTTCGCGCCACGTCGGCCGTCGCGGGCGTGCAGTAGATCGGGCCCGTAAAGCCCGCGCGCACGACGACGGGCAGCTTACCGCAGTGATCGAGATGGCCGTGGGAGAGGATGATCGCGTCGACGGCGTGCGCGTCCTGCGGCAGGTACTGGTTGATCCGCCGAGCCTCCTCGCGGCGGCCTTGGTACATGCCCATGTCGAGGAAGAGGCGCAGGCCGTTGACCTCGATCAGGTGACATGAGCCGGTGACGGTGCGGTTGGCGCCGCAGAACTGGATGCGCATGGGCGTAAGGTTACTGCAAAAGCTGAGAAATGGTTGAGTTCAAATCCAGCGGCGCTTCCTGAATGGTGACGCCAGCCACGGTTGCCGAGCGCGGCGCGTTCGTCAGGAGCACGCGCCCCCCCGTGCACAATCGCGCAAAGCCGAAGACCCCGCCGTACTTCAGCGCGCCGGGCAGAATTCGGGGATCGGATGGTTCCTTGATCTGATCGAAGTCGAAGCGTTCGAGGTCGATAATGGTGTTGGCGATGTCGTGTTCCGTCGCGGCACGCGCCAGCAGCACCGCGGAACCGGGACCGACGAGATCGATCGACTTCGCGCCGTCCTGGTTTCGCGCGGCGTCGATCAACCGAAGCACAGTGACGGCCTGCCGCGCGAGGTTGCTGCGGTTATATCCGAGCGTAAAGCCTGCGTAACTGCCGCGCTTCACTTTCACGGGATTATTCGCGCTCGGCAGGTTGGTGGTCATTATGGCCACGCCGGCGTCGTGGAAACGGCGGGTGGTCGGATCATCGAGCTCGCCAATCCAGACGACGATCCGGCCATTCCATTTCTCGGGCTTCCTGAGATCGTATTTCAATCCCTCCGTTTCTTCCCCGGGGAGCGGGTAAACGAGCATCGCACGCAGCGCCCTGCGCAGGTCCTGGACCGACATCGCCGCGACCTGCTTGTCCGACGCCTTCGTCATCTGCTTTCGCAGCGCCGCCGCGTCCAGCGCGTCGTTCGGCAACGGGTGTTGCGGGTCGAACACCGACAACTGCTCCGGCGGAACCGGCTCGAACGGCTTCTCGCGTACGGGGGATTCCCAGCCAAGGTTCAGGTGGCGGTTCAGCCATTCATACATGTATTCGCGGCTGACCTGGTTGAAGTTGTGCTCGAACGGAAAGTGCTTTGCAGAAACGAGCTGCGGCTTGCCGTACAGCTCATAGATTCGCTTCGCCTCCGGAAGTCCCGTCGTTTCCAGATCCTTCGTCCAGTCGTTGGCAGCGCCCATTCCCAGCGGCTTGGGCGCGAACAGGCACGCGAGCTCGACGTTGTTCGTGCCCACGCGCAGCAGCGGCGCGTTTTCGCACACGCACCCGCCCTGCATCGACATCGAGACCATCACGTGCGGGAACGACACGGCCACGCGCGGGTCCAGCGCGCTGACGAGGATCGTCTGCGTCCCCCCGCCGCTGGCGCCGGTGACGGCGAGGCGCGACGGGTCGACGTCGGGCAGCGAAGCGAGGAAGTCCAGCGCGCGGATCGCGTTCCAAGTCTGCAAACCAAGCTGGCTCTGCAGCCGCAGCGTCGCTTCCACGTCATCGAACCCCTCGCGGTGCTTGATGGCGGTGCTGTCGCCGTAGCCGAGCATGTCATAGTGAAACACGACACAGCCCATCCGCGCAAGCATCGCGCAGCGCGCCTGCAGCGGGGAGCGGGCGCCGTTGATTGTCTTCTCCGCGCCCGCGTCGATCTGCTTCTGCGCGTCGGCATCGCTGCGCCAGATAAATCGCCCGTCCGGCCAGTGCCCGTACGGCGAGAGCACCGCGGGGCGCTTCTGCACGCCGTTCTTCGGGCGATACAGGTTGCCGGTGACGTAGTGGCCGGGCAGGCTGGCGAAAAAAACCTTCTCGATGGTGTAATCGTCGCGATCCATCCTGCCGTGGATGACTGGGTTGAGCGGCGTCTTCTCCGGCATCGGCCACAGCCCCGTCGCGACCAGCGTCTGCGTGCGCAGCTCCTCGGCGCGGCGCTCCCAGTCCGCCTGATCCCCAAATTCCGCCTTGAACGGCCACGGGTGATCGACGTGATACGGGAGCGGGTAGTCGGCTTCCGGTTGGGGTTGGGATTGCGGTTGAGCGCCCAGAGCTGTCAAGACGATTCCCAGCCAAAGACAGACCCCTGCCGCGACGCCGAAAAAGTGGTGGTGCATGATCACGCCCCTTCCAAACGCAGCCGGCAGGATTCGAACCTGCGACCGTCCGCTTAGAAGGCGGATGCTCTATCCAACTGAGCTACGGCTGCCCGGTGCGACATCATCATAGCCGTCGCCCCCGCCGCCGTCGCCCCCGCCGCAGGGTAGCGAACCGCCACACGCCACCGCCGACTTCGCAAACGCGATGCGGAACGGTCTTCGTGCTACAATCACGCCGTGAGGTGTCTGCCATGACCGAACCGCAGAGCCCCTTCCCGGGGATGGACCCCTACCTGGAGGCCTACTGGCGCGACGTGCATCACCGCTTGTGCACGTATGCCTGCGACGCTCTCCAGCCGCAGCTGCGGCCGCGCTATCTGGCGCGGCTGGAGGAGCGGCTGGTGGTCGAGACCGAGTTGGAAGATTCCCGATCGATCTATCCGGACGTGAAGGTCGTGCAGCGACATCCTTCACCCCACTTTGGATCGGCGGCTCACAGCGAAGGCAGCGTCGCCCTGGCAGAGCCGTTGGTTGTCCGCGGACTCCATGAGCCGGCATACGAAGGGTTCATTCAGATCATCGACACGACCACCGGCGGCCGTCTCGTCACCGTCATCGAGTTCCTCTCACCCAGCAACAAGCTTCCCGGCGAAGGCCAGGCCCTCTATCAGCAAAAGCAGCGCGAGCTGTCCGAAGCGCGGGTGAGCCTCGTTGAGATCGATCTGCTGCGCGGGGGCGATTACATCGTGCAGGCGCGGCGCGATCGCGTGCCGCCGTCGCACTACCGGATCAACGTCCATCGCGGCTGGAAGGGCCAAGAGCACGAGTATTACCCAATCCACCTCGATCAGCGTCTGCCCGCCATCCGCATCCCCCTGCGCGAGCAGGATGCGGACGTGGCGCTGGACCTTCAGCCCCTGATCGACCAGACGTATCGCAACGGCGCGTACGACCAGATCGACTATCGAAAAGCCCCTCCGCCGCCCCCGCTCGACGCAGCGTCTGCCGAGTGGATCGACGACCTGCTCCGGCGGGCGGGGAAGCGCTAGTCGCCACGCCGTTTTTTGCCTGTGTCATCTGTGCCGCGCTTGTGGGGAATCCTCCTCACGCGCCGTGGAGGAAGTTGACGACGTCGCCGTCCTTCACGACGTAACCTTTGCCCTCGGCGCGCATTTTGCCTGCGGCCTTGATGGCGGCTTCGGTCTTGTACTGCTTGAGATCCTCGATCGTGTAGACCTCGGCGCGGATGAACGCGCGTTCGAAGTCGGTGTGGATCACCCCCGCGGCCTGCGGGGCGGTCGCGCCGACGGGGATCGTCCAGGCGCGGATTTCCTTGGGACCGGAGGTGAAGAAGCTTTGCAGCCCGAGCAATTTGTAGGCCTCGCGCGCCAGAGTCGCCAGCGCCGGCTCCGTCAGACCCATGCTCTCGAGCATCTCCTTGCGGTCGACGGGCGCGAGCTCGGCCAGCTCGCTTTCCAGCTTCCCGCATACAGGCACGACGCTCCCGCCCTCCTGTTCCGCGCGCTCCTTCACCCTCTGCACGAGCGGGCCCTGCCCATGAATATCGGACTCATCGACATTGGCGACGTAGAGGACCTTCTTGGCGGTGATCAGGCCCAGCCCCTTTACGAGCTTGATCTGATCGGGGTCAAGTTCCAGCTGGCGCACGGGTTTGGCTTCATTGAGGTGGACTTTGCAGCGCTGGAGCACCTCGGCCTTGGCCGATGCTTCCTTGTCGCCGCTGCGCGCGAGGCGCACCGCCTTATCCAGCGATGAGCTGACCGTCTCCAGGTCGGCCAGCGCCAGCTCCGTGTCGATCGTGTCAATGTCGCGAATCGGATCGACGCTGTTCTCGACATGCGTGATGTCGGGGTTCTCGAAGCAGCGGACAACGTGCAGGATCGCGTCGACCTCGCGGATGTGCGAGAGGAACTTGTTCCCCAGCCCCTCACCCGTGCTCGCCCCGCGCACGATGCCGGCAATGTCCACCACCCGCAGCGCTGCCGGGATGATCTTCTCCGTCTTCTGGAATTGGTTGATCACACCAAGCCGCTCATCCGGCACCGCCACCACGCCGACATTCGGCTCGATCGTTGCAAATGGATAGTTCGCCGCCAGCGCCCCAGCGGCGGTGAGCGCGTTGAAGATGGTGCTCTTGCCCACATTGGGCAGTCCGACGATTCCGACTTCCAAAGCCATAGGGGGGAGGACTATACAGCCCCGCGCGCCCGAAGGCACGGCGACACCCACAGGCGAGAGATAGCGAGCACTTTTGAGGATGCATTTTTGCGCCGGCTGGCGCATCGTTCCCGCGTGAGCACTTCCAAACCATCCGCCGGCGCGAGTATCGCGCTTTGCCTTGCGTGGCTTCTTGCGACATCTCCCGCCCGCGGGGAGGACGCAATTACCGCCGGCGAGCCGTTTTCATTGCGCAGCGCGGATGACCCGACAACGACGCAGCCGAATGTCGAAGGCGGGCTCGTCGAGTTCCTCGCCGACCGATTCTCGCCGCACGAGCCCATCTATTTTCTATGGGGGCCGGACGATCCGCAGGTGAAATTTCAGGTGAGCCTCAAGTACCAGCTCTTTACCCCCGAGGGAAACCTTGCCGATGCGCTGCCGTGGGTGTCGAACTTTTACCTGGGCTATACGCAGCAGTCGTTCTGGGACATCGGCGAGCCGAGCGGGCCGTTCTTCGATTCCAGCTATCGGCCCGAGCTGATCTGGCTGCACGAAGAGCCGGATGCGGCGTGGCTGCCGGGCCTGTCGCGGTTCGATCTGCATTTGGGGCTTCAGCATGAATCGAACGGCAAATCCGGCAGCGATTCGCGCAGCGTGAACATCGCGTACATCCGTCCCGTCTTCACGTTCGGCCATGGGGGCGGCGCATACGGCGCGGACAGGTTCTTTGTCACCGTTGCGCCGCGCGTATGGGCCTACCTCTACCGGCTCGACGAAAACCCCGACATTGCCGACTACCGCGGCTATGGCGATCTGAAGCTGATCGTCGGCTGGCGGGATGGGCTGCAGCTCTCGGCCACCGCCCGCGCCGGCAAGGACTGGGACCACAGCTCGCTCGAGCTGAACCTGAGTCACCCGCTCCGCAAGTTCACGGGCGGCAGCGTGGACATGTACGTCTACGCCCAATATTTCACGGGCTATGGGGAGAGCCTCATCGGCTACGACGAGCGCGGCGACTCGTTCCGCATCGGGCTGGCGCTGGTGCGGTAATGGAAACGGATCGCCGCTGCCGCAGATCCGATCGACGCGCGTCTTGCGGCACCTGAGCCATCACGTGAAGCGGCGTGTTGTCGACTCTACACCACCCGCACCGGCACGCCGTGCTCGGCGAGGACCTGCTTCACCTTTGGCACCGGGTGCTCGTTGAAGTGGAAGATGCTCGCTGCCAGGGCGGCGTCGGCCTTGCCGGTGGTGAGCACATCGAGGATGTGCTTGGGCGAGCCTGCGCCCCCGCTGGCGACGACGGGGATTTTGACCGCATCGCTTACGGCGGCGGTCATTTCCAGGTCGTAGCCATCCTTGGTCCCGTCGGCGTTCATGACGTTCAGCACGATCTCGCCGGCGCCCAGCGCCTCGGCCTGTTTCACCCATTTCATGACATCGATGCCGGTATCGACGCGGCCGCCATTGACGAAGACGCGCCAGTGCTCGCGGCCGTCGATCATCACGCGATTGGCGTCCAACCCGAGCACGGTGGCGCAGCGGCCGAACTTGCGCGCGACCTGGGCAAGCAGGCCAGGATCGCGAACGGCGGCGGAGTTGAGGCTGACCTTTTCGGCGCCCGCCTGAATGAGACGCGTGGCATCTTCGATCGTGCGGATGCCGCCGCCGACGGTCAGTGGCATGAAGATCTCCTCGACCACGTGGGCAACCAGATCGGCCATAATCTGCCGGCCTTCATGGCTGGCTGTGATGTCGTAGAAGACCAGCTCATCCGCCCCGTCGGCCTGGTAGCGCTTGGCCTGCTCGACAGGATCACCGGCGTCGATGTGGTCGAAAAATTTGACCCCTTTGACCACGCGCCCGCGGTCGACATCGAGACAGGGAATGATTCGTCTAGTCAGCATCAAAGCGTCTCGACCTTGATGTTGGTGTTGGTGTAGATGCACACCTCGCCGGCGATCTTCAGCGCGGCTTCGACGATTCCCTTCGCATCGAGCTGAGCGTGCTGGAGCAGCGCCTTGGCCGCGCTGGCGGCGAAGGGGCCGCCGGAGCCGATGCCGATGATGCCGTCGGTCGGTTCGATCACGTCGCCGGCGCCGCTGACGATGAGGCTGACGGACTTATCAGCGATCGCGAGCATCGCCTCGAGCCGTCGCAGGACGCGGTCGGTTCGCCAGTCCTTGGCCAGCTCGATGACGGCGCGGCGGGTGTTGTCGGGATGCTCGGCAAGCTTCTTCTCAAACCGCTCGAGCAGCGCAAATGCATCGGCGGCTGAGCCGGCGAAGCCCGTCAGCACCTTCCCGCCCGCGCCCACGCGGCGAATTTTGCTCGCGTCGTGCTTCGCCACGGTGTTACCGAGCGTCACCTGGCCGTCGCCGCCCAGCGCGACCTGGTCGCCCTTGCGGACGCTCAGGATGGTCGTTGATCTCGCTGCTGTCATTGCCATGGGATACGATCTTAGTGCCGGACATGCCGGCGGTCATGTTTGCATTCCCCGCGATCGTTTTCGACTCACCGATCCCGCTGGCCGCCGGCTTGGCGCTGGCGGTCGCGGCGATTGTCACTGCGTGCTTTCGGCGCGCATCGGCGCCGCTGGTCAGTCATGTTCTCGTCGGATTGGGACTGATGTTGCTGGCGATCGCGGCGGGCGAGCCTCGGGTCGCGAACAACGCGGACGGGCGCATCGCCGTGATGGTGGATCTGTCCGCGAGCACGCGCGGCGCAACATATCGCGATGATGCGGCGCTGCGCGCCCGCGTCGCGCAACTGCTGGGCGATCGGCCGCACACGGTGGTGCGCTTCGGCGACGAACAGGCCGAGCGCACGAACTGGCCCCCGCCCCCGCCTGATGCGGCGGCGGTGGTGCTGTTCAGCGACGGCCGGTTCGATCCGCCGGCGACGTCGCCGCCGGTTTACGCCGTGATCGACCCCGCGCTGGATCGTCCCGCCGATGCCGCCGTCACGGGGCTCGATCGGCGCGGCGATCAACTGGTCATCAACACGACCAACGGTGGCGCGCCGCGAGAACTGACCGTCGGCGCCTCGTCCACCACCGCCCCCACCGGCGCGCGAACGATTACGCTGTCGGCGACGAACGAGCGAACGACCATCGCGCAGCTCTCGCCCGGCGATGCATGGCCGGAGAACGATGTGCTTGCTGTCATGGATCCCCCACCCACGGCCAGCCAGCGATGGTGGGTTGGCGACGCCGCCCCCACCGGCGACTGGCGCTCGATGTCGGCGGGTGCGTTGCCGATCGACCCGGCCGCATGGCTGGAGCCGTCCGTGATCGTGCTGCACAACGTCGCAGCGAATTCTCTTTCGCCGTCACAGTCCCAGCGCCTCCACCAATATGTGCGCGACCTGGGCGGCGGATTGCTGATCCTCGGCGGCGATCGGGCCTTCGCCGCGGGCGGGCACGATGGCTCCGTCCCTGGCAACCTCTCGCCACTTGCCAGTTCACCACCCACGCCCGCGGCACATTGGACGTTCCTGCTCGATGCCAGCGGCTCGATGGCGAGCGCCTCAAACGGCCGCACGCGGCTCACGGCCGCCGTCGCCGCGGCGCGCGAGGCGATCGCGCAGCTCCCGCCCAGCGACCTGCTGAGCGTCGGGGGGTTCGCCGACGAGCTGCGGTGGTGGACGCGCGGAAAGCCGGTGAAGGATTTTGCCCTCGCCGACATCCCTGCGCCACGCGGGCCGACCAACCTTCAAGCGGCGCTGCGCGCGGTGAGCGCTTCGCTCGACAAGAGCGTCGCCAATCCCATCGTCCTGATCACCGACGGTCAGGTGAAGCTGCCGGCGGTAGACGAGCTCGCCCGCACGCTCGCCGCCGCCAATGCGCGGGTGCACGTGTTGGCGATCGGCACGGGGCCGGGGGCTATTGCCCTGCGGCGGCTCGCGGAGGCGACGGGCGGGAGTTTCGTGGAAGAAGCCGACGCCGCTGGCTGGGCCTCTGCGCTGACGACACTGCTGAAAGAAGTGTCGCCGCACCATTGGGTGACCAGGTCGGTCGAGGTTCACTTTTCCGAGCTCCCGCCCGCGATGGCGACGGGGTGGAACCGGACCTGGCTGAAGGCCGATGCGACCGAGCTCGCGCGCACGACGGGCGAAGATTCGGTGCCCATGGCCGCGCGGGCGAATGTCGGCAGCGGCAAGGTCGCCGCTGTCACGTTCCGCCCGCCGGACGGGCACGTCGAGGCGCTCGCGGCCCTCGTGCAAAGTCCCCCGCGCGACCCGCGGCTGAAGGTGACGTGGCGGACGGGCCTCCGGCTCGTGATCGACATCGACGCCGCGGATCAGGCCGCACCCATGAACGGACTTTCGCCGACGCTCGTCCTCACGACGTTGGCGGGGGCGAGCGAAACGTTTCGCATCCCGCAGACGGGGCCGGGGCGCTACCATTTAGCGCTTCCCGCACCGCGCGCCACCGCGATCGCGACGGTGCGCGAGTCCAGCCGGATGATCGAACGGTCTGCCGTCGCGGGGCGCTATGCGCCGGAGTTTGACGGGATCGGCAACGATCGCCTGGCGCTGGCCTCGCTGGCCCGGCGCACGGGCGCGCGCGTGATCGAGCCGGGGGAACGCGGGCGGGTGCAGTTTTCAGGTTGGGGGGCACGGCGGTCCATCGCCTCCTACGTGGCGGGTGCGGGGGCGCTGCTGGTCGGGATGGGGCTGGTTGCCTGGAGCAGACGGGGTCGCTGAGGCGATCCCCGCCCTGGAGCGTGCGGAGGATGAGGGACACGCGTCGTCGGCTGTTGCTGGTGTGCCTCAGCGTGCTGCTGGGAGGATGTCACATGAACTTCCCCGGGCGATCATTCAAGGGGGCACTGCCTGCGCCGACCGATGGCGAGATCGAGCTGGCGTCGCGGCTCCGCGCCCACGTCCAGATGCTGGCCGGCACGATCGGCCAGCGCAACATCTACCACCCCGAGCAGCTCCTTGCCGCCGCCGCGTATATCGAGCGGACGTTTCGCGAGCAGGGGCACGAGCCGGTGCCGCTGTTCTATACCGTGCAGGGGCAGGAGGTGCGGAATATCGAAGTAATGATCGCCGGCGGGACCAAGGCAAGCGAAATCGTCGTGGTGGGCGCCCATTACGACTCGGTCCGCGGCTGCGTCGGCGCCAACGACAACGCCAGCGGCATGGCTGCCGCTTTAGAGATGGCTCGGCTGCTGCGCGGCAAGCCGTTGAAGCGCACGCTCCGGCTCGTGGCGTTTGTGAACGAGGAACCGCCGTTCTTTCAGACGGAATCGATGGGCAGCCTGATGTATGCGCGGCTATGCAAGAAGCGCGGCGACAAGATTGTTGCGATGTTCACCCCGGAAACAATCGGCTACTACTCCGATGCCAGGGGCAGCCAGCAATACCCGTTCCCGTTCAGCCTGTTCTACCCAGACACCGGCAATTTCATCGCCTTCGTCGGCAACACCGCATCGCGCGCGCTGGTCTCGCGCAGCGTCGCGTCGTTCCGAAGCCACACCGACTTTCCCTCCGAAGCCGCGGCGCTGCCTGCGTCGATACAGGGCATCGGGTGGTCCGACCACTGGTCCTTCTGGCAGAAGGGCTGGCCGGCGTTCATGGTCACGGACACCGCTCCATTCCGCTATCCGCATTACCACGAGGTGACGGACACGCCCGACAAGATCGACTACGAGCGCACAGCCCGCGTCGTGATGGGACTGATGCGCGTAGCCGAAGCGCTGGGGAACGAGTGACCACCTGCCGTCAAGGCTGTCGTCGAGGCGCTGGAGCCGATGGCTGCCGAGCACACGCGAGCTCCAGCGCAGGCTCACGACGGCGCGACGGTGGAATCCCGCGAGCTGCTGATTGGCGACATGCTCCGCCGCGAGTACCGGAAGCTGCTCGACCTGTACTTCGGTCCAGATTTCGCGATTGACGAGGAACTGGAGCTGGGATCCTGCGCATCCCGCACTTCTACCGCGCATTCTACTTCTACAAGTACGAGACGGATTTGAGCGCCGCCATCGCGCTGCGCGCGGTCGCGACCGGCGGCACGAAGGAGCTGAACGAGTACCTCGGCTTCCTCAAGCGCGGGTGGTCGAAGGACCCGCTCGACCTGCTGCGGGACGCGGGCGTCAACATGGAAACGCCGGGACCCGTGAATGCGGCGATGCAGCGGTTTTCGGAGTTGGTGGAGGAATTTGAGGAGTTGGTGTGATGGGATCAGATCGTCCAATCCTCGACCGAAAGACTCGGCAGTTTGCGAAAGTCACCATCCCGCGTCACCAACACGGCACCGAGAACCACTGTCGTCGCCGCAAGCCAAAGGTCGTTCTCGTCCATAGGAAGTCCCTGTTGCTCTCGGGCACGCTTCATTCGCGCGTATCGATCCGCCGCGGCAAAGGAGACGGGTTCTGCGTCAAGCGAAGCCAAAAGCTGTGGAACCCTCTGCTCGACGGCCGCACGCCGCCGTCCCGGCGGCATTCGCTCGACGCCGAACAGCGCCTCTCCGCGGACGATGACAGAAGTGATGACGCGGTGTGGGAATATCGTGCTCGACATGCGCTCCATCATCCGCACGTGCCCGTGCAGCAGGTCCCGCAAAGCGTTCGTGTCGAGCAGGTAGACCATCAATCAGCGAAGGTCGTCGAAGATCCCCTCGTTCCGCACGGGCAGCTTCCCCCTCTCCATTGCCTTCTCCCACTCGTCGAGGTCTTCCTTGCTCAGCTTCGGCAGCCCCCCAGCGCTTTAAGAATTGCGGCGGCAGAGCCGCGAGGCGGATCGACGGGGTCAACCACCTCTATCTCTAGCTCCCGACCCGTCGGCAAATCGACCGAGCCAACGGGAACTAAGACTTTGCCGTCGAAATGTGCACGCAGTCTCGCCATGCCTCCATTATACCCCCTACTTTGAGACGGTGCGGTACGGCGTCATGTCCATCTTCGGATACCGTAATCCCACCGCCGCCCGCGTCTCGGGGGTCCAGTACGGGTCGTCCGGCTTGGGGAACCCCAGCACCTCGCGCTGCCGCGGGGTGGCGCGCTCGATGAAGGACTGCATCTCGGGCTTCTCGCCCATCTGGGACCACTGGTGATAACCCTGGAAGGCGTGGCCGGCGGCGCGCCAGACGAAGTGGTGGCTGAACCGCGCGCCGGTGTCGGCGATGATGTCGCTGGCGCGGTGCCAGGTGCGCATGGAAAAGATGAGCAGGTCGGCGGCGCTGGCGAGGACGGGCTTTTCGTGGCGATACAGCTCGGGCGATTTCTTACGCGTGCGGTGCGTGGGCCACAGCGGAAGGTGGTGCGTGTTCTCCTGCGAGACGACGTACGTAGGGCCCATCTCGTCGCCAACGTCGGTGTAGTAGAGGATCATGTTGACCTGGCGGAACGGGCCGTCGTCGCGCGGGACGACGAGCGTGTTGCCCTGGTAATCGAGGTGCAGCCCCTGCTCGAAATCGCCCGTGCCAGCGTACTTCGCCCAGATGGCCGCCTGGCTCAGCAGCACGTCGCGCGTCCCCAGCAGGCGCTCGACGAAGCCGATGAGTTCCGGGTGCGTACTGATGTCGTTGAGCACGTCCGACGCGAAGGGGAACTCAACCTGCAAATGCTCCGGGTCCTCGAAGACGGCGCCGTAGCGCTGCGGCGTCGCCCGCAGCTCCTGGGCGCTGGGGAAATAGCGCAGGAAATCGCAACGCGCGGACGAGAGTTCGTCAGCCGTCAAGAACGCGGGCACGATGACATAGCCGTGCCGGAGGAGGTGGTCGCGATGGGTGTCGTTGATGCGCACGCCACGCTTGTAGGCCCGCGGCGGCCGGTGCTCAAGTCCCGCTGCGCGAGGAAACGGCGGTTGCACGCGATTCCGCACCAAACCTGTGAGGTGACCATTATTTTTGCGCATCCTACTCCATCCCGATGCTGCTGACAGGCACGCGCTGTTCGTCACGGCGAGTCCTCACGTGGGCTTCGCCACATCCCCGAGCGGTGAATATTCAGCTTCACATGGGCCCGGCTGGGCGCATCTCCGGGGGACTCCATCGTCGATCAATCCGCGCTGGGCTGGGAGCGGCTGGTGTGAAGCGATGCCGGCCGCTGACGCCCTCCGTAGACACCCGCGCGGCGCGCACGCTATGCTCGCTCATCTCTCGCGCAATGTGTCATCGCCGCCGGAAGGAGCAACTGTGCCTGCCAGGGAACTTGTCAATCCAAACTTTCATGTTGTCCTGATCCACTTTCCCATAGCGCTGCTGCTCACGGGCACGCTGATCGAGCTGTTCAGCTTTCTCGGCTGGCGGACGAGCGGGTTCCGCATCGCCGGGCGGTGGATGATCCTGCTCGGGGCGCTGCTGGCGATTCCCACGGCGTTCGCGGGGCTGTACGCGCTGAGCGACGTCGTCCGCATGCAGAACCCCGCGCCGCTGGAGAGCACGTGGAGCCAGACGCTCAGCGGCAGCCCCGTCGTCCGCGATCCCGAGGGGTGGGCGATGCTCCAGCGGCACGCGTTCCTCAACGGCGGGATCGTGATCCTGCTCGGGCTCGTGGTGGTGGTGTGGCTCAGCGGATCGGATGAGTGGCGGCGGAAGATTCACCTGCCCATGATGGTGCTGCTGGTGCTTGGCGTCGGGGCGACGGTCGTCAGCGCGTGGTACGGCGGGGAGATGGTCTACCGCAGGGGCATCGGCGTGATGGAGGGCAAGGCGATGTCGGCCGTGCCGCCGGAGCTCGCGCCCAGCGGCGGGTCGCCTGTCGAGGAGATCCTGGAGCAGCCAGCGACCAGCCCGGCTGCGCTGTCCCCCTCGGCAGCTGAGGCGCCGGCAGCGCCGCGGACGGCGCAGACGGTCGCGCCCCAGACCAGCGGACTTGCCGATCATCCCGCCGCCGAAGCGCAGACCGACATCAAGCGCGACATCGAGCGGGCCCTCCCCCCGCTTCAGATGCACGTGGTGCTCGCCGGCTTTTCGGTTTCGTTTGCCCTGGCTGCCCTGGGCCTGTCCCTCCGCGCAGCCAACACGGCGCGAGCAGCGATGCTGGTCGAGCCGCCTGATGAGCTGAGCGACCTCGCCGCCGCCTACGGCGCCCGTCCCGTCCGACCGCGCGTCGGGCCCGATCCGGGTGCATTCGATGAGGGCACCGGCGCCGCTCACGTCGAGGTCGTCGACCGCAGCCGGGTTCCGTCGGCGCGCTTCTGGCTCCTCACCGCCCTGTTCGCCCTCGCGACGACCGGCTTCGGCTGGTGGGTCCTGCTCCGCTCGGAGTCGGTGCAGAACATGTGGGACTTCGGGGGGCTGTGGCACCAGCACATCAGGCTGCACCCCCGGCGGATGGTGCACGTGATCGGCGCCGGCGCCATCGTGCTCCTGCCGCTGCTGCTGGCGATTATCGCCCGCGCCGCACCCCGCAAGCGCTGGCTCATCTTCGCATTCGCGCTGCTGCTGATCCTCGCCGTGGCGCTTCAGGTGTGGCTGGGCATCCTGATGATGTGGGACACGCCGGAAGGCCCGTGGCAGGGGTTTAATGGATGATGGCGGAACGAGGGCTGCCTGCGCAGCGGGCTTTGGGGCATATTATTGGGCAACCTTTTGTGACAAAAGGTCGACCATTCGTCGCGCGCGGTCGCCCGGGCGCGATCAAAGGTCGCCTTCGCGTGGCGATGGGTCGCCCGTGCGCGGGTGATGGTCGCCCACCTGCGGGCCGAATCCAGGGTCGCCCGCGATGAGTGCAGGGTCGCCCGCTCACCTACGAAGGCCGACCCGGCATCGCCGATGGTGGACGACGCCATGGGCGCCGGGCAGGCAATGTGGCGTGAGTCATTACCCCAGCGGCTTGACGTCTTCCACGTCGAATTGGAAGACGCTGTCTACCTTGCCCTCGGCTTTCTTCACGTTCACGTGCAGCGTCCCGGAGGCGCGGACCAGGCCGGCGTAGTACGGCACTTTCCTGCCGTCCTGCACCGTCGAATGGATGAAGTGCTGCACCTGCGGCTCGCCGGTGTAGCAACACTCGGAGACGGAGTAGACGAGCGAGAATGAATTGATCTCCGGGGCGGCCGACTGCATCGGGACCATTTCGCCGGTGAGGATCACTTTCTGCCCGTCGAGGGCGCGGTACTTCTCCGGGATGTCTTCGATCGTCCCGTACTTCTGGTCAAACGGGAAGCTGACCATGGCCATGAGGTCCACTTCCTTGTATCCGTTGCCCGCGTCGCGGATGCCGCCGGTGAGGGCGACGCTGAGATACCAGTACACGGGAAATGCCACCAGCGCCAGCACGATCGCGGCGAACACGATCATGCGGACGTTGATCCGCTGAGTCATGGGCAGAGGTAATGTTGCCGTCGTCATAGATTCACCTCAGGTACTGGCCAATACCAGCACTCACTACTTTGCCGTTGGTTTCACGCTAACGACTTCCATCTCGAACAAGCTGATGATGAACCCGTCTTCCTTTTTCTCGTCCACCTTGAAGGTGCCTTCGACGACCAGCTCGTCCGGGTAATAGCTGACGGCCTTCCCCGGCGGGCAGGTGGCGATGATCATGTGCTGCACCTGCGGGGGCTGGCCGAAGCAGCACGCGAACAGGTCCGGCACGAGCGCAAAGCTCGTCACGTTGCTGGCCTGGTCCATGGGGATCATGAACCCCTTCACGCGAATCTTCATCCCGCTCAGCGCCTTGACGTCATCGGGCACATTGCCGCCCTTGTCGGCGTCGTAGTCGAAATTGCCCAGCTCCTTGATGTTCGTCTCGCGCACCTCGCCGGGCTTGGGGGCGGGGTGCGGCGTGCGCTCCTCGGCGCTGGTGGCGACGGCGGGCTGACTGGTCGCGCCGGTGGCGATCATCCGCTCGACCATGCGGATCTGCTCCTGGATTCGCCCGAGTTTGAGCGAGTCCCCCTTCGCCTGCTTCGCGAGCTTCTCCAGCAGCGGAAGGGCCTGCTGGAACTCGCCGCGGCTGATCAGGCTGTTGGCGCGAATGTCGAGGGGGACGTTATCGACGCTTGCGGCGGGTTGAGTGGTCTGCGCAAACGCGACCCCGGTCAGAATGAGCAGGAGAATGACCAGCGAACGAGAAATCATGCTGCTCCTTGCGCTTGCGCCGCTTGCGGCGTCGCGAACCGATCGCCTTGGTCCGCGACGCCGCAAACAACCGGCACTTGCGACACGCGGACCCGCACCAATTCTACCCCCTATCCGGTCGTGAGGTTCGTCGCGACGGGGGTGCGGTAGGCCTTCATCGCGGGGACCAACCCCGCGAGCACGGCAATCACGGTCACGGCCAGTAAGTATAGGGCCTCCTCGCCGCCGATTTTGGTCCAGTTGAGCCCCTCGCCCATCAGCCGGCGCAAATAAGCAGACCCGGCCGCCGCGAGCAGATGGCCCAGGATCAACCCCAGAACCGCTCCTGCGAGCCCAATGAGCCCCGCTTCCAGACAGATTTGCAGGAGGATGCGCCTTCGCGTCGCCCCCAGGGCCCGCAGGATGGCGATCTCGCGCAGCCGGGCGACGATCGCATTGTAGATGCTGACGAGGATCGACACGCTGGCCACCAGCGTCACGAGGATCGCAACCAGCAGCCACAGCCTGGTGCCGGGTTCGAGGAAGCTGCTGAAGAACTCGCGCATCACGCTGGCCGGATTGACGGCCATCGCTTCCACGCCATTGTTAATCGCATACATCAGGCTGCTGGCCGCGAAGGGACTGCGCGACTGCACGAGGATGGCCGAGACCATCCACTTGTCCCTGGGCAGATCGAGGTGGATTGTGCCGTCGGGATTGATGGAGAACGGTTCGTGGCCGTGGTCATGGCCGGCGTGGTCGTCGTGTTCCTCGGGCGCGTGGTCCTGCTTGCCGTCGTGATCGTGGTCATGGTCATCGTGCGCAGGGGAGGTCGCCGGCGCGGCGCCGGTCAGGAAATCTTCCAGCGCCTTGGGCGGCGCAGACGGCGCCTCATTCAGCCCCGGGTCATGACCCGGGGCTGAATGTGAATCCTCGTGGGACGAGGGTTCCTTACTTTCCGGTCCCTCGCTCTCGACGGACTGCGGGCGGTACTTCGAGATCGACTCCAGCGCGTCTTCGTGCTCCCCGATCGCGTAGAAGCTGATCAACGGGATGAACAGCACGCGGTCGTTGGCTGTCTGCGTCGGCTCCAGCACGCCGACGACGGTCCACTCCGTGTCGTGCTCGTCGGGCGTCTGGCCCTCACGTGAGCCGCCGTGCACCGCCTTGAATTTCTCGCCCAGCTTCAGCCCCGTGATCTCGGGGATATCTGACCCGATGACCGCCTCAAATTTGCGCGGGTGAAATACCCGACCCTCCGCCAGCTCATAGCGCCGGCCGGGGCGGTACTTGAAGGCGCGCTCATCCGGCATCCGTGAGCCGTCCTCGGCCATGCCGAACAGCGACGGCAGCGTGCCGATGATCCGCTGGTTCTTGTAGGTGTCCCCCACCGCATAGGGCACCGCCAGCCGCACCATCCGCCGGTAGTATTCATCGCCGGCAAGGGTCTCGTACATCCTGTACGGCACCATGCCCGGTGAGCGGTCGATGTGATAGGCCGTGTTCAGCACCAGCTGCAGCGGCGACGCCTTGGGACCGACGAGCACGTCGTAGCCGTAGTCCGTCTGCCCGAACATCGCCTGCGCCTCGCGGCGCAGGATCATGATCGCGATCGCCAGCGCGACCCCGAGCACGACCGACAGCAGCGTCAGCCACGTCGAGAGGCTGCGCTGCCGCATCTGCTTCAGAACCAACTGGAAAACGTTCATAGATTCGTTTCACCGCAGTGACGCGGAGAGCGCGGAGAAAGAAAAGAAATCTGGATGAATCATTTCTGTCTTCTCCGCGCTCTCTGCGTCTCCGCGGTTCAATTTCTTCTACCAATTCACAACCGTTGACGCGCGGTTTAAGTCCGCCAGCGAGACGGAGCGCGGCAGCTGCCGCGTCATCTGTGCGTCGTGGCTGACCAGCAGGAGCGCCGCCTTCACCTCGTCGCAAAGCTTGCGGATCAGATCGAGCACCTGCTGGGCATTGGTCGCATCGAGCGCGCCGGTCGGTTCATCCGCGAGCACCAGTTTCGGTCGATTTGCCAGCGCCCGCGCCACCGCGACGCGCTGCTGCTGGCCAACCGACAGCTTCTCCGGTTTGTAATCCAGCCGCTGCGACAGCCCCACTTCATTCAGCAGGTGCGTCGCCCATCCCGTGTCGTGTTTTCGGCCGGTGAAGCTCATGCCCAGCAGCACGTTCTCCAGCGCTGTGAAGCCGGCGAGCAGGTGGTGGGTCTGAAAGATGTAGCCAATATGCCTCCCGCGGAAAACGTCGCGCTCGGCTTCGCTCAGCCCGACGATGTTGACCGCGCCGGGCCCGTACGATGCGACGTTGGGCGTGGCATACGCCACCGCCACGTTCGCAGAAGTTCCAGTGGTCGTCGCTTGCGTCTTGGCGGCGCCCGGGAGCGGTTCCCCGCTGAAGTCGAAGACAATTCGCCCGCTGTCGGGGGTGAGGATTCCGGCAATCAGGTGCAGCAGCGTCGTCTTGCCCGAGCCGCTCGTGCCAACCAGCGCCAGCTGCTCCCCGTCAGCCAGGTGAAAGTGCTCAATGTCCACCACCGGCACCACGCTGCCGTCGGGACCGACATACTGCTTGCGAAGCTGTGAAAGTGTGAGCGCCACCTGACCTACCCGGCAAAATCCACGCGCCGATCCGAACGAAGTTTCACCGCCCCCAGCCGCAACACAGCAGCCGCAGATGAACACAGATGAACGCGGATAAGAAAGGCGCGCTTCTTTAATCCTTTATCTGCGTTCATCCGCGTTCATCTGCGGTTAATTCTCCCGCGCGAAGTATTCGGCCTCGAGCTGCTGGAGCTTCTTCGCCAGCGCATCGTACTCGTTTTGGAGCTTCTGCCCGCGCTGTGGTTCTTTGAACGCCCCAGCGTCGGCGAACTCCTGCTGACATTCCGCCAGCGCCAGCTCGGTGTCGGCGATCTGCGACTCCAGGTCTTCCATCGAGAGCTTGCCAAACGGGCGGGCGTAGGGATTGTCGCGATTTTTGTCCGTTTGCGGCCTGGGCTTCTGCTGCTGCTGGGCAGGTTGCGATTTCTGCTGCTTCTTCGGCGCCCGCTCGGCCTCGGCCTCGGCCTGCTTCTTCGCCTCGAGCTTCGCGCGCCATGCGCTGTAGTTGCCGTCGAAGTCAATGATCCCCGGCGGCTGGAGGATGAGCAGCCGCTTCGATACCTTGTCGAGAAAATAGCGGTCGTGGCTCACGAACATCAGCGTGCCCGGAAAGTCCTTCAGCGCGCCTTCCAGCGCCTCGGCCGAGGCGATGTCGAGGTGGTTTGTCGGCTCGTCGAGCAGGAGCACGTTGGGCTTGTCCAGCAGGAGCTGCGCCAGCCGCACGCGCGCCCGTTCACCACCGGACAACAGCCCGATTGGCTTGTGGATGTCCTCGCCGCGGAAGAGCATCAGCGCCAGCACGTCGCGGATCTCCTGCTCCTTCGCATCCCGCTCCGCCCACGCCTCATCGAGCACCGTGTTCTCCGGGTCAAATTCATCCAGCCGCTGATCGTAGTAGCCGATGTTCAGGTTCGCCCCCCACTTGATCTCGCCGGAGTCCGCGTCGCGCCGGCCCTGGAGGACTTCGAGCAGCGTCGTCTTGCCGCTGCCGTTGGGGCCGATGATCCCGATCCGCTCCCCGCGCTTCACGTGGAACTTGATGTCCTTCCACAGCGGCTTGTTGTCGTACGATTTGCTGAGTTGCCGCACGTCGAGCACCTGGTCGCCGGCGCGCTGCTCCGTGCCGATCGAGAGATGGATCTTCTTCTGCGTCTCCAGCCCCTGCACGAGCGCATCGCTCTTGAGCAGCCGGTTGAGCCGCTTCTCGCGACCCTTGGCTTCCTTGCTGCGCTGCCCCGCGCCGAAGCGGCGGATGAACTCCTTCTGCTTCTCGATGTCCGCCTGCTGCTCCTGAAATTGCCGCTCCTGCGTGAGTTCCTGCAAGTCGCGCTGGACGATGAACTGCGAGTAATTGCCCTTGTACGTCGGCAGCTTCTGCTGATGCAGCCAGGCGATGCGCGTAGCCAACCGGTCGAGCAGAAATCGGTCATGGCTGATCAGCACGACCGCGCCCCGGAACTCTTCGAGGTACCCTTCCAGCCACTCGATGGCGGCGAGGTCCAGGTGGTTCGTCGGCTCGTCGAGCAGGAGGATATCGGGCTCGGCGATCAGCACCTTCGCCAGCGCCAGCCGCGACCGCTGCCCACCGGAGAGCGTTTCGACGTTCTGCTCCCAAGTCTCGCGTCCCAGCCCCACGCCCAGCAGCGCCGCTTCGAGCTTGTTATGCCAAACATACCCGCCGGCCACGTCGAAATCGTGCTGGACGACCTGGTAGCGGTCGAGCGTCTTCTGCAGCGCATCCCCCTCCTGCTCGGCCATGGCGTGCTCCAGGTCGCGCAGCTTGTGGGCCAGGTCGTGCAGTTGGCCAAACGCGAGCTCGGCCTCGTCAATCACGGTGTTGGTCGGATCGAACTGCGGGTCCTGCGAGAGGTATCCCAGCTTGGCGCCGTCCCGTAGTGAAACCTTGCCCGCGTCGGGGATGACTTCGCCGGTGAAAAGCTTGAAGAGCGTGGTCTTGCCCGAACCATTGGCGCCGATCAGCCCGATGCGCTCGCCGCGGTAGACGTTCAGCGACAGCTTGTCGAACATGACGCGCTTGCCGAAGGTCTTCTCGATGTTGGTGAGGGTGGCGATGGGCATTAGTACGTCGTTTCGGGGCGGCGGATTCTAGCAGGCCTTCTTCGAGTGTCACTTGGTACTTGTTACTTGTTATTTGTTACCCGTTACTCGTTACTTGTTACTTGCAGCCGGTTCAGCCTGAGAATGCCCGGCGAGTAAAGTATCAAGTAACCAGTAACATCCTGCGGCATCCCGCGTGACTCCGCCCTTGCGATGCCGTTTAATCTCCCACATGTGCGGCTTCGCCGGTGTCGTCGCGTGGGATGACCGCTACCGCGTCTCGCGCGAGACGCTGGGCCGGATGAGCGCGGCCATCGCGCATCGCGGGCCGGACGGTGAGGGGTATCACGCCAACCACGAGGGCGAGGTCACGCCCGAGCGCCCGCAGGTCGCGCTCGCGTTCCGCCGGCTGGCCATCCTCGACCCCGACCCGCGCAGCAACCAGCCGTTCACCGACGGCCGGCATTGGCTCGTCTTCAACGGCGAGATCTACAACTTCCGCGAATTGCGGGAAGAGCTGAGGACGGCCGACCCGTCGTACGAGTGGCGGACGTCAGGCGACACTGAGGTGCTGCTGCGGTCGTACGCAGTGTGGGGCCAGAAGTGCGTCGATCGCCTGAACGGCATGTACGCCTTCGCCGTCTGGGACGAGCGTGAGCAGGCGCTATTCCTCGCCCGTGACCGCATGGGCCAGAAGCCCCTGTACTGCTCATTTGTCGGTGCAGGTGGTGAACCGACTTGGCCGAAGCTGAATGTGCCGTGGGAGACGGAAACGCCGGTGCCGCCCGTAGCCGTCGTATTCGGTAGCGAGCTGTCGGCGCTCCTGGCGATAAGTCGTCTGGATCGGACGATCGACGAAGCCGGGCTGACAAGCTACCTGCACTTCGGGTTCATCGCGCGGGCGCGAACTATCTACCGCGGGATCGGGCAGGCCGCGCCGGCCTCGCGCATCGTCGTGCGTTGCGGATCCGCCATGGAGAGCGCTTACTGGAAGCACCAGGATGCCTTCACGCTGGCGGACCCCGCCACAGCGGTAGATCAGACCCGGCGACTGGTGACGGAAGCCGTACGCCGGCAGCTCGTTTCGGATGTGCCGCTCGGGTGCTTCCTTTCCGGTGGGATCGACAGCTCGGTTGTCGCGGCCGCCATCACGGGCGCGGCGGGGGCAGCTCGGGACGTCCAGACGTTCTCGATCGGCTTCGATGACCCGCGTTATGACGAGCGTGAATACGCCCGCCGGGTGGCAGGGCACCTAGGCACGCGCCACCACGCGTTTGTAGTCCGCCCCGATGCCGCCAGCGACCTCCCGCGACTTGCAGCCGTCTTCGGTCAACCCTTTGCCGACTCGTCCGCGCTGCCCACGCACTACCTCGCGCGCGAGACTCGACAGCACGTCAAGGTCGCGCTCAGTGGCGACGGCGGTGACGAACTGTTTGGCGGATACGACCGCTATCGCGCGATGCATGCGGCGCGGGCGATGCGTCGCGCGACGACGCCGCTCCCGTGGAAGGTCTTGCGGCCGCTCTTTCGTCATCTGCCCGGATGGCATCCCAAATCGAAGGCGGCGCGAGCTAAGCGATACCTCTCGTCCATCGGGATATCGGCGGCGCGCCGTTACGCCACGTACATGCGCCTGTTTGACGGCGATACCATCGTGGCGCTCGTCCGCACTGAAACGCTCCCCGGACGGTCGTGGGGGCCAACCCACAATGACGCGATGTACTTCGCGTTCGGCCTACCGCATTTTGCGTTCTCCGGCTACGACAAAGACCGCATCCAGGACGACGTCCGCGCGGCGCTGGCGCTGGACCGGCTCATCTATCTGCCCGACGACCTGCTCGCGAAGGTCGACCGCGCGAGCATGTTGCACGCGCTGGAAGTCCGCAGCCCGTTCATGGACCACGAGCTCGTGCAGTTCGCCGCCGGGCTGACAACCGACCAGCTCCTCAAAGGCGGCCCGAAGCGCATGCTCCGCGAAGCATTCGCCGCCGACCTGCCCGACTTCGTCTTCAAGCGGAAGAAGATGGGGTTCGCCGTCCCCATCGGCGAGTGGTTCCGCGGCGAGCTGCGGCCGATGCTCCGGGATCACCTGTTCGCTTCGAGTTCGTTCGCGAAGCAGCACTTCAACATGGCCGTCGTCGAGCGGCTCGTCGACGAACACGAGCGGTCGCGCGTTGACCACTCGCAGCGGCTGTACGCCCTGCTCATGCTCGAACTGTGGTGGCGGATCCAGACGTGATTGCACGTCATGGCTTTCACGGATTTCGCACGCGCCGAATTCCGTGAACGCTCGGCGGCGCGTCTGGCAACTTCCAGCGACCGCCGTTCCAATGTCCGCCCATGGCAATCCTGCACGACGTGCTCGGGAGGTACGTGAAGGTGGGGCCGGGGCGGTTCCTCGTCACGGGTGTCTGGCTGTTCGCGCTCAAGTTCCTGATTGACCGGCTCGTCGCGACCGTCGGCTTCGGGCGGCCATGGTCGCCGTTGAATTACCTTGTCCCCAACGAGGTATACGGGCTTCCGTTCCTCCCCGCGCCCGACCGCGTCTTCTACGCAACGATGCTGGCCGTCGCCCTGCCGTTCGTATGGATCGGGATCGTGCTGACGCTGCGGCGATTGACAGATGCGGGACTGCCGCGATGGCTGGCGGTGCTATTTTTCGTGCCGGCGGCAAATCTGCTGTTTTTCGCGGCGCTGGGGGTGATTCCCTCGGCGCGGAAACCCGCTGAAGCGGTCGAAGCGCCGACCGGCGAACCTGTGAGCTTGCCTCCTGCACCGGTACGCGCAATCCCGCTCGAGTACGGGCACGATGACGTATCGCGCCGCCCGCTGGCGCGCCTGTTCCCCGAATCACCTGGCACGAGCGCGCTCCTGGCGATCTTGCTCCCCGTCCCGCTGGCGGTCGGACTGGCGTTCCTCGCGGCCCGCGTATTCCGGGACTACGGCTGGGGCGTGTTCGTCGCGATGCCCTTCGTCGTCGGCATGATCTCCGCCGTCCTGCATGGCTACCGCACGCCCCGCACGATGGGTCAGTGCCTGACCGTGGGATCGTTGGCGCTGGTTGCGTCCGGGGCGGGCATGATCACCTTCGCGCTGGAGGGGCTCGGATGCCTTATCATGTGCGCGCCGATCGCCTTCCCCATCGCACTGCTTGGTGCGGCGCTGGGCTATAGCATTCAGGCGCGGGCGGCCGGCGACGCGGGCTTGTCCAACGCGCTGTGGACTGTGCTCCTGTGCACGCCGCTGCTGATGGGAGCCGAATCCGTGGCGGGGAAGCGGGCGACGTACTTTGCCGTGCGCACATGCATTGACGTCAATGCCCCACCGATGCGCGTGTGGCACAATGTCGTCACGTTCTCCGACATCCCCAAGCCGAGCGACTGGGTCTTCCGCGCCGGCGTGGCGTTTCCCGTCCGCGCGCGGATCGATGGCAGCGGCGTCGGCGCGATCCGCTATTGCCAGTTCTCGACGGGCGACTTCATCGAGCCGATCGAGGTATGGGACGAAGGCCGCCTGCTGAAGTTCGCCGTGACGGAGAACCCGCCGCCCATGCGCGAGTGGAGCCCCTACGCCCAGGTCCACCCACCGCACCTGGAGAATTTCCTCGTCGCGCGCGGGGGGCAGTTCAAACTGATCGAGCTCCCCGGCCGCCGCACGCGGCTCGAAGGCACAACGTGGTACCGCCACACGCTCTGGCCGGAGACGTACTGGCGATGGTGGTCAGATTTCATCATCCACCGCATTCACCGGCGGGTGCTGGAACACGTGAAGACGCTGAGCGAATCGCAGGAGCAGGCGGCGTCGAACGCGAACGGGTCTTGATGTACCATCGCCCATGATGGTTTCCGTCGTCGTCCCCATCTTCAACGAGCAGGAGAACCTGCCGGAGCTGCGCCGGCGTCTCAGCGAGGCGCTGGAGAAGACAGGCGAATCGTGGGAGGTCGTGCTGGTCAACGACGGCAGCCGCGACGCGTCGCGCGAGATGATCCGCCGATACCACCAGGAAGACCCCCGTTTCAAGCTCGTCGACCTCTCGCGCAACTTCGGCCACCAGCCGGCGGTGACGGCGGGCATCCACCACGCCAGCGGCGACTGCGTGATCCTCATCGACGGCGATCTGCAGGACCCGCCGGAGGTGATTCCCGAGATGATCGCGAAGTGGCGGGCGGGGAACAAGGTGGTCCTGGGCGAGCGGCACAGCCGCGCCGATGGCGGGATGCGGAGTATCGGGTTTAAGGCGTTCTACCCCGTGTTGCGCGCCATGACGGACCTGCCCAGCGCCCCGGACGCGGGCATTTTCGGGCTGATGGACCGCGTGGTCGTGGACGAGTTCAACCGACTCCCCGAGCGCAACCGGTTCATCCCAGGGTTGCGCAGCTGGCTCGGATTCAAAACCGAAAGCGTGCTGTACGATCGCCAGGACCGCGCCGCCGGCAAGCCCAAGCAGACGCTCCGCCGGCTCATTCACTACGCCATGGACGGCATCTTCAGCTTCAGCTATCGCCCGCTGCGCTGGGTGACATGGATGGGATTATTCGTCTCGACCATCAGCTTCGGCCTGGCCCTGTGGTACATCTTCGACTTTTTCTATCACCGCAAGCCCATCACTGGATTTACCACGATCATCGTGTCGGTCTTGTTCCTCGGCGGGGTACAGATGATCGCCGTCGGGATTCTGGGCGAGTACATCGGGCGGATTTACGAAGAGATCAAGCAGCGGCCGCTGTACGTTGTGCAGGAGCGACTGGGGATCGGGGAGCGGGCGGAGGCACAGCGGCAACACATCGAATCGGCGGCTATGGGAAGTGCTTCCTGAGATCGCGGCTGCCGTGGATCACGCGAAGGAGTTGAATGCCGCCTTTCACGCGCCGGTAGAAGAGAAGGTAATCACGCACCGGATAGCTTCGCAAGCCGGGCTGCCACGCGTCGCGAGAACGACCCGCACCGGGAAACCGCTCCAGCAATGTCAAAGCCTCATCAAACTCATTACTCAGGGCAGTCGCCGCCAACTCATTATCTTGCGCGATATAGGACCAGATTTGGGCGATATCTCGTCTTGCTGTGGGGGTGCGGGACACTTTAGCCACGGCGGTTCTTTCGCTCCTCAAGGAGCCGCCGGCCTTCAGCTCTGATTTCCTCAATGTCCCACTCCGCGCACTCTCCACGATCAGCCTCATCGATCCCCACCTGCACTGCCGCGCGGAGTCTTTCCTCAGTCCACGGAACGCCGCCTGGGATGTCCGGAATGGGCTCGTCATTGATGCGGAATGCAGTCAATACGGCGTCCACGACCGCGTGCTCATCAGGGAATCGTCCCGCCTGCACCAATTCGCGAACGTAGCGCTCATGCTCCGGCTTCAGCTTAACGGTCATGGAGACCTCCTAAATCCTGATTATACCTGAGGTTCACCGTCCGTCGCGGGCGGGGCGCCGTCACTCACTTCTGGCCCAGGCGGCGGGGTGGCGGAAGCTTCAGGCGACGCCGGCGCTTCGGCGGGCACTTCTTCGGCGTCCACCTTCGCCATCGCCACCAGCCGATCGCCTTCGTCCAGCCGGATCAGCTTCACGCCGGCGGCGTTGCGGCCGGTCTCGCGGATCTCGCCGACGCGCGTGCGGATCAGGATGCCTCTTTCCGAAATGAACATCACCTCGTCCGTGCCCACCACCAACGCCATGTTGACCACGTCGCCGTTGCGCTCGTTGGCGTCGATGTTGATCACCCCGCGCGTGCCCCGGCCCTTCACCGGGTAGTCCTCGAGCGGCGTGCGCTTGCCGTACCCCTTCTCGCACGCGGTCATCACCTGACAGCAGCCGTTCTCCCCGTTGGGGACGATCACCATGCCGACGACTTCATCCCCATCGCGCTTGAAACGGGCGCCAGTGACGCCGCCGGCGTTGCGCCCCATCGCGCGCACGTCCGTCTCCTCGAATCGGATCGCCAACCCGCTCTTGGTGCCAAGGATCACGTGATCCTTCCCGCTCGTGCACTCCACCGCGATCAGCTCGTCGCCGTCGTCCATCTTGATGGCGATAATCCCGTTCGTGCGGATGTTCGAGTAGGCGCTGAGGGCCGTCTTTTTCACCACGCCCTTCTGCGTCGCGAACATCAGGAAGTGCTCGTCCATGCCGAAATCCTTGATCGCCAGCACGTTCGCGATCTTCTCGCCTTTCTGGAATTCCAACAGGTTGGCGATCGACCGTCCCTGGCTCGTGCGGCTGCCCTCGGGCACGTCATACACGCGGCGCTCGTACACGCGGCCCTGGTTCGTGAAGAACAGCAGATAGTCGTGGGTGTTGGCAACGAACAGGTGCTCGACGAAGTCGCCCTCGCGCGACTCGGTGCCCTTGATCCCGCGGCCGCCACGGCCCTGGGCGCGGTAGGTGTCGGTGGGCAAACGCTTGATGTAGCCGTTGTGGCTGACGGTGACGACAACGTCTTCCTGCGCAATCAGCGCGTCCATGTTGAACGCGCCGACGCCGCCGGTGATTTCGGTGCGCCGTTCGTCGCCGTACTTCTCCTTCATCTCCAGCGTGTCCTCGCGAATGATGTCCATCACGAGGTTCTCGTCGCGCAGGATGGCTTCGTAGCCTTCGATCTCCTCGGCCACTTCGCGGTACTCGTTCACCAGCTTCTCGATCTCCAGCCCCACGAGCTGGATGAGCTGCAGCCGCCCGATTGCCTCGGCCTGCACCTGCGTGAGCAGGATGGGCTTCTGGGCCGCGCGCTCGAGCAATTTCTGCGGAATCTGCGGGGCGAACGGGTGGTCCACCGCGATGCGGAACGCGCGCAGGCGCAGTTTCTCGATCGCCTCCTCGCGCGTCTTGCTGCTGCGGATCAGGCGAATCACCTCGTCGATATCACAGACGGCGAAGATCAGCCCTTCCAGGACGTGCGCCCGCTGCTGCGCCTTTTTCAGCAGGAACTTCGTCCGCCGCGTGATCACTTCCTTGCGATGGTCGATGAAGTGCTCGATCAGCTCCTTCAGGCCCATCGTGCGCGGCTGGCGGTTCACCAGTGCGATGTTGATCATGCTCACCGTGATCTGGCACGGCGTGTACTCGTACAGCTGATTGATGACCAGCTGCGGATCGGCGTCGCGCTTCAGGTCGACCACGATTCGGACCTTGTGCTGGCGGCCCGACTCGTCGTTGATCGCGCTGATGTCATCGATCAGCCCCTTCTTTACCGCCTCGGCGACACTCTCGACGATGCTCTTGCGGATGATGCCGTACGGAATCTCATCCACAATCACGCTCTGCCGCCCGTTGCGGCCTTCTTCCACGCTCATTTTCGCGCGCAGCATGATGCGCCCGCGGCCGGACCGGTAGCCTTCGACAATTCCGTCCTTGCCGCAGATCGTCCCGCCGGTGGGGAAGTCCGGGCCGGGGACGATCTGGAGCAGCTCGGCCAGGTCCACCTCGGGCTTGTTGATCACGCGAACGATGGCGTCGCAGATCTCGCGCAGGTTGTGCGGTAGGAGGTTGCAGGCCATGCCCACGGCAATGCCCGTCGAGCCGTTGACGAGCAGATTTGGGAATTTCCCCGGAAGGACGGTCGGCTCCATGAGCCGGTCGTCGTAGTTGGGCTGGAAGTCGACGGTGTCGTATTCCAGGTCCGCCAGCAGCTCGTTCTCGACGAGGCTGGGCCGCGCTTCGGTGTAACGCATGGCCGCGGGCGGGTCTCCGTCGGTGCTGCCGAAATTGCCCTGGCCGTGGATGAGCGGATAGCGGAGCGACCAGTCCTGCGCCAGGCGCACGAGCGTCGGATAGACGATCGATTCGCCGTGCGGGTGGTAGTCGCCCGACGTGTTGCCGCAGATCTTCGCGCACTTGAGGTGCTTGGAGCGCGGCCCAAGGTTCAGGTCGCGCATAGCGACAAGAATGCGCCGCTGCGACGGCTTGAGCCCGTCACGGACATCGGGCAGCGCCCGGTCCATGATGGTGCTCATGGCATAGGTCAGGTAGCTGTCTTGCAGCTCCTGCTCGATCTGCAGATCCTCGATCCGGTCGATCGGGACGGGGGGGAGTTCTGACATTGCTTTTTTGCTCGATTTCTAGCGGAAAACAGCCACTCGTGCGAACCCATTCGAGGGGGCGGCGAAGGGAAGAATTATAGGAAAAACACATCCGAAAAGCGAACATCGAATGCATCGCGGCAGGGCGCCTTTCAAACCTGGAAAGCAGCGACGAACGCCAAGATTGCAATGGCGGAAAACAGCGCCGCCGCGAGCACGATGGTTACGAACCTGCGGAGCCACGCCGGCGTCGGGCGATCCGGGGGAATCTCATATTGCAGCGGGATCGCCGGCGGCGGTGAAGGCGAGTCTTCATCCCGGTAGAGGAAATCGGATGTGATCCGGTACGCCTCGCGCCGCGCGCGGAGGGCGATGAACGTCTCTCGTGGGACATGCTGTTGCTGCTGTCGCGGCCGCACGAAACCTCCTGGCAACAATCTATCGCGCTAACGCCTTGGCGGGGGGTCCTGTTCCTCCAAATTGATCAATCGGCTGGAGCATCCCCAAACAACATCAGCGCCTCGTGCAGCGCCGTGTCGCTCGTCTGCCACCACAGCTGCTTGTGATGGTGCACGGTGCACAGCGCCGGCCTCCCCGGAAACGCGAGCATGAAGTCGCTGGTCCGCAAGTTCGCCAGCAGCTGCGCCACGAGATTAGCGAACTGATCGCGCTCCTCCACCGCAAACTCCAGCGCCGCCCCGTTGGCGCGCGTGGCCAGTTCGTTCCCATCCACCCCCGCCGCATCGAGCGCTGCCGGCATCCAGTCGCGGCTGCCGAAGTCCAGCTCATAAGACCAGTGGCTCATCGGCATCACCCACGCCGCACCCGGCAAGTGCTGCGCCCACACCTGTGCGGCCCCACGCGCCAGGTTCGCCTCGTACGGCGGCTCGACCTGCCGAACGAACGCCCGCGCCTCGGCACGGATGGAACCGTCCGCCGGGCCTGCCCACCCCGCGTATCTCACGTCGGCCCCGCGCGCGAATCCGAACGCACCGCTGTTGTGGTACAGCGACCGGAATCCTTCGGCATGCATCCGTTGCAGCACGCGCTCGTATTCGACAATCCTCGCCATCTGCGTCCGCATCTTAACGTGGCGTGAGTAACCTGACATGGAAGGTCCGGACCACCGGCCGACACGGGAAGGCCCGCCACAAACCCTGGTGCGCTTGCCTGTTCCTGCACGCGCTGCTTCCGGATGACAGGCAACCGGGGACTGGATATGAGTACAGTGTTCACCGGAGACATCCATGCGTACCCCCAACGACGTTCTCGTCCACAACCTCTCCGCCACCCAGCTGATGGTGCAGCGGTTCACGGCTGATCTTCAGCCGCACGAGTACCTGCACCGCCCAACGGAAAAGGCGAACTGCGCCGCCTGGACGGTCGGCCATCTCGCGCTGTCGGATCGCCACGTGCTCATGCAGCTTGGGGCAGAGCTTCCGCCGCTGCCAGATGGATTCGACCAGCGCTTCAGCCGCGCCGAAGGCTGTCCGGAGGCCGGCGATTTTGGCGACGTCGCGGGCATCCTCCCCACGTTCGACGAGCACCGCACGCGTCTGATCGAGGCCGTGAAGCGGGCAACGCCCGAGCAGCTCGCGAAGCCGCTGGAGAAGCCGCACCCGATGTTCAAGACCCTGGGCGAGCTCGTGAGCTTCATGTCGGCGCATACGGCGATGCACGTCGGACAGATCACGATCATCCGCCGCAGCCTCGGGCGTCCGCCGCTCGTGTAGGACAGCGCGCTGGCGCAGGGATGCGAAGCAGATCGTCACAATAATGTCGGGATGAGGGTCGGATCCGACGTGGTATGATTGATGGGCAGGAGGAGTCGAAGCGATGACAGCAGCATCACACGAGCACGGCGTGCTCTCGTATGCATCGCCCGACGTCCGCACGTCGCCGCCGCGAACAGTTCTCCGCATCGTTCTGGCCGTCATGAAATGGGCCTGCGGGGGCGTGCTCACCGCGTTGCGATTGTGCGTGATGGGGCTCGGCTACGCCGTCCTCGGCGCGGGCATTGTGCTGCGCTTCGCATTCGCCGTTATCGCGATGATCCTGCTGTTCCTGGGCGGGCTGCGCTGGGAGATCGTGAAGCGCCGCACGCTGGGCGGAGCGCACTGGGTCGACGCGAAGGTGCTGAACACGATGAGCTTCGTACGCCGGCAGATCGACCGGTTGCCGCCGCACCGAAACAGCTCGGGCGGCGGTGGGGGCAGTGTCCTGCGATGAAGCGGATCGTCCTGACAGGCGGCCCCGGCGCGGGTAAGACGATCATCGCCGCGCGACTCGCCGCGGAAATTCCCGATCGCCTGGCCCTGGTTCCCGAAGCCGCCACGCAGGTCTATACGGAATTGCAGACCCGCTGGGATCGCCTGGACCCACTCGGCCGCCGCGATGTGCAGCGCCGCATCTATCGACTTCAGCGCGAGCAGGAAGATCGCCTCGCCGCGGAACATCCCAACAAGACGCTCCTGCTCGACCGCGGCACGATCGACGGCGCCGCCTACTGGCCTGAGGGGGCGGAAGATTACTGGCGCGACCTCGGCACGACGCATGACGTCGAGCTGGCGCGCTACGACGCCGTCATTTTCCTCCAGACCTCCGCAGCGCTGGGGTTGTACGACGGCGATCACAGCAACTTCTGCCGCTTCGAGGACGCCGAGGCCGCGATCGCCAGCGATAACCTGTTGCTGCAGCTGTGGAGCGCACACCCGCGCCTGGTGAAGGTCGCAGCGCGGCATGAACTGAACGAAAAGATCACCCTGGTCCACGACGTGATCGAGCAGCTCGCACCCCCGGATAAGGACTGAATGCCAATATCGCGCCTGCGCTGCCCGTGTAGCCGGCGAGCTTGCTCGCCGAGTCCGAGTCACCGGCGCGCCCACTCGGCGAGCAAGCTCGCCGGCTACACGAATCACAGCACGAGTCACATCCCCAGGCGCTGCTTCCATGCCGCGAGCTGATCTTGGAACGGCTTGCCCCCCGCCGCGCCGGCGCTTTGGTAGCGCTTGACGACGTTGTGGGCGCCTAGCGCGTTGTACACGTCGTCCGTCACGCGCACGTCGCTCTTGCCCGCGATCGCGTCGTTGAACTGCTGCACGGAGAGCTGCGACAGCGCGTGCTTCGCCTCGCGCTCGCACTGGGCGACGAGCGTGCCGACGACGTGGTGGGCCGTGCGGAACGGGACGCCCTTCGTGACGAGGTACTCGGCCAAGCTTGTGGCGTCGAGGAAGCCGCGGTCGAGGGTGGGTTCGATCCGCTCCTTGTCGTAGCTGGCCGAGTTCACGATCGCGGCGGCCATCGTGAGGCAGCTGCTGACCGTGTCGTACGCGCGGAAGACGATCCGCTTGTCCTCCTGGAGGTCGCGGTTGTAGCCGATCGGGAGGCCCTTTAGGATCGTCATGAGGGCGAACAGATCGCCGTAGACGTTCCCGCATCGGCCGCGGATCAGCTCGAGCATGTCGGGGTTCCGCTTCTGCGGCATCATCGACGACGACGTCGTGTACCGGTCGGCAATCTTGATGAAGCCGAACTCGGTCGTCATGTAGATGATCCACTGCTCGGCCCAGCGGGAGAGGTGCATGGAGATCATCGCGAGCGCGAACAGGAACTCCGCTCCTTGGTCGCGTGACGCGGTCGCCTCAATGCTATTGTGGGGCGGGCGCAGGAAGCCGAGGACCTTTGAGGTCTCTTGCGCGTCGATCGGCAGCGAGCTTCCCGCAATCGCACCACTTCCGAACGGCGAATCGTCCCTTGCAAGCGATTCGGTCTCCATGTGGAAATGCTGGGACGGATAGTCCAATCGCAACAGGTCGCGATCAAACATGACGGCCCAAGCCAATGCTTCTGCGCCGGCGATGACCGGCTGGGCACGCTGCAGATGCGTATAAGATGGCATGACGATGTCACTACTGCGACCGGCCAGAGTAACGAACGCGCTCATTAGGTTCTGTAGCGCCACTTGCGTTTCCAGCCTCGCCTGCTGCAGCCACATCAACAGGTCCGTCGCCACCTGATCATTCCGGCTCCGCCCCGTGTGCAGCTTCTTTCCCGGCTCGCCGACGCGCTTGATCAGCTCCGCCTCGACGACCATGTGGATGTCTTCCATGGCCTCGTCGAACGTGAAATTCCCCGCCTCGATGTCGCGCTCGATTGAGCGCAGCCCCTGTTCGATCCTCGCCCGCTCGTCCTCCGTGATCAGCCCGACCTTCGCGAGCATCGCGGCGTGGGCGAGACTCCCGGCGATGTCCTGCTTGTAGATCCGGCGGTCGTAGCTGATCGACTCGACGAACGACTGCGCGATCGCGTCGGTGGCTTCCCCGATGCGGGATTGCCAGGACTTCTCCGGGTGTTTGGGTTGCTCTTCGGGGGTGCTCATGTCGGCGGCATTGTAGGGAAAGGCCGCCCGCTTACCCACCCTGCTCACCCGCCCTTCGGTGGGGGGACGGGCTTGTCGGTGCCCAGCGACGGGTCGGCGTGCCTCAGGTGCTCGCGGAGGGCATCGAGCGCGACGTCCTGCGCCGACTTGCCGGACCGTCGCGCCAGCTCGGCGAGCCGGCGCGACGTCTGGTCATCGAGGTGAAGCGTGAGCGTCGTCGGGTCGTTGGGCATGCCGGCATGATAGACGCGGCGGCGCCGTTACAGCAGCGTGCGAATCATTCGACTCACCAGACGCACGACGACATCCGTGACGACCTCCGCCCCCGCGCCGATCTCGGCGGCGGTCTGCATCGCGAATCGGTAGTCCGGGTCGTCCTCGATGGAGCGCGAGAGGGTAATCGTCACCAGCTCCTCGCTCAGCACCGCCGCGAGCCGCGGGTGGTCGGCGGCGAAGGCGGGCCACTCCTGCCGCACGGCGCGGGCGACGGTTTCCTTCAATTGTGTAGCGTTCATCATTCGTCCTCCGGTTTGCGCATCAGCTGGAGCCAGCGGTTCTGGATCGATTGCAGGAACTGCAGCCGCTCCAGAGCGGTGTCGACGGATTCGAGGTTCCGCCGCGCGGTCTCGTCCGCATGGCGCAGCGCGTGGTCCTGCTTCGCATACGCCTCCAGCGCGATCGCATACGCGGCGCGGGCGGTGATTACCCACTCCGCCGACAGCTCGCCCTGCTGATCGCGCTCACGAACGTCGGCGTCGAATGCATCATCGAGGCGCTGGCGCTTCACCCGCGCCAGCTCGGCATACACGTTTGACGAGCCGGCGCGATTGGCTTGCGCAACATCGATCCCCTTGCGCGCTTGAACCACCAGGTCCGACTGCGCGTCCATCAGCGTCGAGCAGCCGGCGAGCGAGAACGACAAGGCCGTGATCACGCTTTTCACGATGCGCTCCTTTCCATTTGCCGCAGGAGCTGGTCCTGCGTCGCCGAGAGGCGCGTGATGGCTTCGGCGTTCTGACGGACGATGGACATCAGCACGTCCAGCTGCACGCGGTCGCCGAGGATGCGCGTGAGCGTCGTCGATCTGCTGCTCGCGCTTCTGGCTGGTGCGCCGTTCCCAGAGCCACATCGCGCCCATCAGCCCGGCCACGCCGAAGCTGGTGAGCTGCTCGATGGGCGCGTGAGAGTCGGCGAGGAGAGTGAGGATGGTCATGGGTGCCTCCGGTTTGGTCCGGTGCGCGGAATGCCGCTTGACTTCGACGAGCTCAGTCGAGTCGCGGCGTCGCGGACCAAGACGCGTGGATCCCCCGACTCCCGCACCCGCTGGTCCGCGAAGCCGCAAGCGGCGCAACGCGCCGTCACAGTCTCTGAAGCTGCATGACGTTGAGCGGGCGGACGGTGTCCGCTTCGCCGTCGCCATTGAGGTCGAGCTCCACGACCGTGTTGCGCAGCGCGCGACGGTACAGACGCTCGTACAGCTCCGCCCGGGTCGCCAGCGTCTGGGGTGTGGCCGCGGCGGCGGCGAGGGCGGAGTAGATCATCTGCAGCGTTCCCAGCACCGCCGGCTTCTTCAGCGCGATCGGATTCGTCACGACCACGGATCAGGTCGATGTTGCCGCTGCTGCTCGCCCAGATCCCGCGCAGCGCATGGTTCAGCTGCTCCTCGGTGAGCTGGAGGTCAATCGGGAAGTCACCGACGCCGGGCTCGAACACGTTGGTCGTGACGAAAGGAATCACCCCGCGCATCGTGCGGCGGACGGTGGCCGAGCCCTCGCCCGTTGCCGCGGGCGCACGGCCGTTGATCACGCAGTTCTCCAGGTCGCGCAGCAGCTCCCGCGTCCGCTGGTGCTTCTGCTAATCACGGAGTGAGAGTCCAAATCCTGCGCGTCGAGCGCACCATCGACTTTTCCGCCGGAAACACGACCGGCAGCCGCCGGTATAAGCCCGCCGACGAGACGAAGCTGGCCGAGCGCCGCGAGAAGCACCGGACGGAGTACGCCCCGCGCTACCGCGAGCGGCACGCGGAGAAGGAGCGGGCGCGGTGGCGGAAGGTCGCGGCGAAGCGGCGGCGCGAGCAGCCGGAGCAGACCCGGCAGGCCAACCGCGACTACTACGAGGCGAACCGGCTCGCCATCCTCGACCAGAAGCGGCGGGCGTACCGCCAGCAACAGATCGCCCGCGGCAAGGGCCGCGCGGCGACGGCGTAACTACGGGCAGACCAATGGGGGAGAAAAAGGAGAGCGGCTATGAGTTTCTTCGCGCGGGTGTTCGGACGGATCGTTCAGGACCAGCTTCTCGCCTGTCTCGACGAGCATGGAGCCGTCGCCGACGCCGGCCGGCTTATCGAGGTGCTGAAGACGCACGCCCCGGAGCTTGTCCACGAGCGCTACGTTAACGACGTCGTCGAGCAGGTGATGGAGTTGTGGGTCGAGCGGCAGCAGGAGCGCGAAGCCGCGGCGTTCAATTAGGGGCGACAGACTTCAGGAACCGTTAGGAGACTTCTATGAGTTCAAGAAAGACGAGCAAGACGAAGGCGACGAAGTGGCGGACTGAACGCTGGATCAATCGCCAGTGCCGGGTGGCCGAGGTGCCGACGACGAGCTACTGGGTGACGGTGCCGAAGGAGCAGGCCGGACTGGTTCAGTTGTTCCTCATCTTCGAGGGCGGCTACAAGACGAGCCTTAGCCCCCTTACCGACGCCGACGCGGATACCTCGGTTCTGCTCGTCGAGAACTGCGATGAGACGGCCGAAGAGCTTCAGGCGATGCTCGACAACGCGACGGCGGCGAAGCCGCAGAAAGGTAGACGGCGATGACTACGAAGAGGAAGCGGCGCACGTCCGCAGAGGTTATAGCTAACCGGCGGGCGCACCACGAGGCGGGTCACGCAGTCGTCGCGTGGGTGCTTGGCTGGGAGATCGGCAGTATCGAGATGGTGCCGAAGGACCGCGCTGCGGCGCGAGTAGTTCTGAAGACGCCGGTGCTCGACGAACTGCCGGACGGCTCGATCTCGCCCGGCTCGTCCGGCGACGCCCGCGACCACGTCTGCTGTGCGCTGGCGGGACCGCTCGCCGAGGCTAGGGCGGAGCGCGGCCGGTTGCCGACGTGGTACCTCTACCTCGACGGCGGCGGCGAGGACGTCGCTGCGGCCCGTCATCTCGTCGGACGGCTGGTGGGCACGCAGGGGCCGGAGGCGGTCCAGCGTCACATGCGTGAGCTTGAGCGGTGGACGCGGCAGTGGCTTACAGCGCAGTGGTCGGCAGTCTCTGCTCTCGCCGCCCATCTAACGCCGGGTGCGGTTCTCGATGCCGAGACCGTCGACCGCGTTCTCTGGCCACATGTTCGACGGTCTCCAAGCCTCTGTCGTTAGCTAGTCGACAACCGCCTCGATGGACGGCCAGCGCCTGCGGGTGCTGGTCGTTCTTGTTTGGAGGGGTGACGCGGAGGCGGAAACGGGTGTTCTAGCTGTCGGGCGGTCCGGGGCGACTCTCCGGCCGTCCGAGCCCTCGCCGCACGCTCTACGGCGATGGCACACGGCGTCTGGTAGCGGCCAGCCGTCCACCCTCCAATCCGCTCCGGCCGATGGTGGCCGGTCGAAGGGAGCCGATGGCGAGATGCGAGCTTGGGCGGCTGCTGGTGACTCCCGGCGTGCTTGAGGCCGCGGGCGACGAGGACTTGAGGCCCTACCTTGCCCGCCACGCGCGGGGTGACTGGGGCATCGTGGACGAAGAGGACAAGCGGGCGAACGAGCGGGCGCTGCGTGAGGGCACTCGGCTCTTCTCCGCGTACCTCCTGCGGAACGGCACGAAGGTCTGGATCATCACCGAGGCCGACCGCAGCGCCACGACCGTGCTGCTCCCGGACGAATACTAACGCTGGACAAGAGGATCGGCGGCGGGTATTGTGAACGTGTGTATGAGACACAGTTACACATTTGCACAGAGGAGCATGCGATGAGCAAGACAGCGACAAGGCGGCTACCGGTGAGTGAGCGAGCCCTTCTCGCCCGACTGAATCGGGCGCTTGCGAAAGAGGACCAGATGCTGCGGAAGTGTCGGGCAGACTCGCGGTGGTACCGTGATCTCGGCGACTACGCGCTGGTCGATGTGAGCCGGAACACGTGGCTGGCCACGCACGTGGACCTTGAGGCGCTCGGCAGGGAGATGGGCGTGTTGCAGGAGTTTGAGCACCTCGTCGCAGACTGAACTGCCGTCGAGCGCGTCGTTACGCGGCCGGCATCTTCGGGTGCCGGCCGTTCTTGTTTAGACGGGTGACGCGGAGCCGGAAATCAGGTGTTCTAGCTGTCTGAGGCGGCGGGGCGGGCCTCCGGGTCGCATCCGAGACCGCCCTGTCGCGGCCCCGCTAGGGGTTTGTTCGGATGCTACCACCGAGGTAACATACAGGGTTCAGCTCCAAGGGAGGCGACAGGCCCATGCGTCTAAAATCTGCTCACATCGAGAACTTCCGCTGCGTCGAAGACTCCGGCGAGTTCACCGTCTCCAACGTCACCTGTCTGGTCGGGAAGAACGAATCGGGTAAGACGTCGCTGCTTACGGCGCTCTACCGGCTGAACCCCTATGACGACGATGACGGCGAGTTCGACCGCGAGCAGGACTACCCGAGGCGGAAGCTAGTCGATTACGACGAACTACACGGCGACCAAGACGCGCGGGTCGTCGTGACCAAGTGGGCGCTCGACGACGGCGATATCAACGCTGCCAAGGCCTTGGTCGGGGACTCGGCATTCAACCTGACCGAAGTCACCGTCACCCGGACGTATGAGGAGGACCAGACCAACGAGTGGGACGTGGATGTCGATGAGCCGACCGCGATTGCGCATCTGATCGATACGTCCTTGCTTCATGCCGAGGAAAAGAGCGCTCTCGGAGATCTGGCATCCGTCGCGCAGTTGAAAAAGCATCTCGCCGCGCTCGGCGATAAGAGCACGGATCGCCACCAGAAGCTCCTCGACCACCTCAACAAGAACTTCAAGGCGGGCTCGGCCTCGCTCGGCGTTATCGATCTTCTCGCCGGGCGGATGCCGAAGTTCGTCTACTTCTCTCAGTACGACCTGATGCCCGGACAGGTGTCGCTCACGGAACTGACCCGCGACAAGGCGAAGCAGAAGTTCCGCGTGTTCCTGTCGTTCCTCGAACTAGCGCGGATCTCCATCGATGACGTAGCGAAGATCGACAAGTTCGAGTCCCTGATCGCTCGGCTCGAGGCGGCGTCGATCAAGATCTCCAAGGAGATTTTCGACTTCTGGAGCCAGAACAAACACCTCAAGGTCGAGGTGCGCATCGACGAGGGGCGCGCGGGGGACCCGGCTCCGTATAACACCGGCCAGATCGTGCGCCTGCGCATCCGAAACACGCATCACGACGTCACGGTGAGCTTCGACGACCGCAGCACGGGGTTCGTCTGGTTCTTCTCGTTCCTCGTGCTCTTCTCGCGGCTCAAGTCGTCGCTCGGTCGCAACCTGATCGTCCTGCTCGACGAGCCCGGCCTGAGCCTCCACGCGAAGGCCCAGCAGGACTTGCTGCGGTACATTCACGAGCGGCTCAAGCCCGACCACCAAGTCCTCTACACGACGCACTCGCCATTCATGATCCCCGCCGACGATCTCCTAAGCGTCCGCACCGTCGAGGACGTGGTTAAGTCGGACGGGAACGGCCGGATTGAGATTCTCGGTACGAAAGTCGGGGACCGGGTGCTGAGCACCGACCGCGATACGCTGTTCCCGTTGCAGAGCGCGCTCGGGTACGAGATCACTCAGACGCTGTTCGTCGGCAAGTATACCCTGCTCGTCGAAGGCCCGTCCGACCTGCTCTACCTAACCGTGTTCTCTAGCCTGCTCGCGGAGCGCAAGCGAGAGTCCCTCGACCGGCGGTGGACGATCTGTCCGGCCGGCGGTGTCGATAAGGTGGCGGCGTTCCTCTCGCTCTTCGGTGGGCAGAAACTGAACATCGCCTCGCTCGTCGATCTGGCGCAGGGCCAGAAGAACAAGGTGGAGGACCTGCGTCGTCACGCCCTACTCAATGCCGGACACGTCTTCAGCGCCGACCAGTACAGCGGCCAGACCGAGGCGGACGTCGAGGACATCATCGGGCGTAAGAACTATATCGCTATCGTTAACGCCGCGTTTGAACTCCCGAAGAAACAGCAGCTACCGAGCGACAAGCCCAAGGGTGCGCCCGAGCGCTGCGTCAAGGAGGTCGAGCAGGCATTCGCGGTGCTACCGCCAGACGCGCCGAACTTTGACCACTACCGGCCCGCGGCGTTCCTCGCGGAGAACCCAAAGGTTGCCAAGGAGCTTCCGGAACTCGACGCCGCGTTGGATCGGTTCGAGAAGCTCTTCAAGGAGATCAACGTTCTCTTGCCGCAGGCCGCCAGTTCCCGGGCCTGATTGGAACTGCGTGCGTCACGAAGGGAGCAAGATGATTCCGCGGCCTAAGCAAGTTTGGATGGGGATGTACCGGTCGGTCCCGGGCCGCGGCAACGAGTGGCTAAAGGATAAGGACGGTACGCGTCTCCGGCGGCCGCTCGGCTACAGCTTCTACTTGTCCGAAACGTTCGCGTCGAACGTCGCGCGGCGGAACGGGCTCCGCCGCTGCGTCGAGCTAGGCGAGCTACATTCGGTCGAAGTTCCGGAACGAGACTGGTCGGCGTTTCTCGAGGAGCTTCTGACGCTGGCTCGCTTCGTGAATGAGATCGACTCCGAGAACCCGAAGGAGTTTGGGCTAGAGAGCCCCCGGATCGTCGAGCAGGTTACGAGCTACGACGCGATGATCGCGGCGGCCATCGACTTCATGAAGACGGCCGAGGGATATCGCGGCCAGAACTACACAATCTCTGTCGCGTCGGCGTAGCGACTATCGCTCGCCGATATCCTCGATGACCTCGATGGACCCCTGCCGCTTGCTGTTACCTTCGTTGCCCGACTTGCGGAGCACCAGGCGGCGAGTCGGGGAGACGACGGCGTAGGTGCCGTTCGGCATCGAGAACAGCTTGATCCGCTCGACGTGCTCTTCCCACGTACCCGTGCGCAGGACCCGCTCCCGCTTGCCGTCGATGATCCGGAGTTCGCAGTTGTCCATACGAGCGAACGATACCCCACCCACAGCGATAACGCTTCGCGCGCCTAGCTCTTTGGCTTCTTGCGGTTTTCGGGGTGAATCCGCTCTGCCACGATCTTCTCGATGTCCGCCTTCTTCAGCGTGTACTTCTCCTTCAGCGGCTTCCAGACCTTGAGCATGCGGCGGTACGTGTCGAGCGTCGGCATGTGGCTGTTCAAACCGTCACCCGCTACGCCAACCTTCGACTCTTGGTAGCCGCCCTCTTGGTTGATGATGAAGTCGGCGTAGCCGAGTTGTCTCCCCTCGTTGTTGCCGTCGAAGCCTAGAAATCGCACCTCGCGCTCTTCGATCCCCGACTTGTCCGCAAGCTGGTTATAGCTGTCGCCGAGCGCACGGAACATGCTGAGGATATCGTGGACCTCGCGGCATTCCTTCTCGTCCATCGGCTCCGGATCAACGAACTCGGACACCCAGCCGTAGTTCAATTCGTAGCCGCGAGAGAACACCGTCTCGGCCTTGCTGTAGTAGCCCGCCTCGTCCGGGTAGAGCGCCCGCAGAATCCGGCACTGGTTGACGAGAATTAGGCGGTCCTTGATATCGAGCTTCATACGTGGCATAGCCGTCCCCTTAGAGAAAATGGAGGTGCACGGATGATACACGGCCGCTCGCCGCGCAACAAAACCCCCGGCGGGGGCTTAGGTTTTCCCACCGGGGGCGGCTCAGGACTCGTTGATGATGTGGATTAGATGTACCAAGGCATCTGCGGCAGCGCAGTGCCCGGCGCGTAGCAGGCGAACGCGAACCCGCCGTGCTGCGGCTCGTTTGAGCGGTGATCGTGAGGCGGGAGGAACCCGTCCGGCTCCAACGTCTCGTGCACAAAAACGTACACCGGCACGCGCTCCTTGGCGGGCGGGTCGCTGTCGGGTACCTCGTCGTCGCGGAAGCCGGCGAAGGACAGCCGCACGATCTTATCTGTGATTCCGCGCCGGCCGTTGGCCTCGTATGCCGTGTCGAATCCGGCGGCGTGAGGCGTGTGCAAGCGCCACTTCATCCCCGTCTCGAACATCAGATCCGGATCGTGGCCCGTAAAATCGGGATAGACCCGTACCCACGAGTAGCGCATGCCCGTGGCGTCGGTCGACGACGTGATCCACGCATAGAACTCGCCCTCGGTGGGGCCGGCGCTGATCGGCTCACCGCTCCGGTCCTGCGGCGTCCCCTCGACGCGCCGGACGGCGGCGGCGATGCGCGTTGCTGCTTCACTCGTGAACGTAACGGGCATCGGTACTCCTCAAACAATGACGGTGGTGATCCACCCGTCGTCAATCGTCGGCGGGTTCCCCTGTGGAAGTTGAACGGCGTAGCCTGTCAGCGCGAATGTGTAGAACGCGCCGGACGGCGGCACCTGCTGCGCGTGCGCCTGCATCGCCGTCTTGATCGCCGCCATGACCGACGCGGCCGGAGAGTTCGCGGGCAGCCCAAGCTCGGCCGCGACGGCGCTCAGGTACAAGTCCGCGCCGGAGCGGGCGATGGTCGTTAGCCGGTCCATCCCCTGCGTCGGCGGGCGGCTGTTGGTCAGCGTCGGCACGAGGAAGCTCGACATCTCGCCGTAGGGGTCCTTCGACCCGCTCGCGGCGGCGAACTGCTCCTGCACGGCGACGAGATGGTCCTTGACGCCGGACGCGGCGGCCGCGCCGATCTCGCCGAGGCGGATCAGCTTCCCAATGATCTTGAACAACTCGCGGATACGGTCAGGGGTCATGGTTCAACTCAGATAAAGTGATGCCCAACTCATCGAGCGGTGGTCTTGGCTGGGAGGGGTCGGTACATTTCCCACCCCCTACCCGGTCACACCGTCACCCCTGACACTTCATCAACCGCACCGCGTCAGAACACCGAAACAAGCTCGCGCCGGAGTTCATGCCCAGAAGCCGAGCGGCAGATCGACCGCGGGCAGTTCGTTAACGCCGGTCGTCTTCAGGTTCTGCGTCAAGCGCTGGTGAGCGAGGGCGCATACCGACCTAACGTTGCTCTCGTCGAGCCGAGCGCCGCCTTGGCTCAGCGGCTTGATATGGTCAACGACCGAAGCCGAAAGCTCGCACTCGTGCCTGTGCCGCGGGTCGTCCGCGAAGCAGCAGAGGGGATGACGCGCGAGATACGCCGCGCGGAACCGACGCCAGACGGAGTCATAGCCACGGTCAGTGCTCGACGGCCGAAGCTCCGGCGACGGCTTCGGTTGGAAGCGGGAGCGGAAGATCGGTGGTCGGATCGGCATCGGGAGAAAACAAAATGGAGCCGGCCGGTGGAGAAAGCCGGCCGGCTCCGACACACGAGCAACCTACGCCAGAGACGAGCCACCGCCTCTGCTGTGTTAGACGGCGGCGGTTAGGCGACCTTGCGGAGCAATGATTTTTTGAGGCGACAGACGCGCTCCCAGACGCGGGCGACGGGGATGTTCAGGTGGGCGGCGAGTTCGCTACGGTCAGGGTATTGCTCGACGAGACGGAGTAGGTGCGCCTCTGCCGGCGTCAGATGCTCGTCGGGATTCTCGATGGCGGCAGTGAGTAGCTCGTCGGCCCCGCCTGCGTCGTCGTCGGCGGCGAGATCATCGGGGAGAGCGGCGTCAGTCGGACGCGCTTGAAGCTTTTCGAGTTCGTCGCTGATCGCGTTGGTAACGACGGTCGTAGCGAACGTCTCGGCGCTTGCCCCGTCGCGGGCTTCGTACTTCGGCAGGGCTCGCCAGAGCTTCACGCGGCAAGCCTGCTCGACGTCGTCGCGGTGTTGCTCCAGCCGGCCGCGGACGCGGCGGCGGACGAGGCGGACGATCAGCGGATCAAGGGCGGTTAGTTGACGGTTGATGCTCGTGTTCATGTGGCCGGGTCTCCAAAGACGATCTCTCCTTCCGGCCTGTGACTCCTCTCTGGTCGGTCGATCTCCACTCGATCTTGAAATCCGACAAAAGCGACAAGCGGTCAAACGGCGCTAGGCGGCCCCGCGCATGCTCGCGCCCTCGACGGAGAACCTCGCGCCGTCGAGCACGCGGTCTGCCGTCCACGGCTGGACGCGCTTCAGCAACTCGCCGGGGCCGAAGTTTGTCGAGAAGATCGTCGGCAGTCCGTTCGCGTAGCGGTGGTCGACGACGGCGTAGAGAGCCCGGTCCCAGGCGTCCGTTGACTTCGCCTTGCCGAGATCGTCCCAGATTACGACGTTCGCCGTCTGGAGGTCGCGGATCAGATCGTCGGGCGACTGCTCGACATCGCCGCCGCGCCGGTCGTAGCTCGCGTGGGCGTTGTGCCAGTCGGCGACGAAGCGGCCTTCGTTAACGAAGATCGGAGCGACGAACTCCCGCCGCACCCGCCGAGCGATCCGCTGCCACGCCGCTGTCAGTAGGTGCGTCTTGCCGAGCCCCGGTCCGCCGTAGAGCACGACGAACGGACACCGCACCCGCACGGCGGCGTCGCCGGCCCACTTCGCCACCTTCTCCAGCGCGGTTGCCTGCGTCGTGTTCTGCGGCACGTAGTTACGGAACCGGCAGGCGTTGAACCTCCAGCCGATCCGCATCCCGTAGCCGCGCAGGTGTTGCCGGTAGCGCCGCAGATGATCGGCGCGCTCGTCGCGGAGCCGCTGGCGGCTGAGGTGCTCCCCTAGCTCCTGCGCCTTCGCAGGGAGATCAGCGAAGCAGCCGGCGCAGTATTGCAGTTCCGGCCGGAACGTCTCGGGCCTGTAGTAGAGCGGCTGGCCGAGTAGGTGGTCCTTGAAGCTGTCGTATTTGGTCCCGCCGCACTGCTTGCAGCGGCTCGGCTCCGGTCCGTATCGCCTCTCCCAGCCCGCAACGGCCGCGGAGAGAATTGCCTGAAGGTCCTTGATCGTCTTCTGATTTCGCATCGGTTACTCCTAAAAGTCCCTGTTCGGCCGAGTCTTCAACTGCTCCGCGAGCGACGCGGTAGCCGCGGCGACGCTCGGGTACATATCGCCGGTGTAGGTGCTGGTCTGGTTGGGGGTGATGCTCTGGCCGGCGGCGAGCCGGTTGCTGTGCTCGACGATCTTCGGGTGGGCAAAGAACGTCTCGTCGAGCGCCGGCGGCATCGTCATCCACGCGAGCGCCGCCTTGATCTCGGCCCACCGGCCGGCGACGCGGACGATGTGCGCCGCGGTCTGCTCGGGACCCATCGCAGCGGCGAGGTTCTTAACGACGCCGACGAGCTTCTCGAAGGCGGGCATGGCGAGTGGCTGGCCCTCGGCCGCTCGAAGGCAGGTGATCTTCCACCACGCAAAGGCGGCGAGAGCATTAGGCTTGCAGTCGGGGTCTGGACGGTTCCAGTCGCCGCTGGCGCGAGCCCAGTTCGTTCCAGACGGCGTTAGCCCCGCGCACTGCTCCGGCATCCGCCCGACAGCGCCGGAGCCGAAGAGCCAGTAGACGGCCGTGGCGGTGCCGGTACGGTCGGAGAGGATTGCGCTCCGGACCTCGTCGGCGCACGGGCGGCCTAGCTTCTGGTCAGCCGCCCGCCTCTTCTTGCTGCTGCTGCTGGCGGGAGTGGATCGGCTAGACCCTCCATCCGCCTGAGTGCTCACGTCGGGAGCGGTAGAGCGGCCCGAAGGGTCGCCGGGGCCGCAGGCCCCCTCACTGGGGTAGTTCTCTTGGGTAGTTTTAGTTGGGTTGTTAATTCGGTAGTTAGGGCGCACTGAGTGCGCTACCCCCGGCGCACTAGGTTCGCTAGTGGGTGGCGAACTCCGTGCGCTAGGGTGGTGCACCGAGTGCGCTAGCGAACTTAGTGCGCTAGCGAACTCCGTTAGCCGGTAGCGGTTGGAACTATGCTCGTCGTCGGGCGGAACGACCGTCAGCAGCTTCAGGCGGGCAAGCTGTTCGACCGCTTCTTGGACGCCGCGGCGCGAGAGACCGGTGTCCTTAGCGATCTTGCCCGCGCCCGGGAACGAATCCTCGTTGTCGCCGAACCGCTCGACGATGGCCATCCAGACGAGCTTCGCCCCCGCGGAGAGCGTCTTAGTAGGCAGCGCGAGCAGAGCCTTAGGGGCGCTCGCGTAGGTGCCTTTCTGGAAGAGTTGATCTCGAATCGCCATGTCGCCTCCACGCCGTCGCGCGAGGCGCGAGCGGTGCTCGTTTGGAGGGCTTGGCCATTCGATGAGTGTCCCCGCGGTCGGAGCCGCGGCGGGAGGCCGCACCGTCAGTGATTAAAAAAAGACCCGGCGGTGACGCGCCGGGTCGGTTGAAACGGTGCCCAAAGGGCACGGGTGGATTGTCGAGAGAGACGAGCCCTTGACCACCGTTTCAGTCGAGCCCCAACGTCACTCGGGGGTAGCCGGTCGATTCTCACGACCAGCGACGTTAGACGGATCGGCGACGTCGCCGGGACGACTTTAACGCGGCGTGAGATTTCTCCGGCCGAGCCCGCCCGAAAGATACGAACCCTGCTCGCCTCGGCTTTTCGATTTAGCAAACGAGCTACTTTCGGCTTTTCCGGAGTGTGCCCGCGCCGGCCGATTTCGACGCCGCGCTGCTGTACTACGGCTCGCCGTTCTAGTACGGTTAGCCGTATGGACCTACGCGAGATCGTTCAGAAGGAGTTGAAGCGGCGCGGCTGGTCGTACTACAGGCTGGCGCGGGAGATCAAAGAGACGGTGCCCCCGACGACGCTTTACGAGTGGCTCGGCGGGAAGTCGGAGACGATCAACAGCGGGCACCTCGCGGACATTCTCGCCGCTCTCGACATGACGGTGACGGTGAAGCTCAAGGCACTTCAGCGAAAGGGAAGGTAGGCGATGGTCGCTAACGTTTCAGACGTCGTCGGCGAGACCGGCAGGAGTGGCCCCGGGCTCCGCGTGGTGCTCTACCTCCGGCAGTCGGACCGCGAGCAGCGGTTGTCCATCGCCCAGCAGCGGGCCGAGTGCCGCGCGTACGCGCAGAGTCGCGGCTGGAAGATCGTCGGCGAGTATGTCGACGACGGCAAGAGCGGCTCTAAGGAGGTCGGTAAGCGGACGGAGTTCGCCCGGCTGCTCGACGACGCAGAGCAGAAGGGGCGGAAGTGGGACGCGATCCTCTGCTGGGACACGAGCCGCTTCGGCCGGCTCGACTCGCAGGCCGGCGCGCCGCATAAGCTCCGGCTCCGGCGGGCGGGCTGCTGGCTGGAGACGGCCAAGGGCGAGCGGATCGACTGGTCCACGAGCATGGGGAGGTTGATGGATGCTCTCCGCTCGGAGGCGGACAACCAATACTCGCTCGACATCTCGCGCAACGCGATCAGGGGCAGGCGTGCAGTGCTCGACTTGGGGTTCATGGCGCGGCCGGTTCCGTTCGGCTACGACAGGGCGTACTTCGACGGCGAGAAGCTGGTCCAAGTCGTACCCCGGCGGCAGGTGTTCTCCAAGCCGCGCAACTGGCACGTTAAGCCGCAGCCGAACGAGCAGGAGGCGGCCGTCGTGCGCTGGCTGTTCGGCGAGTGGTCGAAGCGGGACATGACCTTCATGGGGACCGTCACCGAACTTCGCTCGCGCGGCATCCCGTCGCCGTCCGGCACGCCGACGTGGTCACTCGCGCAGATCAAGACGGTGCTGACCGAACGCACCTACGTCGGCGATTTGCACGTCGGCAACGGCGGTCGGACGAAAGAGGTGCACGGTCGGATCGGCGAGACGATCAAGGCGAACGCCGCGCCGGCGCTCGTGGACCGCTCGACGTGGAAGCTGGTGCAGCGGAAGGTCAAGGAGCGCGAGGGCGGCGAGTGGAGGCCCAAGACGGCGTCGGGTCCGCTGTCGAGCATCCTGAAGTGCGGCCACTGCGGCTACACGCTCGCCCGCCGAACTTACACGAGCGGCGGGCACGCCTACTGCTACTACGTGTGTGACAGTGCGACGAAACGCCCGCATCTCGGCTGCCGTCAGTGGCGGGTCTGCGAGGAAGAGGTTCTGCCGCACATCACCGCCGAACTCGTGGACGCTATCGACTTCGAGGTACTCCGGACGCTCGCCGCACAGCCCGAGAAGCGGGACACGGCCAAGATTGACCGGCTCCGCGATCAGGAGCGGGCGCTAGCCGCGCAGGTCCAGCGGGCGGCGAAGAACATCCTGCTCGTCGATCCCGAGAACTTCCAAGACGCCCAGAAGGCGCTCGGCGAGTTGCGCCGGGAGCACGAGCGGACGGCGAACGCGCTGAAGCTCGCCGCGTCCGACGTTAACGACGACCGCCGCCGCGAGTGGGTCGAGGCGTGGGACGCCGTCCGCAGCCGGATCGTCCGGCTCCCCGGCAAACGAACCACGCACTACGCCGGCGCGCTACGGTGGGAGACGTTTCGCCGTCGCCTGCTCGACCCGGAGAGCGCTCCGGCGAGCGGGCCGGTGTTCGACGTTAAGGACTTCGCCGGCTCTACCGTCGAGACGATCCAGCCGCCCATCGACCTGAGCGCCGACGCGCTCCGCGACCTGCTCCGGCGGCTGAGCGTCGAGGTCCACCTGCACTGGGCGGTCCGGAACCCCGGAGCGGCGAACCCGCGCTACTCGTTAACGAGCGGCGTGCTCCGCGCGCAGTTCAGCCCGACCCCGCCAGAAGCCGGACCAGAAGCAGAAGCAGGGGAAGCACCGGCAGGAACAGGATCAGCCGGACGTGGACGAAGGACCGACGTGCGCGAGTTGGATTTAGGCTCCGACGAGAGTGATAGTCCAGCTCGTCGGCAACGCCCAGCTGTTTGACGGCCAGCTCCGATCCGCTGACTTCAACGGTGGCGGAGAAGATCTGGGTGTAGTTGGTCCGGCGGGAGCGGGCGGTGAAGCGTGCCGCCGAGGCGTCGTCGCCCTCCAGCGCTGCGTTGCCGAGGATGTCCACGACCAGATCATCAGCCAGCGCCTGCGCTGTCGTGCCGCCGTATCCGCGCGTCACCGTCAGCGTGTTGGTACCCGTGTCGACGGCGGTGACCAGCATCACCTCGCTGCGCGTGCGCAGTCGGATCTGATCCCCTGCGCGGAAGCGGTTGCCGTTCTCGACGACGAACGTCGTGTCGGTGATTGCGTTCGTGTAGGTCGCGTCGTTGACGCGATCGGTGTTCGGCAGCAGCGCGTCCTCGAGCCACTCATGGACGGTGGAGCGCGCACTGCGCGGAGGATCGCCCAGCGCATCGAGCAGTGGCGTCTCGTGCGGGGAATTGATCCCGATCAGGTCACTGACGTCCTCCGCAATTTCGGGGAGGGACGCGCCGGCGGTGTAAGTTGCTTTTCCAGTGAAGGGCATGGGTGTTTCTCCGTAGGGGCGAAGCCTGTGTTCGCCCGAGTGCGTCATTCAAACCAGGGACGAACGGAAGGTTCGCCCCGACAAGGACGGTGCGGTCATCGCAGCGCACGTCGAAGGCGCAGGTACTCGACAACCAGCCTCCGGTTGTGCGTGCGGATGAGCTCCGCCGCCAGACGGTGCAGGTGCATGCGCGGATCGTCGGCGGTCTCGTCCCGCGCCGGCATCGGCGCCGGGGGCGGGGACTGCACATCGACTTGCGCGTCGGGTTGGTCGGACATGTTGTTCCTCCTTTCTTCGGTTCCGACGGTGATGGTGGGGGCGGAAGGGACTTCGTGATTCGTCAGTACCCCAGCTCGCGCCGCACGATCTCGCTCGGAACGCCCAGGCGCACTTTCGCCTCGGCTTCCTGGAGCTTCTCGAGCTCGTTCTCCGGGAGCGGACTGGGCCAGTTGATCTCGACGCGGCGCTCGTCTGGTGTCGTATGGAACACGCCGGCGGCGTCCAGCCACGCGAGCGACAGCTCGCACATCCGCGCGATGGCGGCGCCGTAGGTCGTTCGCTTCTTGTCCGTTTTCGCCAGCAGCGCCTGCATGGTGACGCGCAGCGCTGCGGCGCTGGTCAGTCGCCCAATGCGTCCCTTGATCGCGCCGGCGGCGATCGGGCTTACGCCGCTCGTCTTGTCCAGCGCCTCGCGGATGTCCGAGAGGTGCGCGTCCTCCGATGGGCTGCTGGCGTCACCGCCGAACTCGACGATGTCGGCCTGGTCGTTGTCCGTCATCCACATCCGCCCCGGCGAGACCGGCAGCTGGTCAAATCCTTCAATCCCCTTGCCGAGGTACATGCGGAAGCTCTGCATCGTGATCCGGTGCGCGCGGTCGGAGAGCCGGGTGTTCAGCTCGTCCTGGAGCGGCATGAGCGGCTCGACGTCGGACGCGCCGCTGTACTCGAACGGGACGGCGGTGTTCTGAATGTGCACGAGCGGGATCTCGCCGAGCGAATTCTCCCCCTCAGCGACTACCTTTCCGTTCTCGTAGCGCCGCCAGGTGGCTGCGGTGAGAAGATCGATGGTGATCGAGGTGTCGGGCGACGCGCCGGTTGCGCTGCGCACGCTCGCGAGGTGCGCCATGGCGCGGCGGAAGTGGTCAGTCCACGTCCGTTTCGGCCGCGCCGGCGCCGCAGCGCTTTCATCACTGGAGGTTTCGAGGCAGTGGGCGTAAGCGTTGACGATGCGGTAATCGGCGGGCGAGAGAAAGGGCAGCGCCCGCGCCGGCTCGACGACCTCGAGCCGAACCGTTCCAGCCAGCCGCGCGAGCTGCGCGGCGTGCGGAGAGCTGTCCGCGGCCGAGGTTCGTGAAGAATCGTCGGCGGGAAGAGAAGCGTTGATCTCCTCCATCCCGCGCGGCGCGGACGCCGCATCGTGGGGCTCCGGGAGGTGCGGAGCCGGCGTGGAACGATCGTCCTCCTGCTGTTCGTCCGGGGCATCGTCACACGCAGGCGGCTCGCCGAAGTCGCGCGGACTGCAGGCGCTGTCCATCGGCCGGGGCGCATTGCCGGGGACGAGCTTCACGAGCACGTCAACGAATCCGTACACGCTTCCGAGCAGCGCCAGCTGCTGGAGGAACAGGATTCCCCCGTTGTGCGCGAGGATCAACCGAAGCAGCTCAGAGATCTGCCGGCGACGCGCGGGATCGGGCGCGGCGCTGTCGATGACGAGGGGCTTGCCGAAGAGGTAGTCGATCATCGTTTCGACGCGCCACGCGATGTCGTTCTCGATGACGACTTCCTTGCGCGTGATCTGGTCGATCGGGAGCGAGGCGAGCACGTCGCATCCGCTGCGATGCCCGGTGATGCGTGGCGGAAGCCCCCACTCCTGTGCCTGGCGGTACGGGCGGTCCGATGTCCCGCCGTCCCGCGCGCCGATGACCCGCATCGGGTTGCGGTAGTACGCCCAAAGCCGCTGGTAGCGCTGGCGGGCGGTGGTCAATAGTTGCTCAGTGCGTCGGGCGAGTTCTTCGAGGCTCGGCTCGTTGTTGGTTGCAGTCGGCTCGTTGTTGGTTGCAGTCGTCGTCGTTTTCCGTTCCATCGCACGCTCCGGTTGTTGGCAGACAACCCACGGGGTGGCCGTGCGCGATCGTGTGCACGATTGCGCATGATCGAGCGGGAGAAGACGTGAAATGGCCGGAGAAATCGCGCGAAAAAATCTTCAGGAAATTCGTTTTTCCACAAGTGCTTTTGCGCGATCGTCGCTCAAAGCGCGCAAAGGGACTTACAGCGCATGGGGCAGGAAACGTTGGGCTTTAAGGGGTGGGCTGTGGGATCGATGCACCATCGTGAACACGATTCGCGCACGACTCGTGGCGCTTTTCTCGATGGGCAGGTCAGTCGTAGCAGCGCGTTAATCGACCCAATCATCGTCCGCTTCAATCATTGCAGCGAGTGCTTCATCATGAACCGCCGGCGGGGGCTGGGGTGGTCGAAGCGCGGCGAGCAGGTGATGGGCGTGCGCCTCAAGGGCTTGGCGGCCGGCGAGAGTCATCTCGAAGCTGGTGACGGGCTTCCCGGAACGAATCGACTTCTCGATCATGATGAACCCCGCGCCGCAGAGCCGCCTGGCGTGCGTGGCGAGATTGCCGTCGGTCAATCGCGTGCGCTCGCGCAATCGGACGAACTCCTGGCGCGGCTCGGTTGCCAGTGCGGTGAGGATTCGCAACCGGCCGGGATTTGCGATCAGCGGATCGAAGGGCATCAAAATCGTTATCGGACGTCGGGCGGCGGGAGCTTGAGGATCATCTTGAAGTGCGGGCCGGCTGTCGGGATCACGAACTCCTCCGACGCGATGGTCCACCCGTGCCGCTCATAAAACGCCACCGCCGGGGATCGCGCGTTGCACCACATGAGGCGCACGTCATCCGCGGTGTCCTGCGCGATCCGCCGCAGCTCGCTCAGCATCTGCCCGCCGATGCCGCTGCGCTGCACGCGCGGCGCGACCGCCATCCCGCGCAGCTGCCATGCCTTTTGCCCCTCCCATGCGCTGGGGATGATGGTGGCGCAGCCGAGGATGTCGCTGCCGACCTCTTCCACCGCCACGACGTGCACCGCATCGGGCGCGTCATCGCCGGGGAAGATCGCTGTCGCCCGCGCCAGTCCGCAGCGCAGGACCGCATGTCGCAGGTCGATCACTTCAAAGGCCGATGCCCGTCGCACGTGAAACATGGGCTGATGGTGTACCATCTCGGGACCGGGCGGTGCCACCATGATCCTGCGCGTCATCGAGCTTCGCCAAGTTGGCGTTCAGTTGAATCTCTGAAAGCCGAGAAACCCGATCGGCTGTTCGCTCTTTCCGTGCATCGCCAGGTCAGCCAGCCCCTCCCCCACCACCGTCGCGAACTTGAACCCATGCCCGCTGAAACCGCAGGCGACAGTGACGCGGTGATGCTTCGGTAACCGGTCGATAATGAAATGCCCATCGGGACTGTTCGTGTACAGACACGCGCGGATCGACAGCAGCGGACCATCCGCCTCAGGGAGGAAGCGCCAGAGCACGCTGCGAAAGTCGGCCTCGTCGCCGGGCTGGGGGTCGCGGTTCACCGTTTCCGGATCGACGCGCGGCCCGCGCCAGTGATGGGCGATCTTTACGCCGGGATTGTCCGGCAGCATGGGAAAGCCGTAGTGGATCGTGCCGTCGAGGTGGTCAATGGCCCACACGGGAATCGACCCCAGGTCGAACATCCGCGGCCGCTTCGGCTGGACCCAGCCGAGTACCTGTCGGGTGACGATCAGCTCCACGCCCAGATCGCGCACGAGCCGGTCGCTCCACGGGCCGCCGCAGACGATGAGCTGGTCGGCGTGATAGGTATCGCGATCGGTCCGGACAGTCGCGCCGCCGGCATCGTCGCTCCAGTCGAGGACCTGTTCGTTCCCATGTATTTCCGCGCCGAACTTCATCGCCAGATCGATATGCGCGCAGATCGCCCGCTCGGGCAGGATCAACCCCGCGTATGTCTCGTGCAGCGCGACGTAGTCCGATGGCACGAAGAACTGCGGGCACTTCGCCGCCAGCTGCGTCGCGTCGAGCATGGCGTGTGGCAGCCCGTGCCGCTCGGCCGCGGCGCGCGAGCGCTCGACGAATGCGCTCCCCGGCGGACCGATATACACGCCGCCCGTCGCGTGCAGGATCTTCTGCCCCGTCTCCGTTTCCAGGTCCTCCCAAAGCTTCCACGCCCGGCGGAGCAGCGGGACGTAGTCCGGATGCTCGTAGTAGGCCATGCGGATCATCCGCGAGAAGCCGTGCGAGCTCCCTCGATCGTGCGGGATGTTAAACCGTTCGATCCCCAGCACCGCCGCGCCGCGCCGCGCGAGGTGAAAGCTTGCCGCCGATCCCATCGCGCCCAGGCCAATCACGATCGCTTCGAATCGCTTCGCCATGCGGGGTGGTACTATACTCGCCTGCGCATGCGATTGATCCCCTTCATCCTGGCCATCGCGCTGTTCTCCCACGTCGTCCACGCGCAGCGGCTCATCTACCGCGGCCACGAGCGGCTGCCAGAAGATGAGGCGCCAGGCCTCAGCGGCATCACCTATGCCGGCGACGGCACCTACTGGGGGGTGCTGGAGTGGGAGGCGAAGCTGATCCGGCTCCGAATCCCGACGCGCGACGATGCTTCGATCGAATCGGTCACAATCGACCGCACGGTCCAGATGCGCAGAGGCACGGACTTCGAGGGGATTGCGTTTACCTCAGCCCGTCCAGACGCGGTGATGGTGAGCACGGAGTCGCCGGGAGTTGTCGAAGTGTCACTGAAGGATGGGCGTGCGAAGCATTCGCTCGAGTTGCCGCGCCTCTTTCAGCAGATTGTGCGCAACCAGGGGCTGGAGTCACTGACATACAGCCATGACGGTCAGACGCTGTGGACCGCGAACGAGCGCGCATTGAAGACTGACGGCAACCCGCAGCAGCCGATCACCCCATTTCTCGCAGCGACGCGCGTGCGGCTCTTGCGCTACGACCGCGCCGGCGACACCTTCGAGCCCGCGGCGCAATTCGAGTATGAATCCGGAGGCGTGCATGGCGCAGCCGGGCAGATCGGTCTGTGCGACCTCGCCGCCCTCCCTGATGGGCGGCTTCTGTCGCTGGAACGTTCGGCGGCGCAGGGGCTGTCGGGGAAGAAATCGATCCGCAGTCGGATCTATCTCGTCGATCCCGCCGACGCGACCGACATCAGTCGCCAGCCGTTCAATGCCGGCCTCGTAGGTGAGTCCCCGATCAAAGTGTCCAAGACCTTGCTGTTCGACGGATTCGTCTGCGACGACAACGGCGAAAACCTTGAAGGGCTCTGCATCGGACCGCCGCTCGCGCGCGGGCGCTTCGCCATCCTCGCTGTCGTCGACAACACCGACGGCGGCGTCGGCGTCAGCGCGCCAGCGGTCGTGGCTTTTGAGCTCGACCTCACCGCCCCGCCCACAACCCAGCCGGCGGGCGCTGCCAACGAGTAGCGCATCTGTGTAGTTGCGACCTCAGTGCTTCGTTGGCGCACCCGGCCGCTACCCCTGGTGGCGCGCAACGCCAAACAGCCGCAGCGGACGAATTGTTGTACCACCTCGTGCAATCGGCTATGATTCCCGCCCCCGGTTCCCGCCGGGGTTTTGTATTCGATCCCGCGCAACGCCGAGAATCGCAAGTAGAGGAATGTCATGTCCTTAGATCGCAGCCTCAAGAGTGCCAACAGCCTGGTTCGTCACCGCAACGTGCTCACCCGCGCCGAGCGTCTGGAGAAGCTGAAAGAGCAGGAGAAGTGGACGGCGGAGAAGAACAGCGCGTTCGGCCTGCCGAAGGTTGCGCACCGGAAGATGGCGGTGGCAAAGTCGGTGAAGGAAGAAGCTGCCGAGGGCGCCGCGACAGCGACCGCCGGCGCCGCCCCGGCCGCCGCGGGCAAGGCCGCACCCGCCGCTGCCGCGGGCGCCAAGGGCGCCGCCGCTCTGAGCGCGGGCGGTAAAGCCACCGCCCCCGCTCCGGGCAAGGCCCCGCCGGCGGCGAAGAAGAAGTAATCAGGAGAGAGGCCAGGAGCCAGAAGCCAGAAGCCAGAAGGTGGAACGTCCCGCTTTCTTCCTTCTGGCTGCTGGCTCCTGGCTCCTGACTTCTATGACCCTCCGATCCCCCTCCGACTATGTCTCCGAGCGCGCGCACGCCGTCGACGCCTCCGGCATCCGCAAGGTCTTTGACCTTGCGGCAAAAATGAAAGATCCGATCAACCTCTCGATCGGGCTTCCCGATTTTGACGTGCCGGAGGTCGCGAAGAACGCCGCCATCGAGTCCATCCGCGCCGGGAACAACCGGTACACGCAGACGCAGGGGATCGCGCCGCTGCGCGAGCGCCTGCGGGCGGATTTGTCGCGCGAGATGGGGCGCGATGTCGGCGAGGTGCTGATCACGTCCGGCGTCTCGGGTGGCCTCTTTCTCGCGATCCTCGCGACCATCGACCCGGGCGACGAGGCGATCTTCCTCGACCCGTACTTCGTGATGTACAAGCACCTGCTCACCCTGGCCGGCGGCAAACCTGCCGCCGTGGATTCATATCCGGATTTTCGCTTCCATCCCGAGCGGGTCGAAAAGGCGATCACGTCGCGCACAAAGCTGCTGATCCTCAACAGCCCGAGCAACCCGACAGGCGTGGTAATGAGCGAGGAGGAAGTCCGCTCGGCCGTCGACGTCGCGCGACGCCACGATCTGCTGATCCTCTCCGATGAGATCTACGAACCGTTTCTGTACGATGAAAGTGGCACGCGCGTCTCCCCCGCGGAGCGCGACGCCCATGCCACTGGACGGCTCCCCAGCGCCGCCAGGTCATACGAGAAGACGATCATCCTCCGCGGCTTCAGCAAGAGCCATGCGATGACCGGCTGGCGGCTCGGATACGCGGCGGGGCCAGAGGCGATCATCTCGCAGATGACCAAGCTCCAGCAGTACACGTACGTGTGCGCCCCCAGCCCGCTGCAGCACGCGGCGCTCAAGGCACTGGACGTGTCGATGGACGAGGCCGTGAACGCCTACCGCCGCAAGCGCGATGTCGTGTTCGAGACGCTGTCGAAAAAATTCGCATTGGTGAGACCCGCCGGCGCGTTTTACATCTTCCCACAGTCCCCCGGCGGGATCAGCGCAGCCGACTTCGTGTCGAAGGCGATCGAGCAAAACGTGCTGATCATCCCCGGCAACGTCTTCTCCGATCGCGACACGCACTTCCGCATCAGCTACGCGACGACCGACGAAAAGCTGAAGCAGGGCTGCGACATCCTCAACTCGCTCGCCTGATCCTGTAAAGCCGCGGACAGTGCCCGCGCCTTCTTCACTCAATACTTCTTGATCCACTCATACGGCCGCGCCGCGAGCCCATTGCGCCGGTTGTGTCGTTCGATGTACCCCCGCGCCGCATCCCAATGATCCTGCTCGAATACCAACACCTTCCAACTCCCCGGGGAATCAGTCGAAGTCGTCGGGAATCTCGTCCAAGTCGCGATAGGAGCGCGGGCGCGATACCGGCTGCGGCGCCACCGGCTCGTCGTCGATCTGGTGGCGATCGGTGGACCCGGTCTTGACCACGGGCAGCGGAGGCGGCGGGGACTTTGGCCGCGAAACGGTGTTGTCGGCGCTCGTCGAGGAGCGCTTGTCCTTGACGGGGATGTCGTGGTCATGCTGCTCGTCATCCTCGTCGCGCTGGGCGAGGGCGAAGCGGCGCTGCTCTTCGGCGATGGCGGCGAGCTTGTCCTTGGGATCGAGCGGCCTGTTGGCGGCGGGCTTGGAGCTTGTGCCCTTGTTGACGCTGCCAGTCGCGCCGGCGCCTTCGCCGCGTCCGCGCCGGCGTCGCCCACCGCGCCGGCGACGACGCCGAGCGGGCTCCTGGTCATTGCCCACAGTCTCCGCCGGACCGATCGTGTTGCCGGGGCCGGACCCCTCGTCAACATCATGCTCGCCGATCTCGACGGAGCCGGGGCGCTGCTCTCGCTGGACCTGCGGCTGCTGCTGCGGACGATGCTGCTGGCTGCGCTGATCGCGATGACCGCCGCCAGCCCCGCTCCCACCGCCTGCGGCGCCGCTGCCCCCGCCCTGCTGCTGGCGGTTATCTGAGCGGGGCATCTGCTGCTGACCCTGTGGTTGCGCCTCTCCATTGCCCTCGCCGCGCCCCCGGCCCCCCCGACCGCGACGCCCGCGGCGTCGGCGTCGTCCACCCCCGCCACCCCCTGCTGCGCCGCCCCCAACTGCGCCGCCCTCGCGATTTCGCTCTCGACCGGACCGGTCGAACTCGCCTTCGGGGCGCTCGCCGATCGTGTGATCGGGACCTTCGTCAATATCCACAGCGCCCTCTTCGTCGTGGTCGTCCCGCTCCTCAATTTCCTGGACCTCGACGTCCTCCGCCGCCTCCGGGCTGGGCGGCGGCGGCGGGCGGCGCGACCCCCGCGATCCGCGTGATCCGCGACGCGATCCCCGACGGGGCTCGGCTTGCGGCGCGAAGTCGGCTTCGGCTTCCGGTCCGGCCTCCAGCAGGATTTCACCCTCGACTTCGCTTTCCGATGCGTCCGCAGCCAGCTCGGCTACGAGGTCCGCCTGCGTCTCTGGTCCGGCTTCAGCGCCGGTCTCTTCCACGATGGTGGGTGCCAGACCCATCTGGGCAGCGGCCGCAACGCCGCGCTCGATGCGCTCTTCGCGGGCTTCCAGCGCGTCCTCGGCCTCGTCCAGCTCAAATCCTTCTTCGGAATCGCCCCCACGGGGCGCTTGCCCGGCGCGTCCGCCGCCGCCGCGGGTCTGGTCGCGGCCGGCGCCGCGCTGACGCCTGTCATCAAACCGCCCCCCGCGCCCGACCGGGCGACGCCCGAGCTGAGTCACGTGCGGCGGGGGCGAGAGCACCATCCCGAGCTCCTCGATGATGACCGCGCCGTCGCGGCTGTCGAACAGCTCGAGCTTCATTTCGTCCAGTCCGAGCGTCGCGTCCGTTCGGATCAGGATGCGCTTGGCGGCGTCGCCCTCCATCACGGCGATCTGCCTGCGCTTCTTGTTCTGGAGATAGAACGCGACGTCAGGGTTCACCGACAGCTCGACGCGCGCGACCCGCAGATCGTGCACGGAGATGGCCAGTCGGCGCATCACGTCGAGGCTCATCGATTCCGGCGTTTTCACCAGGCCCGCGCCTTTGCAGTGCGGGCAGTCAAAGTAGATGGACCGCTTCAGGCTCGGCCGCATGCGCTGCCGCGTCAGCTCGATGATGCCGAACTGGCTCATGCGCAGGACCTTGGTCTTGGCGCGGTCCTTCTTGAAGTTGTCATGCAGCCGCTGCTCGAGCTCGCGGCGGTGGCGCTCATAGCGCAGGTCGATGAAGTCGCAGATGATCACGCCGCCCAGGTCGCGCAGCTTCAGCTGGCGCGGAATCTCCTCGGCCGCTTCCATGTCCGTCTTGAAGGCGGTCGTTTCGGCGTCGGCGTGGTCGCGGAACTTGCCGCTGTTCACGTCGATGGCGACAATCGCTTCGGTTGAGTCGATGACAAGGGATCCACCGCTGGGGAGCGGCACGTGACGGCTGTACATCAGCTCAATTTCGCGTTCGATGCCGTACTTGTGGAACAGCGGGACCGGCTCTTCGTAGAGGTCGACGCGGTTCTTCGTGCGCGGGTTGGTGATCTTGATCACTTCCTTGACGCGCTTGGCAACCTCCTTGTTGTCCACAATGATCCGCTCGACATCGTTGGAGAACACGTCGCGCACCGTGCGCATGACGAGGTCGCCTTCAGTGTATAGCTCGACGGGCGCGGGCTCCTTGCGCTTCTTCTCGATGGTCGACCACAGGCGCGAGAGGTATGTGAGGTCGCGCTGGATCTCAGTCTTGCTCTTGCCGATGCCAGCCGTGCGGATGATGAAGCCGACGTCCTTCGGCGGCTTCAGGCCGTCGAGGATCTGGCGGAGCTTGCGGCGCTCTTCCTCGTCTTCGATCTTGCGGCTCACGCCCATTTTGCCCATGCCCGGCATCATCACGAGAATGCGCCCGGGGATCGAAAGATAGGTGGACAGCGTCGGCCCTTTCGTGCCGATGCCCTCTTTGATGATCTGGACGATGATCTCGTCGCCCCGGCGCAAACAGCGCTGGATGGGCGGGCGATCGCGGCGGGCCATCTTTCGCCCGACCGTCTCGTGGATGTCCTCGCCCTTGCGGCCGAAGTAGGTGGGCATCAGATCGCTGATGTGCAGGAACCCATTGCGCCCGAGGCCGAAGTCGACGAAGGCCGCCTGGATGCTCGGCTCGACGTTGGTGACGCGCCCCTTGTAAATGTTACCGACGTGTGAGGTGGAGCTGGTTCGCTCCATGTAAAGCTCTTCGAGCTTGCCGTTGTCGAGCAGGGCGATGCGGCACTCCTCGCCCTCGCTGACGTTGATCAGCATTTCCTTTGCCATGATGTACAGGGGAGGCACGCCGAGAGGAGGCACGAAGGCACGAAGGCACGAAGGCACGAAGTGGGATTTCCCTACGTGCCTACGTGCCTACGTGCCTACGTGCCTTCCTGGCTCGCCTGCAACCCGAATCTCCTTAAAATGCCTCTGGGATGTACTTCCGCGTCTCTTCGCGCAGGAAGTGCATCACCTGCCGTTCGCTGTCGAAGCTCATGACCTTGCGGGCGACCTGCCGCGCGTTTTCCATGGTCGTTGAGCGGATGACTTTCTTCACCTCCGGGATGTCGGGGCCGTTCATGCTGAACGTGTTCAACCCGAGTCCCAGGAGCAACAAAGTGTACAGGGGGTCGCCGGCCATTTCACCACAGACCGACACGCTGATCTGATTTCGCGCCCCGGCCCGAATGACGTCCCGCACCAAGGCTAGCACGGACGGGTGGGCGGGGCAAAACAGCCCCGCCACCTTCTCGTTCGTGCGGTCGACCGCCAGCGTGTACTGGATGAGGTCGTTGGTCCCGATCGAGAAGAAATTGACTTCGCGGGCAAAATGGTTGGCCATCAGCGCCGCCGCGGGGACCTCGATCATGATGCCGATCGGGATGTCGCGGCGGAACGGAATCCCCTCGTCCTCCAGTTCTTCAACGACATCGTTGAGGACCATCTTCGCCTGGCGAAGCTCCATCAACGTACTGATCATAGGGAACATGATTCGCACATCACCAAGCACGCTGGCGCGCATGATGGCGCGAAGCTGTCGCTTGAACATGGGGATGTCGTGGAGGCACATGCGGATGCTGCGGTCGCCGAGGAATGGGTTGCGCTCCGGGTTGAGGCTGCGGGCCTGCGTTTGCTTATCGGCGCCGAGGTCCAGTGTGCGGATGACGAGCGGCCGGCCCCCCAGGCGGCGCAGGGACTCAGTGTAAGCCGCAAAATGGTCCTCTTCGGTGGGCTCTGTGGTTGAGGCGAGGTAGAGGAATTCTGTGCGGTAGAGCCCGATGCCCTGCGCGCCGCGGGCCAGGGCGTCGTCGATGTCCTCGGGGAACTCGATGTTCGCCTGCAACCCGACGGAATGCCCGTCCTGCGTCTCGGCCGGGAGGGTGGCGATCGTCGCCAGCTCGATCTCAAATTTGACCTGCTTGCGCTCGAGCTCGCGGTGCTCGGCGAGCTGCTCGGCATCGGGGTTCACGATCACCACGCCCCGGTGGCCGTCAATGATCACGGTGTCGCCGCCGCTCACTTCGCTGGTGATGTTGCCCAATCCGACGACGGCCGGGATGCCCATCGCGCGCGCGACGATCGCTGTGTGACTCGTGCGTCCGCCCGCATCGGTGGCGAACCCGCGCACGTGCAGCTTGTCCAGGGCCGCCGTCTGCGAGGGGAGCAGGTCGTGGGCGATGACGACGACGTCCGTGGTCAGGTGCGCCAGATCCTCGCGCTTCTGTCCGATCAGGGCATTGAGCAGGCGTTTCTCTACGTCATGAATGTCCTTGACGCGGTCCGACAAATACTTGTCAGTCATGGTCTGGAACATGTTGGCGTACCGCCGCATGACGGTGCTCACGGCGTATTCGGCGGTGGCGTAGTTGCTCCGGATCTCGGTGTCAAACTGCTTGAGCAGCGACTTGTCCTTCAGCAGCCCGAGGTGGAAGTCGAAGATCCCGCCGATCTCTTTGCCGTGCTTGGCGGTGACCTGGTCGCGGAGCACTTTGAGCTCCTGGGAGGCGTGGGCGATGCCTTCGGCGAGGCGCTTGACTTCACTGGGGACGCTGGCGGCATCGATCTGCCGCTTGGGCACGAGCACGTCCTCGGCGTCCAGCACGACGGCCGTGCTGATCACCACACCCGGGGACACACCAATACCCTTTTTGATCTCCATTGAAGTTAAAAAGCCAGGAGCCAGAAGCCAGGAGCCAGAAGGGAAGCAGAGTGCCATCCGCCGTTCTTCCGGCTACTGGCTTCTGGCTCCTGGCTTCTATTCATTCCTCTTCCCCGAACTTGCTTTCAAACAATTCCGCAAGGCTTTTGACTGCGGCCTCGGCGTCGTCGCCGTCGGCCTCGATGCGCATCCGCGTGCCTTCGGTGGCGGCGAGGATGATCATCTGCATGACGCTCTTGCCGTCCGCCTCGCCCGGCTCGTCGCCGAACTTCGTGACCTTCACGTCGCTGGCGAACCCGTTGGCCACGTCCACAAACTGCATCGCCGGCCGCGCGTGCAGCCCGAGCTTGTTAGACACGACGATTTCACGCGAGGCCTTGGGCATGCAATAGTTGCCAGTTGTCAGTGGCTGGTTGCTGGAAAATGCAAATTCCCGGCCTTCACCAGCAACCAGCAACCAGCAACTAGGAACTTCCGTTACTTGCCTTGATCGGCCTCGTCCAGCAGGTCACTGATTGCCTGCTTTGTCGCGCTCCCGCGCAGGAACTTTCGGAACATGTCTTTTTGCAAATTGGTGAAGACGATGTTCATCGCGTTGAGATGCTGCTGCGGCTGGTTTTCGGGGCTGAGCAGCAGCACGATGCTGTACACCGGCTGGTTATCCAGCGCCGCGAAGTCGATGCCCTTTTCGCTGCGCCCGACGGTGCCGGCCATCTTGGCGATCTTCGGGTGCTTCACGTGGGGGACGGCCACTCCCTTGCCGAACCCCGTCGAGCCGTTCTGCTCGCGCTTGATCAAGGAGGCCACCACCTCGTCGACGGCGTCGGCCGGCAGTGCCCCGGCGGTGGCCAGTGACATCACCAGCTCCCGCAGCGCCCCGTCCCGGTCCCCCGCCGCCAAGTCCGCCACGATCGCGTCGGCGACGATGAAATCCTTCAATTTCATAGAGCTTGTCGATGCCTTTCAGAGTTGCGCAGCTGCCCGTTGACCCTGGTTTGCTGCAACGGAGGACGGACAGCGGACGATGGACATTCCTCACGCCCCAGGGTGTTTGCGGTTGCGGATCTTCTTCTTGTGCTCGCTCAATTGACGCTCGAGCTTATCCACGCAGCTGTCGATGCAGGCGTAGGCGTCGCCGTCGTCATGGTGCGCGATGAACATGTTCTTGTGCTCGGCGTTCACGATCATTTCGACCCGAACCCCGTCTTTGGCCGAGTCCAGAATCACCTCGATCTCCTGAATCCGGTCGTAGTACTTGTGCAGCTTGTCCGTCTTCTGCTCGGCGTACGTCTTGAGGGGCACGGTCACGTCCATGTGTCGGGACGATACGGTTGTAATCACAGCGAACTCCTCCATTTCCTGCATTGGCTGCCCGGACCTGTGTCTCACGCGGCCGGGCATTGTACTGGAAAAGCCGCGAACCAACCGCCTCCGGAACGGCGATCACCCCAGCACCTTGATCACCCCAGCACCTTGTCATCCGCCGCGGATCGCGCCGGGCGATGCTGCTCCGACGAGAGGTTCTCCGGCAGCACGATCTTCGGCTTGCCCGCTCCGCTCGGCACGAGCACCCCCCCGCTGACCAGCAGCCGCATCGCCTCTTCCACCGTCAGCGGCAGCTCGATCACACTCGGCCGCGGCACGACCAGCACATAACCACTGAACGCCGTGGGCGACGACGGAACAAACACCGTCACCATGTCCTCGCCCGTCGCCTCGCTAAGCGGCGGCAGACCCCCGCCCGTAACCAGCCCGATGGACCAGATTCCCTTCTCGTGCGGCTGCACCGCGACCACGCGGCTGGACTCGAACTGCGTCCCGCGATCGGCGATCACGAAGTCTGTGATCTGCTTCACCGCCGGATAAATCGCGCGCACGATGGGAATCTTCATGACCGCGATCTCCGCGATCCGCCACATCTGCCTCCCGATGAAGTTGCCGACGAACACGCCGACCACGTACACGAGCAGGATTGCCAGTATGACGCCGACGAGCTTCGTGCGGAGCAGGTCGTCGCTCCAATAGCGGCCGATATAGCCCGCCGGCTCGGGCCGGACGATCCCCTCGTCCGCGAGCGTCAGCCAGATCCATTTGATCCCGAAGATCAGGTGCCGGCCGAGAGCTTCCCACAGGAAGTTCCAGACCCACACGAGCAGCGAGAGCGTGATCAGCGTGGGCAGCAAGGCCGCAAGGCCGCGCAGGAAGAACCTGCGGAAATCCTCGGAGAATCCCATGCGCTCCCGCGGCTTGCGGGGCGCGCCTGGGTCGGTCTTGCGGCGGCCGAACGGGATGTCGGTGGTCGGGTTCACGCGGACACCCCAGCGACGGCGCGTCGCATTGAACAATAGCGGACGCGAGGGTCCGCGCGGGGCGGTTCGTGGCCGGTCACGTCGCGAGTGCGTGTGATACACGCGTTGCGGTCAAAGATCAATCAACGGCGGCGCTGCGCGGGTTGTGCGCCTCGTCACAGGGAAGAGAGCATCGCAGATTTGCCTCAGCTGATCACCGGCCCCTGACGGCTTCTGACATCACTGGCCAGGTGTCCGCTCCGGTGCTGCCGGTTGCGCAGCGGGCTGCGTCGTCGCCGACGGGATGGCGCTCACGGCGGCCGCGTAGGCTTGCACCAATTCGTCGGGATCGGACTCCGCCAGCCGCGCCACCGTTTGCTCCGCACCGCCACGGGCGTGCGCCAGCAGCACCGCCAGCAGGCGCGCCGACCATAGCGGCTCCGCCGCCAGCGCCTCGATCGCCGCCGGGCGCTCCGCATCGGGTGCGAGGATCGCGCTGCAATACATCGCGTAGGCGCGGACGTGCGGATCGCCGTCGGCAGCGCCCCGGCGGACCACCTCGCGAAGAGACGCCAGCGCCGCTTTCGCCTGCTCGTCCGGGTTCTCCTGAACGGCCGCGAGTTGCGCGAAAGTCGTCACGAGCTCGAGCTGGCGAATCTTCTCCGTCGCCGGACCGTTGCTCAGCGCCGCCAGCGCCTGCTGCTGAATGAGCGGCGGGTTGAACGGCGTGCCGCGGCGTTCGACGAGCCGCGCGCTCGTGATGCGCTGTCCGGCCGGAGCAGGCCCGACATGCTCGCCCACCCGGATCGGGTTCGTCATCACCGTAAAGGCGAGCTGAAACAGCGCCGTCGGGTTCGTCGCGAGAAAGGCCGACAGCTCCCCCTGGTTGGCTCGGATGACCTGGCTGGCCGATTGCTTCGCCGGCAGCACGACGGGGCCGCCGAGCCGATCGAACGCGACACCGGGGAACGGCTGAGTGGCCACGCCACGCAGCTGCGCATCAACCCACAGATCCGGACGGATGATGCCGTCGGCGCCGAGCGTGAGGTCCAACTCGCTGGTGTTCTGAATGGTGACCCGGAGCAGGATCGGCTCTGCGAATTGATGCGACACCTTCACTGGCTCGACGCGCAGTGAATAGAAGCCGCCGGGGGCGTCGAGGATGCGCGTGAAGGTGGCGGGGAACTTCTCCAACTCGGCCGTCACCGGCGCTGCCGCCTCGCCCGCGGCGGGTTTGATCCCGCGGAACGCCAGCGCCTCGACGATCGTCGCGCCGGTCAAGCCGCTGCCGTTCTGCGCAAGTAACTCCTGCGCCGCGGCCTCCGCGCCCGCCTGGTGCTCGCCTTCGCTCGGCGTGAGGCGCAACATTCCCAGCGCCGCCAGCGGATCGGTGTCCGCGGCGGCAGAGAGCTTCACGCGCGCTTCGTCGCGCTTGTCGCTGAGCAGGAAGGCCCATCCTTCGAGCCGCGCCAGGGTCTGGCTGCCTTCGATGAGCAGGCCGCGCAGCACCTCGATCCATGGCTGCGCCTCGTTTGGCTTCTCTTCAAAGTAGAGTTTGAACCAGGCCGCGGAAAGGGCCGCGTCGGCGAACGCCTCCAGAAGCTCCGGCCTGTCCACCGCCGCCGCCTTCACGCGCTCGAGCGTCGCGGCGGGTTCTGGCCATTGCGCTTCGGCCGGCGCGGGCTCCAGCGGCTGCGTCGTCGCGGCCTCGTCCCCTGCGGCCCTGCGGATCTCGGCGAGCCGGTTGGCGATCGCCGTCGCCGCCTGATTGCCCACGCGCTCAGTTGCTTCCTTGTCGCCCGACCCGCGCGCCACGATCAGCCGCAGCAGCCAGGCCTCGATATTCTCCGGTTGCGCCCCGAGGAGCGACCCGAGCAGGGTCTCAGCGCCCTCCAGCTCACCGGCGATGTATGCCTGAGCGGCGTAATCGATCAGCTCCCGCGGCGAGGGCAGCATGCCAGTCCGCCGATAAACCCCGAACGCGGTGTTGTACCAGTGGAGCGAGGCCTTAAAGAGGCCGACGCCGGCCAGCTCGCGCGCGAGCACCGCAGCGACCTGCGCCTGCGCGGGGTTCGACCGCAGCAGCGCAAGCAATGCCGCCACGCGCAGCTCGGGCGACGCATCAGAGGGCAGACGCGCGTAGGACATCGCCAGAGCGTCGAGGTTGAGCGGGTCGAGCTTCAGCGCCAGCGCCAGCGCCTCGTCCGACGCCTGCATCTCCGATCGCTCGCCCAGCACCTCCGCCAGGCGAAACGCCGCGTGCGCGCGAATCGGCGCGAAGACGTCGGTCGATTCGCTCACCCGGCGGAGGTAGTTCAGCTTTGCATCGGCCGTCTCCATCACCCGGAGGTACAGATCAATCTGCTCGATCTGCGCGGACTGGTCGGAAGGCACGAGCCTGCGGTATTCCGATAGCGCATCGATCGTGGCCTGGTCGTCGCCAATTCGCGCGACAGCCTCGGTCAGCAGCCGCGCAAAACGCGGTTCCGCGGGTGCTAGCCGGGTTGCGGCGCGCAGCAGCGCCGCGCTGGCGCGCCACGACGGCTCGCCGGCGTCGCGCGTGCGCAACGTCTCCTGCGCCGCCGCCGCCAGCCGCTCGGCCAGCGCGGGATTCTCCGCCGCCACGTCTTGTGCTGCGGCAGGCGATGCACAGATGATCAGGAGACACAGTGCGTGGACAACTCGCGTCATCGGTGATGCCTTCCTCTTAGCCCCACATACCTCAGCGCCCAGCGATGCCAAGTGCGACAGCGCTGACAATGGCCGCTCCACCCACCAAGCCCGCGGTGCAGCGCACGACGCTGGTGAAAAGGTCCCGACGGAACAGGGCGGCGATGACGAAGAAGCTCAGCAGCATCTGCGCCATGGCCACTGCGGCCACGGCGCCGCTGCGGATCGCCCAGCCGGCGACGTCCGGGCGGCCCGCATCGGATGCCAGCAATTCCGCGTTCTGCCACGACCACAGCCCCCCGACGACCAGGGCAAGTGAAATCAGCACGATCACCAGCCGTCCAAGTGTAGACCACATCGCGATCACCTCCGTGTCTCTCAAAGCCCTCTGCTGCCCAGTCACGCTCAGAACCTGAACATTTAATGGCATGGGCCTCTAACGCTTGCGTTTTCGATCAAAGAAATGGGGCGAGTGTCTATGCCACCGTTCAAAGGTTCTCAGATGAGACATCGCCCCTTCGCTCCGCCGACGAGCTGGTTGACGGCGGTGATGCCCCCGGTTCGACGCGCCACAGCTCCCACAGGATCGGTCGGCGCGTGGACAGCTCCTGGACGTCGGCGAGGAGTTCTGCACGGCGTGTGAGCCATGTTGCCCAGTCATGACGGCCTGTCTTCTTCGCCGCCAGCGCGAGCAGCGCCTGGGTTCGCGCGGATTGCTGCGAGGGCATCAGCTCGGCAAGCTGCACTTTCGTTTCGATTCCCGCCGCCAGCTCCGCCCAGTTCTCCGCGCGGGCGTGGAAGTCGGCCTGCACGGCGACCAGGTTAATCGCCTCGGCGAGCGTCAGGCGCTGCTGGTAAAGCCCGTTCAACGCTTCGTGCGCGGCGCGGGGGTCGTCCAGCTCGAGCATCGCGTCGGCGAGCATCAGCCGGCACTGCTTGCTGACGCCCTTCACCGGCCCCAGCCGCCGGCCAAGCAGCGCCCGGCAGAGCACCGCCGCATCCCCCCATCGCTTCTGCGCGTGCCGTAGTACCGCCAGCTGGTGAATCCCGATCAGCTTTGATGTGCGGAACAGCGAGAACGTCCCCAGCACCTGTTCGATCTGCTCCTCGGCCGCCTCATACCGGCCCGCCGCAATCAGCGACTGCGAATCGACCGCCAGCCGCGATCCCATCGCGCTGCGGTAGCTCAGTACGATCCAGGCGACCCCCAGCATCGCCAGCACGAGCAGATGGCTCCACCCCATCGCCCCGCGCATCAGAAAGGTCGCGATGCCGATGCCGATGATCAGCCCCTTGAGCACTGTGCTCAGCGTGAGGTCGCGGCGAACGCGGGAGATGGCGGCTTCGGCGGGGATCATGGTTTGAAATCGTGACGGGGTGTGGACTGAAGGATGGGGAGTCAATCGGTTTCACTCCGTCACCCGTTCACTCCCCACCCGGTCACCTCTTCTCCTCAGGCCGCCGGCGCCAGCACCGGCGAATACTTCTCCGACAGAGACGCCGCCTCCGGATAACGGCGCTGCAGTTCGATCAGCGGCGACAGCAGGGTCGCGCGTTCGTACGCGCGCTGCGCTTCAGCCTCGCGGCCGAGCAGGTCGTACGACTTGGCGGCCAGGTAATACGCATCACCGAGCCTGTGGCCCACCTGCTCGCGCAGCGCGGGCAGCCGCTGTTCGAAAATATCGATCGCCTCGTCCGGATGGCCCGTCTTCACGTCGCGGTAGATGTCGAGCAGCGCCAGCCCCGCCGACTGACGCTCGGCGTCGCCGCGGCGCAGCTCCGACATGGCGCGGTCGGCGTCGACCAGGTGGTCCTCGCGCAGCATCGACATCACGCGACCCAGCTTCAGCCCGTGCTCGGTGCTCGGGTCGAGGATCACGTTCTCCAGCAGATGCTCCTGCACCGCGATCGCATCGGCGAAGCGGTGGTATCGACCCAGGACGCTCGCCAGGTAGATCAGCGCCTGCACGCGGTGCTGCGGCGCGCGCATCGGCGTTGACAGCATGTCATTCAGCATGGCGGCCGCCTCGCCCCAGCGGCGCAGCTGCATCAGCTCCTCCACCGCGACGAGCCGCTGTCCTTCTGCCTGCTGGGCCCGCGCCATCGCGAACGTCAGCATGCCCATGGCCGCGACAAGGCCGAGCATCACCAGCCCGGAGAACAGTTGCATGGCCCCGGCCATCAGCGGCGAGCCGGCGCTGAGGTACGTGCTGATCATCACGATCAGCAGAAAAAAACCAGCGGCGTACCAAAACCACCCCGCGCGCACGCGCGGCTGGCTCGCGTCCAGCAGGTGCGGGACGTCCAGAAACTGCGGCGGCTGCGGGATGGGCGGAGCGGAATCCACGGGGCGAGGATTGTAAGACCTCTGCGGGGGAATGACCAATGAGCGGCGGCGCCGGCTGCCTGCGGCAAGAATTCCGCATCACCGCAGAGGCAGAGGACGCAGAGGAAATGAAGGAAATATCACGCCCTCCTCTGCGTCCTCTGCGCCCGTGAGGCGATCCAACTGCGTCAGTGGGACCCGGCTGAGGAGACCTCCGGCGCCCGCTCGTCGATCAGGGGCGCGAAGTGCTGGGCCCAGTATTTCTCCGCGGCCGCCTCGCGGGCGGGGAGGACGACTTCGCTCCACGTGCGCTCGCCCAGCGCCAACAGCGGCTTTGCATCCAGCGTGAGGGGCACGTTCAGTACGGCGCCCCGGCGCAGGACCTGGAGCGTGATTCGCCGGCCGGCCGGGAACGACTGAATCCCACGGGTCAGCTCGCCCCAGTCGCGCATGCGGCGCTGGACGGGTGCGGTGACACCGAGCACGACATCGCCCTCGCGCAGCGCGCGGAAGGCGCAAAAGCCGGGGATGCGGTAGTCGATGGGCACGCCCGTGTTCGCCCGCCCGATCTCGACCAGGCCGTTCTCCTCCAGCGCGGCTGGCGCCTCCGGCAGCGGAACTTCGACGCTCTCCAGCGCCGGGAGGATCAATCCTAAAAAGCCGATACGCGGCTCGCAGTCGTATGTCTCGGCGGAGAGGTAGACGTGGGTGACGATCTCGCGCAGCGCCCCCGCCTGCGATGGCGCCACCGGCCGAGCGCGCTCCACCACCTTGCGCAATGCGGGCAGGTCTGCCCGCGTCAGGTCGAGCAAAGCCGAGAACGCCCGATCGCGCGCGGCGGCGTCCGAAGCGGCCAGGTCCTGGAATAGCGCCTGCAGCTGCGATTCCGGGGCCGGCTGCGTCGCGGGCTTGCGCGGTTGCCATTTGGGGTGGCCGCTCGTCGCACGCCCCAGGATCTGCACGTCCACAACCTGCGCCGCCGCGACGCTGACAAGGCAGCCCGCCAGGAGCAGCACCGCGAGGAATCCATCACGCCGGAACGACAACATTAGTTCTCACAGCAAAAACCGGGGCATACCACCTGCTCGTTTTTCAAAGCACCTTTCCGCCGATGCTGCTCATTGGTGTGCATCGGCGCCTCATCGGTGGCTCAACCTCTCTTCGATTGGTTTTACCCTTCTGCCAGCTCCACCAGCTTCTGCGCGTTCCGCTGCATCCACTTCACTTTCCGCTGCACCATGTGCAGGAACGGCGTGCCATCCATGCGGCCGAACTGTCCGGTCGCGGCGATCGGGAACACCGCCTCGGCGATCAGTGCCTCGGTCATCAAATGCGGAATCGCCCGGATCTCCGCCTGCGACAGAAGCATCACTTCATCGTAGCCCCGCAGAAATCGTTTGAAGCGGCTTTCGTCCAGATAATCCGGCCACTTCGACACATCCTCGTCGCCACCGATGATCGAGAACTGCAACGCGCCGTTGGCGATATCGATCACGCGCGGGAGCAGGCGGGCAGAGTCGTAGTCGATCACCGCCACGACATGATTGTCGCGAAAGAGCATGTTCCCCGGATGCCAGTCGGCGTGGCAAATCTGCTTGGGCCATGTCTCCATCCCCTGCAACTGCACCTGCTCGGCCCCCTTGCGATACGCATCCAGCAGGGCGCTCAGCAGCGGGACGACCTGATCGCCCACCGTCATCCCCGGCGGCGGCGAATTGACGATCGCTTTCAGCCCCGACTCCACTGCCGGCGCCATGTGGTAGCTCCCCGTCGGCGGCTGCCACTCGGCCTTGAACCCCTCGAGCAGCTTGTGGTACAGCGCCAGCACCCGCCCGCTGTCGAACGTCGATTCCAGCGTCTGCGGGTACCCTTGGCCGGGGATGTACTCGAACAGCTCGTACACCCCGTTGCGCCACTGCAGCATCGAGTTGTTCTCTTTGCGCGTCCCGATCAGGTGCGGCAGCGGGAACTGCTTCTGCGCCAGGTACAGCTGCAGCGCATGGCAGAATGCGACCTTGAAGGGATCGTCCTTCCCGCGCGCCCGGCGCTTGAGGAGAAACTTCCCCTGCTCGCTGACGATCAGCAGCTTCGGCGCCTTGCGCGACCCGCGCGGGAAATCGACGATCGAGTCGATGACCCCGATGTCGAAATGCGACATGACGATCGTGAGTTCTTCAGCGGTAAAGGTCTCGCGCGCCCCGGTCTGCCTGCCCGTGCCCGTCCCGGCGGTCCCGGACGTGGTCGCCGACTGAATGGGAGACGCCACTGGCTGCACGGGGAGAAGTCTAAAGGAAACGGGAAAAACGCAAAAGGTGAATCACGCCACAAAGCCCTCCATCAGTGAGCCTTACTACGCTCTCACGAAACGCACGGCGGCGGTCCGATAAGAGGTGCATGCCCCTGGCCCTGTCGAGCCCCGCCACCGTTGCGCCGGTTACACATGAACCCGATGTCGCGGCCGATGCGAACTGGCGGGCGAATGTCGCCGCGCTGACGGGGACGCAACCTGCGCTGGTCCCCCTGCTGAGCCAGGCGCCCGTCGACGCGACGTGGCTCTACGCGCGCGACGGGACGCTGACGGCGCGGAGCCCCGGCGGCGCGTGGTGGGGTGGGTGCTCGGTGCCTGCGGCAGCCGCGAAGGCGATGCTGAAGTCGTTCGTCGGGGCGGGCACGGTCGCGTGCTTCCTTCGCCCCCCGTCGGCGGCGGCCGTGCGGGTGGCGCTGGATAAGCTTCGCCCCCACCAGGGCCTGGTCGTGCTGGTGCCCGATGCCGCTGCCATGCGGGTCATGCTTCATTGCGAGAACTTCGCCGCCGACCTCCGCGCTCATCGGCTGTGGCTCGTCACCGGCGCCGACTGGGAAGCGCGGCTCGCCACGCTCCTGCGCGAGAACGACGGGCTGCCGACGCCGACGCAGTTCGTGCGCCTGAACGATGGCGACGAAGAGCTCGCGGAGGCGATGATCGCCCCCGCCCAGCGCGTGTTCAGTGACATCACACAACACCGCGCCACAGCCATCCGGCAATTCCACGATGCACGCTGGACCGGCACGACCGCGGGCGCCTGCGTCATCGCCCCGACGCATTTCCGCCTGTGGGACGACGCCGGCCACACGCTGGCGCGGCTCGCCGGGGAACTCGGCTGGCATCACGTCGATCCGGACAATCCCGCGTGCGCCTCGCCATTGGCGATGGCCCGCGCCGCCTCTGCGTGCGCCGCGGTAATCATGCCCAACACCAGCCGGGCGGATCTTCCCAATGTCGTATCGATCGCGCTTCCCTGGATCACGTGGGTGACCAGCGCGCGCGTCCCCGCGTTCGCCGGCGCTGGACCGGGTGATGCGTTGATCGTCGCCGATCCGGCGTGGCGCGACGCCGCCATTGCGGGCGGATGGCCCGGGCCGCGCGTGCATGTGGCCACGTGGCCCGCTGCGGGAACCCCTGCGGCCAAGGCCACAGGTCCCCTGCTGATCTGCGCCGATCTGCACCCGCCGAACCCGCCGAAGGAAGTTGTCGAGATGTCCAGCCAGCGGCTGCTGTGGGAGGCGATAAGCCAGGAGCTGACGGGGGATCCGTTCGTGCTCGGGGCTTGCATCGTTGATTACCTGCACACGCGGATGAAGCGGCTGAACATCGCGGCGCTGGACCAGCGGCGGTTCGTCGATGAACTGATCGTCCCGGCGTACGCGCGGGGGTTGGCCGACCTGCTCCGCCGCAATGGGCTGCCCCTGCGCCTCGTCGGCGCTGGTTGGGACGCTGCCCAGATGTTCAAGCCGTTCGCCACCGGTCCCGTCACCACACGAGAGGCCTTCGACGAGGCGATCGCGTCGGCGGCGGCGCTGGTCCACGTGTCGCCCATCACCGGCGGACATCCCATTCACCACGCAGGCCGCCCCGTCGTCTGCCCGTCGAGCGGGCGCGATCGCTTCCTGCGCGACGCCCGCGCCGCCCTTGCGGGCAAGCTGCCACTGGTCCGTCCTCTTATGCCAGCGCTCACCCCTGCTCTGCTCGCCCGATTGGTTTCCGAGTGCTGATATGGCCATGGGAACCGTCGCGCAACCGTGCCATGCTGTTGAAACGACGCCTGCGCGCGATCTATGAACACGTTCAGCCTTACGTCAATCGCAACACACTGCTACGATTTGTGAATGATCCGCCGCTCTCCCCACTGTCGCCCCGTTCCCGCCATCGCCGCCGCTGTGTTGTGTGCCGGTGTCAGCCTTGCGCCGGCCCAGACCAGTCCAGCGCCCGCTCCCCCCGCCACCACTCAGTCGGCGGCGGACAACGAGGCGGCTGAGACGCTGGCCATGCGCAAGGAGCGCGAGGGGCAGCTGAAGAACATGCCGGTCGTGCACGTCAAGAGCCTTCGCGAGGTCGTGCAGTTCGCGATCGAAAAGGACGACATCGTCGTCCGCACCACCGTTCCGCCGACCGACATCTGTGCCGTCGTCGTCGACGGACAGCCGACGCTCATCAGTGTCTCGGCGCAGCGCGGTGATGCGCCGCCCGCGGCGCAGGCGCAGGAGCAGGGCTCGCTGTACCAGCCGCCGTTCTTCTCCGTCATGCGACACGAATACCCGCCTTCGGGCGGCGTCGCGATCACGCAGATCAACGTCGTCGTGCCGCGCGTCGCCATCTCCAAAAGCGCCGAGGCGGCCGGTGAATTCCGCAACGTCGACTTCATCCAGTCCGATGACTTCCTCGAGGAGAGCGACGATCGCGTGCGCTTCTACGTGCAGGAGCACCGCAATGACGAGCCCGTCGTCGATCTGAAGCTCTCGGCAAAGAACGTCGCGGAGCTCCGCCGCAAATACCCGGCAGAGACCATGCGCTACCTCGAGCCGATCTTCCGCGAGTTCGGACAGTCTGGTGTGCTCTTCCAGGTCAGCCCCCAGGCCGCCTGGCAGGTGCTGGGTGCGGCCATCACCCCGCCGGCTGATGTCGTGAAGCAGGTGGAGGCCATCCTGGTGGAGCTCGATGCCGACGACGCCAAACAGCGCGACACCGCCGCCAGGGAGCTCGAACAGCTCGGACAGCCCGCTGCGCTGGTGCTCATGCAGCGCGACCGCTCGAAGCTGAGCGAGGAGCAGCAGGCGCGCGTGGAGACGTTCCTCGCGCCGTTCAAGCCGCTGAGCGACGACGAGGCCGAGCGGATGCGCAGCGACATGGAGTTCCTCCTGACCGCCCTCTCGGCCGAAGACCCCGCGCTCGCCGCCCGGGCGCTGGAGCGGCTGAAGGAAGTGGCGAAGCAGCCGATCGCGTTTGACGTCAGCGCCACCGGCGCCGCTCGCGCCGAGGCCATTGCCAAACTCCGCGCCCAGCTGATCCCCGCCACGACGCGCCCGGCAACCACCCAGCTCACCCCGCGCTCCACACCCCCGCCCGAAGCCGAGGAGCCAAGCGCCCCTCAGCCCGCCACGCCCCGTCCGGCGCCATGACCATTGCCCTCGGTGTAAGTCATTAGCGGACCAGGAGTAACATTGCGCAGGGCGAAATTGGGTTCGTTTTGTCATTTCACGCCCGACGCCAGCTTCCCACTTCGTCGGGTGCGTCGCCGTGCACTGCGGGTGTCTCCTTCTCAATTGGGTTCGTTCCGCACATTCGACATCTCGCCGCAGAATAGTGCCTGCCGTAGCGCAGGTTCGTTCTCAACCAGCCATGCCGCGCCTCAAAGCGCAATGCCCGCTGTGCCTGGACGCGCGCCTTCCCTACAGGTCGGTTGTGCGCAATCGTGTCGCCAAACGCGCACGACCGAGGGAGTTTCCCCCGAAATCCCGACAAAATAATTCCGGATTGTCGCAAGTCCTTGTGCGCGCTCGTGTGCACCCCACGACAAGCCCCGGCGCTGGAAGAATCACCCCGACCGGCTTTGGCGCCGCTATTCAACATCAGCGACTGCAGGCTGCTGCACCCGATCGTACACCTCCGACAGCTCGCGCAGCCGGCGCGCCCGCGCGGGGGTCAGCTGCCCCGGTAGCAGCCGCCATCTCCAGTTGCCCTGCCCGACCCCGGGGAAGTTCATGCGGGCGGCGGCGCCCAGGCCGAGCACGTCCTGCATGGGCATGATCACCGTTTCGGCGACGCTCATCATGATCGCCCGGATCATCTCCCAGGGGACATCGGCTGCGCCCGATGCGCCGAGGTAGCGCAGGACTTTGTCGCGCTCGGCGCGACGGGCGGCCGACGCTTGCCCGTTGCGCTGCGCGAACTCGGCGAACCAGCCGGCGGTGGTGTTGTTGTCGTGCGTGCCGGTGTACGCGACGGCGCGATGGGGGTAGCGGTGCGGGAGGTGATACTCCCCGCCGGGGCCGAAGCCGAACTGCATCACCCGCATGCCGGGAAAGCCGCATTCGTCGCGCAGCGCCGCGGCCTGGGGCGTCAGCAACCCCAGGTCTTCGGCAATGATCGGCACGTCCCCCAGCGCCCACTGGATCGCGTCGAAGATCGCCTTGCCCGGCCCGGGCAGCCATCGCCCCCGCCGTGCCGTCTTCGCTTTGCGCGGAACGCCCCACGTGCGGAGGAAGCCGAGGAAGTGATCGATCCGAACGCCGTCGAAGCGGCCCATCATGGAATCGAACCGCGACACCCACCAGGCGAATTTAGTCCGCCGGTGAGCCGCCCAGTCGTACTGCGGGTGTCCCCAGAGCTGGCCGTCATCGGAGAAAGCATCGGGCGGCGCGCCGGAGAGGTACCTCGGGTTGCCGGACGCGTCAAGCAGGAACAGCTCGCGGTTGGCCCAGGCGTCGCTGCTGTCCAGCCCGATAAAGATCGGGATGTCGCCGATCAATCCGACCTGTTTTGCGCGGCAGTGCGTGCGCAGCGCCTCCCACTGGCGGTCGAAAAGAAATTGGCAGAAGGCGTGAAAGCGGATCTCGTCACCCAGCTCGTCGCGGGCGCGATCGAGCGCGTCGGCGCGTCGCAGCTTCACGTCGCGCGGCCACTGGAGCCATGGTTTTCCGCCGTGGCGGTCCTTCAACGCGCTAAAGAGCGTGAAGTCGTCGAGCCATGACCGCGCCCGACGGCAGAACGCTTCGAATGCACGTTGATGGCTCTGATCGCGCTGAAAATTGGCGAATGCCCGGCGGAGCAATTGCCCGCGGTGGCGGTACATCGCGGGATAATTCACCGCGTTCGCCCCCAGACCCCCATCCGGCGCGACATCCGCGCTTTTGAGCAGCCCGTCCTCGCGCAGCCGCTGGGGGCTGATCAACCACACGCTCCCGGCGAATGCCGAGTACGCATCGTACGGCCCGTTCCCCGGCGGCGGCCCCGGCGGACCCACCGGCAGCATCTGCCACCATCGCTGCCCCGCATCGGCAAGAAAATCGACGAACGCGTGCGCCCCCGGTCCCAGGTCCCCGCTTCCGTGCGGCCCTGGAAGACTCGTCGGATGCAGCAGGATTCCACTTGCCCGCCGATCAAAGCCAAACCGCTGGGCCGCGATCTGCCCCGCCTTCGACGATCGTGCTTTTCGCGTGCTCGGCATGCCTGGTTTCGGCCCCTCTCACCGCTGCGTCCGGCGAATCCTACTTGCCCCCAGCCTATCGCGGAGCGGTCGTTTCTCTTGAATCGCTGGTCCGTGTGCTACAATCATTAAGCCCGAAGCCGCCCGCGTAGCTCAGTTGGATAGAGCGTTGGTTTCCTAAACCGAAGGTCACAGGTTCGAATCCTGTCGCGGGTACATTCCCGGAACGTACCGTTTCGTAAGGGCCGGAATCGCTCGGTAAATCCGAGCCATTTTGCGCCCCCGCCCCAACTGCTTCCCGCTCCGTACGGCTCGATTCCGCCGGGTTCTGCGCCGCATTTTGCGCCGCCTCGCCACTCGTCGTGTCCGACGCGCCGGCCGTACCTTCGGCGACGGCTTGTGAGAAATGCGAGTCGGTCAACTGCAAGTAGTGCTCTTGCGCGACCGCTCGGGTGTTGCCAAGCCAAGCGCAGACGACGTGAATCGGATACTTGTCCGCCAGTTCCGTCTGGCGCTTGGAGCGCAGGTTGTGCCACGGCTTCGGCCACGGTTCCAATCCGGCCTTCACGATGATCCGCATGAAGTGCGTGCGCAGGTTGCACGCGCCGTCGCGGTAACGGGTGATGACGTGCTCCGCGCCTTCCTCTGCCTGCTCGAAGGCTTCGAGCAAGTGCGGACGCAGCTCGGGGAAAAGCGGGATGATCCGGCAATCTTTCCCGGCGTGATGTTCCGTCTTCGGCGACGGCACGCGAATGCGTCCGCGCTCCCAATCCACATCGGACCACTTCAGCGCGAGATGTTCGGAGGGGCATCGAAGCCCACCGTAACGGCTCAACGCGACCATCAGCCGCCACTGGCTATTCGGACAGGCGTCAATCACCTTCTGCGCCGCCTCACGCGACACGAAGAACTGTCGCGACTTGTCGGCCCGCACCGTTGCCGCCATGCCCTCGAATGGATTCTCCCCGCGGAACACGCGACGACGAATGGCTGATTTGGAACAATTGACGCGCGCGGCCGACGTGGCGGCGGATCGTGTTCGCGCCGAGCCCGCCCTTTGCCATGAACGCGCTCCAGTCCTCGGCGTCGCCGGCAACGATGGTGCGAATGTCGCGGTTCTCTCCGAAGAACTCGACGAGCCAGCGGCGGACTTGCTTCATGTTTTCCAGCGTGTTCGGCTTCGCGCTCGTGGAGGTCGCGACGAAATGATCGATGAACGCGCCGAGCTGCGCTCGCCCGCCGCCTTTGCGCGGCTTCGCTAGCCCCGCCTTTGCCACCTTGTCGTGTGTTCGGCCATCCAATTCTGCCAGCCGCCGGCTCGTCTCATCATCGGGCGCAGCGCCGGTAATGATTGATCCGATGAGCTTCTCGACGCGCAACCGAAACACCTCTGCACTCGAATGATGCGTCAAAGTCAGGCTCAGTGGGCTCGGACAGGTTCAATCTCACGGCGACGTGGCTCATCGCTTCGTAAAGGCAGAGCAGCTTGCCAAAGTCATGGCGGTGGAAAAACCACACGCGGAAGTCTTCTTCCGGGTCATCGCTGTTCATCGAACCCGGAGTCGCAATCAGCAGATCATAAAGGAGATCACTCGGGTTAGCCGTAAAGGGCTTTGGCCCAGCGCGCGCCGCTTTGATCTCCGTAAGTGCCGCGACCCAGGTCGGCGGAAACAGGCGCTCGCGTACGCTGCGGATGCGACGGTTTGCGGCCGACACGCACATTGCGGCTGCGGGTTGCCAACTCATCTTGTCACCTCTACTCGGCAACATACAGCACGTCACGCGGATTCTTTCAACGCTGCTCCTAAAGTAACATGTGGCGATGACCTCCGATCGCCCCCGCACGGGTAGGAATCCCGTGGATACGACCATGTATCGAGAGATCCATGCTGCGCCGCCCAGCGGAATCCGCCGACGGCGATTCTTCTGCATCGAGCCAAGCGACCGCTCGCTCCTATTAAGCTTTCACGTTGACTGCGACATTAACCTCCGCATCGCAACCATTCAGGCGTGGGTACAGGAGAACGTCGGCGACTGCACGATCGAGGTCCACGCGAGCAGCGGCCCCCCTTTGCCGACCGGAACAGCACCCCAGACAGTGCCGCTCGATTGGAACCCCGAGAGCATAGTCACCGGGTGGGTTCATGACCGGTAATCAGCAGACACAACGGAGCTTCGCATGACGCGCGACACCGAGCCATTCGCATTCAAATCGAGCAACGGCCATGACGGAATCTGCCGCATCGAACGTCTTCAACTCCGCGACGGCCGCACGCTCGTTATCTGTCACGAGTTGGAGGAGAATCCCGGCAACGCAGTCACGAACGTCATCGAACAACTCATTCCACAGGTCGCTCGCAAGTTTGGACTCGACCTGCGGCGCGTCGTTTGGATCGAGCACACGGAGGAAGCCGAAGGGAACGCACACGAGTGGGACGTGGTGAACTTCAAGGTCGATCGCCGCGGTTCGATTCTCGATCCCGAGTGGCACCCGATGACGGCCGACGACTGGCACGAACTGGGCTTGGAGCCGCGCTAGTCCCGCGCTCAGCGATGGAATCATGGACCTCTTCATCCACCTATACGCGATCATCGGAATCGTTCACCGTCTCGGTTTGGACGTTACGCAAGAGGGAAAGCTGCGGCTTCACGCGGACGCTCTGTTCATTAGCGATAAGGTGATTTCTGAGGCAGCGCGGCGGGAGCCGCTTCTGCCAAACGATCCGATGCGCTATGTACAGGAGAAGCTGCCGGCCATTTCAATGCGGAGATGACCCGCTCCGATCGTGGTCGTACCCTTATCGCCGATCTGCCGCTGGATCGAATCCTCACAGAGACGGATGACCCCTTCAGCGGAAGTTCACCGGCCCGTTGGGCGATGAGCTGCGGATGCAGGCCGACGGCGGCGCGAACAAATGCGAGAGACCAGCGATCGCCGGTTAGGAAGTTCAGCATCCGAACAAAAATGGGCCCAACGGCCGTCCATCGCGCGGGATCGGAAACGGGGACGACCAGCCGCACTTCGCGGGTCCCCCCATCTTGCGACTCACTCGTTCGCGAGATTCGGGTATCGGCGGGTCGCGCCCTCGCCGGCGTGGCTAATGAGAAGAGGCGTGCGTCCAGCTTCTAGGGCGTCGACTGCGCCAATGAAACTGTCCAAACCTCCGGAGAACAGCGCGAGATCGTCGAATCGAGGAGCCATGCGTCGTGCAGAACGAGGACCAGGAAGCGATCCGCCAGCAGGCGGTGGCCGCGATCAACTTCGTGCAGGCCGGCAAGAAGGCGCTGGCGGACGCGATCGAAGCCGGCGACGAGGAAGCGAAGAACACCGCCCTGATCGACGGCATTCGGCGATTTGCGATGTCGGTACGGGAGTTGAACATCGACCTGATCGACGCAATCAACCCGTTCGGCGATCATGGCCAAATCGCTTGGCGAGGCGCGGCTGCGGGCAATTGCAGATGTCATCGCGGCCCGGAGAATTACGATCCCGCCGGACGAAGCTCGCATCTACGCAGTTCGCGCCCATCGGTTTAGGACCGAACGCGGGCGGGCGCCGTCACTGATTTCGCCGGACGCGTGGGAAAAGAAATTGGCCGAAGGCGCGCGGGCGTATATGCGGTACGCGGCTGAAGGTCATTACAAGAAGGATAAGCCGCGATGAACGAGATCGACGACGACACGCTGATGAAAGACCTCGCCGAAGACTTCGGCGTGGAAGAGAAGCCCGCCGGGCGCTCGGCGCTGGAGCAGCGCATCCTGGCGGGCTTCGAGGAGATCCAGCGCTTCGTCGAACAACACGGCCGCCCGCCGCAACACGGCGAAGGCCGAGACATCTTCGAGCGGTTGTATGCCGTGCGTCTGGACCGATTACGGCAGTCATCCGAATGCCGCGCTGTGCTGAAGGATGCCGACTCACGCGGATTGCTTGGAGCCGCGCCCGATCCGGCGCAGACTCCCCCGGACGAGCCAGACGATGCGGAATTGCAAGCGGCGCTCAGCGATCTCGTCGCCGAGGACGACTTGACGCGGCTGGTGCACGTGCGGTCGCACGAGGACCGCAAGGCCGCGGAAGAGGTGGCACAGCGCACGCCCTGTGCGGACTTCGAACAGTTCCGCCCGATCTTCGAGCAGGTGCAGAAAGAGCTGAACGAGAAGATCCGGCAGACGATCCCGTTCGAGCACGAGGGCGGTTTCAAGGTCGGCGACCTGTTCATCCTCGACGGCCAGAAGGTGTATGTAGCCCACGTTGGCGAAGTCATGATGAAGGATTTCGGGCGTGAGGACAGCCGACTGCGCGTCATCTTCGACAACGGCACGGAATCGAACATGCTTCTCCGATCGTTGCAGCGTGCGCTATACAAGGTCGAACACAGCCGCCGCATCCTGCCGCCGGGAGAGGATGCGATGCCGCTATTTTCCGATCAAAGCGCCGAAGACGACCAGCAGAGCGGGACCATCTATGTCCTTCGGAGCAAGTCGGACCATCCGTTTGTCGCGCAGAACAGAAACGTCATCCACAAAATCGGCGTGACCGGCGGCGACGTGAAAACCCGGATCGTCAACGCGAAGAAGGACCCCACCTACCTCCTGGCGGACGTGGAAATTGTGGCGACCTACAAACTCGCGAACATAAGCCGCAAGGCGCTCGAGTCCCTCCTGCATCGGTTTTTCGCCCACGCTCGGTTGAACCTGGAACTGAAAGATCGCTTCGGTTCTCAGGTGGAGCCCAGGGAGTGGTTTCTCGTTCCATTGCCGGTGACTGAGGAAGTAATTCAACTTATCGATGGGACGATTGGCGACTTCCAGTATGACCCTGAAACGGCACGTCTCTTGGTAGCGTCCATTCAGTGAATCCCCCGCCTCGCGTCCTGACCGTAGCTCCCGCCAACGCCGAGCATCGATCTACGCGATCGATTGGACATGCGTCCAGCCCGAACGGCCTGCGGCCTAAGGCACCAATAGGGCCGCTCGACCCTACCGCGCCCCCGGGCGGGCCGAGTCGGCTTCCGCCCCGCTTTTTGCTAACGTGCCGCTCATGAGCGGAACCTATTTCAAACTGGCGGCATGGGACGAGCGGCTTTGCGTTTTCAAGGACGGCAAGGGCGCGTTCGCGAGCGAGGACGAGGCCCGCGGCGAGGCGGAAAAGAGCGGCGGGCAGTTCCGAATTTCCCGCGTCACGAGCGAGGGCCGCGTCGACGGCGAGCCGTTCGATCTGCCCCGCGCCGCCCGGGCTGCTCGCTCGGGCCGATCGCCCGCCAAGTCCGGCCCGAGCGTCACGTCGCTCGTCTATGGGCGCCGCCTGCCCTCCGCTCGCCGCTAGGCGGCGACAGCCCACGCGTCACGACCCCGTCGCCATCCTTCCCGGAACTCGCGCCGGCCGTGGTTCAGTCGGAACAGCCCCGCCCAAATCTGCTTCATGCCGCGGATTCTAGCCCGGCAGACTAACCTTCGGAACACGCGCAGCGTCGGGCTTACGGCGGTGTCGAAGCCAGCCACGGCCGCGAATCCGGCGGCGGGAACCGTCGGTGGCGTCGGCCTTGGCTCGTCAACGCTAAGGGCACCCCAATCCGGTATCGTGTTGCGACCATGCGCCACCTTTTCTACTCACGCGCCGCCACGTGCGTTTGGGCTGTCGCTCTGTTTGCCGCGGCGCTGAACCTGTGGGGCCGCGGCTATCTTCTGCTCGGCATGAGTGTGCTCGGCATCGCCTGCGCCGCGTGGCGCTTGCAGCACTGGTCCGCGAAGCCGCGGTTGCACGGGACGCTGAGGCCCGGATGGGTAGAGGTGACCGCGGCCCTCCCGCTGGTGTTCTCCGCGGCGCTGTGGTTCGCCACGAGCCGGTATCCGAGGCACATCTGGAAGATCCTGGAGCGTCAGCTTGAACCACCAGCCGATCGCGAAAAGAACCCCTGCTAGCGCAGCTCCAAAGAGGAACGGCGTTTCCGCTCCGACCGACCACCAAACCGCAAACAGCATCATGGCCAGCTCGATGACGACGGCAGGCTTTAACAGCGCACCGGCGCGACGGCCTCCGGCTTTCGCAGCAAGAAATGCATGGGCGAAACAACATCAGGACAACGAATGCAGCGACGGCAGCCCAAATCCACCAGTACACAGGCGTGGACAGTTTGGAGCCGGAGCGGACTTCGAGCCAATAGAACACGCCGACCAGGAAGATCATCAACAGGCCCGCAGCAGCGTTGCGGATCGCCATGAGAACCGGTCGCGTAACAGGCGCGTCCTGCTGATTCTGAGGGTCTTCAAGAGGCTGGACTTCTGGAAGATGCATTTTGGAAGCTAACGGATCAGCATTCAACGGCCGGCCGGGCGACGAGCCGCGTTGGAATCACGAGGACGATTTGATTGCTCGCCATCGCGACGGAATCGACCGTAAGCGCGCCGTGCGCGCGTTACACACACTGCTCCGGAGCAACGATCCCCGCCAAGTTATAGTACCGATTGTCTCGGTAAAGCCGCGTCGAATACGACATCGCCAGATCGATCATGCAAAAGCCTGTGCAACGGCTGGTTATGCGGCGGCCGGCCGGACCGTGCTGCGGCGCCGCGTGCGGCGGGCTGCCTCCCCGAGCACCGGCTGCGGCCGAGGCCGTCATTTGAACAGCAGGTACCACCCCGCGAGAAGAGCGGCCAACCCGAGGTTCAAGGCCAAGCCGATCGTGACGAACATCCGTTTTCGGTCGCGCTGGGACGCCGCGGCGAAAGCCAGCCCCAGGCCGGCGGCCGCGGCGAGCGGGGTGAGGCACATCAGCGGGATCATCCCCAGCGCCTCGTTGGTCATCCCCTGCACCTGCCGGGCGCGGACGGACGCGGTCAACAGGTAGAGCCCCGCGACGCACACCCACCCGACGCACCCGAGAACCGTCGCCGCGATCCCCAGCCCCGAGTGCCGCGGGGCCTCGGGATGAGGGTGCGCGTAGGGCAGCGGCTCGCGGCGTGGACCGCCCGCGGGTCCGGGCGAGGCGATGTCGGTCGTCTGGTCCATGGGTGCCTCCCGAACAAGCGCCATCGATTCCATGCCGCTATTTCCGTGTTGCGTAGAAGAGCGAATAACAGGATTTGCGCACCACCTCGCGGGAGCCGGTCTGCATCTCGTCGCGGAGCAGTTCCCAGTCCTCGACAAAGACCTCGAACCGCTGGATCTGCCCGCGATACTCGCGCGTGCTTCGGTAGACTGCGCGGCCGGTGCGGGTATCGATCATGCGCGTCTCCAGCACGACGAACGGCATGCTCATTCGTTTCGGCTGCGCGCGCAGGCCGTAATACAGCACCTTCATTTCCAGCGCGTGGTCGAAGCCCTGACTCGCCAGTTGGTGGTAGAGCTTTCGATGTTGCCGCCGCAGCACCTGCGTCTCCTGAGGCACAATGCGCCACGGCCCCTCCCGGCTGCCGTCGCGCACTTCGTGCTCGATCAGCTCGCGCAGCATGAGCGTCTGGCACTGACCGGCGACGGTTTTGGCGATGGCAATGTCTGCTTTCGACGGTCCAAGCGACGCTCCCGAGACCCCGCCAATGATCGCTCCGGCCGGTATCGTAAACGGCGCTAAACCAATAAACACGAACGGTGCGATAAGGCCCCCACTCGTTGAAATCACGGCGGTGCCGACCGTGGCAGCGCCCGCGCCGATCAGCGCGGCTTTGGCGCCGGGCGCCACCATCTTCCGCGGCGCCCCGACATGCGGCTGCGGCGGAGGAACCAGCAGCGCAATCTTCTGAAACCTCGCGCGCACTTCCGGCGTCGGCGGGGGAGGTACCGACACGCGGTACTTCGGCCCGCTCCCGCACCCACCCGTTACGGCCGGCAGCGTCAAAAGGATTAACAGGATGATCGCGATCGGCCAGCGCACTGCTCGCGAATGAGCGGGAACCATCGGTTGAACCCTCTGTCCCATGGCACCTCCTGGCAAAGGTTGTTTGTATATACTAGCTAACTTTCCGAGTCAAGCGAATCCCTGGTGCCGGCGTTGGTCATCGTCCTCCCCAGTCGAAACTCTCTTACGAAAAGTTTCTCTGTTTTGACGGAGGCGCAGGTGAGCAGGGGCCAAGCCAGCAAATGACGAAGGCCCATTTGAGCCAAGCAAGTTACCTTTGCAGGCTCCGTTAAAAGGCGGTTGGACGAGAGGTTGCGGCGTTGGCCAACCGGCAGGAATTGCCCTGAGGCATCACCAACATCCTAGCCAAAGATCCGGGCTGCGGCGGCCGGACGCGGACGGTGCCCCCCGAGCCATGGACTTCGTCGCACGCCCGCACGCGGCACCCGGTCATGGGCCGTCCCGACCGCCACCGGTCCCCGCCGCCTGCGTCGCCGGCGGCGTCCCGATCCGGATCGCCTCACCGCACGTTCCCAAAGTTTTGCCCCCACGGATACCCTCTCTTCGTCACGATGGCGCTCACGGAGGAACTTCTGGGCTTCACGATCTGGTACGTCGTAGGCGGGCTGCTGCTCGTCGTTATGGCGCTGTCCGGCACCCTCCTCAAGCGGTTGCCGCTCACGACGGCCCTGCTCTACCTACTCGTTGGCGTGGCGCTAGGGCCGTGGGGCGCGGGGCTGATCCGCCTCCACCCGATTCGTTACTCCGCCTTGTTCGAGCGGGTGACGGAGTTCACCGTCATCGTCTCGCTGTTCACGGCCGGGCTGAAGCTGCGGCTGCCCCTGTCAGACCGAGGCTGGTGGCTGCCGGTGCGCCTCGCTTCCGTCTCCATGATGATTACGGTCGCCCTCATCGCCGCCGTGGGCGTCCTGCTCGCGGGCCTCCCGCTCGGCGCGGCGGTGCTTCTCGGGGCTATCCTCGCGCCCACCGACCCCGTGCTCGCCTCCGACGTGCAGGTCGCGCACCCGACAGATCGCGATCGCCTGCGGTTCGGGCTGACGGGCGAGGCGGGCCTAAATGACGGCACGGCGTTCCCGTTCGTCCTGCTGGGGCTGGGCCTTCTGGGGCTGCACGACCTCGGCACGCTCGGGTGGAAATGGCTCGCCGTAGACGTGGCGTGGTCCATCGCCGGGGGCTTGGCGGTGGGTCTTGCGGCGGGCACCGTCGTGGCGCGGCTGGTCCTGTACCTGCGGCGGACCTACAAGGAAGCCGTGGGCCTCGACGAGTTCCTCTCACTCGGCCTGCTTGCCTTCGCGTACGGCGTCGCCATCCTCCTGCACACCTACGGGTTCCTCGCGGCGTTCGCCGCCGGGGTGGCATTGCGGCGTGTCGAGTCTGGCCACAGCGGCGGCGACGCCCCGCCCGACGTGACCGACGCGGCCGCGACGGCCGAGGGCGGGGCTGAGATCGCGACCGACGCGGGCAGCGCCCCGGCGTACATGGCGAAGGCCGTCTTGGGATTCAACGAGCAGTTGGAGCGGCTATGCGAGGTGGGCATCGTCCTTCTGATCGGCGGCTCGCTTACGGCTGCCTTACTGCCGCGCGACACTCTGTGGTTCGTGCCGCTGCTGTTCCTCGTCGTCCGCCCGCTCGCCGTCATGGTCGGGCTGGTCGGGTCAACGTCGAACGCGGCGCAGCGGGGGCTAATCTCGTGGTTCGGCGTGCGCGGCGTCGGGTCGATCTACTATCTGGCGTATGCGCTTCAGCATGGAGCTGAGGGTCATGTAGCCGAACGTTTGGCAGGGCTGACGTTCGCCACGATCACCGCGTCGGTCGTGCTGCATGGCGTGTCCGTGACGCCGCTAATGAAGTGGTACGGCAAAACGTCTCCCGCGCAAGCGTAATCGTTTCAGAGGATATGCTTCCGCAAGCGCGGACCTCCCGATTCGCCCCACCCGATTGTTGATAACAACCGAGGGGCTCGGTCGGGTGTGCCCGTTCCTGTTTCCTGAGCGCTTCTGCGAATCCTACCCATCCCTGCCTCGTTCTCGCGTTCAACCCCATCATCGGGGCCTGCCGCAACCGGTCCACGCACTTTGGGTTTGGCCGGAGTCGCCGCACACTGTTCGTCCAACAGCAGGTTGAAGAGGCACGATTCGGGGCCTAGTGGATTAACACAGTTCCTCTGAAGTGTGAAGGTGCGTCATGCTGTGGCCATCAATGGCAAGGAGGCCGGATGGCGAAGAAGTACGTCGTGAAGCTCAAGGGTCACGAGCGGCTGGCGTTGCAGCGGAAATTGC
>DASYWJ010000068.1:0-7615 GCA_035936155.1 Tepidisphaeraceae bacterium | reverse complement strand
GCTCGGGGTCCTCCTCGAAGAGCTGAACCTTTCCGTCGCCTGTCGCTTGCCCGGCGGCGGCGCGTTGATTCCGCGCGAGGCGACAGCCCGGGCGGCACTGCTGCACCTGCCGCTCTGCCTCGCGCTGGCCGGCGCGTGCCTCGGCCGCGGCGTCCCCGATGCGGACGCCGCGGTCGGGGAGGCGGACCTGGCCGGCCGGCTCCGCGGGCTGTCGGCCGCGGCGCTGACCGAGCTCAATGCTGCGCTGCGCGCCGGCGAGCTGCGCGACGCGCGGCTGCTGTGCCCCGCAGGGGACACGAAGTTCCTGCCGTGGAACTGCGGGGCCGAATTGGCGGGCGTCGCGACGGTGGAGAGCGCGCTGCGGCGCGCGTGGCCGGATCTCGACTTGTCCGCGGCGTGCTGGGGCTGCTGAGCGGGGGGGACGGATCGAACCGGAACGGAGGCCACGCGTGGCGAAGCAGTTGATCGACGAGGCGACGATCGAGGCAGCGCGGGAGCGGGTGCTGAAGGGCGGCTTCCTGCCCGCGGCACGCATCGTGTGCAAGGAGGAGCCGGACCTGCACTACGCGATCAGCCGGATCGCGGTCGAGGCGCTGAGCGGCCTCGAAGGCATGCCACTGGAAGCCCAGGACGCGGCACACCGCGCGGTGTGGGAAGGGGCGCTGCTGGCAGTGGAGTCCTACCGGCTCGCGCATTACCGCCTGTGGCGGGGCACCGCGCTGGGAACGCTGCTCGAGCAGCTGGACCCGCGGCTCGCGAACGGCCCCGCCGGCGGCAACGAAGGACTTGGCACCGACGAGGTGCGCCCGTGAGCGGTGTCGATCACACGCCGGAGATGTTGGTCCGGACGGAAGACCTCATGGCCGCGTACGCGGCGGTGAACCGCGACGGCGCCGACGCGGTGCTCGCGCGGCTGCGGGCGCGGGAGCCCGTCATAATGAAGTACCTGATGGAGAACTGGGACGAGGTGTACAGGCAGCTGCGCCGCCAGCCGCCGTTGCCTGAACAGTGCATGGCGATGCGGAAGAAGCTGACGCTCACGATCGTGGTGGCGCTGACGGCGCAGTCGAAGGCGCAGTACCGCCTCTGGCGGGGGACGTCGGTCGGGACGCTGCTCGAGCAGATCGATCCTGGCCTCGCCGGGTGAAGCGGCAATAGAGGGGAGGAAGTGACGCGGCACGTGAACGCACGCCGCACGGCACCGGCCCGCAACCGAAGGAGCAAACGTGCTTCCCGATCGATCCGTCACCGCCATGGACGTGCTCGATGCGAACCGCCTGATTCGCGCGATGGGCGTGCGCCGCGCGGTGCGGCGGCTCGAGAGCGTCGAGCCTGAACTGGCTGGATTCTTCATGGAGGCGGCGACAGAGCTGTACGCGGAGCTGGACGACTCGGTCACGCAGCACGGTCGGGCGAAGGAGATTCATCGGAATGCGGTGCTGCTCGCGCTGGTGAGCATCGAGGCGGTGAGGCGATCCGCATGAGCGACGTCCACACCGAGTGGCTTGCTGACGGAAGAGGCCGCGCCGGCACAACCAAGGAGCCCGAGCACCTCGGCCGCATCGTTTTGGAACTGCTGAGACAAACGTTGGCGGGAATGAACATGGAGAGATTCATCATGAGCGGCGCGGAACTGTTCGGACAAGGAGAACTTCTCGCGGAGGACGAGGAGCACGACGGCGACGCCGAGGCGGAGGCCGAGGTGAGCGTGGAGCTGCCCAGCGGGTTCCGCGTGGACGACGAGGCCACGGCATCGTGGGCGGTGCGGAAGATCGTGGAGGCCCGCGCCCGCGCCGCCCGGGTACGGGAGTGGGCCGCGCGGGAGCTGCGGAGATCGGAGCGGGACGAACAGTGGCTGCTCCGGCGCTTCGGCCCCGAACTGGAAGGCTGGTTGCGCGCGGAGCTCCAGCGGCGGGGCGGCCGACGGCGGTGCGTCGCGCTACCCGACGGGACGGTCGGGATCCGCCGGCAGCCGGCGCGGCTCGAGGTAGTCGACGAATCCCGGGTCGCCGCCTGGTGCGCGCGGCACCTCCCGGGCGCCGTCCGCGTGTGCGTCGAAGCCGAGGGCACGAGCGCCCTGGAGCTGGCGGCGTGGCAGCGGTCGCACGCGCGGGACGCGCGGGTCAAGCAGCAGGTCCTGCGCGACCCGCTGGCGCGGCACGTGACCGCGTCGGGCGAACTGCCCGACGGCGGTGAGCTGCGCCCGCCGGAGGACCGGCTGTACGTGAAGTGACCGGGGCATGTCGCCAACCAAACTCATGTACGCGTGTTCAAGTACAACATCTCCGCCGGCGTTCGTCCCGCATAGGTCTGGCAAAGCCGGCGATGACGCGGTGATACGTGGTGCGATTGTGCGACGCGTAAGCCCGGCGATGCCGCCGACGTCGACTCCCGCGCGCATGAAACGGGAAAGGACTACCGCCGCGGTCCCGGCTTACCGCGTGCACAAGGCGAAGAACCTGGGCTACGTCCGGCTCGACGGCCGCATGGTGTACCTGGGGAAGGCCGGGACGGAGCAGAGTCACGACCGCTATCGTCGCGTCGTGGCCGAGTGGCTCGCGACTGGCCGCGTGTGTCAAACGGCCGGCGCAAATGTCGAGGGACGAGGAGCGACCGTCGCGGAGGTGGTCGAAGGATTCCGGCGGTGGGCCCGCTCGTATTACGTCGACGCACGCGGTCGCCCGAGTCCAGGACTGGGGCCCCTCGAGGCCGCGGCGAAGCCGTTGTGCGCGCTGTACGGCAGTACGTCGGCGGCGTCGTTCGGGCCCGTCGCGCTGCGGGCCGTTCGGCAGGTGATGATCGAGTCGGGACTATGCCGGAACGTGATCAATCAGCGCGTCGCCTGCGTTAAGCGCATCTTCCGTTGGGCCGTCGCGGAGGAACTGGCCCCCCCGTCAATCATCACTGCCTTAGGGGCGGTCGATGCGCTGCGGCGGGGCAGGTCGGGGGCGCGGGAGACGCAGCCCGTTCGACCTGTGCACGACTGTCACGTGGAGGCGGTCTTGCCGTTCCTGCCGCCGACGCTGCGCGCGATGGTCCGCCTTCAGCGGTTGACCGGCATGCGCTCGGGCGAACTGTGCGTCCTGCGGACATGCGACGTGGACAGGTCTGGCTCGGTGTGGACGTACGTCCCGCCCGATCACAAGACCGCGTATCGGGGGCACGACCGGGTGGTGAGGATCGGCCCGCGGGGGCAAGCGGTCTTGTCGCCGCTCTTGTGCCCCGAGCGGCCCACGGCGTACGTGTTCTCCCCCGCCCGCGCGCAGCACGAGCGGCTCGATGATCGAAGGCGGGCGGAACGCAGGGCAGGGCAAGACGTGCGAACGTTTAAGGAAGCGGAGAATGGCGGGCGTCGCTACGAAACGCGAAGCTACCGTCGAGCGATCTCCTATGCCATACGTGCGGCAGTGAAGGCGGGCGCATTGGATGCAGCAGGGGGCTGGCATCCGCACCAGCTGCGCCATCGCCACGCGACTGAGATCCGGCGAGCGCGCGGTCTAGACGCGGCAAGGGTGCTCCTTGGCCACCGATCGTTGGAGCAGACACTGGAATACGCCGAAGCCGACGCCGTGCTCGCGGCTACGATTGCGCGAGAACTTGGGTGACGAGCAATCGTACCCCATCACTGGGTAAACGTCGCGAACCGGGACGACCACCGCCGAAGGAGCGCCGAAGGAGCGCTGCTCCGTCTCACGAGCGCGACGCTCCAAGAGGTTCGACTCCCCTTGGGGGTACTGGGATTCGCAGAAACCCTCGGTTTCCGGGGGTTTTTGTGTTTCTGCTACCGGCCGTTTCCGGTCGTTTCCGGTGCCTTCCGCAGCGCATTTTGCAGCGCGCTGCGTAGCCTGCTCGAAGTGCGTCTCAGTCACCATCAGGTAGTGCTTGCGCGCGACGGCTTCGGTGTTGCCGATCCACGCGCAGGTGACGTGGCTTGGAAAGTTCGCCGACAGGTCGGTTTCGCACGACGCGCGGAGGTTTTGAAAGAGGCGAGGCCAGGCGGCGAGGCCGGCGCGGGCAACGATCTTGGCGCCGGTCGTGCCGGGGTTGCTCAACGTGCGGCGGCTGGTGATGACGTGCGTCGCGCCTTCCTCCGCGCTGTTGAACGCCTCGAGCAGGTGCGGCAGCAGCTCGGGGAAGATCGGCACGACGCGGATCCCGCGGTTCTGGTGGTGCTCCGTCTTACTGGCGTGCACGGTCATCCGGGATGTGGCCCAGTTGATGTCCGTCCACCTCAGGCGACGGACCTCGCTGGGGATCCGCAGACCGCCGTAACGGCTCAGGGCGAAAAACAGCTTCCAATCCGAGTCAGGGCAGGCGGCGATAACCTTCTCGATATCGGCGGCGGGGATGTACTGCTGACGGGCATCGTTCGACTGGGATCCAACCTTGATTCCCTTGACAGGGCTTTCGTCGATCAGCTTCTGGTCGAGCGCCTCGGCGAAGAGCTGGCGAGCCTTTTTGACGTGCATGGCCACGGTCGCCGTGGCCAGCGTCTTCAAGAGCCCCCGGTGCCAATCGCGCATCTCGCTTCGGTTGATCGTAGTCAGGTCGCGGTGGGCGCCAAAGTGGGCGACGAGCGTACGGCGGCACTGCTTCAGGTTGGCGATCGTCCGCGGCTTCAGGTCCGTGCGCCGGTGGATGTAGTCATCCACGAAGGCCGCCAGCTCCGTTGCCACGTGCGCCTCGCGCGGTCGCACGAGCTCGACCTTCGCCAGCTTCGCGTGGAGTGCGTCGCCGATCTCGCCGAGCCATATGGCCGTCGCCTGCGGAACGGCGGCGCCGGTCTCGGCCGATGACACCAGGTGGTCGACGTGGGCCCGGATCGTCGCCGCATTCTTGCGCGCGATCTTCCCCAGCCGGATGGTACGCCGCTTCGCGCCGCCCAGGGCGAATTGGATCGCGCCTCGGCCGTTCGTGTGCGTGAGAGATGCCATCAGCCCTTGCTCCCGCCGATGCCCACGAGCTGCTTGACCTGCTCGTATGGGTACAGCTTAACCCCTCCGTTCACGCGCTGGCCAACCAAGAGACCTTTTGCCTCCCAGTTTCTCAGCGTGCGATCCGTGACGCGCAGCAGCCGCGCCGCCTCGGTCTGATTGACCGCGAGTGGCTCGGCTTTGATCGCGCTGCCGTCGAAAATTCCCATGCCTGCGCCTACGAAATGCAACTGCTCAACAGCCGAGCTCTCTAGGCCGGCCGCACGGTGACGTACGTGACGAACTTGGTTTCGCACTTGTGCCATCGCGGCGGCGCGTCGGTGACGACGTACTTGTGCGCCGGCGCCTCCGGCGTTCCGCCGATGGAGACGATGTTGCCAGGCCTGGGCATGATGGCCAGCGCGAGAGCGCTATCGATCGGTCGGCCGTCCTCGGTGATGAAGACTACAGGTTGCATTTCGATGTCCTCCCGGCGCGGTGGCCGGGCGTTCGAAAAAAGCCGGGCACCGCCCACGGTGTGGCAGCCGCAAGGGCGGGCCCGGCGAAATTGTTCTGTATCGCGCCGGGTCAAGTCGCCCGGCGCGGGTCAGTTGGCCGAATCTACAGCGCAAGCTCCCGTCTCGTTTTTTCGCCGTTTGACCCTGCGGAGCCGCCGGAGACATCGTCCAGGAGCAGCTCCCGGCGGACGTGCTCGCTCGTCATCTTTCCAGCCGATCGACCGGCTAGATCCTCGGCGCCGGGGGAGAGCACGGGGCCGGACTCGAGCCACCGCCTGAACTCCCGCTGCTCCTTGCTGATCTCAGCAATCGCCGTCGGGTCACCCTGGCCGGCGGGCTGTAGCGGCGGGACGTGGAATTCTTCGATCCGCAGCTCGCGGCGGGTGCGCTCCACCTGCTCGGCCAGGACCTCCCCACGGCGCTGCTCATCCCGCCGTGCCTGCGTCGCCGCGGTCGGCTTGACGAACACAGTTAAAAAGGGCTGGGGGCGGTCGCCGCCGCGTTCGTAGACCTGGCCGGCCGCAGTCACCTCGAAGCCTTCGCCGCCGATCTCCAGGACCTGGCCGCGCGCCGGGGGTCGGCCCTCGACGACGCCGGTGATCTCCTTGCCCTCACAAAAAATTTTGAAACTCATGGTCATGCTCCTTGGGCCACTTCGGGCCTGGGTTTTGGCGACGGCGCCAGCTCGCGCGCCTCGATCGATGTGCCATCGCCGCCCAGCGCCACGAACAGCCGGCCGGCCAGGCGGAAGTGCTCCCCAGCGTGGGGCGCGCGATCAGCGTCGGCGGAAATCGGACGGTCGGTGCTGGAGATGCTCACGATCATGGCGCCTCACCGGTTCCAGACGGTCGGGAGCCTTTTTTCGCGCGACGTTTCCACATCCGCGAAGGCGACGGCGCCGGTGCTTCTTGGACCTGCAGGGCGCGCAGCCCAAAAGACCGGAGCAGCGTCTTCAGCGCCCGACGGAGCCGCACGATGGCCGGCGCCGTATGACCTGGCTCCGCGCGGAGCTGGACGGTGAAGATGGGCTCGTTGTCGGTCATACGTCGTAACTCACCGCTCGAGACGGCGCCGTCACTTGCCTCTGCCTTGCGACGGGCGGCGGCGGGCCCTGCCCCCGGGCCAAACGATTCTTGACCCAGCCGCCGTCGCGTGGTGTTCTGCTGGTGTAGGTGATGAAGGACTCGAGGCGCTCGATCGTAGTGGTAGGAAGCCGTAGCAGTTCTTCTTGGCAGTCTTCGAAGACCCCGAGCTGCGTCAGCAGCCGGCGGATCTCGCGTGCATCGGGGCGGTCGCCGGCAACGGGCTTTCCGTTCTCTCGCGCGCCATCTTCTTCTTTAGGAGTGGGAGTGGGAGTGGGAGTGGGAGAGGGAGGATGACCGTTCGGCGCCGAACGGCGTCCGGTGTCCGCCGCTGAAAGCCGGATGGCGGACGTTTCGTGACGTAAGTCCTTATTCTTCCGTGCGCGTTCCCTGGTATACCTCTTTTTGACGTACTCCGGAGCATGATCCCAAAGGTCGTGCACCTGGAAGAAACCTGAATGATTCGGCACCTCTTCGATGAACCCGGCTCTCCCTTGGCCACCAGATCCCAGTAGAGCGGTGAAGAGCTTGCCGGGATCGCCTTCCCACTCCGCGGCGAGTTCGACGTCCATCTTGTCGCCGATATATGGATCGCCGCTCTCGTAGGCCGTGTCCCAGATCAACTCAAGTGACCCGCGCGCCAGTGGTGCGCTGATTTCGGCGTCGTGCATCAAACGCCGGAACTTTGGATGCCGCGCAAGTGTTGGTCTACCCATTGCCTTCGCCTCTTCCCCGTGCCTATCGATCAGCCCTTTGCCACGGCTTGTTACCCGAGCCACTTTCTGATGGATCCCCGATGCCACAGCCGTTTCCCAGCCAGCGCGACATCGGGTGCCGGAAAGCCTCCCGTCGCGATCAGCCGTTCGATCGTCCGACCACCCATTGAGAGATTGAAGATCAGCTCCCGCATACCGAGCAGCAGGGGGAGTCCGCGGACAAGTTCCTCCACGCCGTTTTCTGGCCCTTCAACAACGGCTGTGGTTTGTTCGGTTTTCATTGCCATCGCGTCACTCAAAAGCCCGGGACCCCAGAACAGTTGTGGCCGCTGCCGGGGCCCCGGGTGAAATTGCTTCAATCAAGCCGGCCGGCCTCGCGGCGACGC
>DASYWJ010000067.1:0-11235 GCA_035936155.1 Tepidisphaeraceae bacterium | reverse complement strand
GCCATCACCGTCCGCGCCGTCGATCACCGGTACCTTCCGGGCGAGCATGGCCGTCAACCCACGCTGCAATTCCGCCGCCGCCGATCGCAGGACGACCGAGTCCGGGGGCGACGAGATCCGCGCGGCCGCCGCCCGGTATGAGGCGCGGATTGGTCCCTCCTCCAGCGGCGCGTACCGCAGCCAGGCGGCGTAGCCGTCATTGCCTTGCGCTTCGCCGATCGGCACAAGCAGCACAACCAGGCCGATTAGTCCGAACTTGAGGAGGTTCTTCATCGGCATCGACGTTCATATGAAGATGTTTGCCTGCGGTGTTGGCTAGAAACGCCTGGCGGAGCACCGCTCATGAAGCTGAGGCTGCACTGTGAACTTGTCGGGCTTTGTCTCACTCGGACCCTCGATGCCGGCCTTTAAACCATCCGACCTTTGGAAGCAAGCTCCCAACGACATGAGCCATGAAATCCAGACGCCGATTACTCCAACGCGAATCTCTCCCCCGCTGGGGCCGCGCCTGTTGCGGACGAGTCCGACCGGATCGATGACTCCGCTTCGGCCACATCACGCGCCGCGGCTCGGCGCTGTCCCGCAGCCTGCTCGTCGAGTCGGCGTGGATGACGCGGTGCCACGCTGGGAGGAAGCGGTCGCCATGGACGCATAGCGTGACGCCAATGCGTGTGCTGATCATATAGATACTCTCGCCCTTATGGCGACTTGGCTGCCGAAGGTGTGGCTAAAGTATAAACACCCCCACCGCAATCGTGCAGCAACGTTACGGGATTCCGTAACCGCGGAGCGACGACTAACTCGTTTGCCTAAGCGGCTTAGGCGAATTGAATGGAGTTAACAGGCGGTCGGATAGGTGGTTCAGATCCTTGCCGACTGCCTGGGATTTCGCTCCAACTTCGCCGTGTGAACCGCCGCCGAAGTTGGAGCCCCAATCGGCGCCGTGAGGGAGGGGCCTTGGTTGCCGAGAAATGTTAAAAGGCAGCGATGCCGACAGGGGCGGTTGGCAGACACAGGCAGCGGTCGATCTGTGCACGCAGTTGCTTGAGGGAGAAGCAGGATTTGACGAAGTGTGCCACCACGTCGAGGTGGCGCGTCGCCGCGGTGTCCTCGCCGGTTGAGAAGGCGGTGATCATAATCACCGGAACCTTCTGCCACTCCGGCTGCTCCCGGAGCAGTCGCAGGAATGTCAGGCCGTCCATTTCGGGCATCGCCATGTCGAGCAGAATGACATCGGGGAAGTGGTTGCCCATGACAAGCAGCGCCTCGGCGCCGGAGGCGGCGATCAGCAACCGATAACCGGGGCGCTGCAAGGCGGTCCTGTAGAGCCGGTGCATGTGCGGACTGTCGTCGATGGCCAATATAGTGTTCATGCTTTGATTACGCCTCCGCGATGGAGGCCCTTCCTTCCCAACGTCAACAATCCAATTCATGCGCGGCCGGGTCAAGACGAGCACGGTAATTCCGCCGGGACAAGCCCCAGCTCATGCAGGTGCCGGCATGGAAGATGGCCGCGCGGCCGATAAAGCAGGCCGCCGCACCGCCGCTGGGTTGAGCGGCAAGCGCACCTCGAAACCCGGACCGGCTGGCGCCGCTCCATGAGCGACGATGTCCCCTTCGTGGCCCAGCGCCGTCTGAAAAGCGTCGAGCAGATCCAAGCCGAAGTCGTTGGGGGCCTTGCTCACAATGGAGAACGGCGTGAAGAACGCCGCGACGTCCTCCTCCCGCCATGCCGGGCCGGCGCCGAGGATTCGCACGCGCGCGGCCGCGGTGCCCCAATAGGGGATGAGGCCGTCGGCGACGACGCGCACGGTCGAGCCGTCCGGCGAGTAGCGATCGGCATGCAGGATCAGCGTACCGAGCATGCGTACGACCGCCGCCTCGTTGACCGCTACGCGGGCGGCGCCTACGGGAACTTTGACGCAGACGTTGAGCGGGTGCCCGGACGCAGCGGCAGCCAAACCGGCCGCGGCGACCGCGCTGGAGACCAGCGCCGCGAGGTCGAGCTGCTCGTTAAAGAGAAAGTTTCGCCGCACCCCGCGAGCCTCGACATCGCTGATCATGCCGACCAGCCGCACGCGTTCCTGGTCTGCCAGGAGGAGCAGCTCGTCGAGGTATTCGTCCTTCTCCGAGCCCGCGCCATTCCCCGGGCTTCCGCTGCGCGTGACGGCGACCTTGTCGCCCATTTCTTCGAAGAAGCAGTTCACCGCCGTTAGGCTGTTGCGCACGTGGTGTGAGATGCCTGCGGCCATCATCGCCGCCGTGCGGACGCGATCGGCCACGATCGCCCGCTCGAACAGGTCGCCCTTCTCCGCAATGACCGCGTTGCGATCCTTGGTATCGACAAACCTGCGCATGGCTTCGCCGAGCACCTGCTTCATGTGCGCGAGGTCCATCGGCTTGCTCAGATACTTGTAGACGGCGCCGCAGTTGACCGCTTCGATCGCGCTGTCCTTGTCCGAGTAGGCCGTGACGAGGATGCGCATGATCTCCGGCCAGAACGCCTTGACGCGCGCCAGCAGCTCGACGCCGGTCTTGGTGGGCATGCGGTGATCGGTGAGCAGAATACCGATGCGCGGGGATTGGGCCTCGAGCACGGCCAGTGCCTCGTCCACGCCGGTGGCGGTGAGGATGTCGAAGGAGTTGCCGAGCGCCTTTTTGAAGTACTTCAGGGCCTGCTCTTCATCATCGACGTACAGCACCGCATAGGGCGAAATCCCGCCCCCCACCGCGGCCGCCGTTTTGATGCAATCTGTGCTCATGCTGACACCTTCGAATGGATCGGGCCCGCGGGCAAGTCGAACGCGACGCGCGTCCATTTCCCGTGCTCGCTGGTGATGTTGATCTCGCCCCCGTGGTTCTTCACGATGGTTTCGCAGATGCTCAGGCCCAACCCCGTGCCCTTGTCGGGCGACTTGGTGGTGAAAAACGGGTCGAGCAGCCGCGGCAGATCCGCCGGAGCAACGCCGACGCCGTTGTCCAGAATCGCGATCTCCAACCGTCCGTCAGGTCGGTATCCACAGCGCACCTCGACGCGCGGAGGACGGCCCAGCGCGGGGCCGGACACCGCGTGCATAGCGTTGATCAGCATGTTCATCAGCACGTGGACAATCTGCGTCCGCGCCCCCAGCACGGTGACGCCCTCGATCCCGTGCTGCCCAATGATCAACCCCTGCAGCTCGTGAGCCGTCAGGCGCAGCGCAGTGGTCAGGGCATCGGAAATCTGGAACGGCTCGGCCTCGTTCACCTTCGAGGGGTGGGCGAACGAGCGGAGGTCGCCGATCACCGACTTGATCCGCTCCATGCCTTCCTGGAGGTCGCCGAGCGTCTCCTCGAGGCTGGCGTTGCCGGCGGCCTCCTGCTCGGCAACCTGAAGAGCCATGAATGCGTAGTTCAGCGGGTTGTTGACTTCGTGCAGCAGCCCTGCGCTGAGCCGGCCCAGCGCGTTCATCTTCTCACTCTGCACGAGCTGCACCTCGGTCTCCTGAAGCTTTCTAATCGTCAGCGTGAGCCGGTCGTTGTTGACGTCCAACTCGTGACGAAGCCGAAAATCCTCAAAGCGGCGCTTCGATCGGAAGTGCGCCGCCGCCACGCAGACGCACGCGGTGGCGATGAGGAAGTAGAGGTTGTTGAACATCAGGCTGCCGTTGACGAGGACCGACTTGTTCAGTGCCGTGGCCGGCGGGACAACATCATGTAGCACGCAGGCGATCACGTAGCAGCCGATGACGGTGGCGCAGAGGGCGGCCGCCTCGCGCGCGCGGTAGGTCGTCAGGAGGCATGCGGCGAGCATGACGAGGTTGAGGCCCGCGTAATAAGGAGACTTGGCCCCCTCGGACGCATAGATCATCCACACGATGGCGATCATCGGCGCCCAGAGCCAGGCATTGTTGAGAAACCAGAAGAACCGCCGCGCGTAGCCCGTGAATATCATCAGCCAGCAGCAGAGCAGCACGAGGTCGCACCACAGCCGCGACTCCAAGATCGGCCCCAGCAGCTCAGGATAAACAAAGTAGTCGAGGCTGATGGCGGCAGGGACGAGGGCGATGGCCAGGAAATAGGCGAACTTGCTCAGGCGCAAGCGGAGCGTGTAGACGTACTCCTGGTACGCCTCGTGGAGGTCCGTGTCGGTCTCCTGTCGCAGGGTCATAGTCATGCGGGTCGGCGCCGCCTGAGGTAATGGACGAGGCCCGCCCGGCTGAATCCCGGTCGGGCCTCGTCCTATTCTGTATCGGCGGCTTGCGGGCGAGGCTTATATCGGTGCGGCGACGGGACAGCGCCGGGCGGCGTCCGGTAAGACGCGCGCCGCCGCTATTCGGCGTCGAGAGGCGGTGTCGCGTCGCCCGTTGGGGAGGTTGGCTGCCGCTTTCCGACGGCGCGGCCGAACGACACGTGCTTAAGGCCCGGCACGGCCGCCGCGAACCTTTTGGCGTTATCGGCGGGGCGCTTCTCCACATCGAGGAACACGATATTCTCACTCGCGTCCCAGAACACGCGGTGGCTCCTCCACTCATCACCGGGGATGTCCACCGACAGTCGGGCCATCTCCTCAGGTGTGCGGTAGGTGAGCGTCCAGGCCATGAACGCTTCCATGTAGCCCACCTCCGGCATCCCCGGCGCGAAATTCGCCACCAGCAGTCGCCCCCCTGGCGCCAGCATGTCGAACATCAGCCGCGTCAGCCGCTGCGCCACCCGTTCCGAGAGGTAGTCGTATAAGCCGGCGGCGTAGACGAACTGGAACCCCTCGAGCTTCACCTTTCCCGACAGGATAGCACGGACGGAGCAGTGCATCGTGCGGACGGGCGTACCCGCGTAAACTCGTTCCACCTCCGCGAGCGACTTTGGATCTTGGTCGAGCGCAACCAACTCCCCTACCCGCCCGTCCATCAGCGCCGCCGACCGCGTTCCCTCACGCAGGTGGCCGCACGCGATCGACAGGATCCGCGGGCGCTCGAACGTAGTTGCCGTCTCGTCGATCATTTCCGCCAGCACGTCACCTCGGGCGCGGACGCCGAGCGCTCCTCGCTGGGTCATCCAGTGGCCGAAAACCGATGCGCCGAGCGGTGTCGTCCCCGCGGGAATTCCGGCGACACCGTAGAGATAGTCCAGCAAGCGCGCATCACCGGCGTAACCGCCGGGTTGTTCGTAGGAGTGGCGTGTAAACGGGTCCTGCAAGACCAGCCGACTGATCCGGTGCGACTGGCATTCAGCGATCACGCGCTCCCATTCATCCGCCGAGCATCGAGATTTGACTTCATGCAAGCCGAATTGGAGATGATACATGGCGCTGCCGGTGTCCTGCGGCGCGTCGACGAGCATGTCGTATGCGTTGTCGAGCAGCATTCGAATCGTCTGCGCGAAGGCGTCAATCTGCAGGGGCATGCGCGTCGCCATGCGGAACGACCGGCCCATGACGGGCCCGAAGTGCATAGATGCTTTACCAGACGTCTCTTGCTGACTCACCGCCATAACTCACCTGTTCCTTTCGCTGGTCGATCCAGTGCGCGCAGAAGGTCTGCGATTCGCCGCCCACGCCTTGCGGCGTGAGCCGGCGTCCGGTGCGGACGTGGTCAATTTCAAAAGCAGGCCGAGCCCTCGGCCTTCAAAGCACCAGAACTGACGCGCGGGACGTGGCGAAACGAATCCGAGGAAGGCCCTAACTTGACTCCTCGCCCGACTCTTCAGCCCGTTCCCACAACCCAGGCGGAAGATAATCCTGCGGTGCTCGGTCCTTCAAGATAAATCCGCATCAGCTCCGGTACCCACGTTCAGCACTGAAAGCTGACGCACGCGCACCCCGATCTCTGGGGCGCAGCCGCTTTCTTATCGGAAGCAACTCCCTGCGCAGCTCGTGCGGCGCCTGTTGATAACTCCGGCAAAACTGGGGAACCGGCAGGCGATCGCTACAGCCGCTCCTCCCCGCACCATCGCCCCCTCCGTCAAAACCGATAAGGTCACCCTCGATTCGCGCCGATGATTTCGATGATGAGCATCAGCAAACTTCAGCTATCCGCGATCGTCAGCCTCGTCGTCGCCGCCGCCGCCGCGCCGGCGTTCGGGGGCGGCTTTGAAGTGCCCATGCAGAACGCCCGTGCCGCGGGACAGGCCGACGCCTTTATCGTGCAGGCCGACGACGCCTCCGCCGTCTGGTACAACGCCGCCGGCCTCGCGCAGCTTCAGGGGACTGAGGCGATGGTCGGCGGGGTCGGGCTGTTCTCGAATTGGGACTTCCACGCTGACCAGGGGGCGAGCCAGTCAATGAACGACTTCGCCCTTCTTCCCCACCTTTATCTCTCCAGCGATCTCGGCACGGAGCGGCTGCGCGTAGGCATCGGCATCAACAACAGCTTTGGGCTCAGTGAGGACTGGGGCGACAGCGGGCCGCTGCGCTTCATCGTCGACGACGCGCAACTCGCCGCCATCAACATCTCGCCGGCAGTGGCTTACAAGCTGAACGAGCGCCTGTCGTTCGGCTTAGCACTGAACGTCTACTACGCCGATCTCTCCCTCGACCGCCAGGTCCTCCTCGGAGCGCCGCCAACGCCCGAGGGGCGTTTCCACATCAACGGCAATGACTGGGCCGTTGGTTACACGCCGTCGGTCCTCTGGAAGATTAACCAGCGCCACGCGATCGGCGCGTTCTACCGCTCCCCCGTTAAGCTCAATCTTGAGGGCGAGGCCGAAGTGGAGCTCGGCGGAGCGCCCATCGCCGGCCCGAGCCGAACGAATCTCCCCATCGCGCTCCCGCAGCAGATTGGCATCGGCTACGCCGTCCGGCCCACGAAGCCGCTGAAGATCGAGGCCAACGTAATATGGACCGACTGGGGTTCGCTTGATCGGTTGCGCATCGGCTCGGAGAATCCGCTGTTCGACGACTCGCGTATCCCCGCCGACTGGCGCAGCGGCTTCACCTATCGGTTGGGTGCGCAGTACGAGCTTACCGACAACTGGACAGTTCGTGCCGGTTACGCCTACGGCGACAACGCGGTCCCCGAGGCCACGTTCACCCCCATTGTGCCGGACTCCGACTACCACCTGATGGCCCTCGGCGTCGGCTACGGCATCGAACGCTGGTCGCTCGATCTGGCCTACCAGCTCATCTACCGCGAGAGCCGCGACATCGAGCACAGTGCCCTCTCCCCGACCATCGACGGCGAATGGGAAAATGCCATTCATACAGTGTGCCTCAGCGCCGTCTATCGCTTCTGAGTGCGCTCTCCAGTATACGAACTCAGTCACATCCTCAACGCGGTGGATGATGTACTTGACGTCCTTGCCGCCGTTGAACACCGGAGAGTTCACCGGGCTCCAATACCACTCCTCGAAGCCGCCTCCACCAAACTTGCGGGTGACCGATTGTTCGCCCTGTTCAAACGCCTTAAAAAGCTTTGGCAAGATTTCCGGGTGGTCTTGGTCTTGGCCTTGGCCTTGCGATTTGCGACGCACTGGTCGCGATGCACCACGGAACGCTGTCGGGTGCGAGCGCAGGGACGGGGAAAGGGGCGACGTTCACGCTGAGATTCGATTCACTGCCAACGCCTGTCGAAGGACCGCCTGATCTGCAACACAGCGGAACAAAGCAACGTCGCCGGCCGCTGCGCATTCTTTTTGTCGAGGACCACGACGACACCTGCCAAGTGATGTCACGGATGCTCAGGGGTTTTGGATACACCGTGACTTGCGCCAGCAGCGTCAAAGCCGCTCTGCACCAGATCGAAACGGAAGAGTTCGACCTGCTCATCAGCGACATCGGACTGCCAGATGGGTCGGGGCTGGACGTAATGCGGTACATCAAATCGCGGCAAAACCTTAAAGGCATCGCGCTGAGCGGCTTCGGCATGGAAGAAGACGTTCGCAGAAGCCGCCAGGCAGGGTTCGTCCAGCACCTGACGAAGCCGGTAAACTTCCAGAAACTTGGCGCGGTGATCGAGCAGATCGCTCCATGAGCGGCCCGCGTCGAGACCCATGGCGACGCTTCACGCGCCGCTCACCGGGGCGGTGCGACCCGCCAGTCGGGCGACGACCGCGCAGAGTTCTGACGGTTCAACCGGTTTGGCAACATGCATGTCGAACCCAGCCAGCATCGCCCGTGTGCGATCTTCCGATCGAGCGAATGCCGTCAGCGCCACGGCTGGTGTTTTGCCGCCTTGCGCGGGGAGCAATGAACGGAGTGATCGAGCAAGGTCGTAACCGTCGCGATCAGGCATGCCGATGTCGCTGACAATCACGTCAAACGGAGTGCTGTCAAGTAGCTCCAGGGCCTCTTCAACAGAAGTGGCGGTCGTCACTACTGCTTCGCAATTCTCCAGCAGCCGCTTGATCAGCGTCCGCGCATCCGGCTCATCGTCTACCACGAGCACCTTCACCGCCCTGAGCGTCGGCTGCCCTCCTTCAATCGCTGTCGCTTTCCCGGCAGTCGGGTGCCGTCGCTCGAACTCCGGTTCATCCTGCTGAAGTGGCGTCAGTGGAAGAGCAACTCGAAATGTGGAACCCGCACCTTCCCCAGGACTTTTTGCCTGCACCGTGCCGCCGTGCAGTTCGACCAGGTGCTTCGTAATCGACAGTCCCAATCCCAGCCCGCCGTATCTGCGAGTCGTCGTGCCGTCCCCCTGCGTGAACCGTTCGAAAACGTGCGGAAGAAACTCCGGCTTAATGCCAGCGCCGGTGTCGCTAACGCTGATCTCGACATGTGAGTTCACCCGCTCCAGCGTTACGCGCACACGGCCGCCTTTCGGGGTGAACTTAATCGCATTAGACAGAAGGTTCCAAATAACTTGTTGCAAGCGGGCGGGATCACCGCTGACGGGTCCGGCGAGAGGATCGAGCACCTTCTGGATTCGGATGTTCTTCGCATCGGCGGCCGGCTGCATCGACTCGATGGCCGCTTCGATCACGCTGGTCAAGTCAACTCGCTGCACGTCCAACCGCACCTTGCCGGAGACCACGCGGCTCAAATCCAAAATGTCCTCAATGATCTGAGTTTGCACGCGTGCGTTTCGTTGGATGACTTGCAGCCCTTCCTTCAATGATTCCGGGTCGGTCCGGCCGGGCCCATCGAGAATCTGCGACCAGCCAAGGATCGCGTTGAGCGGCGTCCGCAGTTCGTGGGACACAACGGACAAAAACTCATCCTTCATCCGATTGGCGGCTTCAGCGTCTCGCCGCGCCTGCTGCTCCGAAGCCAGCAATTTCGTACGCTCCTCGTCGCTGATCTTGCGCTCGGTGATGTCACGCAGATGACCGGTGAAAGTCGGAGGCCCCTCGAAAGGGATGCGGGTGATTGCCAGCTCCACCGGAAACTCAGTGCCGTCCTTGCGGCCTGCTGTGATCTCAATGCGCTTCCCAAGCACAGGGCCTTCGCCGGTCACCAGGTACTTCGCCAAACCCTTTCGATGCTGCTCCCGCAGTTGCGGGGGGATGATTAGTTCAGCCATTTCCCGCCCCAATGCTTCGCTGCGGGTGTACCCGAAGGTGCGTTCGGCGGCTGGATTCCACTCGATCACCGTTCCGCGATGGTCCATTGATACCAGACAATCCAGCGCCGCCGTGAGCACTGCGGCGTTGCGCGCTTCGCTCTCCCGGAGCGAACGCTCGATGCGCTTGCGTTGCATGTACTGCCCGATCTGCGTGCCGATCGTCAACATCATGTCGAGCAATGTCTGGTCGGGGTCTCTGACTTGCCGACTGAAGAATTCCATCACCCCAACAACCTGTTCGCCAACAAGAATGGGGAACGCCAGTGCGCCATGCAGTCCCGCCTCGGCCGCCGCTTCGCGCCGCGGAAAGTTGCCGTTCACCGATACGTCCGCAATCCACTCCGCACGGCCTGACTGCCAAGCCCGTCCGGGGAGACCAACACCGTGCGATAACAACGTTTGACGGCTCAGCTGCTCGAACTGCGCCACGGTCGTTTCGGGTCGGTGCCAAATCTCCACGCAGCGCAACGCGTTCTCGTGCGTGTCCACCGTCCACAGCGCAGCCCATTCCCACCCAGTTGTGCGGCAGACGGCTTCCAGGATGCGCGGCGTCGCTTCCTTCAGCGACGATGACTCGGCCAGTACACGAGTCACGGCGTGCTCGGCGAGCATGCGCAACTCGTTCCGTTTGCTGTCGGTGATATCACGAGTGAAGCAGCGGGTATGGACGAACTTGCCTTCCCGCCAAAGAACATTGGAGTTGATCATCACATGGCGGATGGTCCCATCCTTGCACTTGAGGCGGGCCTCGTAATTACAAAGCGTCTCCCCGCGGGCCAACCTTTGCAGGATGTCATTGATAACATCCGCGTCTGCATGGAAATTGGCAATGTGCTGGCCGACGTACTCCTCGGGCGCATAACCCAGCAGTTCGAGTTCGGCACGGTTCGCACGCAAAATGGTTCCGTCGGCAGCGACCCAATGCAGACCGACGGAGGCGTTGTCAAAAAAATCCTGAAGCTCTTGCTCAAACGTCTCTGGCATGGAATTGCGCTCCTGAGTCGACCAGAAGCCACATGACTGGCCGCATGTCACACCAATACACGTCTCGAAGATTGTAACCACCTCGCGCATCTTGACGAGTCTCGCGCATTGCTGAAGCCGCAGTAGCAGGCGACAGCGGATGAACCATGCACGTACGTGGCGGCCGAGATGTGTGAGCGATCGAGCACGTTCGCGGATTTCGGCATTAATCGTGATACTTCCCCCCCGTTACCGGCGATTGAATAACTTCCGTTGTGATGGCCGAGCCGTCCGTGAGCGTCAGATCGCCGACCAATTCAATGGCGACCGACCCGCGCGGCGTGGGCTCATCCGGCGGGCTACAATCCCTTGCCCGTCGCTGATCGCCTTCTCTTCCCCGGCGTCTTGAGCTTCTCGATCGCCGCTCTCGCTGCTGACGAAAGGTGAGACGTTGCCCCAGCAAGCGACTGCGCCGGCATCCCCATCGGCGGCCGCAGGCGCCCGCTGCATGAACCTGCGGGACGCCACACCGGGGTGGCGGTGGCGGCCGAAAGTGGTGCCGTCCCATAGGGTTGGCCGCCGGCAACAGTGGGACCATCAGATGCTGCGGTGGGCAACTATCATTCCGCTCCTACAGCCTGTTGGACGCCAGCCATCGCGGCCAGATCGTCCTCGAGATCAGTCGCTGTCCCTATCTTCGTTGTTGAGAAAAGAGTGGACGAGTCGGATTGAATGCGAGTCGGCCCCGCGGCCGACGTTTTGGTCGAAGCAATGTTGCTGTAGGCCGAGTCGCCGG
>DASYWJ010000066.1:0-51045 GCA_035936155.1 Tepidisphaeraceae bacterium | reverse complement strand
ACGCCGCCGACGTGCAGTTCCTCTCCATCAGCGGCCTGGGCGGCGACGACGACGTGGTCGACACCAGCGGTCTGCAGTGCACCGTTCGCGGCGGCGCGGGCGACGACACGATCACCGTCGGCGACGGGCAAATGTCGATCGCTGGCGGCGACGGGAACGACGTCGTCACCGCGGGCCGCGGGGCGCACTTCATCGACCTGGGCGAGGGTCACGACGGCGTCAGCACCGGCCCGGGCAACGACACGATCATCGGAGGGCGCGGCAACGACACGATCACGACCGGACCCGGTGGCGACCGCGTCCTAGGCGACGGCGGCGACGACGCGATCCTCACCAGCTCCGGTTACGACACGATCTACACGGGGACGGCGACGACACGGTCCGCGCCGGCGCGGGCCACGACCTCGTCGAGGGCTACGCGCCGCCTCCATCCGGCGGCGAACGCGAGATCGCCAGCGGCAGCAAGGTGATCTTCGGCGGCGACGGCGACGACGTGCTCCTCGGCGGCTTCAGCTTCAGCACGCTCTTCGGCGGCGCCGGCGCCGACCGGCTCGACGGCGGCCCCGAGATCGATTACCTCGACGGCGGCGCGGGCGACGACCAGGTGAATGCCGGCGCGCCCGTGAAGGTCGATAACCTCGTCGGCGACACGGTTGTCGGCGGCGACGGCAACGACTCGCTCACGGGTTCGCACGGCCCCGACCAGCTCTTCGGCGACGGCGGGAACGACACCCTCGTGGGGCTGGAGGGCGAAGACGTCATCCATGGCGGTGACGGCACCGACTCCGTCATCGGCGAAGACTCCCCCGCCTTACCCGACGCCGTCCTCGACGCCACACCGGCGCCCGTGACGCTGGTTGATCGCGTGATCACGTTCAGCGGCACGGCCGGCGACGATGCGATTACGATCCGTACCGACGAGAACGGCCAACTCGTCGTGTCGGTTGGCGGCGGCGCGACGCAGACGTTCACCACCGGCATCCTCGGCATCGCACTGGCCGGCAACGCGGGCAATGATTCGTTTGACCTCGGCCAGCTGACGAAAGAGTTGCGCATCTGGACCATCCTCATCGGAGGGGATGGGAACGACACGCTGACCAGCGGCGCGGAGGTGAACACCCTCCTCGGCGGCGACGGCGACGATCACCTCATCGGCCTGGGCGACGGCTACGACGTGATGGACGGCGGGTTCGGCGCCGACGTGATCAACGGCGCCGACACGCTCGACTACCGCTCGCGCGGCGGGAGCGTCGTCGTCGATCCCGACGAGACCGTCGCCGACGGGGAGCCGGGCGAGGGTGACGTCGTGTCGGACGGCTACCAGCTCGTCCGCGGCGGCGCGGGCGACGACTTCATCAACGGCGGCAGCGCCGACAACGTCGTGTTCGCCGGCGCCGGAAATGACACGCTCGTCGGCGGCGACGGCCACGACCGCCTCTCCGGCGAGAGCGGCAACGACCGCATCAGCGGCGACGGCGGCGACGACTCGCTGTTCGGCGACACCGGCGTTGACACGCTACTGGGCGGCACGGGCGGGAACACGTTCCTCGACCTTGATCCGACGACCCGCGTGCTCACGTTCCACGGCTCCGACTTCGGCGACGACGGGCTCGAACTCACCCTACTTTCCGGCAACAAATCCCTCCTGATCGAGCAGGCCGGTCGCGGCTTCAACCAGAGAATCGACGCCCGCGCCATCGACCGCATCGTGCTCAACGGCTACGGCGGCGATGATAAGCTCCGGCTGTCCCTGATCCCGTATCCCGCGGTGCTAAATGGCGGCGCAGGCAACGACGTCCTCGGCGGCGACATCTTTGTCAGTGACTTCGTCTCCCCCGGCGGGCGCGGGCCCGTCACCCTCCTCGGCGGCAGCGGCAACGACCTGCTCGTCGGCGCGTTGGGCCGCGGCGTGCTCCGCGGTGGCGACGGCGACGACTCGCTCTGGGGCTACACGGCGAACGACATCCTCGACGGCGACGCCGGCGCCGACACCATCCGCGGCGGCGACGGCAACGACACCCTCTCGGGCGGACCGGGCAACGACTCGCTGTTCGGCGAGGCCGGCAACGACGTGCTCCTCGGCGGCGACGGCAACGACTACTTCGAAGGCGGCGCCGGCCACGATGCGCTCGTCGGCGGCGGCGGGGCCGACGCGCTGTTCGGCCTTGCCGGTAACGACCGGCTGTTCTCCGCCGGCGACGGCTTCCGCGACACCGTCCGCGGCGGCGTCGGCACGGACAGCGGCGAGGTGGATGACGCGGACGATGTGTTGGCCGTCGAAGCCCTGATGTAGCGTGCGAAGAAGTGAAACGAAAGCCAACTCGATAAGTGAGAAAGCACATGATTCAACGCGATTACCGCAGCGGTCTATCGATCGAGTGGCTTGAATCCCGCCGCCTTCTGAGCCTCACCCCGGTCGAGCCCGAGGTGACGGTCCCCGTGGGGGCGGCGCGGTACCAGTTCGACATGGCCGTCGCGGGCGACGGCAGCTTCATCGTCGTCTCCGACCCGGCCCAGGACCACTTTCAGCCCGACAGCCCGGAAGTGATCGCCGTCCGCTACGACGCCGGCGGGCGGCAGGTCGGCGCGCCCATCACGCTCGACGACGACGGGTTCAACGTCCGGGTTTCGATGGACGCCGAAGGCGAAGCCGTCGTCGCGTACCAGCAGGATGCGGATGGCGTGTACGTCGTGCGCATCTCGAAGGCGGGCGTCGTCAGCGCGCCGCAGCTCGTCGGCACCGCGCCCGTGGGCGTGTCGATCGGGGACGTCGCGGTCTCCATGGACGACGGCGGCGGGTTCTTCGTCATCTGGATGCAACTGCACGAGAACCAGAGGCCCGTGGAGCAGATCCGCGCCTTCGACGCCGCCGGCCGGCCGCGCGGGCCGCAATTCAACCTGCGCGGCGGCACGGCCACGAACCCTCATCGGAACCTCGACATCGCCGCCCACCGCGACGGCTCGGGTGCGGTCGTGACGTACGTGGAAGCCAACGAATCCACCGACTCCAGCTACTTCGAACGCGTGAGCACGAGCAGCGTGCTTGGCCCCCGCAGCCTCGAACTTGACGTGGGCGACGTCGCGCCCCAAGCGGCGACATACAGGGACGGGTCGTTCGTCGTCGGCGCGCTGTTCGGGTCGAGGTCGAGCCCGCACGACGGCCGGGCACGGCGTTTCGACGCGAACGGTGCCGCCGTGGGCGATGAAATCGTGATCGGTGAATCGCTTCCCGTCACCCAGTTCAACGTCAGGAACATCCGAGCCCTGTCAATCGACGCGCTCCCCGACGGCGGCTTGCTCGCGGGATACGTACACGAGCAGGACGGGCTCGCCACGACGTACGCAGAGCGCTTCAGCGCGAGCGGCGTGTCGGTCGGCGGCCCCGTGGGACTCGGCGTCGGCCCCGCGAAGGGACACCGTATCGGGGCGGGCTTGGACGGCACCGCCGTGATCGCATATTTGCAGATGTCGGCAAACGAGTCGACACCGGGTGGATTCCTGCCCGGCGAGGTTCACTTCCGCCGGCTCAGCTTCAGCTTCACCCGCCTCGTCGGCGCCGAGCTGTACGTGAACGGTACGGCCGGCAACGACCACATCATCGTCGAGCGCGTCCGCGAACGAGTATTCGTCAACATCAACGGCGTCGTCGACGGCTACGACGCGTCGCGGGTGCAGCTCCTCTCGATCAACGGCTTCGGCGGCGACGACGACATCGACAACAACACCGCCCTGCCCTCCACGATCCACGGCGGCGACGGGCACGACACGATCTGGGGCGGCACGGGCGACGACCGCATCCATGGATTCGGCGGCGGCGATGTCCTGCGCGGCGGGGACGGGAGCGACGCCCTTTTCGGCGGGACCGGCGGCGACTGGCTCCACGGCGGCAACGGGAACGACTACCTCGCCGGCGAGGCCGGGGAGGACGCGCTCTACGGCGCAAGCGGCGCCGACCTCCTGCGCGGCCAGCACGGCAGCGATGCGCTGTACGGCGAAGCCGGCAACGACACCCTGCACGGCGACGCCGGCGGCGACTACCTCGAAGGCGGCGCCGGCCACGACGCGCTGATCAGCGGCGGCGAGGCCGACGCATTGTTCGGCCTGGCCGGCGTTGACCGGCTGTTCTCCGCCGGCGACGGCTTCCGCGACACCGTCCGCGGCGGCCTGGGCAGTGACACCGCCCAAGTCGATCAGGAGGACGACGTCTTGGCCGTCGAGACCACGTAGGTGAGGTCTACAACCAGCCGCGTCCCGTTGTGCGTTCACCTGGTGACGCTCAATGGCGCCGAGGAGGAGTTCGCTACGGCTACGGCGTGTTCGGGATCGAATCCACCGCGCCAACCGCCCGTTTCCAAGCGTTCAGCGTCTGGCGGAGCGAGGCGACGCGATCAGGGTGCTCGGCGGCGAGGTCCTTGGTTTCGCTGGGATCGGCGGAGAGGTTGTAGAGCTCGGCGGGCTGGTTGGGATCGTGGAAGGCGATGAGCTTCCAGTCGCCGGAGCGGACGGCCGAGAAGGGGCTGCCGCCCTGGTTGCCGTAGTGGGGGTAGTGCCAGAAAAGGGGGCGATTGGGGAGTGCCTGGTTCTTCAGCGCGGGGAGGAGATTAACACCATCAGCATGGTCTTTGCCGCGCGCCGGCAATCCGCAAGCGCCCAGCAGGGTGGGGAACAGGTCGGTCGAGGTAGTGAGCACGTGCGTTGTGGAGCCGGGACTCGTCACTCCCGGCACGACCATCACCTGCGGCACGCGCACCCCGCCTTCGTACGGCCAGCCCTTGCCGGCGCGGAGCGGGGCGTTCGATGTGGGCGAGCCCTCGGTGGTGCTCAAGCCGCCGTTGTCGCTGGTGAAGACGATGATCGTGTCGTCGAGCATTCCCTGCGCTTCGAGCTGCTTCACGACGATGCCCACGGCGTCGTCCATCGTCTTGACCATCGCGGCGTAGGTGGGGTGCGCCTGGTTGAGGCGCAGCTTGGAATCGCCGGCTTTGTCGAATGCATCGGCGAGTCCGAGCTTCGTTTTCTTCTCCTCGAAATACCTGATCGTCGCCGGCGGCGCCATCAGCGGTGTGTGGACATCGTAGAGGGAGAAGTAGAGGAGGAATGGCCTGTCTTTATCGCGCTTGGCGATCCACTGCGCCGCCTCGTTGGCCAGGCGCAGATCGAGGTGCTCGCCTTCGGGACCCGGAGCAAGATTGGTGATGAAATCGTTGTAGGGCGCGAGATAGCCGTTCTTCCCCGGCGAGCCTCGATGGGTCGCTCCGATGCTCGCGTCGAAGCCCTGGGCGTGCGGCATGAACTTCTGGGCGCCAAGGTGCCACTTGCCGAGGAAGCACGTCGCGTAGCCCGCCTCGCACATCGCCTCGGCCAGCGTCACTTCCTCCAGCGGCAAGTGCTCCTTGTATGGTGCGGGCAGCATCGGCTTGTCCTTCCAGCGCGGATTGCTCTTGACCTCCTGAGGTTGGACCGCCCCAATCCAATCCGTGATGCCCACGCGTGCGGGGTACCGCCCGGTGAGAATGGCCGCCCGGGTCGGACTGCACACGGGGCAGGCGGCGTACGCCTGTGTGAACACGGCGCCGCGCTTCGCGAGTGCGTCGACGTTCGGCGACTCGTAGAAGGTCGAGCCGGTACAGCCGAGGTCGCGCGCGCCCAAATCATCGGCAAGAAAGACCACGACGTTCGGCCGGCGCTGCCCCTGCGGCGCGTCCGCGGCCGGAGCGGGAATGGCCAGCGTCAATAAGGCCGCGACCATCGGCCAGAGCATGGACTGCGGGAGCATGGACTGGGAGTGACTCATGCTGATTGTCTCCTGGTTGCCCGTCGCCGTCTTACGCGGAACGCCCGTATGGGGTCGCGCCACTGATGCAGGGGCCTGAACAGCGGGACTCCAATGCTACCGAGTCAGTTCGTAGACATGAACGGCATACGGCTCAAACGTGTCCGCGAGGCCGCCTGCCGTTGCGGCGCGGCTGCGGTTCTCGTACAGGACCTTCGCCTGGCCCGCTTTCAGCGCCGGTGATTGGAAGGTGACGTCCACCGGCGTGCTCCCGCGGTTGGCTGCGATGAGCACGAGCCGATCGTCGCCGACGCGTTTGAGCATCACGCTCAGCGGCGCATCTGCGGGCGAAAATGTGGGCGCGGCTTGCGTTTTGCCCATGAACACCGGTCCCATCTCATTCAGCTCGCCGGCGAGTTTTTTCAGGTCGTCCCAGTTGCTCTCCTCCGGGCTGAGATATGCCCCGCCGTTCACGCTGCCGCCGTACCACATCAGCCCTTTGGCGCCGTGGATCAGCGCGATGTAGGCCTGCGCGCGGTACTCGGTTGGGCTGGGGTAGCGAGCGCCGGGCACGTTCTTCACCGGCTTCTTGTAGCTCTGCACGCCGGCCCACAGCGGCTTATCGGTGTTGGCATTGACCAGCCAGCTCGGGGGCACGAGTTCCTTCGTCCCCGGCTTGCCCTCATCACCCTCGAGGGCCTCCGGCTTCCCGCCGCCGAGCGGGATGGGGTACCACCACCACATCCCCAGGTCCATGTAATCGAGCGGGAAGAAGTCGCGCCGCTGCGGCTCGATGCGCCCGATGACGTCCTTGCTGTCGCCGACCATCAGCGGGTGGTGCGGATCTTCTTCGTTCAGCACCTGCCGGAGCTTCGCAAGCGTCTCGATCCTGATATCGCCGCGGGCAAGACCCTCTTCCTCGTCCCACGCGAGCAATCCCGGATGATTGCGGAACATCCGGATGCGCCGGCGGACGCCGTCCCAGTCGCCGGCGAACAGCAGCTGCCGCGGGATCAGCATCAGCGCCTTCATTCCGTTGGCTTGGGTGTTGTCGAGGAAGTCCATGGCTCGCACGTCATCGAGCCGCCCACCGACTTCGGCTTCGACGGCGTTGTACGCGTGCGAGACGGTGAACCCCGCCTCGCCCATCTCCTTCATCCGGGCGCCGCCGTTGAAGATGCCCAGGGGGAAAATCGCACGCCCGTCGTGGACAAGGTAGCCGCTCTCGTTGAGCGTCACGCGCGCACGGCTGCGCGGGATGATCGACCAGTCGCGCTGGGCGCGGATCGCTTCACCCCGCCGAGGCTTCAGCTCAACGGCGAGCTGGTACTCACCCGGCTGCATCGCGTCGGCCGAGATGAAGAACGGGTTCACGCCGTCGACCAGTGCCTTACCCGCGCTGGACCAGCTCCCGTATTCCTTGCCGCCGCTGTCCACCAGGCGCGCGGTGAGCACGCCTCCGTCGAGGTGGTTCTTCGGCACGGCGAGGTCCACTTCACCGGCGACGCGCGGGTTGCCATCCTCGATCACCCAGTGCGTCGGGACAGGCGGCAGCAGGACCAGCGGCTGCTTCGGAACCATCGCTTTGCGCGTCTCCGATGACAGCTCGGTCTCGCCGCGGAACAGCGCTGCTGAAAGCTCCATCTCTCCCCGACCGACCACCTTGATCGGAATGTTGACGACCTGCGCCGGCTCACCGCTCAGCTCCACCTTCGCCTCGGCGTTCTCCTTGCCCAGCGTTGCGCGGATGGTGATGTTCCCCTTGCTGCCGTCGCGGTTGAGGATCTCGACCGGCAGCGCGTCCAACGCCGGACTGACGCGCGGGCCAGGCAGCGCAATGCGCGAGACGACCGGCCGCTCGCTCGACACGGCCACGTCATCCCACCACGTCGTCCCGTAGGAGTACGAAAAGCCCAGCCGCAGGCGCAGGGTGGTGGCGTTTGGGGGAACCGTGATCGTGTTTTCGATCTGCTGCCACGCTTGCTCCGTGGGGTTCGCCCAACCGACCATCGCGACCGTTTCTTTCGTGCCGTGCCCGCGCGAGAACTCCGCGATGACAACCGCCCGCCCCTGGTCGGGGGGCACGTCGCGCACCTTCACCCATGCTGAGACGTTCAGCTTTTCCCCCGGCGCAACCTGAGTTGGGGCGCTGTGGAGGTACGAGCGCGTGACTTCACTGGCCCAGACCCGAATGCTCTGGTTCCCGCCGTGCTTCTCGGACGCGTCGATGGCGAATTCCGCGGGGGCGCCGATAACCATCGCTTCCCAATGCTTCACCAGCTTCCCCCCGGAATCCTCCAAGCCCGGATTGGGGACGAGATTCGCAGGGGCCGCGGCGGTTGTCTGCCCCGCTGCGGGCGAACTGATGAGTGCGGCCAGGAGACACGTCCAGATCAGTTTGCCCAGCATCGGAGTCCTCGTTTGAATAGATTGCAATCGTTTATACCGTTGCCGGGCGTAGAATCAGAGCGGTCCGCGAACATCCACTCGCTCGCGAGGTAGAACCTGGGAGGCGGGTTTTGCTGCAAGTCGATGGCTCGCGATAGAATGCAAGCTCACTTTGAGGAGGATGTGCTGGTGCATCGATACGCTTGGATCGCCGGATCTGTAACCTGTCTCGCGCTTGCGTCAGCCCTGCTGCCGGGCGGGTGGGCGCGCGGGGAGGATGCGCCTCTGTCAGGCAGGATCGACCTGCCTCCCGCCGTCGCCCGAAAGATCGATTTCGCGCACGACGTGATGCCCATTTTGAAGGAATCGTGCGTCCAGTGCCACGCCAACGGCAAGAGCAAGGGCGGGCTGAAAATCGACACCCGCGAGGCGCTGCTCGCCGGCGGCGAGTCCGGGCCCAGCATCATCGAGGGCAACAGCGCCAAGAGCCTCGCGATTCAGCTCGTCGCCGGGATGGACGAAGACCGCATCATGCCCGCCAAGGGCAAGCGGCTGACCCCCGAGCAGATCGGGATCCTTCGCGCGTGGATCGACCAGGGCGCCGCGTGGCCGAAGGAACTGTCACTGGGGAGCCAATGGCGGCAGGCGCCGCTCGAGCCGCGCCGGCCGGAGATTCCCGAGGCGGCGCCGGGGTCGGGGCTGACCAACCCGATCGACCTCGTCCTCCAGCCGTACTTCGCGCAGCACCAGATTACCCCCGGCCGGGTCGTCGACGATCGCGTGTACGCCCGTCGGGTATATCTCGACATCGTCGGGCTGGTCCCCCCGCCGGCGGATCTTGAAGCGTTCGTCGCAGATCAGTCGTCTGACAAGCGCGCGGCCCTCGTCCGGAAGCTGCTCGCCGACCGCACGAACTACGCCGCCCACTGGATGACGTTCTGGAACGACGCACTGCGCAATGACTACAAAGGCACCGGCTACATCGACGGCGGCCGCAAGCACATTACACAGTGGCTGTACGATTCGCTCACCAGCAACAAGCCCTACAACCAGTTCGTGCGCGACCTGGTGACGGGGGAGAACGGCGCCGCCGGCTTCACCGGCGGGATCATCTGGCGCGGGGTGGTCAACGCCAGCCAGACCCGAGAGATGCAGGCCGCCCAGAACCTCTCGCAGGTGTTCATGGGCGTGAACATGAAGTGCGCCAGCTGCCACGACAGCTTCATTTCCGACTGGAAGCTGGAGGACGCGTACGGGCTGGCCGGCATCTATGCCGACACCCCGCCGGAGATGGCCCAGTGCGACAAGCCCCTGGGCAAGGTGGCGAAGCTGAAGTTCATCTACCCGCAGCTTGGCGACATCGATGCCGACAAACCCAAGCCTGAGCGGCTCGAGCAGCTGGCAGGCATCATGACCTCCGAGCGCAACGGGCGGCTGACGCGGACGATGGTCAACCGCATCTGGCAGCGCATGCTCGGCCGGGGGTTGGTCGAGCCGGCCGACGAGATGGACAACGAGCCGTGGAATGCCGATCTGCTCGACGCGCTGGCGGTGAAGTTCGCCGACGACGGGTACAACGTGCAGAAGCTGATCGAGCTGATCGCGACGAGCCGCGCGTATCAATTGCCCGCCGTCGTGGCTACCGAAGAGAACGCGGAGGAGTATGTTTTCGCCGGCCCGAGCATCAAGCGGATGTCCGCGGAGCAATTCGTCGACGCCGTCGTGACGCTGACGGGCGCGAAGCTCAACACGAAGCCGAGCAAGCTGGAGAACGCCCCGATGCGCGCCGTGATGACGCTGGCCGACCCGCTGACGGTGGCCCTGGGCCGCCCCAACCGCGAGCAGGTCGTGACCCACCGCCCCAGCGCCGCCACGACGCTTGAAGCGCTGGAACTGACCAACGGCCCGACGCTGACGAAGATGCTCCAACAAGGAGCCAAGCGATTGGCGAAGGAAAAAACAGACGGCAAGGCGCTGATCGAAGCCCTCTACGCCCACGCCGTGGGCCGCGGCCCGTCGGAGCAGGAACTGGCGCTTGCGCAGGGTGTCATCGGTGAGCAGTCCAACCCCCAGGGCGTCGAAGACTTCCTTTGGGTGATGGTCATGCTGCCGGAGTTTCAGCTGATTCGGTAACCTTCCGGTCCCTTCTCCCGCCGGGAGAAGGTTGGGATGAGGCCGCTTGCGAGTGCTGAGTCGTGTTCGACTCCCACGCCCCCTCACCCCAACCCTCTCCCGGAGGGAGAGGGGGAAAGAAAAAACATGAACACCAACTTCTCCCGCCGTGATTTCCTTAGGACCGCCAGCGCCGCCACGCTGAGCGCGCTCGCCGCGAAATATCCGCGGCAACTCCTCGCCGCCGACGCAACCGAGCCGAAAATCACCCCCACCGCCGACACCGTCATCGTCCTGTGGATGGCCGGCGGGATGGCGCACACCGAGACGTTCGACCCCAAACGCTACACCCCCTTCGAGAACGGGATGGACCCCAGCGTCGTGCTCTCGACGTTTCCCTGGATCGACACGGCCGTGGACAACATCAAGATCTCGCAGGGACTGGAGAACATCGCCAGGGTGATGGATCGCGCGACGCTGATCCGCTCGTACAAGGCCGGCGATCTGGGGTTCATCCTGCACAGCCGCCATCAGTATCAGTGGCACACGGGCTACGCCCCGCCGCAAACCGTCGCGGCGCCACACATCGGCGCCGTCATCTCGCGCACGCTCGGCCCGCGCGACGACGCGATGCCCGCGTTCATCGACATAGGTCAGCGCATCGGCGTGGGCGGCGAGGACGAAGAGCTGAAGGCGTTCCGCACGGCAGGCTTCCTCGGCAGCGAGTATGGGCCCTTCCTCGTCCCCGAGCCGGCCGAGGCGGTGTCCAGCATCTCTCCGCCGCCGGGGATGTCTCCCGGCCGCTTCGCCGACCGCAACAAGTTCTACAAGGAGATGCTGAAGAACTCCCCCGTCGGCGAGTTCGGCAGCGACTATCAGAAGGAGTCGCTTCTTCGCGCGATGGACAACGCCCATCGTCTGCTCTCCTCGCCCACCGCCGCCAAGGCGTTCGATCTGTCGCTGGAGCCGAAGGAGTCCTACGACAAATACAACACCGGCCGCTTCGGCCTGGGCTGCCTGCTCGCGCGTCGGTTGACCGAAGCGGGGGCGCGCTTCATCGAGGTGACGACGGAGTACATCCCCTTCAAATACTGGGACACCCACGAGAACGGCCACACGCGCCTGATCGACCTCAAGCAGCAGATCGACTCCCCCATCGCGCAGCTCGTGCTCGATCTCGAAGAGCGCGGCCTGCTTGACCGCACGCTCATCGTGCTCGCCAGCGAGTTCTCCCGCGACATGATGATTGAAGGCCGCCCCGACGCGAAGGTGAAGGACCAGGTCCCGGTCCCTGAAAGAATCACCGAGCTGACCCACTACGGCATGCACCGCCACTTCACCGACGGCTGCTCCGTCGTCCTCTGGGGCGGCGGGATGAAAAAGGGGTTCTGCTACGGCGAGACCGCCGACGAGCGGCCATGCAAAACCGTCGAGGGCCAGATCCCCATCGAAGACCTGCACGCCACGATCTTCCACGCGATGGGCATCAGCCCCAAGCTCAGCTACGAGATCGAGAAGCGCCCCTTCTACGTGACGCACGACGGCAAGGGCGTCCCGCGGATGGAGCTGTTCGCCAAGGGTTGAGTTGTAACGAGCGAACCGCGCCTACGCCGCTGACGGCAGTGGCCGCAGGGGTTGGGCTTCGATGTGCATCGCCCCCGCCGTCACCTGTGCCGGCAGCGCCCGGCTCACGTCGTACTTCCCGCACGCGATCAGCGCCAGCGGCTGCTCGTTCACGTGAGGCTGATATGAACGCACCAGCGTACACCATTCGCGGCAGAGAGCTCATCGTCCCCAGCGGGATGAGTGTTCGCTTTGATTCGCCGATTGCGGAAGCCGTTCAAGTTGCAGATACTATCGTTGTGGTTCTGGAGCCGCAGAAGGGGGTAATTAGTAATGAAAACGTGTTCGGCATTGATGGCGAAGGCAGAATCAAGTGGCAGATTGCACGACAACCGTGGGGAGAGGGCAATTTGAACAATCCATATGTAGGTGTCCAAGCGCGAGGGGGCGAGATACAGGCATTTAACTGGAGCGATCGAGTGGTGTTCGTTGATCCGCGTGATGGCCGAGTATTGCGTTGGGAGCAGAATAAGTGAGCAATGGTGTGTGGGCTGCCGAAGCACGGTCCTCCGTGCCCCGGCCCGACGAGCCTCCATCAAAAACAGAGAACAGTTGGTAATAGGACGGATTAAAAAGGGACGTATTATCGCCGCGCCGCACAGATCCGTTGTGCTGCTCCTCATGCCTTGAACGCGCCCGACGTCACCCCCGTCATGAACGGCTTGGTCGCGTAGACGAATAGGATCAGCAGCGGAATCGCGCTGATGACGTACGCGGCGAAGAGGGTGGAGGCGTCGCCGCCGGCTTCGTTCTGGGTGCGGGACATCAGGTACAAACCGCTGGACACGACGGCGTAGGACTGGTCGGAGTTGGCGACCATCGGCCAGAGGAAGTTGTTCCACGTCCCCAGGATGTTCACGATCACGACCACCGAGAGGATCTGGCGGCTCAGGGGGAGCACGATGTGCCAGTACTGCGCGAAGTGGCCGGCGCCGTCGAGGCGGGCGGATTCGAACAGCTCCTGCGGGAGACCGTCGAAGAACCCCTTCATGAGGAAGATGGCCATGATCTGCCCGCCGGCGATATAGGGGAGGATCAGCACCCAGTAGCTGTTTATCAACCCAAGCTGCTTGACCCACAGGAACGAGGGGACGAGGGTCAATACGCCAGGGATCATCATGAAGCTGAGGATGATCATGAACAGCAGCCGATGGCCGGGGAAACGATAGCGGGAGAAGACGTAGGCGCTGGCGGAGCCGATGATGACGACGCCGAGCGCGCTGGTGAGGCTGACGATGAGCGAATTGAGCATGAAGGGGCGGAACATCTGCCAGGCGTAGTCGTAGCCGCGCGTGAGCTCGCGACCGGAGAGGCGCATGGCCTGGGCATAGGGGACGGTCGTAAGCGGGACGTCGGCAGCGCGGACGGACTGCGGCTTGCCGGGCTCCGGCTCAGGCAGGATGCGGAGCTGAATGCGCTCGGATTCTCCGGTGAGTCTGTAGGCGGTGAAGCGGACGATGTTCGACAACGCGTTGGGGACGCCGAAGAAGCTGTGATACTGCTCGCTGGTGCGTCGAAGGGAATTGTTGATGACGAAAATGAACGGCAGCAGCGTGATCGCGAGGATCGCGATCAGAATCAGGTGAATCGGGAGATCGGAACGCGTTTTTTTCATTTCGCTGGGCTTGGCGCCTCGCGGCATCGCGCCTGTGAAAGGGGGGCGGCAGTCAACGATGCCCCGGTCTTCGGAGTCCAGTTTCCGCAGCTTCCCGCTTGCGCATGATGAACAGGTAATTGAATCCTCGCAGGAAGAAGTTGCCCTCCTCCGCCGCCTTGCGGTAGTTGCCCATTTCCAAGGTTCGATTGTGCCGGACGACGGAGATGATGTCGACCGGCTGCAACCCCGCGCTGCGCAGGCGCTTGAAAAGCTCGAAGCCGAGCGGCTCAAACCCCTGCCCGTGCACGTAGCTGTCGCTGACGTACACGGCCGCGTGCTTGGCGGGCTTCAGCAGCCGCACGGTCTCGGCGAAGACCTGGCTCATGGCGTCGTAGTACTGCGGGCCTTTGGCGGCGTCGAGTTTGCCGATGTCCCGCGGGTCGGGGCCGTAGTCCAGGTGCGTCGAGTAGGGCGGGTCCATGAAAACGAAATCGACCTTGCCACTCAGCTCGGGCGGGAGCTTGCGCGCGTCGAGCTTGAAGATGTCCTTGCGCGTGGGGTGCACATCATAGCCCAGGGCGCGGCGGCCGAGGTCGCGCGCGACGTCGAGGGTGGTGCCGCTGCCGGCGAAAGGGTCGACGATCAGGTCTTTCTCAATCGTGTAGCGCTGGAGCAGGTTCCAGATGATGTAGCTGGGGGTTGCGCCCTTGTAGCCGGGGCGACCCTGGTGGGAGTCGCCGTAGTCCTGCGAAGGGTAATCCCAGAGGGTTGTCGGCTGGATGCGCAGCGGGGGCTTTTTCATGGTGCGGGCGACATTTTATGCGCAGGCGAGCATTCGCCGCAGGGTTAACTTGGGGAATCTCTTACACTCAGAGGAGGTCTCCATGGGACGCGAAGACGTAGCGGCCGGCAAAGGCAAACAGGTCAAAGGCAAGGCGAACGACGTGATGGGCGCCATCAAGGGCGACAAGTCGCAGCAGGCGAAGGGGAAGCTGCAGAAGGGCGTCGGGAAAGCGCAGGAAGCGATGGGCAAGGCATCGAGCGATCGCGCCGGCTCCCGCCGCGCATCGCGGTAACGCACCCTTGACAGCTCAGCGAATGAAGAAGCCCAGGCCTCAAAGGCCTGGGCTTTGGTTTGAAAAAGGCGCGTCCGCGCGCCTCCTCATTCAGTTGATGAACTTCCGACGTCGCCGGTCACGCGCGACCGTAGATGTACTCGTTGAGGAAATGGATCGTCTGCTCTTGATTCGACGCGCTGAACGCGTTGACGTCGCCGATCGAGACAACCCCGTGCAGCTTGCCCTCGTCGTCGCAGACGGGGACGTGGCGCACGCGGCGGTTTTTCATGATGGCGCTGACGTCGTCCAGGTCCGTCTCCGGAGGACAGCAGACGACGTCGGAGGTCATGACCTCGCCCACCGTCACGTCGGCGACGTTGCGGCCTTCGCCGATCACCCGGCGGAGCACGTCGCGCTCGGTGAAGATACCGACCACCTGCTCGCCCTGGATCACCATGAGGCAGCCGATCTTGAACTGGTTCATCTTGTTCACGGCATCGAGCACCGACTCGGCCGGACCGATCGAATGAATGGCATCGCCTTTGGCCAGGATTACGTCGAGGACGGTCGCCATGGGAGAACTCCTTGTGCGCGTCGCGGGAACATCGGACCTCAGGCCGCGGAGCAGACGTGGTGCGGCTGATGGATTATGCCAAGTCAGGGGAACCGAACGCAACATTGTGAATAAATTCTCACAAGGGGCGGGGGGGCCTACGGGGGAAGGATTGGATGCCGCTACTTGCGCTGGCGCCGCTTGCCGGACGCTGGCTCATCCAAATGGCTGAACTGAACCATGTGCGACAGGGCAACGGTGCGCCAGCGCGTGGCGACGCGTTCGCCTTCTTCACGCTCGAACTCCGTTGGAAGGACGGCGCTGGACCGACCGACAATGAGCATGCCTGGTTCCGTCTCCGGAATGGCTGATCCATCGGAAAGATGAATTCGAAACGCCCGAAAGGGACGGTCGTTTACCCGGTTCAGAAGATCCTTAAACCGCATGGATGGATTATACCCTGCCCCGGCGAAGGACGACGTGGCGCTTTGACAACGGGCGGCGGACAACTGAAAACGAACATCCCATGCCTTCCATGCCCGTCATCGCGATCGTCGGCCGACCCAACGTCGGCAAGAGCAGCCTTCTCAACGCCCTGGTCGGGAAGCGCATCAGCATCGTGCAGGATCTGCCGGGAGTCACCCGCGACCGGGTGATGATGCCGCTGGAGATCGACGGGAAATACGTCGAGCTGGTCGACACGGGTGGGTACGGCTTTGAGGACGATCAGGGGCTGACGGAGCATATTCGTCATCAGATTGAGCTGGCGATGAGCCGGGCGGATTTGGTGCTGTTCATCGTTGACACTGAAGCCGGATTGACCGGGGGCGACGAGCAGATTGCGGCGCTGCTTCGGCGGCAGAGCATCAAGACTGTGCTGATCGCGAACAAAGCCGACGGCCCAAACGCAGATCCGGCGCTGGGGGAGTTTTCCCGGCTGGGGCTGGGCACGCCCATCGGGGTGTCCGCGCTGCGCGACCGCAACCTCGATCAGGTCGTGGATCAGATCCGCAACGATCTTGATCTCACCGACGCGCCGAGCGAGCTGCCGCAGCCGCAGATGATGGTCGCGATCGTCGGCAAGCGCAACGCGGGCAAGAGCACGCTCGTGAACGCGATCGCAAAACACTACGAGGGCGAAGAAGAAAGAGTCATCGTGTCCGAAGTGCCCGGCACGACGCGCGACAGCATCGACGTCCGCTTTGAAAAAGACGGCAAGACATTGGTCGTCATCGACACCGCAGGCGTGCGCAAGAAGCGCTACATGGCGACGAACGACATCGAATTCTACTCCTTTCACCGCGCGCAGCGCTCGATCCGCCGCGCGGATGTCGTGCTGATGCTGATCGATGGCACCGAGCCCGTATCCGAGCCGGATAAGAAGCTCGCGCAATACATCGCCGAGCAGCACAAGCCGGTCGTTCTGGTCATCAACAAATGGGACCTCGCCCGCCAGCGGATCCGCGAGCAGCGGAAGCAGCCGGAGGGCAGGTTTCGCGACGAGGACGTGATGGAGGAATTCGGCGAATACCTCGGCCAGGAGCTCCAGCACCTGCACTATGCGCCCATCGCTTTCATCACCGCCAAGGAAGGCAAAAACGTCCAGCAGGTGCTCGACCTCGCGCAGAACCTGTTTAAGCAGGCGCACGAGCGGCTGACGACGGGGCAGTTGAATAAGGTCGTGCGGCAGATCCTCGATCAGCAGCACCCCAGCTCACCCACCGGCCGACGCGCGAAGGTGTTCTATGCGACCCAGACGGACGTGGCGCCGCCGACTATCGTGCTGTTCGTGAACAACCCGGAGTACGTGAACGAGAATTACCAGCGGTTCATGATCAACCGTTTCCGCGAGCTGCTGCCGTTCGCGGAGGTGCCGATCCGGCTGGTGATCCGCGGGCGCGTAAAGGGCGTGGGGGAAGATGCCTTGTCCGATGTCGCAGACGGCAAGCGACCGGCGCAGCGTGCGCCCAGGCCCGCTCCACGGCGCGGGAAGCGGCAGGGTGGCGCGGGAAGTACCAAGCCTCATCCCAAAAAGGCCGCCCGTCGCGGCCCCGCGCGGGGAACGCGACCGAAATAATCACGGTCAGAGGCGCTACGGCGGCGGCGGCGGTTCGACCACTTTCGGCGCGGGCGCTGCGTCATCTGGTCCCGGCGCGGACGCATCCGGCGCCGAGGTGGTGGCGGGGGGAGGAGGCTCCGGCGGCTGGTATGAGCGGCCGTTGCATGCGTAGAGGATCAGGTTCTTCATCAGCGGCTGCGCATAGGCGGGGTCGTACCCGAGAATGCCCCAGGTGTTCGACCCCAGCAGCCCGGTCACGAGATCCAGCTTGCTGATCACGATCCACCCGCGACCGACGTGGATGATCTGCATCGGGGGAAGATTGTTGCTCAGCTGCTCAACCGCGTAGACGCGCATGAGCGGCCTGGCCACGTTCGTCATCCCTGCGCCGGTGCCGCCAATAAACTGGTCCTTCTCGTTCACCTCGCGCGGCGTCTGATCGGGGAAGGCGGCCTGCGCGACCTCCCGCTGCAGCGACAGGGCGAGTTCTTGCGAACCCCCGGCGGGGTCGAGCAGGAGCAAGCCCCCGTCGCGAACGAACGTGCCGATGGCACTCAGCTCCGCTTCGCTCGGCTTCCAGAGCGCGCTGGTCGTCAGGTGCGCGAACGGCGTAGCGCGTCGGTTCAACGCGGCGGCGTCGACGGTAACCACGTTCAGCGCGATGTTGGTTTCCCGCCGGAACCACTTCGCCATGCGCGCCCACGCAGCCGGCTCCGGGTCCCACTGCCCGCTGTGCTTCACGCGCGCGATTGTGAACGTCTCCAGCGGCTTCTGCGCCCCGTCGACCTCGGTCACGAGCGGCGTGTCGAGCCGGTGCCGCAGCGCGGCCTTGCCCGATCCGTACACGAATATGTTCGCGCCCAGTTGGAACGGGATGGGCCGCACCTTGGGCAGCCGGTTCTGCCACGTCGCCGCGAGGTCCGTTGGGGAGTGGATCATCAGCAGCCGCGTCCCGTTGCTTAGCCCGCGCAGCGGCGGGACTTTCTCCCCGCTGAGCCTGTAGACAATCGAGTACACGTCGTGCTCCGGCGGCAGATCGCGCATCTCATACTGCGGGAACAACCGCCCGGCGATCTCCTCGCCGAACTGGTTGAACGTGCTGGAATCTGCGTCGGCGTGAGTAAAAAGGAGTCCTCCGTTCTCGGTAAACGCCCGGAGCTGCTGCACGTGCTCATCCGATAACGGCACGGGATCGTGGCTCGCAAGGTAGACGATCGGCGCATCCATCCACTCCTGCCATCCTTCATTGAGATTCACGACCTGCCAGTTCACGGGACGCTCGATCGTGTCGTAGACGAACTCGGCGAGCTTCGCGAGGTCGCGCGGACGATTGGCCCACGCCCCGTCGAAGCGAAGCTTGTTCATCATGATCGGGTGCCGCCCCCGGGCGAGAAACAGGATCCGGAACGCCGTCTCTGCGCTCGTCCCGTCCGTGCCCGACCACGACCCGTTCTCCGCCTGCGATTTCACCACGTCCGCGCCCAGCGCGCGGAACCAATCATGCTTGCCAAAGCGCTTGAACCCCGATGCCAGCGCCGCTCGCTCCAGGCCGTAAAGGGCGTAGCCGGGGTGGCCACTGAGGTCCAGGCTGTTATTGCCTGTTGAGAGCCAATCGAGCCCGCCCTGGAGGACGGGCTTGAACGGCGCTTGATCGACTCCCTCGGCGGCGCGGGTGGCGCTGAGCATGTCGCCGGCAACGAACATGGACGTGACCCCGCCCGCTGTCATCGTCATGCGCGGCGTGCTCCGGTCGCCGTAGCCCCAGCCGCCGCTCTCGTGCTGCGTCTGTGTCCAATGCTGCTCGACCTCCTGCCAGTACGATGCCGGAACAGGTAGCTCCGCGCCGGCCGCCGCCCACACTCCGAGCAGGCCATATTGCGAATTGGAGTTGTCGAACGGCCGGCTGGCGCGCTCCTCCTTGGTAGCCAGGCTGTAGTAGTAATACGCGCCGCTCATCGACGCCTTCAGCAGCCAGTCCAGGTCGTCCCTCAGCGCCTTTCTGTCAGTGCGGCGGTTGTGCACGGCCAGCGCCATGGCGCGGATCGCGCGCGAGTAGACCAGCGCCCGTCCCTCGTTCATAGGCAGGGCCTTCAGCCGCTCCATCAGCGCCGGCATCAGCTCGCCGTTCATATTCAGCCGCGGGTCTTCGGTTGCCTGCCCCGCGTGCAGCAGCGCAAGCACGATCAGCGCGAATCGTCCCTCCGCCTGGTCCGCTGCGCCCTCGTCCGGCTTGCGCAGCGCCCCGTCCTGGATCTGCGAGAGCAGGTAGGAAACCCCGCGATCGATCGCATCATGGATGGCCTTATCAGTAAGCGCGTCGGGCGGCTCATCGAGGCGCACGGGCACAACTGGCGGGAGAACGTTTTCGGCGGGCACTGCGGGCATTTCGGGTGCGGGGGAGGGCTCTGCGGCTGCCTGTCCCGGCGGAGGGGCGGGAACGGGGGCTTCGGATTGGGCGACGTAGTTCTCGTCGAAGATCGAGTTCGCCGGCGCAGGCTGCGGCGCGGGCGCCGCGGCGGCGGGCGGGGCGGGCGTTGCGGCGTTGCGGCTCGCGAAATATGAGCGCGTCCGACCGACGACGACGAACACGATCACGAACGCCAGCACCAGCGCCGCGACAGCGCTGCCCAGCTTCACCCACAGCATGATGTTGACCGGGTTGCGCGGCGGCGGCTCCCGGTACGGCAGTGGTCGCTCCATGCCGGCAAGATCGTCCGGCACCTCCAGCGACGGCGGCAATGCCGAAGAGTAGGTCGATTCCGCGGAGGCCGGCGATTTCCCGCTCTCTGTTACTCTTGGTCTGGACGACAGCGGTCCAACCAGTTGCGCGATCCGCCGATTGCAGGCGGGGCACCAGCCGGGGTACGACGCGATCTGCACGATTCGACCGCAGGAAGGGCACTCCACCGTCACGCGAGGAACCTCCGATTGCCGCTCTCGAGCATGTCGTCCACGTCAGAAGAGTCTATTCCGGACGCCTGCGCCGGGAACGAGCATCACTCGGAAATTTTTGCACCGTCGCGCGAACTGGCCGGGCCCTGCGGCGTATCCCTGTTGTCGCCTGTTTGCCAAATCCAAACATGCGACTTGACAACAGGGCAGAGGGGTTGGCATAATCCTTCCCGTAAGGTTGGCCTCTGGCAGTTACCTTCCCTCGGTGGTGGTCATCGGTCACGGTGCTTGAACTGTGACGCCAAAATCGATGACGGCCGAACGCTGCGAGTCGCAGCACCCAAAAGTCGATAGTGGTTTGCACGGTCCTGAACCGGTGACGCGGTTCTGGATTTTGCGTCGTCCTCGCTCGGGCTTGAGCGGGTGGCCGACGCGGCGGAAATTTGTTCTCGAACAGCGGTTGACACCGCCGAACGAGACGCTAATATCCGCCTCCCCCATTCGGGGAACACGAAGCTGGTAACGAAAGTTGCCATCAGCGTTTGCAGTGAATTTGCCGCCGAACTTCGATGAGAATTCGGCGTGCAGATCGACGAGCTCTTTGACAAGTGAATAGTCGGATAGCCGCGAGGATGTGAGTCCGAAAGCTCAGGTGTACTTGAGTTGTTCGGACGATCCAAGTCGTGACTCTGCTGGTTCGGGTTTGCCCGAGCTGGTGGGGAAGCGCAACCAAGATCTCAAACATCTTCGTGGTGCACGCAAGTAAGTGATCTTCCTTGATCATTCATATTGAGTAGCCCTCCCTACGCGGGGAGGGCAGCCAGAAGTTGTTTGAGCCTTGCAAATTCGGTGATGTGTGAAGGCGCGACCACTGGTCGCGGTTTTACACAACCGACTGACCCTTCATCCCTAGCCGGATGAGGGGCAGTAACAGCCATTCCAACTTGTCTTAGTTGGTTTGGTTTGGACAAACTCGTTTCGCGGATAAACGCGAGCATGAAAGTGTCAGTCTCGGTCAGCACCGCAGCGGTAAAACGTTGAGGTGTCACACCGGGCATCAGGATTGTCTCGTGCCAAGAAATTTAATTGAAGAGTTTGATCCTGGCTCAGCCTGAACGCTGGCGGCGTGGCTAAGACATGCAAGTCGCACGGTCTCCGCAAGGAGACAGTGGCGAACGGGTGAGTAATGAATCGCTAATGTACCCCGGACTCTGGGATAGCTACCCGAAAGGGTAGGTAATACCAGATGAGACCACGATCAGGCATCTGATTGTGCTCAAAGGTCCGCCGGTCTGGGAGCAGGCGATTTCGTATCAGCTTGTTGGTGAGGTAACGGCTCACCAAGGCGACGACGCGTAGCCGGACTGAGAGGTTGGCCGGCCACATTGGGACTGAGACACTGCCCAGACTCCTACGGGGGGCTGCAGTAACGAATCTTCCGCAATGCACGAAAGTGTGACGGAGCGACGCCGCGTGTAGGACGAAGCCCTTCGGGGTGTAAACTACTGTCAGGGGTTAGAAAGTTCTGATCAACCCCAGAGGAAGGCACGGCTAACTCTGTGCCAGCAGCCGCGGTAAGACAGAGGTGCCAAGCGTTAGGCGGAATCACTGGGCTTAAAGCGTGTGTAGGCGGATTGGTAAGTACCTTGTGAAATCCCACGGCTTAACCGTGGAACTGCTTGGTATACTGCTTATCTTGAGCCACTTAGGGGCTACCGGAACAAATGGTGGAGCGGTGAAATGCGTAGATATCATTTGGAACGCCAATGGTGAAAACAGGTAGCTGGGAGTGTGCTGACGCTGAGACACGAAAGCCAGGGGAGCGAACGGGATTAGATACCCCGGTAGTCCTGGCCGTAAACGATGTCGACTAGATCGTGGCAGCTCTGACGTTGTCATGGTCGAAGCAAAAGTGCTAAGTCGACCGCCTGGGAAGTACGGTCGCAAGGCTAAAACTCAAAGGAATTGACGGGGGCTCACACAAGCGGTGGAGCATGTGGTTCAATTCGAAGCAACGCGCAGAACCTTACCTGGGCTTGACATGCCAGGATTATCCCCATGAAAGTGGGGTAGGCCCTTCGGGGTACAACTGGTACAGGTGCTGCATGGCTGTCGTCAGCTCGTGTCGTGAGATGTCGGGTTAAGTCCCTTAACGAGCGAAACCTTTGCCCTTAGTTACCATCGGGTTATGCCGGGGACTCTAAGGGGACTGCCGGTGTCAAACCGGAGGAAGGTGGAGATGACGTCAAGTCCTCATGGCCTTTATGCCCAGGGCCACACACGTGCTACAATGGCGTCCACAAAGCGAACCGAGAGCGCAAGCTGGAGGAAATCGCACAAATGACGCCCCAGTTCAGATCGGAGGCTGCAACTCGCCTCCGTGAAGTTGGAATCGCTAGTAATCGCGGATCAGCTACGCCGCGGTGAATGTGTTCCTGAGCCTTGTACACACCGCCCGTCAAGTCATGGGAGCCGGAAATGGCCGAAGTGGCCGCATCACAGCGGTCCCTACGCCAGGTTCGGTGACTGGGACTAAGTCGTAACAAGGTAGCCGTAGGGGAACCTGCGGCTGGATCACCTCCTTTCTAAGGGATAACTTAGAACGGTGTCAGAGCAATCTGCCATCGAACTGTCAGCACAACCTCGCTCGACCCACGGTTCTAACCAACCCGCCGGCCGAGAACTCCGGTCGCGAGACCGGCGAAGGCTTCCGACTATTCACTTGTCGAAGATCAAATCGACGAAAGCCCGGATCAAACGATCCAGGCTTTTTCGCGCGCATGTGCAGGCGCCTTGTCCGCCACAGCCGCGGGGACAAACCTTCCGAATCTCGTGCGGTTCCGATTTCCGATCAGACCAGGGGTGACGACGAGGTGGCAGCGACCTTCGCGCGGCGTGGTGCGTTCCAGATCGGTGGCATTGGGCTCACGGCGGGGCGTGGCAGGCGCTGAGCGGCTGGAATGAGCTGAATCTCCGGCGACGGACGCAGAACCTCGAGCGTCTGCCGCGTCACCGCGTCCCACGACGACCGCCCGCGCGAAAACGCCAGCGCGCCCGTTCGCAGCGCATTTCGCAGCGCCGGCTCCGTCGCCAACTGCACCAGGCAGTCGGCGGCGGTGTCCGCGTCGCCGGGATGGAACAGCATCACGTTTTCCCGGTCGCGAAACTCCGCCTCCAGGTCTTCCGCCCGCGTCGTCACCACCGGGAGCCCGTGGCTGGTCACAACCGCGTACGAGCTGTTGTTCAGCCGGATCCCGTGCGCAAACGGCAATACGCAGGCATCGGCGGCGTGAAGATAATTAGACGCATCTTCCGCGTCGGGCTCGCAATGGCCAACCCAGAAGGTTTGTTCGGCCAGCCCCAGCTCGCGCACGCGAGCGCGGAGCCGCGCGGGATACGTCGGGTTGCGCTCCGCGATGTTGGCGGGGGAGCCGCCGATCATCAGCAACCGCAGGTTCGGCACCTTCGGCAGCGCCTTTCCCGCGGCTTCAATGACCGTCTCGACGCCTTTTTCCGGATACACGTAGCCGAAGTACGCGACGACAAAATCGTTCGGCGCGTAGCCCAGCCGCGCCCGCGTGCGCCGGCGCACGTCGCCGCGCGGGTCGGCGACGATCCGCAGGAGCGGCGGGGCCGGGATGATCGTCGAGCGGTCATTCAGCCCGTGGGTGAACTTGCTGAGGAACCGCAGGTGCGGCTCGCAAAGCGCGATGACATGATCGCTGTCGCGCAGCAGCGTGCCGTAGCGGTACTCGATGCCCCGCCCGCGCGCCAACAGCGCCGCCAGCTTGCGACACAGCCAGCGGGACCCCGTCGTCTGTTCCGCGCCGCCCGTGTTCTCGAACTGCACAATCACGCGCGGGCGCTTCTTCAGCCCGCGGCAGAGGGTCGGAAGGAATGTCACCATCGGATGACGGTCGTAAATCCAGCCCAGGAAAATCAGCAGGACTACATCGGGATTGCTGCGGTTCAACTCGCGGAACAGCCTTGGTGCGGCGCGCCAGCCCCAGTGCGGCATGACATCGCGGACGCCAAACCCCTCGCCGCGCGGGCGCGGGGCATCCATGTGCGTCGTGATCAGCGTGACCTGCGCCCCGGCCGCCGCAAGGTGCTTGCACAGCAGCGCCGCGTGCGGCGCTTCGGGCGCCAGCGCGGGCGGATACATGCTGCAGACGACAGTCACACGCACGGTTCGATCCCTCCCGGAGCCGCGAAAGACCACACGGTCACGCCGACGCTCCAACAGTCGCGGCGGTTCGCTCCATCCACGACTGGTGAATTTCACTGAAGATGTCCTTCAGCGACTTTGTGATGTCCCAACGGGGGTAATCGCTCTTGATCTTCGTCAGGTCGCTGATGTAGCAGATGTGGTCGCCTTCGCGGTTCTTGTCCACGTAATCGTAAACCATTCGCTTGCCCGACACCTCTTCGGCGAGCTTGAACGCCTCGAGGATCGAGCACGAATTGTCGCGCCCCCCGCCCAGGTTGTAGACGGCCCCGCTGCGCGGGTTGTCGATGAACGCGTGGATGAACCGGGCCACGTCCAGCGAGTGGATGTTGTCGCGGACCTGCTTGCCCTTGTAGCCGTACACGCTGTACTTGCGGCCCTCCAGGTTGCATTTCACCAGGTAGCTGAGAAATCCGTGCAGCTCGACCCCGCTGTGGTTCGGGCCCGTCAGGCACCCGCCGCGCAGGCACGCGGTCTTCATTCCGAAGTAGCGGCCGTACTCCTGGACCGACACGTCGGCGGCGACTTTGCTGGCGCCGAACAACGAGTGCTTTGAGCGGTCGATGCGCATATCCTCGCGCACGCCGTCGAAGTCCGCCTTGTTCGCGTACTCCCAGCGCGTCTCCAGCTCCTTCAGCGGGATTTCGTTGGGCGCGTCGCCGTACACCTTGTTCGTGCTCATATGGACGAAGACAGCCTGCGGCGCGTGACGGCGGGTCGCCTCCAGGAGGTTGACGGTGCCGACGGCATTCGTGTCGAAGTCCTCGAACGGCATCTTGGCCGCGAGGTCGTGGCTTGGCTGGGCGGCGGCGTGGACGATGGCGTCAGGCTCGAGGATCTCGATGATCTTCAGCACGGCGCTGCGGTCGCGAATATCCAGCTCGTGGTGGTGGAAGTCGGGCAGTTCCGCCTGGAGGCGGCGCTGGTTCCAGCGCGTGTCGCCGGCGGGACCGAAGAAGACGGCGCGGCCGTTATTGTCCGCGCCGTGGATGGCCCACCCGGCTTCGCGCGCGAAGTACGAACAGACCTCCGAGCCGATGAGCCCTGATGAACCTGTGACCAACAACTTTTTCATCTGCGCCCTTTCCTACGATCTGCTCGGCCCGCGACAGCCACGGCAAACCCCCGCGCGAATACCATCCGCCCACCGGCCGCATGCACCGCATAACTACTGTAGTCGGCAACTCTGGGACGAATCTGAACCCCGCCCACACGGACGGGACATCGCGGAGCGGGAGCTTAATCCCGCGACGGTATTATGGGAACCGGCTCAACGCTCGGCGAGTCCGTATTTCACAACACCAGGGCGCTCTCATGGGCGCCCGGTCCGTTCACTGGTCCGTTCGCCGGCCACCGACGCGCCCTTTCCATTGGGCGGGCAATCGCCATAATGCGCGCTCAGCCCCGCAGACCGCAGTTTTTTGACGAGGATTACCGCATGGGCCCGACCAATGTCGCCTTGGTCAAGCTCTTTCAAGCCGATCAACAGCTCCGCGAAGCCCAGCAACGGCTTGACGCGGCCACCAGGAACGTTCGCGTGCAGGAGCGGCGTATCAACGAACTGGCCGCGCGCATCCAGCAGGCCCAACAGGCGCTGCGCGAGCAGCAGTCCAGGGCCGCCAATCAGGAGCTGGACCTCAAGTCGCGCGACGCGCACATCGAGAAGCTTCGCAGCCAGCAGCAGAACTCGAAGAACAACAGGGAATATCAGGCCTTCCTCATCGAGATTAACACCGCCAAGGTCGACAAGGGCAAGATCGAAGACGAGACGATGAAGACGATGGAAATCGTCGAGAAGGGGCAGGCCGAGCTGGCGGAGCTGACGACGCAGCTGGAGGCGGAGCGCTCCAGGCTCGCGAGAATGCAGAGCGACATCGGCGCGATCGTGGCGCAGCTTCAGTCCGAGATCGAAACGCTCAAGCCCGCACGCGAGGAAGCGGCCAACGCGGTCCCGCCCAAGGCGCTGGAGGCGTTCAACCGGCTCGCGGCGCACCATGACGGCGAAGCGCTCAGCGCTTTGACCAAGCCCGATCGCCGCCGCGAGGAGTATGCGTGCACCGCGTGCATGATGGACCTCGTCACCGACGTCTACAACAAGCTGCACACGCGCGACGAGCTGGTCTTCTGCCCAAGCTGCCGTCGAATTCTGTATATCCCAGACGATCTCCCCCCGGAGCTGGCGATCAAGGCCCGGCCGAAGCCGAAGGAAGTTGCCAACGCCAACTCATCCGGCGGACAGTGAAACTGACTATGCAGGGAAGCAAGACACCTCTCATCGTTGCCGCCATGCTGGGCTGGAGCTTGGCGGGCTGCACCGTTCACAATCACCCGGCGCCGCCGCCACCACCGCTGCCGCAGGGGGGCCAACAGCGTCAGCCGCAACAGCCGCAAGCGCAGGCCGCGGTGCAAAACGCGCGTCCCGCGCCCCAGCCGGCGACGCAGCAAACGACGCCATCGCCCGCGCCGGCGCCGGTGCCGACGGCACCAAAGCCCGCCCCGCAGCCCGCCCCCGTCGGCCGCAGCTACACCATCAAGCCGGGCGACAACCTCTGGAACATCGCCAAAGATGTTTACGGCGACGGCACCAAATACCAGCGCATCCTCGACGCCAACCCCGGCCTGAATCCGGACAACATGAAACCGGGCACGACCATCGTGATTCCGTAGACAGAGTGGCACGGGCACGTGCGATAGTGGCGCGGGCATCTTGCCCGTGGTGCGTGTATCCACGCACATCGAGCGCAGCTCGATTAAGCAACCGCGGAGCGGCTCTTCCAAACGCAAGTCCGACAGCAAGATCGCTCCGCGCTTGCTGATCGCGGCTGCCCGCGAGCGTGTGGGTGCACACGCCATGGGCGGGACGCCCAATGCCACCATTGCGGGACATGCCACTGCTCAGCGGATCCTCAGCGGCAACTCGTGCACTCCGCGGAAGGTCAGCCCCTTTCGCCAGCGCAGCTTATTCGTCGCCAGTTGCAGCTTCGGATAGCGCGTGATCAGCGTGGCGATCGCGGTCTCCGCTTCCATGCGCGCCAGGGCGGCCCCGAGGCAAAAATGTCCGCCCGCGCCGAACGACAGGTGGCGATTGTCTTTTCGGCGGAGGTCCAGCCGATCCGGATCGAGGAACACCGCCGGATCGCGATTGGCAGCGCCAACCGATGCCAGAAGGATCTGCCCCCGCTCAATTTCCTTGCCCCCGAGCGTGATCGTCTCCCCGGTGACGCGGCTGGTCCACTGCACCGGCGGGTCATAGCGGAGCAGCTCATCGACCGCGCTGCCGATCAGGGCGTCGGTGTTCTCGCGCAGGTCGCGGAGCTGCTCGGGGTGACGAAGCAACGCGAGCAACCCGTTCCCGATCAGGTTTGTCGTCGTCTCGTGGCCTGCGGCGAGGAGGAGGATGCAGTTGGCGAACAGCTCGTCGGGGTTGAGGCGTTCGCCGCGCTCGCCGTAGGCTTCGCCGGTGAGCAGGGCGGAGATGAGATTGTCGCCCGGGTGCTCCTTCAACCGCGCGGCAATCGAGTTGAAGTACTGCTTGATCTCCTGCCGCGCGCGATACGCCAGCGCCTGCGCGTCTGCGGAGGGGTTCAGCGTCAGCGCCTCGGCCATCTCGTCCGACCACTTCTTAATACGCTCGTAGTCCTCCGGTGGAAATCCCAGCATTTCCGCGATCACCGTCACCGGCAGCGGGTAAGCCAGGTCGCGGATCAAGTCGATCGTGCCATCGGCGCTGGCTGCTTCGGCGCGCTGGAGCCGCTTGTCCGTGATCTGCTGGATGCGCGTGCGCATGGCCTCGAGCCGGCGGGGCGTGAATGCTTTCGTGAAGATCGTTCGGATGCGCGTGTGCTCGGGCGGGTCGAGGAACAGCATCGACACCATCTCCGCCGACGCTCGGCCCGCCGCCGCGTCTGACACCGCCAGCTGCTCGCGCGCGACGGGCGGCAACCGCTCCGCCGCAAACGGGTCCTTCCTGAAGCGCGGGTCGCGCAGCATCGTCATCGTCTCGGCGTAGCGCGTGATGACCCACACCGGCGCGATTGGATCCTTCCGCACGGGCTCTGTCTCGCGCAGCTTCCTGTAGAGCGGGTACGGATCGGTGACAAACTTGGGGTGCCCGAGGCTCTTGCCGACGTAGACGTGCCATCCCATCGCGCCGTAGTGCGCGAGCCGCTCGACGGGTTGGGCAATCGTCCGCAGGATGGGCGTCGCAAACACCGCGGCAGCGAATTTGGTTCGCTGCCGCGGCATCCCGCGGCGGTGCCAGCTTTTTAGCGCGGCGTCGCCGCGCTCGTGGGTGAAACCGAGCTCCTTCAGCAGCGCGGCCGAGGGATTGGCATTAACGCGTGCCAGCGCCAAGGCGACATGCTCCGTCCCGACGTGGCGATCGTCCCGGCGATCGGCTTCCGCGACGGCGACGTCCAGCACGTGCAGCGCCGCAGAGGAAAACCGCGTCGCCCGCTCCGGCCGGGGCGCACCGTCGCCGTTCGTCGGCAGTTGCTCGATCAGCTTCGCCGGCGCGATGCCGGCCTGCTCGAACATGAACACCGCGGCGCATTGCGGATCGCGCGCAATTGCGAGCAGGAGGTGCTCGACGGAGGCTTCTTCAGCTCCTGCGCGACCGGCTTCTTCAAGCGCGGTCGTGATCGCTTTTCGCATTCGCGGGGGGAAACGGTCCCACATGATGAAGATTGTAGGGGAGGAGCCGTGGGTCGTGGGAACCCTCCGCGCGGTCGTTGACCGCGGGCTGCTGAGAGGGGAGCATTCCCGCTCGACCGTTGCGCAGACGACAAACAAAAGATAACCTCACCACTTAGCTCGACGCATGACTGAAACGCTCACCCTCCAATTCGACGGTGGCTCGCGCGGGAATCCGGGTCCGGCTGGAATCGGGATCGTGATCAGCTCCTCCGACGGCACGCCGCTGGTCACCCTTGGTCGCTTCATCGGCCGCGCCACCAACAACGTCGCGGAGTACCGGGCGCTGATTGCCGCGCTGGAAGAGGCGCGCAAGCTCGGCGCGAAAAAAATCATCATCCGGGGCGACAGCGAACTGGTCATCAAGCAGATGAAGGGAGAGTATCGGGTTCGGCACCCCGACATGAAGCCGCTCTACGAGCAGGCGCAGGATCTGCTCGTGCAGTTTGAGGCAGCGAAGATCGAGCACAACCTGCGCGGCAAGAATGCGCTGGCCGACAAACTCGCGAACCTCGCCATGGACCGCAAAGCCGACGTGACGGAGATCGACGCCGGCGTGCCGTTGGCGCTGGATGCGCCCTCGCCTCAAGCGACGAAAGCCGGCGACCGCTTCACCTGCGCCCGCTGCGGCTGCGCTATCGAGGTGCAGAAACCCTCTTCGATCCGCCCGCACCAGCTTAAGCCCTTCGTCTGCCAGTGCGGCAACAAGATGGGCTAGCGTTCAGGATGACAAGAGGCGACATACCCTCCATAATGCCGGACCGCCCGAGGTGTGTCGGCGGCAGCGCGTTCGCGAACGGATTCGGAAGCCCTCATGGATTTACTGGCCGTTTTCAGCCCCGAGCAGGTGCAGGATTGGTTCGAGTGGGGCGGGTACTTCATCCTCTTCGGCCTGCTCTTCGCGTGCGGGCTGGGGCTGCCGCTGCCGGAGGACATCCCGCTGCTGCTGGCGGGCTGGTTCGTCGCGCAGGGGAAGATGAATCTGATCATCGCCAGCGTCCTGGCCTGGTGCGGGATCATCGGCGGCGACTGCGTGCTCTACTACTTCGGCCGCCGCTATGGACTTGAAATTACCCGCGTGCCGTTCATCGGCAAACACCTGACGAAAGAGCGCATTCTCAAGGCGGAGGACTTGTTCGGAAGATACGGTCTGTGGGTCGTGGGCGTGGGGCGGATGTTTGCGGGCATCCGCGGCGCGATGGTCGTCGCCGCCGGCGCGACGCGGTTCAGCTTCCTGAAATTTGTCATCGCCGACGGCATCGCCGCACTGTTCAGCGGCGGGCTGTTCGTGTGGCTGGGGTGGCTGGCGGGGAAGAAACTCGGCTCGATCGGGGAGATGCGCGAGAAGATTAAGGGCATTGAGCATTGGGTGATCCTTGGCATTGTTTTGGTTGTCGTCGCGCTGATTCTCTGGCTGTGGCTTCGGAAGAAGCACCACAAGCCGCCTCTGTCGGATGTGGCGCTGGAAAAGGTCGCGGAGCGAATTCACCGCCACGACGGGTCGCATGCCGACCACCCTTCCGCGCCAGCGGCAGCGCCTCAAGCGGCTGATGCTTCGGCTGCGCCTCAGGCGCCCACCACCACGCCTCGGGAAGCGCGCCCACCTGCTTGATCGGTTGATTGTCAAAATGTGCCGGCATACGCTTGCCAATCGCGGTTCGGTCAGGGCCGAGCGCGAACATTCATCAGGAAAAGGAGCCATATCATGCCCGCCCAATTGCCGCCGTTGCCGTTTGCGCCCGAAGCGCTCGAGCCGCACATCGACCGCCAGACCATGGAGATTCACCACGGCAAGCACCACCAGGCGTATGTCAACAACTACAACGCCGCCATTCAGAAACAGCCCGAGCTTGATGGCAAGCCGCTGCACGAGGTGCTGGCCAACAACCTTGCCATGGTGAAGGAGGAGATCAAGACGGCTGTCCGGAACAACGGCGGCGGAATTCACAACCACAACCTGTTCTGGGAGATCCTCAACCCCGCCGGCAAACAGGGCGACAAGCCCATCGGAAAGCTCGCGCAGGCGATCGACCAGAAGTTCGGCTCGTTCGACAAGTTCAAGGAAGCGTTCACGACGGCCGCCACCACGCGCTTCGGCTCGGGCTGGGCCTGGCTCGTGAAGCGCGGGCAGAACATCGAGGTAATCTCCACCGCCAACCAGGACAGCCCGCTTATGGAAGGCTCGTTCCCGATCATCGGCCTGGATGTATGGGAGCACGCCTACTACCTCAAGTACCAGAATCGCCGCCCCGACTACATCGCCGCGTGGTGGAACGTGGTGAATTGGAAGATTGCCGAGGACCGGTTCAGCCGCGCGCAGTAAGCAGTGGCATGGGCGCCGCGCGCGTGGCGCATGTACGCGCGCAGATCAGGGTACATCAGCCGGCATATTCCGTTGGATCGGGAATACCGGATTCTGCGAAGCCGCGCTTGCGGAGCAGGCAGCTGTCGCAGCGCCCGCAAGCGCGGCCTTGGTCGTCGGGGTCGTAGCAGCTGTGAGTCATGCCGTAGTCGACGGCCAGCTCCACCCCCCTGCCGATGATCTGCGCCTTGGTCAGGTGCACGAGCGGCGCGTGCACCGTGAAGCTGGTCCGCGTCGTGCCCAGCCGCGCCGTTCGCTGAAAGCTCTCGACGAACTCCGGCCGGCAGTCGGGATAGCCGCTGTAGTCAAGCGCGTTGACGCCGATGAACACGTCATCGCACTCGAGCACCTCCGCCCACGCCAGGGCATAGCTGAGGAAGATCGTATTGCGCGCCGGCACGTAGGTAATCGGGATCTCGGCCGACATTTGCGGCTCATCCCGGTCCTTGGGGACGACGATGTCGTCGGTCAAGGCGCTGTTGCCGAACTGTCGCAGGTCGATGCGGATGACGCGGTGTTCCGCGACTCCAAACACGCGCGCGATGCGCTCCGCGGCGACCAACTCGTGCCGGTGGCGCTGGCCGTAGTCGAAGCTCATCGAGTACAGCGGCGCAAAGTTTTCTGCCTTGGCGATCGCCAGACATGTTGTGCTATCCAGCCCCCCGGAGCAGAGGACGATGGCGGGGCGCCGGCGGGGGGTCATGCCGTGATTGTAGCGACGCGGGGCGCACGACGGACACTCAACTCTCCAGCTTCGCGTCCAACGTGATGTTCGCGTTCAGCGCGCGCGAGACCGGACACCCGGCCTTGGCGTCGTTGGCGGCCTTCTCAAACTTCGCCTGGTCGATTCCCGGGACCTTGGCGCGCAGGTTGAGGTGGATCGTCGTGATCGTCGGCTTCCCGTCGACCGTGTCCATCGTGAGTTCGGCCTTCGTTGCGATCCGCTCGGCGGTGAAGCCCGCCTGGCCGAGAAAGTTCGACAACGCCATGCTGAAGCAGCCGGCATGGGCGGCGGCGATGAGCTCTTCGGGGTTCGTCTGCGGATCGTTCTCAAACCGGGAACGGAACGTATACGGCGCCTCCCTCAGCACCCCGCTGGGCCCGGAGAGCGTGCCTTTGCCTTCTTTGAGAGAACCGTTCCAGACGGCGGATGCGGTGCGCTTCATGGGATCGTCCTTTCGTTGTGGCCGTTCGACAACTTCACCGAAGCCGAACACGTTAATGGCTCTGACGCGCGGCGTCGAGTGAGTAATTTGGCGAGAGAAGGCGCTTTCGGGGGCGTTTGATACTCGACGCGCTCAGTTGTATCGTCCTCACCACGCGCCAGCAGAAAAGCAAAGCCGCGGTGCGTCGAGGCGACGGACGAAAAAGACGCAGAGGACGCTCAGAGGAGATGGTAGTTCCGCATTTTGTTTCCTCCGCGATCGCTGCGCTCTGCGGTGAATCAGCCTTTTGTTGGAGTTCTTAACCTTATGTTTCAGCAGCTTGCCATGTGGAGATGACATGAAAATTCACGAGTACCAGGCGCGTCAGATCCTTTCCGAAGCCGGCGTTCCCGTTCCCCCGGCGGAGGTGGTGCGCTCGCCGGAAGAGGCGGCCAAGGCATTCGAGAAATTCAATGCGCCCATCTCCGTCGTGAAGGCGCAGGTCTACGCCGGCGGGCGCGGCAAGGCGGGTTTCGTGAAGCTCGTGAAGTCGGCCCAGGAAGCGCGCGAGGCGGCGAGCTTCATGCTCTCCAACCGCATGGTCAGCTATCAGACGGGGCCGGAAGGCGTGCCCGTTTCCGTGCTGATCGTCGCGCCGGGCGTTGACATTGCCAGGGAATATTACCTTGGCATCACGCTCGATCGAGCACGGGCGACGGCGACGATGATCGCGTCGGCCGAGGGCGGCGTGGAGATTGAAGAGGTCGCGAAGAAATCTCCTGAAAAAGTCCTGAAAGAGCCGTTGCACCCGCTGCTGGGAATCCAGCCGTACCAGGCGCGCGAGCTCGCGTACAAGCTGGGCTTCAAGGACAAAATGGCCGGCGAGGCCGCGAAGATCATCACGAACCTTGCGAAGGCGTTCATCAAGACCGATGCATCGCTGGCGGAGATCAACCCGCTCGTGGTCACGACCGATGGCAAGCTGCTGGCGCTCGATGCGAAGTTCAACTTCGACGACAATGCGCTGTTCCGCCACAAGGATATCGAGGCGATGGCCGACGAGAGTCAGGAGAAGCCGCTGGACGTCCGCGCGAAAAAGGCGAACCTCAACTATATCGCGCTGGATGGAACAATCGGTTGCCTCGTCAACGGCGCGGGGCTGGCCATGGCGACGATGGACATCATCAAGCTGCACGGCGCCGAGCCGGCGAACTTCCTCGATGTCGGCGGCTCGGTCACCGCCGAGGGGGCCACGGAAGCCTTTTCGATCATCCTTGCCGACCCGAAGGTCAGAGGCATCCTGGTGAACATCTTCGGCGGGATCGCCAAGTGCGACCTGATTGCCGAGGCGCTCGTGAAGGCCGGGCGCGACATTGGCTTTGAGGTGCCGGTCGTGGTGCGACTGGAGGGTACAAACGTGGACAAGGCCCGCGAGATCCTCAAGTCCGCCCACAGCGAGCTGCCGACGCTCCAGACGGCCGTCGATTTAACCGACGCGGCCAAGAAAGTCGTGGCCGCCGTTGCAGCGTAATCAGAGCATGCGGTCGAACATCATGATCACCAGGAAAATGATGCGGTTGGCGCTGCTCTGCGCAACGGCGGCGGTGATCGGCTGCCGCGCCAGCGTTGAGCGCGGGCAGCCGCCGCAGACGATCGTCGTGCGGGAAGCGCCAGATGGTGGACCAGTCGATGCCGGCGAGCGCGCGCCAAATCGTATCGAAGTCGTGGTCGCCGATCCGCTCGCCGCAGGGGCTCAGGCGCCGGTGCTGGCGCAGCTCGTGGGGCGAAGCGTGAAGGTTCAGTTCCGCCGCGATGCCCTGGGGGTCGCGGCGCCAGCGCCGATTTCGCCGACCGGCCAAGGCCCGGGCGGGCGCATCGTGCACCTCACCGGAACAGTCCGCTCGGCAATGGACGGGTGGCTGGTGCTCGAGCGCGATGGCAACACCTGCTGGGTCCCCCACTCCGCGATTCTCCTCATCGAAGTGCCAGACCCCCCGACGACGTCGCCCGCCCGGGAGTGATACGCACGTGCATTGAACCGTGCGCGCGGCAACAGGTCATCCTCAGTCCTCACCTGGCTGCGCCACACCCGCGAGGGATGAACAACGCGCTCGCCGGCTGACGCTGGGAAACGGCGACCGCGAAGGTCGCGAAGGCGCACACGCACTGGAGCTTCGCGGAAAAGATGCGCGCACGAAACAACAAGTTGAACGTGAGCAGTATGAATGCCGCCTTTGCTCCTCCTTCGCGGCGTTCTTCGCCTTCGCGACCTTCGCGGTCGCCTTGGCTTTCAGGGCGATTGTCGCCGAAACCATTTTCGGAGCAGGTACTCCGAAAGGATCTCAACCGTGCGGACGCGCAGGATTTTTCTGAAGTACCGCAGTCTTGAGAGAAGCGCGCGGATCATTCTGAACCGTATCCTCATTCACGGCCGATCGATATCACCGCAACTTCTCATAGTCCGCCGGGGTGTTCACGTTGGTGATCGTTCCCGCGGAGTCACACTTCACCTCGCGCACAAGTTGCGGTCGATTTCGCGCAAGTTGATTCAGACCTGCATCACATTCAGAGGCGTGCACGACCGCGGCCAGCGAGGCGGGAAAGAGCAACGGATGACCGCGTCGTCCGTTGTGGGTGGCGATGACGATGCGATCGGGCGTGGCCGTGAAGGCGTCGATGCATCGCCGCACGTCCGCGGCGGCGATCTTCGCGGCGTCGCTGGGGCAGACGAGGTAGCCATCGAATCCCACCGACGCCGCCAGGCCGATGCGGATTGAATCGATCATCTCGGTCTGCGGATCATCGTTGATCGCAATCGTTACGGCGGATGGGAAGGCCGGAAACTTCTGGAGCAGGGGCGAGCTGGCAACCACCGTCACGCGCGCCGCGCCGCCAGCCAGCAGCGCCTCAACGATCCCAAGGAGCATCGGTTTCCCGTCGAGATCCAGCAGTTGCTTCGGTGTGCCCATCCGCCCGGACCGACCCGCGGCGGGCACGATCGCGGCAACGCTGCTCCCTTCGGTTCCGGGCCGCTGCTCTCGCATCACGTTTTCCTCGCTCAACTTGCGCCGGGCGACGCCGCCGCTTGACAATCGTAATCGTCGGCCACGCCTGAGTCTGCAATCCCCCTCGTGCAATGGATTGATTCCGGCATGAGGTCCCAGGATTCATTTGTACCCTCGGGCGATATTTGATAGTTTCCCGAGGGCTGGCGGGGCTTGCCGCGGTTCGCGTGAGTGGCGTGAATCGCCGGCCCCGTTGCACAGGGCACACGTCGTGGTTGATCAGAATTGGGTGACACTATTTCGCTGCCGGCCGTGACGCCGGCGGGGGTATGTTTCGATGGCGATCGCATTCAGTTGTTCGTGCGGGCGAAAGATCAACGCCAAAGACGAGCACGCGGGCAAGCGCGTGAAGTGTCCGGGGTGTCAGCAGCCAATCACGGTGCCGGCACGTTCCGGCGCTGTGGCCGCGAAGCCTGCTGCCGCGATGGCCTCGGCTGGCGCCAAGTCATCTGCGCCCCTGCGCAAGCCGCCGGCGGCCAAGCCCGCTGCGCCCGCGCCGGTGGACGACGATCTGTACGATGTCCGGGAGGACGCCCCGCCGGCGAAGAAGCCGGGCCGGGCGCCGGCGGCAGTTGCGCCGGCATCCCCATGGGGTGACGACGAACCCGGCCTCGATGGACCCATCGCGGCGCCGCGGCCTTACATGCCCAGCGCCGGCTCGCCCGCGGCTGCACCGGCGCGCGGAAATGGCGCCGCCGCCGTCCCCGCCGGCGCTGCACCCGCGGCCGGTCTCGGCACTTACGCGTCCCTCGGCTCCAAGCGCGGCGCCACCGCTCCGCCCACCAAGGGCGCCAAGGTCGCCGGCGGGCTACACCTCGGGGGGTTCGCCAAGTTCATCATCGGCGCCGCCATCCTCCTCCCCACGACCTTCTTCGTCATCCGCCAGGGGCCTGTCAAAGCCGTCGCGGAGTGGGACAAGGCCGAGGTGCTCGGCGAAGACTCGGCGCGCTCGGTGCTCATGCGCGTGATCCACGACATGGACGTTGCCACCATGCCCCCGCCCGACCCCGACCGCGATAACCGGGACGGCATTCCGTATCACCCGCAGGTGGAGAAGTTCTTCTACATCGACGCGCCGATGCTGATGTGGCGGATGCCCGACAAGGTCGAGTTCCGCGGCAGCACCTCGTTCGGCCCCTACGAGGGGTGGTACTACACGCGCGAGCACCGCGTGGAATGCAAGATGGAGTGGAAAAGCGGCGACAATCTCACTGTCGTCGGCCAGTGCAAGCCCGACTCCAGCGTCGATACCCTCACCATCGACGGCATCCCCAGCACCGACAAGAAGGCCTTGTCGAAGAAGTTCGACGGATACCTCTCGTGGTAGGCGGAGCGGGCGGCGAAGCAGAAGGCGCCGAATTGTCCCAACGCCGCGGGCGCGGCGGCGGGGGCAGGGTGGCGTCGCGATCCCGAACGTCGACGAATAATACCCCCGTCCCGCCGTCGGAGCCGCTGCATCTGCTCATACGCCGGTTAACTCGCGGGCGTGGGTGATCTCGCGCGGATGCACGGGACGCACCTGGGCCGCTTCAAGCGTTGCCACGGCAAGCGTTCGACCTTCGAGGCTCACAAACTCCACCTCGTAAGCAGCCCCGTCCCTGTAGACGTGGACAACGGTACCAACGTCGCCGGCCTTGAAGCCTTCGGCCGGCACATCCGATCGCAACACGACGCGGTCATGCTCCTTAATCATCGAAGCGCCTTCTACCACGTATTCCATATCGTATTCCATCATGGAACAGACCTGTCCTATGACTGCGGGTAGCCGGTGACCAGCCGAGGCAGGTCCGATCCGCACTCCATGATCCAAATTGAGCGGACCCGCGGTGTTTTTCCGCTCGGCGTGAGTAGTTCGCCCTCCAGGATAAACCTCTGTCCGTGCACGGATTCTGCCCGACTGGCGATGGGAGTGTTGAGCGCCATGTCGCGCAGCGCATCCGCCAGCGCCTCCCATGCACTTACCGTGAAACCCACTGCCGTGAAAAACCGCGCCTTCCCGCCATTGTCCGGGTGCGCGCCGTTGAGGAGATATTCGATGATTTTCTCCCGCTCGACGATCGCGCGATGGGCGTTTGGAAGGTTCACTTCGTCGCGGTCTCCACGATTCGGACCTCGGCATCGCTCAGGCGGTAGAGCTGGTAGACGAGCTGGTCAAACTGCCGGGTGAGTCGCCTCGATCCGCCGCCGTAACTGCTCCTTCTCCTGCGGGGCCCGGCCGCCTCGGCGGCGGGCGCTAAGCCTCGGGCGTCTCGCGCATGTATCCCGCCGCATTGGAGAAGCGCATCTCAAGATACCCCCCTTCGGCCTAAACCCAGACTTTCACGTTTTCGGCCATATTACTTCTCCGGTTTTCAGCTTATCCGTCAGATAAGCGGTAACCACGAATGCGTCGACATCTCGGTATTTTAACAGCCAATCATTCCAGGATGCTCCCGATTGTGCTGAACCCGCGTCAGCCGAATCGACCATCTGCGCGCCAGCGTGCGCTCATTTCGCTGTTCGGCAGGCGATGAGGTAGTAGGCAATCCCAAGTCCGAGCGCAAGAACGATCTCTGGTAACGTCGCAGTTTTGATCGCTTCGACCGCACTGCGCCAGTGGACGACGTGATAAATGACCCGTCCCATGACCCAGAGCAAGAGAACCAGGACCAACGCCTCGGGCAGCGACGGCCGACGTAGGTGCTTGCTCCAATTACGCATCGTCGCCTCACCGGGGGAAACTGTGGCATCAGCTCGCCCTCAAAAACGATTGTACGCGACGCAGAAGTGATGCGCGGTCGCGGACTTGGCGCTCCCAAACGATCATCACCCTCCATCCCGATCGGCGCAGTGCGGCGCGAGTCCGCAGATCTCGACGACGGTTGCGCTCGATCTTGGCCACCCAATACGCCCGCCGCGTCGCCGCAACCGACACCGTCCGCACGTGTGGCCGTGCCAGAAGCAACCACGAACTTCGATGAGCTTGCGATGGCGCGCCAGCACGATGTCTGGCGTTCCCGGCAGCACCTTCACGTGCAGGCGCTCAGAGCGCGTTGCACCACTGCTTGTAACCGTTTAACGATCTCGTCGCGGTCCTCCTCCGTGAGACGCAGCTCGTCCAAAAGGTTTGACACCAAGTCGGCACACCCCGGGCAAAGACCATCCCAGCCGTCCTCGTCGTCCCACCTCGCGCCGCACAGTTAGCAGGTTTGCTTTGCGATGCGACGGCTCGTGTCGAGGTTGATCGGATCATCTCGTCTCTTCACGAGGGTGACCGCCGACGACGCCTCTGGAGCATCCATCGGACGTGGTGCGATGCGCCGAAGGTTCCGCCGTAGCTGCTCGATCGGGAGCGGGTGCAGGCCAGCAGGCGACACCGCGAGGTGCAGTACATCGTTGTCCTCGCACAGTTTCGAGTACCGCAAAAGCAGATCCGAGAGCACGGCGGTTCGGTCTGTACCGGTATCCATCCCCGTGAACAACGCGCGCAGGTCCACGTCGTCGTCCAGGGGCTTGACGGTGACGCGGCTGGCACGAAGTGAGTTGAGCGCTTCCTTGATCAGTGTCTGCGTCCCCGGCGGGGCGAGCACCTCCACCTCGTGTGCAGTTCGGGCCAGATGTGTTGCCTGTTCCAGCACGGCATCGTCAGCCGCATCGGCGATGAGGAAGACGAAGTCGTTGATGCGAATGAACCGCTCCGCGAAGAGGATGTGAGGCCCGCCTTCCACTACGCTGCCCCAGAAGGAGTCGCGCAAGAGCTCGAAACAGGCCCGCGTACGGAGCCGCGCCGCCGTCCGATACTCACGCAGGTCGTCGGCCTGACTGAGGATCGCCCTGGCCGATGTGCCCGCGGTGCATTGCCGCCAGTCTTCCGGTAATGTCAGCATTGTAACCCTTCTGTACCGAATTTGGGCGCATCCTATCACGCTCCGATTATCGGAGCAATGCAGAAGTCGACGCACACGCCGGAATACGCCGCCCTTCGCGCGCGGCTCACCGCAATCCGCGCTGCGGCCGCGATGTCCCAGCGCGACCTCGCCGCCCGGCTGCGCGTGCCGCACAGTTGGGTGGCCAAGGTCGAGGCGGGGGAGCGGCGAATTGACCTGATCGAGTTCGGCTGGTTCTGCAGTGCGTGCGGCGCATCACCGGCGGAAGAGGCGGCCAATGTCCTGGCGGCCGCTCGCGCAAACGGGTCCGGCCGTGGCGGCAGAACCCTGGGGCGGCGGTGATGGCGTCCCGGACGGAGGAGCAACTTCGGCGGGTTCAACGGGCATTCGCCATGCCATCCGTGCAGACGATGACGTCGCGGAAGTCGAGCATCACGAATGCTTTCGTGAACTCGCTCATTCCGGTCGTCGAGCCTTCCGTCGATGACATCGAAGAGGCCCTCCGCATCCTCGGGATGTCTGCTGCTGATGTGCGGTGCGCGTACTGTGGCGATCCGAGCACCGAGTGGGACCATTTGCGCCCGCTCGTGGTGAACCGCCGGCCGACCGGCTACATCTCCGAGATAGGCAACCTCGTGCCGGCGTGCGGCAAGTGCAATCAATCAAAGGGAAACAAGAACTGGCTCGCGTGGATGATGAGTCGCGCGCCGCGGTCTCCTGCCACGCGCAAGGTGCCCGAGCTAGCCCAACGAGTCGCACGGTTGAAAGCTTATGAAGCGTGGCGGCCATCCGTTGCGATCGAGTTCGAGAAGATTGTCGGGACCGACGCATACTGCGAGTACTGGGGAAAGCTGGACGCGGTCATCGAAGCAATGCGCGGGGCGCAGGGCTACGCCGAGACACTGCGGCAGAAGATCGCCGCCGCTCACGGGGCTTCAGATTCAAGAGATGCTGTGGAGAGGGAGGTTCTCGAGACGTCTTTCGACGACGCTGAGTCACCAAACGATTGATCTTCGGTCGCCGCGTCAGGGGCGGGCGGAGCGGAGTGTCATGTCGCGGCGATTCTAGCGTCCCCGGCCGCTGCGTCGAAGGGGGAGCGATCCATCCACAGCTCCAAGCAGCCGGGGCTGCCGAGCGTCCGCTCAGCTGCGCAAAAGGACTTACGTGAATCCCGCCGGAACGCGAGATTTTCTGCGTCATTTTCGGGGCTTTTCGAACATTTCGGATTTTGTCGTGCGCAATCGTGCACCAAAATGCGCACGACTCGGGGTAGGTCTGGCGCTTCGACGCGCTCAGCACGGGGCGCACGGTGCGCCCGCGGGTCGACACGCTCAGCGCAGCGCTGGTGGACCGGCCCACGGATCCTTCGGACGCGCTGAGGGTTCCGAAAATGCACGAAGATGCGCGATTGGGCCGCAGTTCGGCTGCGCTCACTCCAGGCGGGAACGGCCTCGCCGATGCGCGGCGGCAGCGGCATTTACGACGGCCGCCGAAATGTGCCGGAATCTTCCGGAAGGTGCCCGGATGTGCCATGGTGGCAAATGTGCAAAACGAACCCAATTCGCGCCGCGCCTGGCGTATCCCCCGGCCCGGCGGGGGGTTGCGATCGACCACAGATGAAGATGTTGCGGCCCCGTCAGCCCTCTCATCGGGGTCTGAGCCTCAGGTTCGACAAGGTCGCCGCGGACGAAACAACCCAAGCGAAGCCAAGGGGAATCGTGGCTGGCGAACTAGAAACGAGGAAATGTGCCATCGGCGAGCACGCGCCGGTGACGGAACGAAGCCAACGCGGGGCGTCATGACAAAGACAGTTTGACGGCGTGTTCAAGCCATCCGGGTCGAGCGCGAGCTGGGAACAACCGGTGGGGCGGACGGGGCAATTGCGGACGCGAGCGTCTATACTCGGGCGGTCGCATGGAACTGATTCTTCGCGAAATTATCACGCGCTGTGATGCGGGCGAACGACTGGCGCTGTGCGTGGTCGTGGGGTCGCGCGGGAGCACGCCGCAGGAGGCGGGGGCGAAGATGCTTGTGCTGGGCGACGGGCGCACGATCGGCACGCTGGGCGGGGGGTGCGTCGAGGCGGAGGTGCGCCGACGGGCGCTGGAGCTGTTGCCCGCAGGTGCGTCGAAGAAGCTGCAGTTTCGACTCGACCACGACTACGGCTGGGACGACGGGCTGATTTGCGGCGGGACGATGGACATCCTCGTTCACCTGCTCGATGGGCAATCGTCGGTAGCGCCATTCGCGCGCGCGACGGAGGAGTTGGCGAACGGCCGGAGCGCGACCATCGCGCTGCCGGATCCTGACGGCGGTGAGGCGCCGGCGTACGTCGATCAGATCGAGCCGGCGCCGCGGCTGGTGATCGCCGGCGCTGGACACGTCGGCCAGGCGCTGGCGGAGATTGCGGCGAGCCTGGGATTTGAGGTCACCATCATCGACGACCGCGCCGACTGCGCCTCGTCCGAGCGCTTCCCGCGCGCTCATCACCGGATTGTCGGCAACATCGAAGCTGAGCTGCGCCGCTTCCCAATCGACCCGCACACGTACGTCGTCATCGTCACCCGTGGACACCGTCACGACGGCCAGGCGCTGGGGGCGGTGCTGGACTCGCCGGCAAAGTACGTCGGGCTGATCGGATCGAAGCGCAAGGTGATGACGATCTTCGGCGACCTGCTCGCGCAAGGCGCCGAAATTGATGCGCTCTGCAAGGTTCACGCGCCGGTTGGATTGGAGATCGGCGCGGTGGCGGTGCCCGAAATTGCGTTGAGCATCGCCGCCGAGTTGATCGCCGTCCGCCGCGGACGCGACGATGCGCCCGCCTCCCCGATGAAGTTCGACCCGCACCGCCTCCGCGAGCTGCTGGCGAAGCATTCTTCCCCCGCTTGAGCTGTTTCTTTCTCTTCTCGATCCGTGAACGAGATCGACGAGGCGGGGTTCGTCATTCGCGTTATTTGTCAGACTCGCCCGCGGAGGTGAGATTCTGCCGCACCGATGCTCGACCCGGCGCATTTGACCGAGCGTCCTGCTGACTTACAATCCGCCACGAAAGCGAGTACGCCGGCGCGGCGAGCTGTCTCGCGCGGAGTCAGGCGCTTTGCGATGTGGCGCACGGGCAATGGAGTGCCTCATGCCGGGCGAAACGGACCTGCACAAAACACTGAAGAAAGAGGCCTGCCGGTGGCTGTACCGGATGGGCTACCGCTGCATCGCCGCCGAAGTGCGGCTCAAGCCACTGGGTATCATCGACGCCGTCGGCACGGGGCTCTTCAAGCCGTTCCACAACTATCTCTTTCAGCCGCGCGAGCTCCCGCAGGTCTGCTTCATTGAGTGCAAGGCCACCCGCGCCGATTTTCTCTCCGATAAGAGCAAAGACGGCCAGATGATGCTCTGCATGATGGAGCGCAACAGCAATCGCAAGGCAAAGGGCCGCCGCAAGGCGCGCCGGCTGCGGCAGACGGTGGGGCTTGGCAAGTTCGCGGCCTGCCTGATGCAACCCATGGCGAACCTGCACTACGTGCTGGCGCCGGCAGGGTTGATCCAGAAGAAAGACCTCCCGCCGCGCTGGGGGCTCCTGAGCCTGGGCGAGGGGGGCATCGGCGTCGTCGTCCGCGCCGAATGGCAGGAGACGGCGCGAACGGAGTACGTCGAAAGCGCGATCGCCCGCACGCTGACCGGCGATATCTACCGCGCCGACGATCGGGCGATCGATTCCGTCAATCGCGCCCTGTTCGCGCAGCAGCAGACGCTGGCGGAGCGCATCCGCACGCTCCGCCCCGCCACGGTGCTGGCGCCGACATCGGAGGGCGCGCGCGTCCAGGCGGCGACATCATAGCGCTTCGCACCGCATCACAACGGGCGCCGCGCCGGTGTCCAGGAGCCTTTAACAAAAGGATTCACCGCAGAGACGGGGCGCGGATCAGTCGGATCCTTCTTACGCGGGGTAGTAGGCCTCGATGGCCGCATCGATCTGCTTCGTCGCGGCGAAGACGAACTTCACGCGCTTGTTGAGCAGCTTGCCGAGCTGCTCGCGCGCCCGCTCGCTGAGCGGGGCGTCGGATGCGATCACCAGCTCGGCATCACTCGAGCGAATGGGGACAGCGCGAAAGGCGTGCGCCAGCCCCGACGGCAGCATTGTCACGGCCTGCGCGTCGATTCCGTCCCGATCGAGGTCAACGGTCGCACATGCGCCGCTCGTGTCCGGCACCTGGCGGCACCACGCCGACCAGAGATGCTCCGGCTGGCACAACCCCCAGGAAAGCGCGATCTCACCGAACCGGCGCTTGCTCGTGTGCTGTTCGTTTAGAATCTCCTCGACATCATGGCCGCTGAGGGCGACGATCTCGCTGAGGAGCTCGCCGATGCGCGGGCTGGTTTTCATGTGCCTTTCGTGTCCTTCAGTGAAATACTAGGATGCCCTTAACCCATGCCACCGAAAACGGATGCGGACAAATGCATTGCCGCCCATGTCGCCGCTGGTTGAGTGTCTGGGTCCGATAAAGAAAGTAAGCGCGGGAAAGTTTTCCGGTTTGAGATGCGCATCGTGAGCTACAACATCCTTGACGGCGGCGAAGGGCGTGCCGATCCGATCGCCGAAGTGATCGAAGCGCAGCGGCCGGATGTGGTCGCACTCGTGGAGGCCGAAGACCTGACGGTTGTCGAGCGCATCGCCAGGCGATTGAAGATGGATTTCGTGCATGCGCCCGGAAACACGCACGCATCGGTGCTGATGAGCCGCTGGACGATCCGCCAATCGATCAACCACGCCCCGCTGCGCCCGGAGCTGGAGAAGTCGCTGCTGCAAGCGACTGTCGCGACGCCACAACTCGGGAATGTGAACTTCGGCGTCGTTCACCTGCACGCGCATGGCCGTGAGGAGGACGAGGCGCAGCGCGAGCGGGAGCTTGCCGCGCTCCTCGAGGTTTTCCGCGCCGATCGCGACTCCAAGCGCCCGCATGTCATCTGCGGCGACTTCAATGCCAACGCGCCGTCGCAGCAGATCGAGCCCGCGCGTACGAAAGAGCGCACCCGCAAGGACTGGGACGCCAACGGCGGAAAGCTCCCGCGGCGTGTGGTGCAACGGATCCTCGATGCCGGCTACATCGACTCGCTGCACGCGGTCAGCCCCGATGTCGCCGAGATCACGGGGACGTTTTCCACGCAATTGCCGGGGCAGCGGGTGGACTACATCTTCACGCACAACATCGACTTGCCGCGACTGCGCAAGGCGTGGATTGAGCAGGATCGACTGGCGACGTACGCGAGCGATCATTACCCGGTGGGGCTGGAGATCGCGTGAAGTGAGCTGCGGAGGATTGCGAAACGCGAGCGAGCCGATCGCCCGCAGCAGTCGCGGCGGTCTCTTGCGTCTTCGCGGGTCGGTTTTAGAACGAATCCGAACGAATCGGTTGAGCCTGTCGTACAACGCTGTTGAGGACTGAATAACTACGCGGGCATGGGGAATATTTGAGCTGGCGCGGGATTGCTAACTTCGCGAAGACCAGACCGTCGACGCTGCGCCTGGCCGACTTCCTCGGGCGCGGACGCGGACGCTTGCGCGTGCTCGATCAGTGCAATCCGCCCGCCCGTGCTCCATTCATTCCGGATCTTGCGCGGTGGGACGATCACAGCCTCGCCGCCCTGTGGGTGGGACACGCGACGGTGCTCCTTCGTGTCGGGGGGATGACGATCCTCACCGACCCCGTCATGTCCAATCGCGTCGGCCTTGGCCTGGGCCTCATCACCGGCGGCCCGCGCCGACTGGTTGCGCCTGCGCTGAGCGTTGGCGAGCTGCCCAGGCTGGACCTGATCCTGCTCAGCCACGCGCACTTCGATCACCTGGATCGCCCGACGCTCGTGCGGCTGAACAAGCACGTGCCGGTCATTACCGCCCATCACACCAAGGACCTCGTCCGCGACCTGGGCTTTCGCAAGGTGAGCGAGCTTCGCTGGGGCGAGCAGAAGACGATCGGCCCGGCGACCATCACCGCACGGGAAGTGCTCCACTGGGGCGCGCGCACGTTCTACGACCAGCACCGGGGCTTCAACGCGTACCTGATCGAATCCGGTGGTCGGCGTGTCCTCTACGGTGGCGACACCGCGTACGGCGAGCATTTTCGCGACCTCAGGCGTGTCGACCTGGCCGTCCTCGGCATCGGGGCGTATGACCCCTACGTCGCCGCCCACGCCACGCCCGAGCAAGCGCTGGCGATGGCGGACCACGTCCGCGCCGAGCGCGTCCTGGGAATGCACCACGGCACGTTCCGCCTCAGCTTTGAGCCAGACGGTGAACCCATGGAACGGTTGCTGACGGCGGCCGGGCGCGACACCGAGCGCATCGTCGCGCGGCAGATCGGGCAGGCCTTCAGCAACTGAGATCATCAGCCACCGATAGGGTACCGATGCACACCGATGAAGGCCAGTGTTTCTCTCTCTCCTCGTGGTCGTGCGTCGGTGCTCGATCGCTGGCGCCCCATTTGTTGATCGAACCGCCAGCGGAGGCGGCGCCGTGGTAGTTCGCATTCGCCTTCAGCGGCGCAGCCGCATTTTGTCCATCCGCATTGTCCGCTCGTTTTACTTTGCGTTTGCAGACTTGTTTTTCCTCTTCCGCACGCAGCGCAACGCGCGGATCGAGCTGTTGATCGGCTTGGGCGCCTTCGCGATCGCGTGGTGGGTCGGGATCAGCCGGGCGGAGTGGGGTGTTCTCGTCCTGACCAGCGGCTGTGTGATCATTCTGGAAGGACTGAACACCGCGATCGAAGCCGCAGTCGATCTTGCGTCACCGGAGGTTCACCCGCTGGCAAAGAGCGCCAAGGATGTGGCCGCGGGGATGGTGCTGGTCGCTGCGCTGGCGTCGGTCGCGGTGGGGCTGATCATTCTGGGTCCGCCGCTGTGGGCAAAATTCAACAGGATGTAAGGTGGTTCCACGCACTTTCATCCGACCTGTCTTTCATCCCACCTGTGCAAGCGCCAGCGCGTCCCCGAACTGCTCCTGCAGCGCCGCCCGCAAGCTGTGGTGCTCCGGCGCCGCCAGCTTCGGATCGCGCTGGAGAATTCCCAGCGCATCCTCGCGCGCCAGGTGCAGCAGCGCCAGCTCCTGCGTGAGATCGGCCATCCTGAGCTCCGGCAGTCCGTGCTGGCGCGTCCCGAAGAATTGGCCCGGCCCGCGCAGCTGCAGGTCCAGCTCCGCAATCTCAAACCCGTCGGTTGTCCGCGTCATCGCCTTCAGCCGCGCATCGGCGCTTTCCGTCGGCGCGTCGCCGAGCAGCAAACAGTGCGACAGGTGCTCCCCGCGGCCCACGCGACCGCGCAGCTGGTGGAGCTGGCTCAGCCCGAACCGCTCGGCGTTGTCGATCAGCATGATGGTCGCATTCGGCACGTCGATGCCCACCTCGATCACCGTCGTCGCCACGAGCACGTCAATTTCTCGCGAGCGGAACAGCGACATCGACTGCTGCTTGTCCTCGGCCGACATCTGCCCATGCAGCGGAGCGAGGCGCAAGCCGTGCAGCGGACACTCGCTCAGCCGTTTGAGTTCGTTCGCCACCGATTTCACGTCCTCGAGCCCGTCGCCCTCGACCTGCGGGACCACGACGTACGCCTGTCGGCCCGCGCCGACCTCCTTGCGCAGGATCTCGTACGCCTTGGGTGCGTCCTTTGGCTTAAACCAGCGCGTCTGGATGGGCTGGCGGCTCGGTGGGAGCTCGTCGATCACGCTGACGTCAAAGTCCGCGAAGTACGACAGCGCCAGCGTCCGCGGGATCGGCGTGGCCGTCATCACGAGGTAGTGCGGCGTGTGGCCCTTGCTGGTGAGGGTCGCGCGCTGGCGAACACCCAGCTTGTGCTGCTCGTCCACCACGACGAGGCCGAGGTTGGCAAAGTCCACATCCTCCTGGATCAGCGCCTGTGTCCCGACAGCGAGGTGCACCTTGCCGTCCGCCAGCGCTTTTTGGATCTTGGCGCGGCTCTGCCGCTTCGTGCGGCTGGTGTACAGCTCGATGGCGACGCTGGAGTCGCGGAGGAAGTTCTTCAGCGTCAGGAAGTGCTGCTCGGCGAGCACCTCCGTTGGCGCCAGCAGCGCGGACTGCATCTTGTTCGCAACGGCGACGAGCATCGCATAAAGCGCGACGACGGTCTTGCCGCTGCCGACATCGCCCTGGAGCAGCCGGTTCATTGGGCGCCCGCCCCGGAAATCTTTGAGGATTTCGTACGTCGCCTGCTCCTGCGCGCCGGTCATGGCGAACGGAAAGCGGCAGCGGATGCGCTCGTCGAGCAGCTTATCCACGCGGAGGATCGGCGCCGTGAGCCGGCCATCGCGCAGGCGCTTGCTGATGCCCAGCCCCAGCTGCATGAGCATCAGCTCGTCATACACCAGCCGCCGCCGCGCCTTCTGCGCCTCGCCCATGTTAGCGGGGCGATGGATGAGCCGGTACGCCTCGCGGCGACCGATGATCTTCCGCTTATCGAGCAGTTCCGGCTCGAACCATTCCTCGACGCCCGCCAGCGCTTCCTCAAGGTTGGCCTCGACGATCTTGCCGATGTTGTCGCTGCTCAGGCTCGCGCTGGCGGGGTAAATCGGGCGGAACCTCTCCTCCTCGATCACGGCGGTGTCGTCGCTGACTTCATGCCACTTGGGGTTGATCATCTGCGGCATGTTGCCGCGCAACTTCACGCGGCCCTGCACGCGGATCAGTTTTCCCGGATGGATGTGGCGGCGCACGTACGACGCATTAAACCAGACCAGCGCGAGCTTCTCGGATCCATCATCAATCGTCGCTTCAAACCGGGCCTTTCCGCGGCCGGTGATGAAGTTCACGGCGACCACGGTGCCGCGGACGGTCTGAATCTGCTCGGGCACGAGGCGCGAAATCGGCAGCTCGCTCGACTCGAACTGGTACGTGCGCGGGAAGTATTCGAGCAGGTCGCGGAGGTGGTGAACGCCCAGTGCCTTGAGGTGTTTCGCGCGAGTGGGCCCAACGCCTTCGAGATCGTCAACTGGACGCGGGTGGGCGACAGTGATCGGCGGCATCGGTTGCCGAATTCTCCATCAGATCAAACAAAATGTCATCCTGAGTCCCTCATGTGGCTGCGCCACATCCGCGGGGCGCGCCTTCGCGACCTTCGCGGTCGCCTCTTTTTGTTGGGGCGATGGTCGCCGACACCATTTGTAGAGCAGGTCCTCCGAAGGTCTCCACCGCTCGAACGCCAGAGAATCCTTCGGAGTACCTAAGGTCGGGAATTACTCGTCAGCCTTGCTCCACCCCTCTTGTCCCACGAGCTTTACGAAGCGGCAGGGGCAGACCTCCGTTGTCTGGAGCTTCGAACCGTTCCGGCGCACGCTGATCAGCATCTGCTCGTCCTCCGGGCCCACTGGCAACACCGCCAAGCCTCCATCGGTCAACTGGCTCAGCAGCAGGTCTTTCGGCAGGGATGGCGCGCCGGCGGCGATCAGGATGCGGTCGAACGGCGCGGCCTCGGGCCAGCCGAGCGTGCCGTCGCCGTGACGAAAGTGAACGTTTCGGACGTTCATGTCCATCAAACGGTGCCAGGCCTCATCGAGCAGCGGCTTGACGCGCTCGACGGAGAACACTTCGCCGGCGAGCCTGGCGAGTATCGCCGTCTGATAGCCGCTGCCCGTGCCGATCTCGAGCACCCGGTGGCTGGGCTGCACGTCGAGCCGCTCGGTCATCAGCGCGACCATGTACGGCTGGCTGATCGTCTGGCCGTGCCCGATCGGCGCGGCGCGGTCGGCGAAGGCCTCGCCGGCGCTGTCTGCGGCGAAGAACCTATCCCGCGGGACAGCGCGCAGCGCGTTGAGCACGCGCTCGTCGCGGATGCCGCGATCGATCACCTGCCTGCGAATCATTTCTTCCTGCTGACTCGACTCTTTTACGTGATTCATCACGCCACCATTGTAGCCGGTTGCGGGGCCGAAGGTGAGCGTGATTGACCCGCGCGCGGCAGAGTTTTATCGTGTGCAGCCATGCTTCGCCGTCGGTCCCGTCGCGCGACGTCCGCCAGTCGCCCGATCATTACGCTGCTCAGCGATTTCGGCCTCGCCGATTCATACGTCGCCGCGATGAAGGCCGTTCTGATCCGCCACTGCCCCGATGCGCGGCTGATCGACGTGACGCACCAGGTCCCGCGACATGACGTGCTCTGCGGCTCGATCACGCTGGAGCGCGCCGTTGATGGCTTCCCGCCGCGCACGGTGCACCTGGCTGTCATCGACCCCGGCGTCGGATCCGACCGGCGGTTGCTCATCGCCGAGGTCAATGATCAGTTCATCGTCTGCCCGGACAACGGCCTGGTCACCTGGCCCTGGCGCATGCACGTCGGCGGCGCAGCACACCAGCTCACCTGGCGCCCGACACGCGTGCCCAGCCACACCTTCCATGGCCGCGACATCCTGGCGCCGACTGCCGCACAGATTGCAAGCGGCGTGCCCATCGCCGAGCTTGGCCGTCCGATCGCCGATCCGGTCCTGCTGGACATTGCCCCCGCCGAACAACCGGCCACCAGGGGCCGGGTCATCCATCTCGACCACTTCGGCAACGCCACGACGAACATTCCCGTCGAGGTGCTGGGGCCAAAGCCGCAGGCGATGGTTCACGTGAACCGAAAGACAATCGGCAAGCTGAAGAAAACCTACTGGGACGTCGCCCCCGGCAAGCCGCTTGCACTGATCGGCAGCAGCGGCCTGCTGGAGATCGCGGTGCGGGATGGCTCGGCGAAGGATGATCTGAAGGTGCGGGTGGGGGATGAGGTGCAGCTGCGGTGAGGGACGACCTGTCGATCGAGATCAAGCTCCTCAGCGCCGGCGATGAGGCGATGCTCAAGCGGGTCGCGTCGGGAATGTTTGACCACCACGTGCAGTGTGCGGTCGTCCCGGAGTTCCTCGCGATCAGGTGATGTTTTTATTCCTCTTAAGAGTAGCCTTCTCCGGACGATGTCCACCACCGACGATTACACGCGAACGCTCCGCGAGCTCGACCGGCGGCACGTCTGGCATCCGTTCACGCACATGAAGCTGTGGCTCGACGATGAGCCGCTGGTCATCACCGCTGCCGAGGGGATGCACCTGATCGACTCCGACGGCAACCGCTACCTCGATGGCGTGTCGTCGCTGTGGTGCAACATTCACGGCCACCGCGTGCCGGAGATCGATCAGGCGATCCGCAGGCAGCTCGACAAGGTCGCGCACACGACAATGCTTGGGCTCGCGAGCGAGCCGGCAATCCTGCTGGCCGAGCGGTTGATGAAGCTCGTCCCGCCGGGGCTGACGAAAGTGTTCTACAGTGACGCCGGCGCGACGGCGACCGAAGTTGCGTTCAAGCTGGCGGCGCAGTATTGGTTCAACGTCGGAAAGCCGGAGAAGAACGAGTTTCTCGGGTTTTCAGAGGCGTACCACGGCGACACGGTCGGTGCGATGTCCGTTGGCCGGACCACCGCATTTCACAAGCCGTATTTCCCGATGCTGTTCAAGGTGCACTTCGCGCCGACGCCGTTCGTCTATCGTTACCCGAAGCTCACGAACACATCAGCGGGCGAGATAGACATCTCGGGCGATGTCAGCGGTGTGCGACACATGGCTTTGACCAGCTTGGAGCACATCCTCGCCGAGCACGCGGCG
>DASYWJ010000065.1:0-20078 GCA_035936155.1 Tepidisphaeraceae bacterium | reverse complement strand
CTGGCCTACGTCTTCACCCCCGGCGACGTGGTCGAGTTCTCCCATGCGGGGACCGCCAGCGTGCGGCTCAAGTGCCGGATCGTCTCTCTGGAGGAGCAGCAGGACAAGCGCGTGCAGATCGGCGCCATCGAGCACAGCCCGGCGCTCGACGCGCTGCGGAACAGCGTGATCGCGCCGCCCCCGGGCTGCATCGGCAACGACTGCGAGCCGGACGAGGACGACGACGGGGATACGGATCCCGGATTCTGTGAGGAAGCGCGCGGCGCCACCGGATCACTCCCCACCTGGTTCAATGGCGGCAGCACCTACGCCCCGGGCACCTACTACGTCAACTATCTCAGCGGCGCCTACAAGCTCACCACCGCCGGCGGCTACGCGGTGGAGGGCTACGACCTGGTCACGCGCGACGCGGACAACGCGATCCGCCTGATCAGTATTGCGCGCCGGTCGATCCGGACTGCCTGACGCCGAATCGCCTTATATTTTTTTTTCGGGAAGGGGGGGGTGGTAACCACTCGCCTGACATGCGGATGCGGGTCGACCACCTGAGCAGGTCGACTCACGTCGGGGCTTCGCATAACCCCGCGGGGGCGTTGATAGGACGTGCCGGTCGTCATGCGTCACCCGTTCGTTGTCTAGCGGGGCATGGACGACGACACGCAGCCCGGCGGCGAAATCTGGCAGGTGATCCCCGACACGGAGGGCCGCTACGAGGTGTCGGACCTCGGGCGCGTGCGGTCGCTGGTCGTCGGCTGTCAGCACGGCAGCATCCCGCGGAAGCAGCCGCTCGTGATGTCGCCGTTCAACAACAAGCGGGGCGACTCCGGGTACTGGGTCATCAACCTGCGGGTGGGCGGCAGGGTCAAATGCCGGTGCGTCTCCGAGCTGGTCCTGACGGCGTTCGTCGGGCCGCGTCCCTCGCCGATGCACGACGCGGCACACGTGGACGGCGACAGGAACGTCAACCGGCTGGACAACCTCCAGTGGGCGACGAAGAAGCAGAACGCGGCGCACAAGCGGCTGCACGGCACGCACCGCCCGCGGCCGCGGTGCACCTCGTGGGCGGCGCCCAGGGGCGGGGGAGGGATCAGCTCGAGTCACATGACCGAGTTCAACCGGAATGAAGGTGGGGTCGTAGTGCGCGGGTTGACGCCGCCGCGCTCGGCGGGACCGTGAAGCGTTACGGCACCGGGACGGCCAGCCGGTCCAGGGGGCTCGTCACCGTCACGGACGGCTTGTTCATCACGTGCGTATAGATCATCGTCGTCTTCAGCGAGGCGTGCCCGAGCAGCGTCTGCACCTGCCGCACGTCGTACCCGGGCTCGAGCAGGTGCGTCGCGAAGCTGTGGCGGAACGTGTGACAGGTCACCCGCTTGGTCACGCCGGCCGCCCGCGCCAGGCTAATCCGGCATTGAGCATCCGCAACGCCATTCTCGGCCGCGGAACATTCTCTCGAAACTTTTGAGTCGAGTTCTCCATGAGCGGCTGCAGTTCAGACAGTTTCGCGGCTGCGTTGCGGGCAACAGTGGAATCGAGGAACTGAGCTGCTGCAGGATATGCGCGGCGTCGTGATAGCGCTCGAGCAACGCCAAGGATCTGGCGGCGGAGAGCCGTGCCGCTCATGGGTCGGCGCGAGTCGGAACGCCTCGGCAAAACCCTCGGCTGCTAATTCATTGTTGCCCTGCTTTATCGCCCCTTGCGCGCGTGCGACGACGGCTTCGGCCTTTTCCTGACGCTTCGCCTCATCCAGCGCCTGTTGCAGCGCCTGCCTCTTGTCCGCTGGCGCGCGCTCAAACCCTGCGCTGAGCGCCGCCGCGGCCTCCTCATATTTCGCCGAGGTTGCCTTTGCCACCTCCGGGTGGGACAGGCCGCCGAGTACGGCGGCAGTGGCGTGAAGCTCCGCCCGCTGCTCCAGGCGGGCAAGGTGCTCGTCGGTGGCGACGATCAATCGGGAAAACACGGTCGCTATACGGCGCGGGCGCAGGTCAGGAGATAGTCGGCTAAAATCGCGGCAGAAAAACGTCATTCTCGTTGACGCCGCCGGTTCCCATCCTCATACTCGTGTCTTGCACGGGAACTGAACGAGCGGCATCGCGAGGACATCGTGTCAACCAAGAAAAAGCCGCCTCCGACCAAGCAGGTGAGCCGCGCTATCACGACGACAGGACGCGTGGCGATGCGCGAGCGCCCTCACTCGGCCCAGAATCGAGATTGTTATACGCAGCTGCGGCGGTTGCTGATCCACATGCAGATCCGCCCGGGCAGCCGCCTCGTCGAAGCGGAATGGTCGAAGCGGCTCAACGTGCACCGCACGGCACTGCGCGAGGCGATGGGGATGCTCGCCCACGAAGGACTGCTCCGCCGCGGCGAGCGTGGCGGGTACTTTGCGCCTTTATTCGAGCAGTGCGACCTCGATGAAATCTGGACCATCCGCGCAATTCTGGAAGCCGGCGCCTTGCGACTGCTCGGCGGTCGTCGTCCGGCGGATCTAGACCTCACGCCGCTGGCCCACGCAATCGATGGAATGCAGCAGATGCTTGAGGACGGTTATGAGCTGGGTTTCCTCGAAGCCGATCGCCGGTTCCACGCGCTGCTCGTGGAGCTCTCGGGCAACCAACGCCTGCTTGAGCTGTACAGTCGCGCGCCACTGCCGCTCATGCCATCGCCGCTGCCTGACCCCGCTGCGCGCCGCAACGCGATGGTTCGGACCGTTGGCGAGCACAAGGAGATCGCGCGATTGCTTCGCGAGCAGCGAACGGCGGAGGCTGTCCATCGCCTCGAGGAACATCTGCATCAAGCGCATAGACCGATTCCCGTTTATCAATAGCGCCTCGTCGCTGATTCCGCGAGCGCGCGTCCGGGGAACCTTGCCATGTCCGAAGACCTCACGCCAGCTAATAACAACTCTCGAGCCGTGCAGACGGCGACGCTGATCAGCGCGATCGGCACACCGCTGAACGACGCGGAACTGCTGCACGAGGACGGACTGGCGGCGCACATCGACGATCAGTGGTCAAACGGCATCAGCGGCCTGCTCGTGGCGGGCACGATGGGCCTGCTGCAGTTGCTGCGCGACGAGACATACGCCGCGCTGGTCCGCCGCTCGGTCGAGTTCAGCCGCGGGAAGGGCGAGATCCTCGTCGGAGCCGGTGACTGCGGCTTCGCGCGCACACGCGAGCGCATTTTGTTCCTGAATACGCAAGATGTGGACGGAGTCGTCGTTCTTGCACCGTACTTCCTCACGTTTACCCAGCCCGAACTGCTGGATTACTTCAATGCATTGGCCGGCGAGTCGCGCGCGCCGCTGTACCTCTACGATCTGCCGCAACGGACGCGCTGCAAGATCGAGTTGCCCACGGCGCTGGCTCTCTCGAAGCACTCGAACATCCGTGGAATCAAGTGCTCTGACCAGCCGACGTACGCCCGCGAGCTGCGGGACGCGCTGGGCGCGGAAGGTGACGAGCAGTTTCGCATCGTCATCGCACAAGCGGCAATGGTCGACATTTTCCTCCGCGGCGGGTTTCGAGAACACCTCGATGGTATGTTCGCCATCGCACCGCATTGGACCGTTGAAATCGGTCGCTGCGCACAGCGCGGCGATTGGGAGGCGGCCGCCGTCTTCCAGCGGCGGCTCAACGCCCTTCAGCATCTCGTTATCCGCTACGGCGTGTTCCCAACCATGACGGTGGTGCTGAACGCCCGTGGCATCCCGGGCACTTACGCACCCCGTCCTCTCAAACCGCTCGACTCGGCGACGCGTGACCTTTTGCTTGCCGACGCTGCCATGACGGATCTGCTCCGCGACAATTTGGCGACCGTATGAGCTTTTGATATGGGCGCATTCACACTACTCGATTACGCGATCGTCGGCGTCTACATCGTCGCCTCTCTGCTGATCGGCCTGCGCTTCGCGGGAAAGCAGAAGACGGTTGACGACTACTTCGTCGCCGACCGCTCCGCCCGTTGGTGGGCTGTCGCCATCTCCGCCATCGCCACGGGCCTGTCCGCCATCTCTTACCTTGGCGTGCCCGCCTGGGTATTCCAGAACGACCTTCAGCTCAATGTCGTAGTGTTCCTGCTCCCGCTGGTGATGCTGGTCGTCATTTACCTGTTCGTGCCGCTGCTGGTGCGGCTGCGGTTGACGACGATCTACGAGTACCTGGAGCGCCGTTTCAATCTCGCCGTCCGCACCTTCGCCTCGGCGCTGTTCCTGTTCCTCCGCGGCGGCTGGCTGGCGACTGCGATTTACACGCAGTCGATCCTGCTGGTGGAGATCACCGGCATCCCCATGTGGGCGTGCGTCGGCGTGGTCGGCGTGCTGACGGCGTTCTACACGATCCTCGGGGGCATGGAGGCGGTGCTCTGGACCGACGTCATGCAGTTCTTCGTACTCGTGGGCGGGCTGATCGCGGTCCTCGCGGCGGTCCTCCTCTCCTTCGGTGGCGACGTCGGGCAGATCTGGAGCCTCGCCGCCGCCGGAGGCCACACCCGCGCGGTCAACCTCGATTTCAGCCTCGTGCAGATCACGCTATGGGGCATCGTGCTGAACTATCTCGTCGAGGGCGTTGCGACGTACGGTAGCGATCAGGTGATGGTGCAGCGCTTTCTCACCAGTCGCTCGCCCGCGGAGATGCGCCGTTCCGTCATGTTCACTGGGCTGCTCACCGTGCCGGTGGTCATCCTGCTGGCGGTGGTGGGGTTGTCGCTGGTGGCATATTATAAGGTCCACCCGGAGCTGGACGCCACGCTGCCCAAGGCGGACCGCGTGATGCCGCATTTCGTCGCCAACGTGCTTCCGCCGGGCTTGTCGGGGCTGGTGATCGCCGGCGTGTTCGCGGCGACGATGTCGACGCTGTCGGCGGGGTTCAACTCGCTGGCGACGGCGACGGTGATCGACTTCATCCAGCGCTTCCGCCGCACCGCGCCCGTCAATCCGCGCGCCGATGTGACGATGGCGCGGTGGGTGACATTCGCCTGGGCGGCGGCCAGCACGGTGGCGGCGCTGTGGGTGGGCAGGCTTGGCTCGATAGTCGAGATCTTCGGCAAGATCAACGGCTTCTTCGCCGGGCCGATTCTCGGCGTGTTCCTGCTGGGTATCCTCACCCGCCGGGCGGGGGGGGGCGCGGCGATGATCGGCCTGGTCGGCGGCACCGCTTTCACCTGGTGGGTGACGACCACGCAGACCTCCTGGCTGTGGTACTCCCCGGCCGGATGCTTCTCGACGGTGTTCATCGGCTACGTCGCCGGCCTGATCCTGCCGGCGAGCACCAAACCATCGGTCATGGCCGGGGCGGTCGAACCGCACGGGTTTGAAGTGGCCCCGGCGAAAGCTCCCAGTCATTGAGGTTGCACCATGCGCAAAACGCTTTTTCTCAGCGCCCTTTTCGCGGTTGTCATCGGTATGCCCGGCTTGTCGGCCCGCGCGCAGGAGTGGATCGAAGACAGCTACGAAGACTTCGCCGACGGCAAGCTGGACGCGTCGGGGCACAACCTCTACGTCAGCCGCGACGGCAGCGTCCGCACCATACATCGCTTCGACTTCAACAACGATGGGCACATCGACCTGCTGTTCAACTCGACGCACGACGTGGGGGCGTACGTCCCGGCGACGCTGGGGACGCTGGGCGACGGCCGCAGCCTCCGGAGCGCGCCGCTGGCGGTGCAGGGGAGCCAGCGCATCGTCGCGGGCGACTTGAACAACGATGGCCAGCGCGATTTGGTGTTCCTACGCAGCCGCAGCGGCATCCAAGGGGCCCGTTCGCTGCTGACGATCCTGTGGGGTGCTCCCGGCGGCGCCTGGCCCGCCAGCCGGGCCGCCGGGGCGCTCCCGGAGCCGCACTACCCCAGCGACGCGGCCCTGCCCGACCTGGACGCCAACGGGTGGAGCGACGTGGTCATCTTCGGCCAGGGCCGCAAACCGCGCAGCTTCGTGTACTGGGGCGGCGAGCAGGGGATGGGCACGTTCCGCCGTGGCGAGTTCGCCGCCCCAGCGGGCACGCGCGCCGCGGCCGCGGATTTCGACGGCGACGGTTTCGCCGACCTCGCGTGCGCATCCGTCGGGAAGCTGACGACGCTGTGGGCGGCGAAGGGGCAGCGCGAGCTGGAGTCGCGCAAAAATTCGGAACTGGCGCACGCGGAACTGCCAACGCCTCAATCAATCGTGACGGCGCAGATCGTCGGTGCCGAAAAGCTCGACCTCGCTATCGCCGCGGGAAGCGCCATCTTCATCATCGCCGGCGACGGCAAGCGGGAGTGGTCGAAGCCGGTGAAGGTCGACGTCCCCGCCACGCACGTCGCCGCGGGCGATTTGGACGGCGACGGCGCGACCGACCTGGTGCTGACGAACTTCGCCCAGACCTTCGCCGCCGGCGGGGAAGCCGGCGGCGCCAAAACCGCCGATCGCTCCGTCGTCATCCTCTGGGGCGATGGCAAGAGGTTCGCAGCGGATCGCTCGACGGTCCTCTCCTCCCCCAACGCCACCGCCAGCGCGATCGGCGACTTCGACGGCGACGGCCGCGCCGACCTCGCCGTCGCGATCTACCAGGGCGAGACTCACTTCGAGGGCAAGTCGCTGCTCTTCTTCGGCGCGGGCGACCGCACCTTCACTCGCGCAGACGGCGGCTTTGATACGCAGGCGCCGACCGACGTGCTGGCCCTCCCCGCATCCGACGGCAAGCCTGCCCGCGCCGTCTTCGCCAACAGCCAGCGCGGCACGCTCAACGAAAAGGTCCCCCTCGACCTCTACTGGGGCTCGACCGACGGCTTCGACCCGTCGAACCGCTGGCAGATCCCCTTCGCCAGCGGCTCGGAGCACAGCGCCGCCGACCTCAACGCCGACGGCTTCGCCGATCTGCTGCTCACCTACTCCGGTCACGGCGGCCAGCGCGCCGAAACTGACGCTCGGGTCGGCACGCACATCCTCTGGGGAGCCAAGAGTGGGTTCGCGCTCGATCGCCGCACGGTGCTGAAGGAGGACCTCATCTGGTCCACCAATGTCGCGGACCTCAACCGCGACGGCTACCTCGACATCATCGCCTGCCAGGAGAGCAAGGGCCCGCACAAGGCCGCGCACGTGTACCTCTACTACGGCGGCGCCGACGGTTTCAATGACGAGCGGCGCGTGGCGATCCCCGTCGGCAGCCGGGCGCTGGCGGGTCATGCGGCCGACCTGAACGGGGACGGCTGGCTGGACGTGATCACCAGCGACTGGTTCGACAGCAAGGTGACGATCCTGTGGGGCGGCACGTCCGGCTTCGCCGCCGAGCGCGCGCAGGTGCTGGAGGTGGATCGCCCGATCGCCGTCGAAGTCGCCGACATCAACGGCGACGACAAGCTCGACCTGCTCGTCGGCGTGTACAGCGACAACGCGCAGGAAGAGTACGACCTCGGCAGCTTCGTCTACTGGGGCAACGCCGCCGGGTTTACCCACGCCAACGCGCAGTGGATCCCTGGCCTCACCGTGGATGATCTCACCGTCGCCGACTTCGATGCTGACGGACACCTGGACGTGTTCAGCTCCAACTACCACGCCATCGGAATGCGCGAATCGCTCCCCGGCTACCTGTTCTGGGGCGGGGACGACGGACTGGACCCGGACCGCAAGATGCACCTGACGGTAGACTCCGCCTCCGGCGCCCTCGCCGCCGATTTCGACCGCGACGGGAAGCTGGACCTGGCTGTCTCCTGCCATGCGCGGCATGGCAGCCACCACACGATGTCTAAGGTCTTCTACAATGACGGCAAGCGCTACGCGCACCCGCGCATCACGGAGCTGCCGACGGCTGGATCGCACTGGATGGACATGCATGATATGGGGCATGTTCGCGATAGAAGCTGGCGACAGACGTACGAGTCGTCGGCGTTCACTTGGGACCGCTCCGCCACCCGCGCCGTCCTCGCTGCTGAGGCGGACGTGCCGCCGGGCTCCACGCTGAAGCTGGAGGTGCGTTCGGCCCCGTCGGCCGATGCGCTGAACACGGGGCGATGGAGGCCCGTAGACGACGAATCCATCAAACTCGCGCCCGCCGACCGCGCGATGCAGTACCGCGCCGTCTTCCACTCAGACAACGGTGACCGGTTTCCAACGCTCAAACGCATCAGGATCAAGCTGTGACCATGCCCTACTGCGCCAACGGCATGATCGACAGCTGTGGCGTGTGAGTGTGAATTGGTGGGGCGTAGGCGATAGGTTCGCCGGTGACGCGTTGGTACGCCCAGCACGCCAACCACCGCACGTGCGGGTCGAGCGAACTCTGGGCCAGCCGTCTCAGCGCATCGGCCGCGGAGGTGCAGCGGAGGTGGCCGAGCGCTTTGATCGCTTCGACCTTCGGCGGACGCTGCTCGAGCACCTCGTCGACGATGCTCGCCAGCGCGTCGCACAGCGCCTTGTCGGCTCTGTCGGAGAGGATGCCGAAGCCCCAGATCGCCGCGGCGCGGAGGCGCGGGGCCGGCGGACGCTGGGGCGTCGGAGACAGCTCGATGATTAGCCGCGCCATGGGCACGGTTGCCGATTGCACGCCCAGCCGTGCGGCAGCGACCACCGCCTCACTCAGCGCCGCCTGCTGCTCGCGCGGCAGGAGGCCGGCCGTCGCCGGGATGCCCTGCACGATGTCGCCGATCGGCTCGCGCGCCTCGGGGCGACCGATGCGACCCAGCGCCCAGGCCGCCTGTGCCACCACCTCCCACTTGGAGTCCTTCAACAGCGCAAGATGCGCGTCGAGTGCCGCGTCGCTGCGCAGGTGACCGAGCATGTGCGACCCGTCCACGCGGCGTGCAGGATCGGTGTGAGCGAGCAGCTTCGCCGCCGGCTCGATTGACACGTCGCCCATCGCCACTAGCGCTGCGCGCGCCGCGATGCGGAGCGGCTCGTCGCCGTCGTCGAGCTGCGCAACGAGCGGGTCGAGCGCGTCCGGGTGCGGCTGGCGTGCCAGCACCTCCGCCGCTGCCTGGCGCACCTCGGCTGCGGGGTCGCGCAGCATGCGGATCGCCAGCGCCGACCGCTGTGCGCCGTCTACCAGTGTCAGCGCCGCTGTCGCGGCGCGGCGCACGGCGGGGTGGGCGTCCTCCAGGAGCGTCACCATTGCCGCCGCATGTGCCGCGGCATCGAGCCTGGCTAATGCTTCGACGGCCGCGATCTTTGCGGCGATGTCTTCCGTGAGGAAGGTGGCGATGAACTCGGCATGCCCGCTGGCGCCAAGCTCGGCGAGCCGTCGGATCGCCTGCGGCTTCACGGCCGGCGGCAGCCCGTTCAGCTGCCCCGCGAGGGCGTCCCCATCGCGCACCGCTTCGACTGCGGCCGCAACCACCGCCGGGTCCGGATCGTCAAGCGCCGCCGCCGCGGGGTCCGTGTCGGCCAGGGCCGCGCACGCCAGCACCGCTTCGCGGCGCACCGCTGCTGCGGGATCGCGAAGCAGCGGGCGTAGGTCCGCTACAATGGATACGTCGCCGATCTCGCCCGCCGAGCGCACCGCCTGCGCACGGAGCGACGGGTCTGCATCGGTCAGCACCTGCCGTAGGAAGGGCAGCGCCGCCGGCGAGCGGCACGCGCCCAGATCGCGGGCGAGGCCGACCCGCCGCGTCCCCCTCTCGCGGATCATCGACTCGCCCAGCATCGTCACCGTCCGGGGGGGCACCTCGATCACCTCGACGGCCTCAGCGATGTCCAAGTGGTCAATGCCGAAGCCGAGCCGATCGGCCGGGCCGGTCGACGAGCGCTGCTGCCCGTGCGCCGCTGTCATGGCAAGCAGCAGTCCGAGGATAGGCCCCATGTGCAGTCGCATGATCTTCACCCATGTCGAAGCAGGTAGGTCAGCCGCAAACGCGCCGCGACCAGCAGGGCCGCGCACAGCGCCAGCATGAGCCCGACGTGGAGTTGCCACAGTCGTCCAATCGCCGCCGACGTAGCCTCCCCCGGCAGCAGGTTCAACCCCATCACGAGAGGGCTGGGCATCGTCAGCCACCGCGTCACGCCAGGCGCCACGTATGCAGCGCCCGCCCACCATGCGAGCAACGGCAGCACGAACAGAGCGGCGACGATGAGGTAGCTTGCGACGGTGGCCCGCGGCGTGCTGCCGGCGAAGCTCGAGCAGGTGAGGCCCACGGCGGCGCACACCAGCACCGACGTCACGACGACTATCGCCAGTCGAACGAAGAACGGCAGGTAAGCCGCGTCGATGAAACAGATTGCCGCAAACGCCGGCAAGAGCGCAACGAGCGGGAGCAGCGCGGGCAGTAGGGCGGGCAGGAGCTTACCCCAGAAGATCGCGCCGCCGCTCAGCGGCGCTAGCCGCAGCGTCTCGAACGTGCCCCCTTCGATCTCCCCGCTGACTGCTGCGCTGGTCAGCGACGGGACGATCAGCGCCACCAGCGCCGCCTGAAAGGCGACGAGCACGCGCGCCACGTACGCGAGCAGGTCCGGGTGCTCCACCCCGCCGTACAGCGCCATCAGCGCCAGGAGCAGCGACAGCGCCAGCGCCGCGTAGAACGTGCGAAGCATCCACCGCCCGCTGCGGAGCTGCGTCGTGCGGGCTTCTTTCGACAGCAGCGGGTTGAGGCCCGACATCGGCCCCCGCGGCTTACGCTCGTCGATGACGTATAGGAGCCGGCGTAGGCCGGCCTCCCCGAGGGAGCGATTCTCGGCGGTGGAGGGGTCGGCGGCGCTGGGGGCGCGGGACAGGCGCGAGACGAGCGTCGCGAAGCACCCGAGAATGACGACGGCGGCGAGCGGAAAGAACAGCTTCCATGCCGGCAGGAGGCGCGTGGGCTCGTCCGGTGGGGCAGCGGCCGTGAAATCGTCAGCGGAGAACTCCGCCATCTGCGGCTGAAGCGACGGCGCCACCGGGGGTTCGCGGCCGCCCAGCTCATCGAGTTCCGGCCGCAGCACCGACAGCGCCGCCGCAACCGGCGAGAGCGCGCGGGCGCAGTGCGTCGCTTGCGCAGCCAGGCCCGTCTGGCTCTTGAGCATCATGGTCGCGGGCACGAGCGCTCCACCGCAGACGGCCAGCGCCGCAAGGTACGAGGCCACCAGCGCCGACGACGTCTGCCTGCACACCACCGAGACCGTCAGCGATCCGATCGCCAGGAGCACCGACGCCATGGCGAGGACTGCATAACACAGCCCCAGCTTTGCCGCGTCCAGTTCGCCGCGATAGCTGAGCAGCGCTGCGAAGGGCAGCCCGCTCGCCAGCAGCAGCAGCGGGACGCCGAGCGACGACAGGACCTTGCCGACGATGATCTGCGACGCCGACAGCCGCGACGCGTAGAGCATCTCCAGCGTGTTCGCCTCGCGCTCTCCCACGATGGAAACGGCCGCGATCCCTGGCACGATCAGCACCAGCAGTAGGAGCTGGCCCAGCACGATCCCCAGCAGCAGCGCATCGCGTCCCTGCGACGCCAGCGCCACGATCCCCTGCTGCGGCCACGTCGCCAGCACCAGCGCTGACAGCACCGCGATGAAGACGAGGTGAACCGCCGCCACACGTTTGAGGCGGAGCAGGGCGAGAAGATTCTTCTGCAGGACGGGGTTCACTACGTCAAGCTCATAAACACGTCTTCCAGATCGGCTGGGACTTCGGCGTAGCTGACCACCGAGACACCGCGGCTGAGCAGGAGCCGCAGCGCCTCGGCAAGCTGACGCTCGTCGGCGTGCACCTCATAGCGGAGGACGCCGCCGCGGTCGCCATTGTCGCTGGCGTCGGCGTCTGGGATTGCTTCCCACTCACCCGGTGCGTCTGAGAGCACCTCCCGCGCCTGCTGCCGGTCACTCAGCACCTGCACCTCGAGGAGCCGCCGCTGCCGCACCGTCCGGAGAATCTCGCGCACTGGCCCGGACGCGACCATCCGCCCGCCGCTGAGGATACCAACCGTATCGCACACGTCCGCAAGCTCGGGCAGAATATGGCTGCTCACCAGCACCGCCTTTCCCAGGTCCGCCAGCGAGCGCAGGAGCTTGCGCATCTCGACGCGCGCCCGCGGGTCGATGGTGGCCGCCGGCTCGTCCAGGATCAGGACCCGCGGGTCGTGCAGCAGCGTCTTGGCAATGCCGACGCGCTGCTTCATCCCGCGCGACAGGGCGCCCAGCAGTTTGTCGCGGAACTCTTCGGCATTGGCGATCGCCAGGCAGTAGTCGATGCGGTCCTTGCGCTGCTTCTTCGGGATTCGATACGCGGCGGCAAAAAAATCGAGGTACTCCCAGACGCGCAGTGTGGGGTAGATGCCGAAATTGTCCGGCAGGTACCCGACTGCGCGCTTGATCAGATCCTTGTTGCTCGTCACGTCCTGACCGGCGACGACGGCTTTGCCGCTGGTCGGGTCGAGCAGCCCGGCGAGGATGCGGAACGTGGTGGTCTTGCCAGCGCCGTTGGGCCCGATGTAGCCGAATATCTCGCCGGCGTGGACGGCGAGGTTCAGGTCATCCAGCGCAACATGATTTCCGTAGCGCTTCGTCAGCGACTGAGTCTGGAGGATGGCCGTCGATCGATCAATCGGCATGACCGCCCTCCACGATCTCGGCGTTGTCGTAGCTCATCTCCAGGGTCCGCAGGCGCCACTGCGGCGGGACGGTGGCGACGTCGGCAGAGGTGGGCTGCACTCGCAGGAGCAGCCAGACGCGGCCATTGCCGTCGGTGTCATGCGCGGTTGGATCAAAGGTGATCTGCTGTCGGCCAATCGGGCCGGTCCAATCAACAATTCGGCGCCCCATGAAGTTCACCGCCTGCGCGCGGGCGTCGCCACCCGCGGCGACCGAGAACTGATCGCCGTGCAGGCTGATGGTGTGCTGTGGCGCCGACGCGTCGCAAGTCACGGTTACGCGCGCCGGGCGGAGGCGTCCGACCTCCGCGGGCGGCATGAAACCGACGAGCCACTGCCCCGTGGTGCCCGTCGGGATCCACTGGTGGCGCTGCGCGTCGTAAGGTATGCCCATCGTGGCCTCGGCCGGCGCGAGCCGGACGTATCCGCCGTCGATGCGCACGCGCGAGCCGACCGGCGAGGGGCGCAGCTGGACCGGGACGCGCACCAGTATCGCCGAGCGAATCGCCGGATGGGGGCTGACGCGTACCGCGGCTGGCACGGCCAATTCATCGAACCACCCCGCAAGCACGGGTGGCGCGTCGGCCGGCTGAGCGATTGCGAACGTCGCCGAAGGCGTCGCGGCCGAACGAAGGATGGACGCGCGCAGCTTCGCCGACTCCGATGTGACCACGGCGTGACTGAAGTCGCCGGGATCGTTTCGCGCCCCCGGCCGCACGGTTGCGGACGCGCCGGGCGGCAGGTCGTCGAGCGGGAACGCGATCCCGGTCGGCGTCCACACCAGCAGCGGCGCGCGGACAATCGCGCCGAGGAGGTTGTCAATCGCGAGCGTCAGCCCGTCCGGCCCGAATTGGCCGGTGGCGTGGATGCGCGTGTCGGTGGGAAGGGCGCGCGTGGTGCGCCAGACACGCTCGACCACGGACGCCCGTGCGCCCGCCTCGGGAGCGGCGAGGGGATCGAGCTGCACGACGGGCGGGCGAGCGATATCGGCGGCGACCGGATGCAAGGTGGTGCTGGCATCTCCGGCGAGCAGGGCGAGCGACGGCTCGTCGCGCCCAACGAAGGCGAGGTCCGCCTGATACAGGCCGCCGCCGCTGGGCGCCAAGTCCAGCGTTGCGAGTCGCGCGCCGCCCAGCGCGGCGTCGCGCCCGCCGGCGATCGAGACGACCGCAAGCGTTGCCGACCCGACGAGCGCGATGGCGACGATTACCGCAAAACCCACCGGCCGGCGCGCTCCGGTGAAGGTGAGATGCACGGCACCGGCGGCGCCGAGGTAGGCAGCCGCGACCGCCGCCGCCACCCACCACGGCGCCGTTGCCACGCCCACCATCGCGTCGAGGTGCTGCGCATGATCGGCGGCAAGCCGCGACGACTGCCATGACACATCGGCCGCGCCGGGGCCGAGCAGCTGCGCCCAAAACGGCGCAGGCGTCCCCTCGGGATCGATCGCGCCGAGCGAAAAACTGGTGAACGCGATGCGCCCCAACCCAACGGGGTGGAACGCGGCGTGCACGTAGTGGGCATCACCCGCGACAGGTTCACCACGGCCGGGCAGCGCCTGCGTGAGGAGCGCACCCGGCGAGAGTATGACGTTGCCCGCCGATGTGGCGGGACGTCGAGCGATGCACTGCACCGGCCAGTGTGGGCCGATCCAGCTGGACTCGATCGTGGGATCCGGTGCGGGACAAATCAGCACCCCGCCGACCAAGAGGTGATCGAGCAGCGCCTGTCGCTGCGCCAGATCCAGCGCATCGGGATCGACGCCGCTGAGGACGACGAACCGGAACGCATCGTATGCTGCGCGCCGGCGCGGCGCCTGCGTCACGTCCACCCACGCCGACGCCATGGCGGCGAGGGGCCCAGAGGTGGCCGCCTGAAGGTGTCCGTCGCCTCGCTGGTCACTGATGACGAGCATGAATTCCGAGTGAAGCGCGCCGTCGCCGCCCCCGCCGACAGGCACCTCGCTGGCGGCGGCTCCATGAAGATCGGTCACCGCCAACCGCTCGCCGGTGGATGAATACCAGTCCACCCGCGCCAGCGGCGCCGCGGACGGCTTTGCTGCGCCGCCGTCGGGCCCGGCTAACCTTCCGAGAAGGGACAGTTGCACTCGACCGCGCGCAGGCACGCGGCACGGCTGGCGCACGATGAACGGCCCGTCTTGATCCCCTGCGGGCATCGAGACGAACCCCTCGATGTCGCGGCCCGTCCGATTGGTCAGCTCGACGCGAACCGGAACCCAACGATCCGGGACATACGTCGCGCCGAGCTGGAGCACAGCCGTCAGTTCAAGCTCCCCCGCGGCGGCGGAAACGCTCAGCGGGCGAAGCAGTCCGCTCACCAGCAGTGCCATCGTCAGCAGCGCAGCATTTAGCCGACCCGCCACGCGCTTGCATCTCGCATCGAGGTTCGGAAGGTCCATCGTGGGCGGCTAGATCTTCCCCGCTGTCGCGAGGTCGCGGTGGAGGGATTCCTGATATGCCGCCAGACGGCTCGCCTCCTGCTTGGCGCGGGCGGCGAAGTAAACGAAGCCGAGCGAGCGCCGAGGGCGCTCGCTGCGGTTGGCATCGGCGCGGTGGATCGTTAGTGAATGGTGGACAAGCAGGTCGCCCGGCTGGGCCGTCACCGCGACTTCGGTGGCGAAGTCGTCCGGGCCGTAGCTGATCCCCTGCGAGAAACCAACCGTCTGCGTCCGCGTATGGGGGCGGACCGGCTGGCGGTGCGAGCCGGCGATGTAGCGCATGCAGCCGTTGCGCTCGTCGACGAAATCGAGCGCGAGCCACGCCGTGATGGCCTCGTTCGGCTCGAGCATGAAGTAATACCCATCCTGGTGCGGCGGCGTCGGCTGTCCGACGCGGGATGGCTTGCTGAACCACTGCAGCTCGCGCGGGACGACATCGTCAGCCAGCAGTGCCGATGCCAGATCAGTGAACCGGTCGTCGCGCAAGAGCACCCCGAAATAAGGATCCGCTGTCAGGCGCACGAGGTGCTTCAGTGTCGACGCATCGCCCAGCTGTTCGTAAAGCACCGTCCCCTTCGGGAGGGTGGGCACGACCTGCGCGATGTAGCGATCGATTTCGCGGTTCAGCTCCGCCAGCGCATCGCCCTCGAGGAACCCGCGAATGGTGATGAACCCGTCGCGGTCGAAGCCGGCCTTTAGCTCATCGACGTTCATCCAGCGTCCCTTCCTTGCGAGTCTATTCGTGAACGCGGATCCGGTGTCCAAGTATTCGTCCCTGGCCGTTCTCGATAGACCAGTGGTAGGCGAGGTACTCGCTGTCGCCCAGGGCGAGCAGCGCGGGCTGACCGAACTTCAGGTTCGTGCCCATGTCGCCGAAGCCCGTGACCCGTTTCGCCACCGCACGATCCCAGAGGTTGAGTTCCGTGAGCGTCGTCCAGCCGTCATTGGCGGCGAGCGCGCAGAGGCGCACGATCACGCCGGTCGGCTCACACTCGCGGTGCGCGTGGATCGACAGGAGCTGGTTGCCGCGCAGCGGAAGCAGGTTGGATGCTTGAGCCGCGATGCCGATGTCGGTCGGCGGCGACCACGTCTTTCCCTCGTCGCGCGAGACGACAAGGTGGTTATTCAATGCAACTCCGCGCTCCTCATCTAAGGCCCAGACGATGCCGACGACGCGCCCGTCTTCCATCTGGCACACGCGCGCCTCAAGCGGCATGATGCCCGGGTGATCAAAGTACAGCCCCCTGTCGTTCCACGAGAGGCCGCGGTTCTTGCTGCGGAGGACGATGCCGACATTGCCGCTCGGCCGGGTGCCATCCCAGCGCGTGAGCGGTGATGCGAGCGCGAGCAGTTCGCCGCTGCCGCGCAGCTGGATGCACGGGCCGGCCAGCTCCAGGATCTCGGGGCGCGTGAGGTCCATCCGCACAGGCAGCGACCAGGTCCGCCCTTCATCAGTGGAAAAGCTGACGAGATTATCGCCGCCCGGCAGGCCGCCCGTGTCCGGGTTGACGAGGGTGTCCGGATTGTCGCGGTAGAACATGTAACCGACCGCGATAAGTGCTCCATTCTCTATCAGCGTGGGCTTGAGTGATCCGAGACCGCGCCGCTGCTCGCGGTGGAGCGGGCCCTGCATGCGCCATGTGCGGCCACGGTCCGTCGAACGCACGATGAAGGTCTGCTGGTCGTTCGACTCGAACGCTTCACCGATCGAGACGAGCGCGACTAGGTCGCCCGAGGGAACGCGCGCGATGCCGGGAAAGAATCCGTGGCGGCTGCGGAGCGTGGGAACCGGATTGTCGTAGATGACGACCTGCGACAACGCTTCGATCTGACCCATCGGCTACTCCATGCGCGGATGTCTCATCGACCGAACAGTGTACCCGCTTCGGTCGCGCGGCCTACGACTCTGCGGGCACTGGGGGGGCGCTTACGGATTCTCGAACGATAAATCGGCCGGGGACGAACACGGGCACGCGAGGCGCGCCACGCCCGTCGACGACCTCGGCGAGCAGCCGTCCGATCTCCTCCCCCGTCTTCTCGTTGTCTGGCACGTACGCCGTGATTCCCACGGATGACGCGATGTACTGTGTGTTCTGGCCGATTCCGGTGAGCGAGAGGTCGACAGGGACGGACAGGTTCAACTCCTCGGCCGCTCGGAGAACGGCGCGGCAGACGCGCCAATCTTCGCCGAAGATGGCGGTGGGGCGGTCGCGGCTTTCCAGGATGTCGCGGATCAAGTCAGGGAGCGATTCACCGTCGAATGCCTGGTAAAGCCGCGAGCGGTGGAACGTTACGCCGCGCTCGTCGTGCGCTCGGCGACACCCGTTAGCGAAACCAGCCAGCGCGCGGCTGTCAACCCACGGCCCGCACACGGCCGCCACGCGGCGGTGGCCCAGGTCGAGCATGTGGCCGACGCAGACGAATGTCGCTTCCTCGATGCTCAAGCCGACCCACGGAAGCGCGTCGGGCACAAACGTGCAGGAGTTGACAATCGGCACGGAACGCAGCAGGTCGCGGTAACGGTCGACGCAGTTGCCAATGGCGCACACGCCCTCCACGTCACCGCGCCGCAGGATCTGCGTGAGTCGGTTGCGGTATTTCTGCTCGTCGTTGCCGAGGCCGACCATTTGGGCGGTAAATCCCCGATCCGCCAGCGCCCGCTCGAGCCCGCGCAGCACCGTGGAAAGGGCGTGATCTTCCTCGCCCGCAACTTCCGCAGGGGCATTGCAGATCAGGATCAAAACCGTGCCCCGGACTAGGTGAAGGTCCAACGACTCCTCGATGGCGCGGTTGACCACGGTGCCCACCTTGCGCTTGCGCGAGAGCAGCCCGTCCTGCTCGAGCAGGGATAGCGCCTTGCGGATGGTGATACGGCTCATGCCATGCTCCTGCACGAGCTCGTCCTCGGTAGGGAAGCGGTCGCCGGGCTGAAGCCCGTTGGACGCAATGTGCCGTCGGAGCTTTTGGGCGAGGGTTGAATACTTGAATGCTGCTGTGCTATGCATGGCCTAACCTCTGCACACGGCCTGCGGCTGCCGATCCCGTTCCAGCATTGGTCTCATTTGTTCGTATCACGATACAAAAGCTCCGGCTCTGAACTTGTAGCCCCTCTCGGGGTAAAATACGTAATGAAGCAGTCTTCGTCCAGATTTTTTTGAAAATGTATTTGCAATAGAACCATTGCGCGTTAGAGTTCTGCTTGTCACGTCCGGTAGCGGTTGCTGGGTCGCCAAAGGGTCCCCCGCGTCGGCCCGTCACAAAGCACTTGGAGGCCCGGCCATGAGACGCTCATCTCGCTGCGGGTTTACGCTCGTCGAACTCCTCGTCGTCATCGGGATTATTGCCCTGCTGATCTCGATGCTCCTGCCAGCGCTGAACCGTGCACGCGAGGCAGCCAAGACCGTGCAGTGCCTGAGCAACCTCCGGCAGATTGGGCTGGCCGTGTCGATGTATACGCAGCAGTCAAAGGGTTGGCTGCCGCCGTATCGCACGGGGCAGCTCGGGGCGCTACCGGCACCGAACTACCCGTACTACTGGCAGTTCCTCTCGGCGTTCTACATGAATGAGAACCCCCTCGTGTGGGAGTGCCCTAAAGACAACTTCATGGTGTCGGCGACCTCTGGACCAGTCCGCAAGCACTTTAACACCCGAATGTTCAGCGGGGTGAAGGACGCGTCGTGGAGCTATGCGTGGAACATTCGCCTTCCGAAGGAGAAGGAAGACATCTACCGGGGCTCCCTTGGGGGCAGCTTCAGCTATGTCACCAATCCCAGCCCGATTTCAAAGATTCAGAGCCCGTCCAACGTCATGGTCTTTATGGATGGCATGCAGTCGGTGACGGGACCGGACTACATCAACCTGCCAAATTACTTCCGCTGGGACCACGCGAAAAAAGCGGCTGTGCTCTTTGTGGACGGCCACGCTGACCTGCGGCGGAGGGATGAAATTACTCCCACGGTGCCAGGCGGGTACCCGTTCAACCCCGCGCTGTGGCCGCCGGATTACGGCACGTTCTGGATGGGCCGTCATCACCCGCCGAACGGCGGCTTCCCGTACCTGTACTGAGGAAAACCTCGACTTAGACGTTCAATGGCAGGAATTCAGATCCCGCCCATCGGGCAAACACAATGGAGGCGAGCATGAGCAAGTTTGGGCACATCGCGTTGGGGATTCTTGGGGGAATGGCACTGGGTGGTCAAATCGCGTCCGCGGCGATCACCATTTCCGATACCAGTCCAACCATCGGTGAGTTCGCCGAGGTGGTCGATCCGACCTACCCGGCAGCCGGCCTATACGTCCTCAACGTCGGCAACAGCTCAGCGCGGTACAACGCCACGGACCCCACGCCCGTGATCGGTACGGGGTTCCCCCACTCCGAGGTAGCAGGCGTCTACTGGGGTGTCGGGTACCGGTACCTCGGCGACACCATCGTTCCGTCCTCCGAAGGCGCCATCGGAACCATCGACTATTCCATCGAGTCGAGAAACTCGGGTTTCGACAAGACCGCCCTCGCTCTCATGCTCATCCAGGACGGGAAGCTCTACCGCAGCGCGTTTCAGCCGGTGCAGACACAGGGCTACGAGTTCTACGGCCAGAGCGGACTGACGGCGCTGGACTTCGGCGAGTTCGAGGGGTTGGCGTACGACTACGGCAACCGCGGCACCAACAGCGTTCCCGCCGACGGACGCGCCGACTTCACCTCAAATCCCGACTTCTCCGCGCTGGGCGGTGAGATCCAGTTCGGGTACCTCGCGCACTTCGACCCGACGCTGGCCGGGCCGGAGACGTCGAACGTGGCATATAACCTCGTCCGCTCCTATTCGGCGACGGTGAACACGCTTCCCATCCCCGAGCCGGGCTCTGCTGCGCTCGCCGGGCTGGGGCTGCTTGCAGCAGTGTCTCGCCGCCGCCGCCGCGCCTAAGCGGGCGGCCCGGATACTGCAAGTATGTGGTGAAGCGCGTAAAGCTTGGCTGCGCCCGGCGTGCGCGCATGTCATCGCGAGCTCGGACGAAGAGGTGCTCGTCGCATGAGCCGTAGGACCACACCGCTCAACCGGTGGATCACACGGGTGGTCGTGGCGCTCGCCGCGCC
>DASYWJ010000064.1:0-2767 GCA_035936155.1 Tepidisphaeraceae bacterium | reverse complement strand
GCGGGCGCGAGTTGGCTCACGGTTTACATGCTCGCCTACAACATCGGCGTTGAGCGGCCCTGGGACGCGCCGGACGTGAATGACGACGAGTTCTTGTCGCTCACGAATCTATCTCGCTTTGAGATTCAGATGGTGCGCGGGCGCGGCCTCTTGAAGAGCGAAGGCATCGTTCGCGGGTCGCGGTGGTTGCGGCCATCCGGCGGTGCGACATAACCCGCCAATGCAGTGGACCGAGCCGGCGGGTAAGGTTCTTGTGAGTAGAGAGCCGGCGCGGCGCCGGCTCGGCCACTGATCGGCCCTACATTATCCCTCATGAGCTACCACGTGAATCGACGCTGGGGCGATGCCGACGATGACCCGTCGGTGGAGCGAATGCGGGAGGCTCTGGCGGAGCTTGACGTTGAGGACGTCGAACATCCGGACGTGGCACTAATCCACGAGAGCGGTTGGTGCCTTGGCGCGTATCAAAGCGGGTTGCTGATTTGGGAAGATCTGAGTGTCGACGACGGTGCGCCGCGCCACATGCGCGCCGTCTCTCGCGAGCGCGTGTTGGAACTGTGGCAGAAGCTCGCCAAAGGCGACATCGCTGCCGTCGATGCTGAGCCCTGGCAGCCCGGTTACGGATGAGGGATAACCAGCCGTTGCAGCGGACCGGGCGGGCGTCGCGGTCCTGTAAATCGAGAGTCGGCCGGTGCCCGCCCGGCCGCTGAACGTCGGTCCGTTATCCCGCTCTAACCTCGGGCCGTCCTATGGGCTTCGCATACCAAGTATGCTACCTCATCGAAGCTCGGCCGGAACTCGCGGCAAGGCTCCGCGACCTCGTCGAGCCGGATTTCGCCGAGCTGTTGCTGGCGGAGCCGGTGATGTACAGCCGTCAAGAAAATACCGACTCCACCTGGGAGGAGTCCGAACGACTGCTGCCGGTGAAGCTCTACTTCCTCGCGTCGCTGCGCGAATACGCCCCGCTCGCCGATGATGCGGCGTTCACACGCGTCCTCGGCTCCCCGCACATTAGCGCGTCCCTGTTCGACCGCTGGTGGACCGCGCGCCGCTTCGAGGTTGATCGAGAACTGGACAGCGACGCGATCGAGGCCGAGTTGCGTCCCTACTTGAATAGCGTGGAGGCGACCGGTAGCCCCCGAATTGATGGGTGGCTCGCGGCACTGCGGGGCGCGGGATAACCCGCCAATGCACAGGATTGCGCGCGATCGCGCCGGAATCGACGGTAAGTTGCGCGCCGTGCGCGCGTTGCGCACACTGCGCCATCGCAATGATCTCGTTCGAGTTATAGTGCCGATCGTCCCGGTAAAGCCGCGTCGGGAACGACATGGCCAACTCGATCATGCAAAATCCTGTGCAGTGGACCGAGCCGGCGGGTACGCTGCTCGTGGTTCCAGTGCCGGCGCGGCGCCGGCTCGGCCACTGATCGGCCTTTCGTTATGCGGCACGGCGCCCGCTGTTCCTCGTACGCCGGATGTCGGCGTGCTGGCGCCGGTCCAGAAGGCCAAAGTGGCACGTGATGTCTCCACTGCTCCAGAACATTGTGCTTTGGGGAACCGGCGCATTGATTGCGCTGTTTTTCGCATGGCTATGGTGGCTGGACATCGCGACTGACTTGCCGAAGAAGAAGCCGCCGAGCGGATTTGAAGTGAAGTCCAAGACCACTGCCGGGCCGGCGGCGCGGAAAGTAGGGGAGCATGACCACGACTGACAGCACCTGCGGCGGCTTTGCCTGCTCGTCTCGCCCCCCGAGCGAAACTGCCGCATAACCCGCCAACTATGAATCCCCGTTCATGTCAAGGGCGATTTGTTCGCGCACCAGATCCGTCTCCGCTCCGGCGGAGATTTTGTCTTTTTCACTTTGAAGGTGCAATTTCTTTCTTTGGCCCGCGAGGCGTCTGTCTTCGCGGCGGCGTGCGCGCTTCAGCCGACTATTCGAGGTCACGTCCCGCTTGTTCGCATCTGCCGGGGGGGACGGCCTCATTCACCTCATGCGACCAGTCGCCTCATTCGCTGCAACGCGTTCACTCGGCAGCGAGTGACGCAGCGGGTTAATCGAGGTCGCTGGTCCTTGGCACGTTCGCCGGAGCCTCCGCTCTCGCCTGGCTTTCTATTCTCTTCGCTGCTGCTGTTGTGCTTCTCGTGCAGGTCCGTTTACTGCAGCGCGCGATTGCTTACGTCACGCAGAGGGCATCGGTTTCATCACGCAGCGTCGACTCCCGCCACGGCGCGTTGTCGCGCAGCATCGCCCAGAGGATCACCAGCAGCTTCCTGGCCAGCGCCACGATGGCGATCTTCTTGCGCAGCTTCATCCCGCGGCTGATCCGCGCGACGAACGACTTGGCCCAGTCGTTGTGACGCCACACCATCCACGCCACCTCCACCAGCATCCCGCGCAGCAGGCTTGAGCCGCGGCGGGTGATGCGGCCGATGCGCTTCATCGTGCCGCTCTCCATCTGTTTGGGCACCAGCCCGGCGTAGGATGAGACCTCGGCGGCGCTTTTGAACCGGTGCGGGTCGTCCACGTGGGAGGATGTTGAGCAGGACCGCCGAGTGATGCGGGTGGAGTTGCTTCCCTGGGTCACACAGCGCGCCGGGGACGGTCAACCGCCGCATAACCCGCCAATGCACAGGATTGCGCGCCAACGCCGCGGAAACTCGCGCTAACACATGAAATAGTCCATGCTTACTCCACTTGTCGCCAAACAAGAAAGGAGTCGAGCATGGACCGTGAACTTTGGACGCAGGTTTTCGTTGCCGTTCGGCG
>DASYWJ010000063.1:0-16467 GCA_035936155.1 Tepidisphaeraceae bacterium | reverse complement strand
CGAGAGCTGGGTGCACCAGAATCGGCACCTCAAGCTCCGCTACGACCGGCGTGACGACATCCACGAGGCGTTCGTCGCCTTGGCCTGTGCATTGATCTGTCTGAACTGCTTGCATGACAGGTTTTGTTAGGAGCTCTTAGTAGCAGCGGGTTTCCCGATATCCGGTTTTCCGTCGTCGGGTTTCCCAACATCGGAAAATCCGTCTCTGGATTATTGGCCTGTTTTTGAGGGTGCTCGTAAAGAGAGCTCTCGCGGCCTATGACTCGGCCGGCGTCGTCCCGCTTCAGTCGCCGAACCAAATAGCCGGAGCGTTCCAGTTCGTTCAGCCCGGCGCGGACGGAGTCGCGCCCGTCCTTGGATTGCTTCTCCAGGTCGTAGCTGCAGACGGTCCAGTTGTTGGGTCGGGTGAGCAGGTAGTACAGCAGTCCCTTCGCCTTCCAACTGAGCGAGGTATCCTTCGCAGGGATATTGGAGATGTGCGTGTAGTTCTCGCTTTGGACGGTGCGGATAATCTCGCTCATTCGTTGCCCCAGACCAAAAAAAGCCCCGGCGAGGCTCAGGTGGGGCAAACACCCGGACTCGGACGAGGCTTGTTCTTCGTACTGTTAGACGCGTCGCACGCGATTTTGCCCGTCGCCGCGCGCCGCTACAAAAGATCACATCGGGGTGAGGATTGCGGCAGTCAAGGCGAATGGATTATCGCCTGTGCTTTCGCGTTCGCTCAACTCGTTCGCTCCGCTAGACGCCCTGTCGGCGCCGGGCAGTGTGGAACGCGAACCTACCAAACGAAAAGACGATCACGAAGCGGATAACTAAGTGTGACAACTTTTACACCGCTTCCACGGCGGGTCACTCGCGGCAATCAGGTAATCCACCATGCCCCTGTCGGCGCCAATCTTACCGGGCGCGAGCGAGCCATCTTTCCACTGCGATACCTTGTTCATAGCAGTCCTTCCGGCGTCTGTGATGCCAAGTTTGTTATCCCCTACCACTGCGGCCTTGCGCGGGACGGCAAATCACCTGGTCGACGCCGCCGGAGTCTACATCCATCCGCCGGCGCACGTGACGGTGGTCATGCGCCGCAGCACGGCACGGCCGGCGGCGCCTCGCAATGCAAGGCGCTGATCTCATCGGTGGCCCCCCGCGCCCTCACCGCCGCCCGCGCCTTGCAAGTTGTCGCTGCTCGCGCTGCTACATGCTCGCGAAGTGCGCTGCGGGATTGGTGGTCTGATTGGGCGATGACTCGCATTCCTTGTCCTTGGGTTTGAGTGGCGGAACCTACCCCGGTTTCCCTGCTCTCCAAAGCCGTAAATTACCTCTATTACGGGACTTGCGCGATACTACATTGCATAGCGCGCAACATTCGGTCCTGGCGCGCGAAAGTTGTCGATTTTGTGATGCAGTTCGGGGCATGAGCGGGCGCGAAATGGCATCCGTGATCGACCAAGATAGAGCATGGCATACTTGCGTCGTGAGCAGCGCCGAAACGAACGCAAGCAGTGACAAGGGGGGAGCGAGACCGCCAAGCGGCGCAGCTCCCGGATTTAAGGTCGACCGGGACAGCACCTACACCAAGGGCGAGCTGTCGTCCCTGCTCGGTGTGACGGGCAGGGCAATCGAGAAATGGACGAAGCGCCGCCGAGGCGGGTTTCCCCGGCCCTTTTACATCGGTCGCACGCCATACTGGCGCGGACACGTTATTGTGAGCTGGATGGATCGGGAGCAGACGGAGGCACCGGTCTGATGGGACGTCACAGAAAAGATCGCGTTGAAGTCGAAGGCGCGTCGATCTGGCCGCAGCCGAAAAGGTCTCGTCGCCAGCGGTATCGCGTGAGTTATGGTGTAGGCGAGCATAGGAAGACAATTATCGCCTCGACGGATTTGCGTGTCACGGTCGAGTTGGCAAAGCGGCTCGTGCGCAACAGTGAGCGGGCGCGGCTCGGTCTGCCGCTGAGCCAGGAAGACAAATTTTTTGAGCACGCGGCGAAACCGCTACCGGACCACGTCGCGGAGTGGGCACACGCACTGCGTGACCAGGGCCGCGATCCAAAGCACGTCCGGCAGGCGGAGTTCTATGTGAGTGCGATCCTGTTCGGCACGCCGCGCGCGGATCCAGCGGCAAAGCGCAAGCGTGGGAGCGTGTCCAAAGTCGTGCTCGCGTCCCTGGGCGTCGTGCGCATCGCCGAGATTGATCCGGTACGCGTACAGCGGCAGCTCGCCGTCGTGAAGCGTGCCACGGGCAATGCGACCGCCAACCGTTATCTCGATCATCTAGCGGCATTTCTCAGCTGGGGCGTCGAGAAAGGCCGCTGGGGCGCAAATCCATGCAGCAGCGTCGCGCGTTTCAGCCGTACCGAAGAGCGGAAAGTCACGCGTCGGGTGATCCCCGTCGCGGAATTCGGCCGGCTCGTGCAAACTACCGCGGCCGAGCCCGTGCGCGGCGGCGCCACGGGCGAGGAGCGGTCACGAAATTACCGCCTGACCGTCGCCACCGCCTTGCGTGCTGGCGAGCTGCGGAAACTCCTGGTCGAGGACCTGCGCGACGAGCGTGGGGGAATCCTGCTACCGCCCCACGTCGACAAAACACGTCGCGAGCGGTTCATTGAGCTGCCGCCACTGCTCGTCGCTGAGCTGCTCTGGGCGACCGGCGGCAAGACCGCCAATGCGCCGCTCGTGAAGCTCCCGACCAATCAGGCGCGCGTGCTGCGAGCCGATCTGAAGGCCGCGGGCATAGAGTACAAGACCCGGGACGGGCAATTCGACTTTCACGGGATCCGTCACGCCAGCGGCGCGTACTTGCTCTCCGCCGGCGCCAATCTGAAGGCCGTCCAGTCGCACATGCGCCACCGCAGCAGCAAGACCACCTTCGACACTTATGGTCATTTGCTCGACACCGACCGCCGCGGAGCGATGAGCCTGCTCGTGTCCTTCGACGATGAGTTGCGCAAGTTGAAGCGCCAAACCCCAAATGAGGTTCGTTCGGGTTCGCCAGAGTTCGTTGTCGAGGGAGTGAAAAGCCCTGAGAAAGCAGGAAAAACCGAATGGAGCGACGGGGAATCGAACCCCGATTTGCTGAATGCGATTCAGCCGTCATCCCGTTAGACCATCGCCCCGGGTGATGGGCGCATTTTAGAGCCGCCGACTGGCCGGTCAAGTCGCCTCGGAAGCCGGCTGGAAGCCGGCGTTGGCCCCCGCGGTGGAGTCGGTAGCGATGCGGGTCTAAGACGGTGACCGGTCCTGCGCTGCATGCGGGCTTTGATCCGCATACCACTGCAGCGTGTTGGTCAATCCGGTTCGGAAGTCGACGATCGGCTCATAACCGAGCAGCTCGCGCGCGCGACTGATATCCGCGAGAGAATGTCGCACGTCGCCGGCGCGCTGGGGGGCATGGATTGGAGAGAGATCGGAACGATTGCGGAATTCAATGATCTCGCGGACCAACTCGTTCACGCTCACGCGCTGACCGACGGCGACGTTGATGGTCTCGCCGCGCAGCGGGCGCTGGGCGCGGGCGGCGAGGAGGTTGGCATGGACGACGTTGTCGACGTGCGTGAAGTCGCGCGACTGCTCGCCGTCGCCGAAGATGGTTGGGCGCCGGCCGGCCAGCACCGCCGTCGCGAAAGCGGCGATGGCGGCGGCATAAGCGCTGTTCGCATTTTGCCGCGGACCGAAGATGTTGAAATAGCGCAAAGCTGCGGTGTCCAGCGTGGGATAGCTCGCGCTGTACGCGCGCAAGAAAGCCTCCCCCGCCACCTTCGAGGCGGCGTAGGGGCTGATGGGCTCCGGCGCCATCGACTCGACTTTCGGCAGAACTTCCGAGCTCCCGTACGCGCTGGCGCTGGCCGCGAACAAAAGCCGCTGAGTCCCCGCCGCCCGCGCTGCTTCAAGAACATTGATCGTGCCCGTCACGTTCACCTCGAAGTAGCGCACGGGCTCTTTCACGCTGCCCGGGACCGAACCAAGCGCCGCCTGATGGAAGACGTAGCGGGCGCCCTGCATGCAGCGGGCAAGCAGCGGCTTATCCAGGATCGATCCGCGGACAAACTCGATCGGGCCAAGGCCGTGGAAATCGCCGTCTCCACCTCCGCTGAGATCATCTAGCGCCACCACCGTCGCGCCCAGGTGCGCCAGCGCCGAAGCGATGTGCGAGCCGATGAACCCCGCCCCGCCGGTGACGAGGGTTTTAACGCCCTCGAACGCGCCGCCGTGAATCGATCGCCAGAGGTCGATGGAGCTTTGCATGGATAAGACCTGAAAATGAATGATCAGTTGCTCTGCCAGTCCTGCCGGCGATGCGTCGGCCCGTCACCGGTGTCCCACTGCCTCTCCCGACGGGCTGGAGGGCCGCAAGTGCGCCAACTTCGAGTACAGCGCCCCCGCCGTTCGGGCGCCCTTTTGCAGGGCGTCCAGATCGAACTTCTCATTTGGGGAGTGAACACGGTCATCCGGCAAGCCGAAGCCGAGCAGCAGCGTGTCGACACCGAGCACGCGTTTGAGCAGGTTGACCACCGGAATGCTTCCGCCCTCGCGCATCAGCGCCGGCTTCTTTCCAAAGCCGATTTCCGCCGCCTCGGCAGCCAGGCACATCGCTTTTCCTTCAACCGGCACGACGACGCCGGGCGTCTGACTGTGGCACGTGACCTCCACCGTCACGTTCCTTGGCGCCCGCTCGCGCATCGTGCGTTCAAAGCCGGTGACGATCCTGGCCGGGTCCTGGTTGGGGACGAGCCGCATCGAGATCTTGGCGGATGCCTTGGACGGGATGACCGTTTTCGCGCCCGGGCCTTGGTAGCCGCTCGTGAGGCCGTTCACATCGCACGTCGGGCGCGCCCATTTGCGCTCGAGGGAAGTGTAGCCCTCTTCACCGGCGCCCTCGGTGAGTCCGACGCTGGCGGCGAACTCGGTCTCGCTGAACGGGAGCGATCGCCACTGCGCCCGCTCCTGCGGAGACAGTGGCGCGACGTCATCATAAAAACCGGGGATGTTCACGCGCCCCTCGGGATCGTGCAGCGACGCGATCAGCCGCGCCAGTACGTTCGCGGGGTTCGGGACCGCGCCGCCATACAGACCGCTGTGCAGATCGTGGCTCGGCCCGGTAACGGTGACCTCCATGTACGCCAGCCCGCGCAGCCCATACGTGATGGCGGGGACGCCGCGGGCGAACTGGTTCGTGTCGCTGACAACGGCGATGTCGGCGCGCAGCTGCTCGGCGTGCTGCTTCACAAACTCTTCGAGATTTTCGCTGCCGATCTCCTCTTCGCCCTCGACGAGCACGATGAGGTTCACGGGTAGTCCGCCGTGCGCCTGCCATGCGAGGATCGCTTCCACGTGACACCACACCTGCCCCTTGTCGTCCACGGCGCCCCGGGCGAACACGGCGTCGTGGCCGGTGTCATCCTTGCGCACCGTCGGCTCGAACGGCCCGGTCGTCCACAATTCCAGCGGCTCTGGTGGTTGCACGTCGTAATGGCCGTAGACCAGCACCGTCGGCCGGCCGGGCTGGTGCGTGTTCTTCGCGACGACGATCGGGTGACCTTGCGTCGGCATGATCGACACCTCGAGCCCGCCGAACTTCAGCTGGTCGGCGAGCCACGTCGCGCAGCGCACCATGTCCGGCTTGTGCTCCGGCTTCGTGCTGACGCTGGGAATTCGGAGGAAATCCATCAGCGCCGCGACCGCCTGGTCGCGCCGGCCGTCGATCGTCGACAGGACTGCGTCAAGAGTCGGCATAACTGTCATTCCTAGGTAAAGGGCGACGCTTGTGTCTGCCCGCTTCAACCGTCGAGAGCGAAAACAGGCTTCGCCACGTCACAATCGCCCGCTCGCCTCAGACTCAGTCCAGCATGTCCAGCGGGATTCCGCGCGTGAGCATGGCGTGGGCTTCCTGCGTCGCGGGATCCGGGATGAGCGTGCGCATCATGCGCTGGTTCTGCTCCGGAGCCAGGGGCACGTACTTGCCCTCGCCGGCAGCGATCACGCCACCGCTGGGGGTGCGGACCGTCGCGGCAACCTGGATCAGCTTCGGCCGGCTGTACTCCACTTTCGCCTCGACGGTTAATTTCGATCCCACGCTGGCCGAGGCGCGAAAGCGGACGGACAGTTCCCCGCAGACGCAGAACCGTTTGCCGCTCCACGTGGCCGCCCACACCATCGCCTCGTCGAGCACCGTGGCGAGAAGGCCGCCATGGACGATCCCTTCGAAGCCGATGTGTTCAGCCGCCGGGCTGAAGGGGACGGTAACGACGCCGGTGTTCGGATCAACGCGCAGGTTCAGCTTGAGCCCGCAGGGGTTGCCGGGCCCGCAACCGAGGCAGCCGTTGGTCCGCGGGAGTTCAAGCTGGGACATTCTGCCGAGCAGTTTACAGGAAAAGCAATTCACGGCAGAGGCGCAGAGGCCGTGGAGGAACGAACCTGGAGAGTGGTTCCCTGCCCTGCGTCCTCTGCGCCTGTGCGGTGGCTGGTTTTTGTCGCGTTTTGGTGCTCAGGGCCCCTGCCGATACACTGCCCAGCCGATGGCTGTCAGCGCATTCATCAAGTTCGGCGACGGGCGCATCTCCGATGACCCGAGCCACCGCAACCTCGCCGCCGCCCTGCGCGACCCCGGTGCGGTCATGTGGATCGACATCGAGAAGCCCGAGGACGAGGACTATTCCATCCTCGACGAGGTGTTCGGCTTCCACCCGCTGGCCATCGAGGACTCCATCAACCGCGCCCAGCGGCCGAAAATCGAGAGCTACAACCACGTCGGGGACGCCTGCCAGCAGGGCTACTTCTACATGGTCATCCACGGCGCGGAGGCGCCGAAGAATGCCGGCGCGAAGCTGCAGACCGAAGAGCTGGACATGTTCGTGTCGGAGCGGTACCTGATCACGATCCATGATGACTCGATGTCGTCGCTGAACGTGCTGCTCGCCCGCGCGCGGAGCGACCCTCGAATCGTGCTGGAACCAGGCATCGACATGCTGCTGCACCACGTGCTCGACCGGCTCGTGGACAAGTACCAGCCGATCCTCGAAGAGCTCCAGGACACGCTCGACGAGCTGGAAGAGGATGCCATCACCGACCCCACCCCCACGCTGCTTACGCGCATCACCATGAAGAAGCGCGAGCTGCTGAACCTCCGGCGGATCATTGGCCCGCAGCGCGAAGTCCTGGCGCAGCTGACGCGCGGGGAAGTGCCGTTCATACGCGAATCGACGCGCATCTACCTCCGCGACGTCCTCGACCACCTGATCCGCGCCGTCGAAACGATCGAGCTGTACCGCGACCTCGTCGTGGGCGTGCGCGACATCTACATGTCGAGCATCAGCAACAACCTCAATCAGATCATGAAGACGCTGACGATCATCACCGTGATCGCCCTGCCGATGACTGTCGTCACGAGTTTCTTCGGAATGAACTTCAACGACGAGCGCGTCGGCGGGTGGGGGTGGCTGCTGAACAACGCGGCGGGATTCTGGCTGTCGATGCTCTTCATCCTCACCGTCGTCGCGGCGCTGCTGCTGCTCTTCCGCAAGCGGCGGTGGTTGTAGTGAATTGAGCCGCCAAGAACGCGAAGGACGCCAAGTGACAGTTTGATTCCCTGGCCACCTTTGCGTTGTGGGGGCGGCTATCAGGTCGTCTGCAGCGGCTCGATCTCTTCGGGCACGGGGAGAATCGCGGGGGCACCGATCGAATCGCGGTGCATTTGCCACATCGCGTGCAGCGATCCGAAACCGACGTAGTAGAACCCGCCGGCGAAAATCAGCAGGAATGGGACGGTCGCGATGCCGTCCATGCGATCCTGTCCCGGCCAGATGCCGCAGAGGTACCAGACGCTGATCCACGTGCAGCTGAGCATGTACGAGCCGAAGGCGATCTCGACGATCGGCAGCGCAAGCCGGCTGAACGTGAAGACGCTGCTGGTCTTGTGCTTCGCCTTGGAGTGGCCGGTGACACCGTACTTCGGCGTGCGAACGAACTCGCTGGGCTTGCGGCGATAGGCGGTCCAGATGGCGTCGAGCACCGCCTTGGCGTTGTTCAGGCTCACACCGACGCCCAGCGCCATCAGCGCGGGCATGTACAGCAGCGTGCGCCAACCGGCCTCGCGTCCGAACAGCTCCTTCTGACCGAAGATGAAGAACGTGCTGGCCGAGCAGGTGGCCAGAATGAACAGGCTGGCGCTGAAGATGTAGCTGCCCCAGGAATTCGCCTTGAATACCGTCGCAAACCCGATGAACACGGGGTACATCAGCAGCACGAGCAGCACCATCAGCGGGTAGACGATGGTGTTGGTCAGGTGGAAAAACGCTTCCCACTTCACGTGCTTGGGCAGATTTCGGCTGCGGAGGATGCCCGGCAGCAGCTTGATCGCCGTCTGAAAGCTCCCCTTCGTCCAGCGATAGGCTTGCTGCTTAAAGCCGATCATCTCGGGCGGGAGCTCGGCGGGGGCGGCGTACTGCGGCAGGTAGACGAATTGCCACCCCTTGAGCTGACAGCGATAGCTGAGGTCGAGGTCTTCGGTGAGCGTGTCGTGCTGCCAGCCGCCGCCGTCGGCAATCGTCGTGCGGCGCCACACGCCGGCGGTGCCGTTGAAATGCATGAACCGCCCGGAGCGGTTGCGCGCCGTGTGCTCGATGACAAAGTGACCATCGAGAAAGATCGCCTGGCTCTTCGTGAGCAGCGACGCGTCGCGATTGAGGTGGTCCCAGCGGACCTGGACCATCCCGATCTTGTCGTCGGTGAAGTAGTCCACGACGTTATGCAGGATGTCACGCGGGGGGACGAAGTCGGCGTCGAAGATGGCGATGAACTCGCCGGTTGCCGATCTTAAACCCGCCTCGAGTGCGCCGGCTTTGTAGCCCTCGCGGTTTGCGCGGTGGATGTACTCGATCGGGTAGCCCTTGGCGGCCCAGGCGTCGACAGCGCCTTTTGCGATCTCGGCGGAGTGGTCGGTGCTGTCGTCGAGGACCTGGATCTGCAGCTTTTCGAGCGGGTAGTCGATGGCGCACGTCGACGCGATGATGCGCTCGGCGACCGTGTCCTCGTTGTACATCGGGAGCTGAATCGTCACGCGCGGCAGCGCGTCAAAGCGGGCCTTCGGCTGATAGCCGTTGTGGCGGTGCTTCACGTAAAGGTACACGAGCACGTACCGGTGGAAGCCGTACAGCGCGATCATCGCCAGGACGAGCACGTACGCGACAACAAGCAGGTCTTTGAGCAGCGCGTTCCACATACGAAGAGGTGTCTTTAGGCTCTGATCCGTGACCGCCTCACCGGCATCCACCGGCAACGCTCAAACGGCCGAATGTGCCTTCCCTGGCGCGGCCATCGTCATCGGCTTGAGAAACGGTCGCTTCCAACAAAGCTCGGAAGATCCACCCTCATGAGGTGCACTCGCGAAGCGAACCGGATGGGTTTTCTCGAAATCCTTGCCCTGACGAGGCGGCGATTCTATGGGACGCAAAGCGCGCGTGTCAACAATACCTTGGCACTGCACAACTTAGCCATACTCACTGCTCTGGAGACCACGCGCCGCTGCAAAGCGTGCCAAACCGATGTCAGGTTGGGAATGGGTAAATTCGGAAAACGAACGAGGCCGGTTGGATTAACCGGCCTGGCTGGCTTGCGTCAGCTTTAGGGCGTGTATTCAGCTGGATGCGGCCTGGTCGCCGTCGGCGGGGGCCTCGGGAGCGGCCGGGGCAGCGGCGGCGGCTTCGGGCTTGTCCCCCCCGCGGCCTTTCTTAAGGGCGCGGGAGGCGAACTGATGCTTGCGCTCATTTCGCTTGCGGCGAAGCCCCGCCGAGCGGCGGGCGGTGCCGGTTGGCGCGGACTCCTCCGTCAGCAGTTGCAGCAGGACGATGTCCCCGCCGTCGCCGATGCGGAAATCGCTGGTCTTGATGATGCGCGTATACCCGCCGCGCCGGTCGGCGAACTTCGGCGCGACCTCGTTGAACAGCCGCTGCACGACCGTGCGCGTCGGGCCTTGTTCGACGAAGTCCTGGTTCTCGTCGACAAGCCGGCGGTCCTGGAGGGCCGCAATGACCCGCCGGCGGGCCAGCAGCGTGCCGGTGCGCGCAAGCGTGATCAGCTTCTCGGCAAACGCGCGCACTTCCTTGGCCTTGGCCGGGGTCGTGCGAATCTTGCCGTGCTCGAACAAACTCTGCACCATGTTGCGGCGCAGCGCCTTGCGGTGCTCGGTATCGCGGCTGAGCTGCCGGCCGCGCATCATGTGACGGGACATTGGGACCTCGGTAGTGCTAGTTGCTGGTCGGTAGTGGCTAGTTGCTGGTTGCTCGCGTTGCATCCACTAGCAACCGGCAACCAGCAACTTATCCTCACTGGTTCGCCGCTTCGGTCTCGGCGTCTTCCTCGATTTCGTCGTCGTCCGCGCTGACGTAGGCGGCGCTCTGAGCGGCGGCGGCGGCGTCCAGATCCATCCCCAGGCTCAAGCCCAGGTCGGCGAGCTTGCGCTTCACTTCGCGCAAGCTGGTCTTGCCGAAGCTGCGGACCTTCAGCAGATCGCTGTCTGTCTTCTTCACGAGCTCCCGCACCGTGTTGATCTTCGCCGACTCCAGGCAGTTATTGGCCCGGACCGAGAGGTCCAGTTCCTGAACCGTCATGTCCAGCTTGTTCTGCAGGTCGGGATCGATCGTGGCGCGGCTCGCGTCGCGCAGGCTGGTCATCGCCTCGTCGCTGGCCGTGTCCGAACCCAGCTCGAAGTACTGCACGAACGGGTTGAGGTGCTTGCGGAGGATCTTGCTGGCCTCGACCATCGCCATCTCGGGGGTGATCGTGCCGTTGGTCCAGATCTCGAGGATGAGCCGGTCGTAGTCGGTCTTCTGTCCGACGCGGGCGTCCTCGGTTGCGTAACGCACGCGCGTGACAGGCGAATAGATCGAATCGACCGAGATCAGTCCGACTTCCTGCTCGTCCACGTCCTCGATGTTCTCCGCGGCCGTGACGTAGCCGCGGCCCTTGGCGACCGTCAGCGTCATGTCGAACGACACGTTCTCGGTGAGCGTCGCAATCAGGTGGTCCTTATTGACGATCGTGATGGCGGGATCGGCCTCGATCATGCCCGCCGTCACGGCGCCGGCCTTGTTCGTTGTAAGGCGCATGTCCTTGGGCTCGTCGCCGTCGAGCTTCACGATGAGGCTCTTGATGTTGAGGATGATGTCGGTGACATCTTCCATCACGCCCGGGAGGCTGCTGAATTCGTGGTCCGCGCCCTTGAGGCGGATGTGCGTGACAGCGGCGCCTTCAAGGCTGGAGAGCAGGATTCGGCGGAGGCTGTTGCCGACGGTCGTGCCAAAGCCGCGCTCGAAGGGCTCGGCGGAAAATTTCGCGTAGGTATCGGTGGACACCTGCTGGTCGCGCGTGACGCGCGACGGCAGCTCCAGACCACGCCAACGGATTCTCATGATCGTGCTCCTTTGCGCTTGCCCGAATTGCGGAAGGTTCCCGCCCCCACCGTCGGGGGCCATCTGTTCTTCCGCCTCGTCGGGGAGGCGCGTAATGCGATAGTTGCTAGTTGCTAGTTGTCAGTTGCTAGTAAAGGCCGGCTGCCGTTGCTTTTCGAACAGCAACCAGCAACTAGCAACCAGCAACTTTTTTTGACTAAACTCGTCTTTTCTTGGGCGGACGGCAGCCGTTGTGAGGCAGCGGGGTGACGTCTTCGATGCCGGTGACCTTCAGACCGGCATTTTGCAGGTTAAGGATCGCCTGCTCCCGGCCGGCGCCGGGGCCTTTCACCTTGACCTCGACCTCCACCATGCCGCTCTTGCGGGCGGTCTGGGCGGCGTTCTCGGCGGCACGGCCAGCGGCGAAAGGCGTGCTCTTGCGCGCGCCCTTGAAGCCGACGGTGCCTGCCGATGCCCACGAGATCGTCTCCCCATTCGTGTCGGTTATCGTCACCATCGTGTTGTTGAACGTGGCCTTGATGTGCGCCACGCCGCGGGTCACGCCCTTGCGGATCTTCTTCTTCGCGCCAGGCTTGCCGCCGGCGGTCTTTGCTGCTTCTGCCATGGCCTAATTTCCTCTAGCGGATCATGCGGCACACGCCGTCCCCGCGGATCCTCTTGTTCTCATGTAATCAACCAGCGAACGATCAATGCACCTGCCGCGAACGATGCGACCGCGAGCAAGATGCTTTTCGTCTGCGGCCGCACCTGTCGATCGCCTTACTTACCAAGTTCCTTCACGCCCTTCTTGCCGGCGACGGTTTTGCGCGGCCCCTTTCGGGTGCGGGCGTTCGAGCGGGTGCGCTGGCCGCGGACAGGCAACGCGCGGCGGTGGCGCATGCCGCGGTAGCTGCCGATGTCGCGCAAACGAGCGATGTGCTGCTGCACGCTTCGGCGCAACGCCCCTTCCACCAGCATTCCCTTGTCAAGGATGCCAATGATCGTCGCCAGCTCTTCCTCGCTCAATTCTTTCGCGCGCCGGCTCGGGTCGATGTTCGCTTCCTTCAAAATCTTCTTGCTCGTATGCGGACCGACGCCATAGATGTACGTCAGCGCGACCCAGGACGGTTTGTTCGGCGGAATATCAACGCCTGCGATACGGGGCATATTGGCTCCAGAGGTTTGCTCTCTGCTGGTGGTCAGTTGCCAGTGAGAGACCGGCCGCACGTTGCATTCACTCGCAACCGGCGACCAGCAACTAGCCTTGCTTCTGCTTGTGCTTGGTGTTCGTGCAGATCACGCGCACGATGCCTTTGCGGCGTACGATCTTGCAGTTCTCACAGATTCGACGAACGCTCGCTCGGACCTTCATGACGCATCACTTTCCAAGAAATCGCCCTCGACAAGGCGAATCGGTCTTTATAGCAGAAAGAGCCCCACCCCTCAAGCGGGGCGGGCGCTAGCCGAGTTTGTCTCTCCCATTCATCCGGCGCGCCCGTGCGGGTCGGGCCGGGCAAGCCCGGCGGCTGAACATCAAATGCCCCACGGCGCTCGTCCGTCCGTGAGGATATCCACCCCCACGTCGGTCACGGCCACCGTGTGCTCAAAATGGGCCGCCAGCGAACGGTCTTCGGTGACGACGGTCCACCCGTCTTCCAGGAGCTGCACATCACGTCGGCCGACCACAACCATGGGCTCGACGGCTAAGGTCATTCCCGGCCGAAGCTTAAAGTCGCCCCGGAGCTGCTCGTGGGTGACGAAATTCGCCACCTTCGGGTCCTCGTGCATCGAGCGGCCGATGCCATGGCCGACGAACTCGCGGACCACGCTGAACCCGTGCCGTTCCACGTTGTACTGCATCAGCCGCGCGATTTCGGACCACTTCTTGTCCGGCTTCATGTGCCCGATGGCGATCGCCAGCGTCTCTTTTGTCACATCCAGGAGCTTCTGCGCCAGCTGCGTGACCCGCCCCACCGCAACGGTTGTGGCAGTGTCGCAGCAATAACCGTTGACCGAAAGCGCCAAGTCCAATGTAACGATGTCCCCCTCCTTCAGGACCCGCCCGCCGGGAATGCCGTGGACGACGACTTCATTCACACTGATGCACGTGTGGCCGGGGAAGCCTTCCCCGGGCTTGTACGTCGGATAATTCTTGCTCAGCGCGATGCCGCTGACCTTTTCCAGTTCGATGCGTGCGAGCTCGTCGAGTTCCAGCGTGCTGACGCCCACCTTCGTCGCCTCGCGCATCTTCGCGAGGATTTCACATCCGATCTGCCCCGCCCGCCGCATCATCTCGATCTCGCGGCGACTTTTAATAACGATGGCCATGAACGCAGCAGTTGCTAGTTGTCAGTTGCTAGTTGCCAGTAAAGACCGCGACTCGCTTGCTAGCAACCAGCAACTAGCAACCAGCAACTATTCTAGTACTGCCGTCCCTTAATTCGCTTGCCCTTTTGACCGGGGCCGCTCAGAAAGCCGCCGTAGTTGCGCATCAGGAGGTTGGCCTCGATGCGCTGGACCATGTCAAGGGCAACGCTGACGACGATGAGCAATCCGGTGCCGCCGAGGAACGCCGTGACCTGATACGGAATTTGCATCGACGCGCTGATGGCGGTGGGAACGACGGCTACAAAGCACAGGAACGCGCCCCCGACGTAGGTGATGCGCATCATCACCTTTTCGAGGTAATCGGCCGTCCGCTTGCCCGGGCGAAGGCCGGGGATGAAGCTGCCGTAGTCGCGGAGCTGGTTGGCCATTTCCTTCGGCTGGAACTGCACGGTGGTCCAGAAGTAGGCGAAGAAGTAGATCATGACGATTTCCGTCATGATGTAGATGAAGCCGGCGCCGCGGAACTGCTCGTTGAGCCAGGAGACGGTCTGCCCGAGCCAGTTGTCGATCCACCCGCCGCTCACCGCCGCGCCGTTCAGCCAGCCGAACAGCACGCCGGGGAACAGCATCAGGGACTGCGCGAAGATGATCGGCATGACGCCGCCATGGTTCACGCGCAGCGGGAGGAACTGGCGCTGCCCGCCGTAGACTCGCCGGCCGCGGGTGTGCTTGGCCTGCTGGATCGGAATGCGGCGCTGCGCCTGCGTGATCAGGATCGACCCGGTCACAACGAAGATGAACGATGCGATGAGAAAAACGATCTTTCCGGGCGTCATCGGCTTGGTCGGATCCGCCGTGCCGGAGAGGTTGGTCGTGCGAACGAGCTCGAAAATCGCTTCGGGCATGCGGGCGACGATGCCTGCCAGGATGATCAGCGAAATGCCGTTCCCCAGCCCGTATTCATCGATCTGCTCGCCAAGCCACATGAGAAACAGGCAGCCGGCGGTGAGCGAGAAGATGCCCATGAGCCAGAAGGTCGTGGTGTTGGCGAAGTCCTCGTGCACGAGCCGGGGCGACGAGTTGTGCATGAAGGTGATCCAGAAGATCGCCTGGATGATGCACAGCGGCACGGTGGCGTAGCGCGTCCATTCCTGAATCTTCTTACGGCCGGACTCGCCTTCCTTCTGAAGCTTCTCCAGCGCCGGAACGACGGTGGCGAGGAGCTGAAAGATGATCGACGCCGAGATGTACGGCATCACGCCGAGCCCAAAGATCGTGCTCTGGCTGAGGTTGCCGCCGGAGAACAGCGACACGTAGTTCGCCAGACGACCGGCAGCGCTGGAATCAGCGGCCTGGTTCTCCGCGAGCTCGGCGAACGCCGCCTGATCCACGCCGGGGATCGGCACGTGGTACCCGATGCGATAAATCGCGAGCATGAACAAGGTGAACAGCACCTTGTTCCGCAGTTCGGGGATCCGAAAGATGTTGATGAGCGTCTTGAACATTCGCTTGTCCTGGACCCACTGCTGAGCAGTGAGCCCTATTCGGACTTGGGCGCTTCAGCTTCAGCAGCGGGAGCAGCAGCAGGCGACTCTTCAGCAGCAGCCTTCTTCGACTTCTTCCCAGCGCTCGCGCCGCCTTCGCGTTTTACGAACTTCTTCTTGGGTTTGGGGAAGGCGAACGCTTCGCCCTTGAGGTTCTGCGCCGTGCCCCCCGCCGCCGCGATCTTCTCATGCGCCGACTGGCTGTACCAGCCCGCCGTGATCGTCAGCTTCTTCGTCAGCGCGCCCCCACCGAGGATCTTCACCGGCTGCTTGAGGTCCGGGACGAGGCCTGCTTCCTTGAGGACAATCGCGTCCACCACCGCACCGTCATCGAAGCGGTTGAGGTCCTGGAGGTTCACGATGTGGAAGCGGCGCTCGAAGTTTTCATTGCTGAAGCCGCGCTTGGGGAGCCGGCGGAAGGTGGGCGTCTGACCGCCTTCGCGACCGGGCGTCCACCACACATCGCCGCCGCGGGCGCCGGCGCCCTTGGTGCCGCGCCCGGAGGTCTTGCCGCGACCGCTGCTCTCGCCGCGGCCCTTGCGCCGCGGCTTCTTGAACCGTGGTGAGCGGGCGGTGATTTCGTGAATCATGCTCATGGGAGTACCAGTTGCCAGTTGCTAGTCGTTAGTTGTCAGTTGCTCGTAAAAACCGGCCGCTCGTTGCATTTACTAGCAACCAGCAACCAGTAACTAGCAACTCCTTCTTACGCCGTTACCAGTTCGCCCGCGCCCTTTTCCAACTGGACGCCTCGCGCGCCTTCGACCTGCTCGCGGTTCTGCAGCTGCTTGAGGGCGGCCATTGTCGCCTTCACGAGGTTTTTCGGGGCGGTGGAGCCGTAAGCTTTCGTGAGGATGTCGGTGATGCCCGCAAGCTCGACGCAGGGGCGGACGCTCTTGCCCGCCGTCACACCCGTGCCCGGACGGGCCGGGGCGAGGACTACGGTGCTGGCGCCGCTTCGGCCCGTCACCTGGTGGGGAATCGTGGTGCCCTTGAGGTTGACCTTGAAGGTCGCCTTGCGGGCGTCCTTTGTCGCCTTCTCAACCGCGCCGGGGACCTCATTGGCCTTGCCATAGCCGATGCCGATGTTGCCCTTTCGGTCGCCGGAGACGACGAGCGCGCCGAAGCTGAACGTGCGGCCGCCCTTGACGACCTTCGAGCAGCGATAGATGCGCACAACGGCCGATTCCATGCCGGACTCGTCGCGGTCGCGGCCC
>DASYWJ010000062.1:0-35616 GCA_035936155.1 Tepidisphaeraceae bacterium | reverse complement strand
GGGTCCGGAGCGCTCTCCGGACCCGCCCGGCGCTCAGGCCCCTTCCCCGGCTTCGCCTGACTATGACGCCTGCTGCGGGGCGCGCTCTGCGAGCAGCGCGAGCTTGTACTCCAGCCCCAGCAGACGCTCCTGCGTCCGCAGCTCTGATTGCTCCATCGCCGTCCGCAGCACGATCACCGACGCGGGCAGGAGGAACAGGAAGCCGTAGATCACGAAGGGATCCCGGTTCCGGCTCATCACCGCCAACAGGACCGCCATGGCGAGTGTGAAGACCCAAACCATCGTTGCGTAGAGGGTCGCGTCGCGTTTCATGGTGAATTCTCCGCGCCAGGCGATCCGGCCGAGGAACGCGGCCCAGCCGAGGCTGAAAACCGTTCCCAGCCCCAGCCCCACGCGGGCCACCGTCGGGAGCGGATCGGAGATCTGCAATTCGAACATAAGGGCGCTGGCGGCGAGGCACGCGGTGGCGAGCACCGCGAACCAGACGCGCTTGGGCATGGAAATGGTTCGTTGCCACATGATGGTCATCTTCCTTTCGTATTCGGTGCGCAGGGCACCGTTCACGCGTTCGGCCGCGAGCAGCCGGTCGCGCAGGGGGTTGGGAACGTTCTTTCGCGTTTCGCTCATGACACACCGCCTTGCCCGGTGCGGAATTCGAGGACCGCGCGCAGCGCGCGCTTGGCATGAAACAGCCGCGATTTCACAGTGCCCGCCGGGACGTTGAGCACGGCCGCCGCCTCGTCGACCGACAGGTCTTCCAGGAAGCGCAATGTCAGCACCTCCCGGAATGCCACCGGCAGTTGAGCCAGCGCCGCGTGCACGCGCTCTGCTGCGTCGGCGGCGATGGCAATTTCGTCGCCGCAGTCGTCGGCCACTTCGTCGAGGTCGACCTGATCCGCCTCCCCGGCCGTCGGTTCAACGCCGCGTTGACGGCGGTGACTGACCGCCTGATGGTGGGCGATGCGGTACAGCCAGGTGCGCAGGGCCCGCGGCTGCTCGAGTGTCCGCAGGTTCCGGAACGCCCCCAGCCACGTCTGCTGGAGCAGGTCCCATGCGTCACGCTCGTCGTCGACCAGCCGGCGCAGGTAGTACAGCAGCCTGCGCTCGAAGAGGTGCGTCAATTCGCGCCAAGCCTCGGTATCGCCACGGCGGCAGCGGAGGACGAGCAGCTCGCAGAGAATGGATTCAGAGTTATCGCTCACGGTCCGGCCGTCCGAGTGGTGTCATGGGTATGGTCGCACCGGAGCGGCGCGCGGTTCAAAAATTTGTCCCGCAGGCAGCGCGATGGCGAGAGGAGTGCGATGGAACGCGGGGCTATTCCCTTGGCGGCGTCTCCATCCGGCGGGCCGATTCAGCCCACGCATCAACGTATTTCGTCTTGCGCGGCGGGGGGGCGGAGCGCGGGAAGAAGAAGCGGCCGATGCGGAAGGTCATCATCAGCCCGACCAGCAGGATGAACAGCACCAGCGACATCAGCAGCCAGGAGTAGGCCGCCAGCCCACGCCGCTGCTTCGGCGTGGCATCGAGGGCGGCCAGCATCGCGGGTTGCAGGTAATAGAACGAGACGAAAACAATCAGCGCCGCGAATCCCACAAGGAACAGCAGCACCGCCCAGGTCGTGCGGCCGGTGCGGAACGGACGATGCAGAGCAAGCATGCGATGCCTCACTCGCTCTCACCGGGATTGCGGCGAGAGGGGACAGGACGACTCAATAGCGCGTCGACTACGTCCACGGCGGACCGGTGCGGGGCTTGATGGGGTGTTTCCCCTCGAGCTTGCGGATGATTTCCCTGTCCTCATCATCCAGATGCTTCGGCGAAGTGATCTTCGTGATCACGAACTGATCGCCTTGTTCCTGGCCACGGTGGATGCCGCGGCCCTTGATGCGGAGCTTCGCGTGGCTGCTCGTGCCCGGCGGGATCGTAAGCGTGACCGGTCCCTCCAGCGTCGGCACCTCCACCTTCGTCCCAAGCAGCGCCTCGTACAGGCTCAGCGGCAACTCGAGCAGGATGTCGAGCCCTTCGCGGCGGAACCAGGGGTGCGGCTGGATTCTCGTGACGATGAACAAATCGCCCGGCTCTCCGTTGGACTGCTGGCCCTTGCCGCGAATGCGGACGCGGCTACCGTCCTTTACGCCGGCGGGAATCTTCACGTCGATTGTCTCCAGCCGCCCATCGCGGTTGATCTGGAGCGGCAAGGTGGTGCCGCGTGCGGCCTGCTCGAACGAGAGCGTGACGGGGTGCTCCACATCGCTGCCGCGCTGCGGCTGGGGCGCCGCACGCCCGCGCGCCCCGGCGCGGGCCCCGCCGGCGCCGGCCGGGCCGCGGGCGCCGAAGATCTGCTCAAAGATATCCCCGAAATCCGCGCCACCGCCTCCGCCGAAGTCGAAATCCTCGACACTGACGCCCGGCCCGCCGCGGTAAGTTGACCTCCGACCGCCACCGCCCCCGCGCTCCTGCTGGGCGCGGCGGAATGCTTCGAATGGGTCGCCCCCGCCCCCTGGGGCGCCGCCCATTCCGACGCCGGCGTGGCCGAACTGGTCGTAGTTCCGCCGCTTCGTCTCGTCCGACAGCACGTCGTATGCTTCCTGCGCTTCCTTGAACTTCTCCTCGGCCTCCTTGTTGTTCTTGCTGACGTCGGGGTGGAACTTGCGGACAAGTCTGCGGTGGGCCTTCTTGATCTCGTCGGCCGACGCGCCGCGGGGGACGCCTAGAATCTCGTAGTAATCTCGCTTGGCCATGTGTCGGCCTGATTGTAGCAAGGCGAGAGAGCGGCGAGAACGTGCCCCGCCGCCGGAGGATTTGATCATGAGCAACGAAGCATGCCCCATGCCGTCCCGCGGGCAGGGCTCAGATGCCGCCGCCATCGAGCGGATGCTCTCGGCCAATCGAATTGCCGTGGTCGGTCTCAGCGACGACCCCGGCCGCCCCAGCTTTCAGATTGCGTCATACCTCAGGGGCGAAGGCTACGAGATCGTCCCGGTAAACCCGACTCATGCGGCGGTAATGGGGCTGAAGAGCTATCCAACCCTGCAGGATGTGCCTGGGCAGGTCGACGTCGTCAATGTCTTCCGCCGTCCGGCGTTCTGCGCCGACATCACGCGCGACGCGATCGCCATCGGCGCAAAGGGCGTCTGGCTTCAGAGCGGCATACGCGATGATGAAGCAAAAGAAATAGCGGCAGCGGCGGGGATCGACTTCGTTCAGGACCGGTGCATCATGATCGAGCATCGAATGCGTTGTGCACGGGTCGTATCGGAGTAGCCGGGCTCTCAGAGTGCCGGTGCGGATGCTTTTGATACTCCGGCACCGCGATACATCGCGACACCGCTCTTCTATGCCTTCACCCGCCGCTTCGCCAGGGCCGCTGTCGCGAGACCGATCACGCCAGTCCAGACCGCCGCCGGCAGTGGCACGGCCACGGGGCCTTCCAGGACGACGGCGCGGAACATGCCGTCGGCGACCGTCGTGCGCACACGGCTGCCGGTGAACGGATCCGGCTCCTCGGCCATCGCATCGATTGCAAACAAGCCGGTCTCGTCGAACGCTGTGGCATTCGTGCGGACGAAGAACGAGATGGCTCGCCCTTCCTCCAGCACGCGCTGAGCGCCATCGAAGCTCGCGTCGATCGCATTATGCGTCCGCCCGATGCGCGACGGGTTGCCCGCGGCGGCGTCGTCAATGAGATAGCCCACGTCCGTCTGCACGAGCTCACCGAATGAGAACGCCGTGACCTGGAAAACTTCACCCGTCCCCGCGGGGCTTGGGGTGTTCGTGATCAGGTAGTGGAACGCCAGCGACTGCTTCTCCGCTTCCAGGACGACGCGCTGCTCGACGGTGCCGGCAAGCAGCATCTCGCCTGTCGTCCAATCATCGATAGAGAATGGCACCTGCTTCTCGGCCAAGAGCTCGCCGACGAGCGCCTGCGACGAGGACGTGTGACCGTCGGGGATGACGTCGTAGGCGCCGATGGGCACATCGCCGGCGTAGGCGAGCGTCGCGAACAGGCTGCCGGAAGCGGCGGCGGCGATGAACGTGGTGCGGGCGAGGGCGGGGCGGGGCATGAAACTCCTTTACGTCGGGGCGTGCGCGCAGCGGCGCGCGGCGGACACCGTTACATCGACCGTCGCGCAACGACCGCGTGAAACGTTGCCGCCCCTGCGCCGCGTCGATCAGCATCCGATAAAATCGATACGGGTTTCCCACGCGGCCCCAAGCGACATCGCATGGTTGCCGCGGCCGGGAGCGCCATTAGGCGCATTTCAAGCGGGGTCGGTAGAATCGCCCCCAATGGAAGCCACCACCACCGCCGATCGTGCCGGAATGGTCGACCGCCCATCCGACGCAAGCGTCAAGTTTCGTCTGTCCGTCATGATGTTCCTGCAGTACGCGATCTGGGGCGCGTGGCTGCCGCTGCTCTGGCCGTTCCTGATCGGCCACCGCGGGCTTACGCCTGACCAGGTTGGCTGGATCTTCGCCGTCGGCGCCATCGGCGCCATCCTTGCCCCGTTTATTGCGGGGCAAATTGCCGACCGCTACTTCGCAACCGAAAAGTTCCTGGGGATCAGCCATGTGCTCGGCGGCATCCTGGTCTGGCAGTTGGCGAGCATCGAGACGTACTGGGGCTTCCTGGCGTTCTCGCTGCTGTACTCCGTGATCTACTCGCCGACCTTGTCGCTGACTAACTCACTGTCGTTCCACCACCTGCCCGACCGCGACCGCGACTTCGGCAAGGTGCGCGTGTGGGGAACAGTGGGATGGATCGTCGTCGGCATCGGAATCGGGCAATGGCTGCTCGCGTACCACACCCCGCTGAATGCACTGCCCCAGGAGCAGTTGCAGGCCCAGTACGCGGGCATGGCCGATGCATTCCGGCTGAGCGCAATCCTGGGGATATTGATGGGCCTCTACTGCTTCACGCTACCGCACACACCGCCGTCAAAGGAGAAAAAGTCCAATGCCAGCCTTAAGGCGCTGCGCGAGGTGCGACGCAATCCGCTGCTGACGCTGTTCCTGCTGGCGGTCCCCATCAGCTGCATTCACCAGTTCTACTTCGTGCACACCGCCGGCTTCCTCGGCGGCTTCCAGTCGCGCACGGCCGAGAGCATCAACCGGATCTTCGGCGTGGGCGGCGGCGGCCTGATGACTATTGGGCAGATCTCCGAAATTGCCGTCCTGGCGCTGATCCCGCTGGTCGCTAAGGACGTGTCGCGCAAGACCCTGCTGGCCATCGGCATCGCCGCATATGCCGTGCGCATGGCGCTGTTTGCGTACGTCGAGCCCATCCACACGGCGACCGGCGTCCCCCAGATCGCGATCCTGATGCTCGGCGTGGCCATGCACGGCTTGTGCTTCGGGTGCTTCATCTTCGTTGCGTTCATGGTCGTGGATGAGGAGACGACGCCGGACGTCCGCGCCAGCGCGCAGAGCTTGTTCAACCTGGTGATCGTGGGCATTGGGATCATCGTCGGGAGCAAGATTGCCACAGGGATGGCGACGTGGGCTGCAGAGAGACCTGTCGAAGGCGGCGCGGCCGCGATCAACTATACCGCTCTGTTCAGCGTGCCGATGTGGGCGGCGCTGGGCTGCCTCGCAATCCTGCTGATCTTCTACCCCAGGCGACGAGCCGCCACCGCCAAAGGGCTGGAGCACCAGCCGGAGGTCGCATCAGTGAAATGACATTGCCCCGGGCGGGAATCGAACCCGCACGCCCTTGCGGGCATCGGATTTTAAGTCCGAAGCGTCTGCCGTTCCGCCACCGGGGCTGGCGAGAGATTGTTGACCGCTGGCCCCGCGCCGTCAAACGGCAGCGACCCGTTGGTCCGCAAAGCGATTGCAGTCCACGATCTGCTCACCCTCCCGACACATAGCACAGCCCATGGGCCGGGTTAAATACCGCCAATCGCGGTCGATGTGGTTCGCGGCGCCGCGTCGGGGGCGCTACCTTGCAGCGGCGGTGGGGGTGTTGATCCTGGCGAGGATCTCATCGATCAGCCGGCCGTTGCGCGCGATGGCGCGGTACTCCGTCACAGCGACGATCGCATTGATTGCGATGGCGATCCACGCGAGCACGTGGTGGTAAGTTGGCGAGATTTCATAACTCACATGGGCAGCGCCGAAGACGGCGGCGATGAACACGATCAGCATCGCGAGCAGCGCCGCCGGGAACGCCTGGAGCTTGAACGAGCGCGTCGGGGCGGCCAGAGAAGGCTCCAGGTGCTTCACGGTCACGGCATGCTGCACCCACTTGGCTGTGGCGATGAAGTAGGTGAAGACGATGCAGTGCACCCCGCAGCACGTCATCGTCGCTACGATCCCCGCCAGCGCGTGCCACTGCGTCGTCTCCGAGCCCCCGTAGGCGTAGCCCAGTAGCGCGGTGAGCAGCAGCAATAGGAGGTTGAAAGCGGTCAGCGCCAGGAAGAGGGAGAGCATCGTCCTCAGCCTTGCAATCCCAGCCACAGTTCCGCGAGCTTGATGTCCATCGGCGTGGTGATTTTCAGGTTCCGTTCATCGCCTGGCACGAGCCACACGTCGTGCCCCGCCAGTTCGAGCAGTTGCATGTCGTCTGTAACCTGATCAAGCGGAATCGGGCAGCGGTCGAAGGCGTCAAGAAGGGCGGCGCGGCGCATGACCTGCGGCGTCTGCATCGCCCACAGCTGATCACGGGGGACCGTGCGCTGCACCTTGGCGGGAAGCGGGCCTCGTGCCTGCTTGATCGTCAGCGCAACAGGCAGGGCCGGAACGGCGGCGCCGTGCTGCAGCGCGGCTGTGAATGTGCGAGCGATCAGCTCCTGCGACACGAGCGGACGGGCGGCATCGTGCACGGCGAGCCACTCGATGTGCGAGGGCACGATGCGCAGCGCGTTACGCACGCTTTGGGCGCGGGACGTGCCGCCCCCGCAGCAGATGACCTTCGATAACGAGACGGAGACGTCGCGCGTGGCGACCAGAACGGTCTCGATGTCTTCTCGCTGTGTGAAGGCCAGGATCGAGCGTTCCAGCACCGTCTGCCCGCCCAGGGGCTCGGCGAGCTTGCTGCGTGCTCCTCCGAAGCGGGTGGAAAGGCCGGCGGCGGGTAGAATGACGGCGAACTGCGGCATTACGCGGGCGATTGCTGCGATTCGTTGCGCGGGCGGTGCGGGGGGGTGCGGCGGGGCGGGTGCCCGCCTGCGCCGGGCTGGCCGTCGCCCAGCCGGCCGAAGATCATTCGCCCCGCGCTGGTCTGCCGCGTGTTAGTCACGGTGAATTCGACCTCTTCGTTCAAATGTGGCCGCCCCGCTTCCACGACCACCATCGTGCCGTCATCGAGATAACCGACACCCTGTCCGGGCTCTTCGCCGGGCTTCAGCAGCCGCACGAGCATCTTCTCGCCCGGCAGCGCATCCGGCTTCAGCGCATTGGCCAGATCGTTGATGTTGATCACGTCGACGCCGCGAAGCTGCGCCACCTTGTTCAGGTTGAAATCATTCGTCAGGACGCGCGCGCCCAGTTCCGTCGCGAGCGCCATGAGCCGCTCGTCCACCTCGTGGATGTTGTCCTCGTGCGTGTCATAGTGCCGCACTTCAACCTTCTCGTTCGCCTGGAGCTTTGCGAGCACATCCAGTCCGCGCCGCCCGCGGTTGCGCTTGAGCTTGTCCCCGCTGTCGGCGATGGCCTGGAGCTCGCTAAGCACGAAGCGCGGGACGACCAGCTGGCTCTCAAGAATTCCGGTGGTGGCGATCTCGGTGATGCGCCCGTCGATCAGGACGCTCGTATCGAGCAGAATCGGCCGCGCGCCCTTGGTTTGCTTCTGGAATTCGACGTAGGGGATGACGAAGCGAAAATCGTCCTTCGTCTGCATGATAAAGCTGATCGAAAGGTAGCACGTGACCACGCCGACCAGCAGATTGATGAACTGCACAATGCCGTCGCGCATGGCCATTGTGATTTCGGCATCCGTCGCGGCGACGTACTGGTCGACGAGCAGGGCCGTGACGAAACTCAGCGCGTAGGCGATCGAGATGCCCACAATCAGCCCGAGAAATGCTCCGCTGAACACGGCCAGCTTCTTGCGCGGCGCCAGGATGTCCAGGCACACGATCAAGACCGCCACGACCAGCGCGATCGCAAGCGATAGCCAGTTGTGAGGGCCGAGCGACTGCTCGGGATCCTTGATGAACGCCCAACCCACGGCCGCCATCAGCAGCACGAACAGTGCCCGCAATACGTGTAGGATCATGAGCGCACCGCCCCGTTGGATGCATTTACTATAGGGAGTGGACCGAGGGGAAGAAAGCTCCCAAGGGCCAGGAACTCGCGTGGCAGGTCTACTGTCGTGCAGGTCTACTGTAAGGCCAGCCACCCGAAGATGCCCAGGCCGAGCAGGATGCGGTAGACGGCAAACGGAACGAAGCCATGGCGGTGCACCCAGTGCATGAACCAGCAGACGACCGCCCAGGCGACGAGAAAGCTGGTGATGAAGCCGGTCGCCAATACAGCCCAGAGATGAGGCGTCATCTGGACGTGCCAGTTCGGGTCATTGGCGGCGGTGAAGAAAACCTGCGCCAGCTTCAGCAGCGACGCTCCGAACATGATCGGGACGGCGAGGAAAAAAGAGAATTCCACCGCGGCGGGGCGGGTGAGCCCGACCGTCTCGCCGGCAACAATCGTGGCAAACGAGCGGCTGGTCCCGGGGAACGCCGCCGCCACGATCTGGGCTGCGCCGATGATCATTGCCTGCCAGAATCTCATCTGCTCGATCGACTCGGTCGTCACCTTCGTGTGCGCCGAGTCGATCGCCCACATCAGCATTCCGCCGATGATCAGCGCCGCGGCGATGATGGTGAGGCTCTCGAGGTTTTCGCCAATTTTCCTGTCGAGCAGGTATGCGGGTCCGGCGGTCACGACCGCCGCCAGCACCACAAGGCTCAGCGGGTGATTCAGTGCGCTGCGGTTGCCCCCTTCGCCGCGTGGGAAGGTGCTCACGAATTTGACGAAGCGGTCGAAGAAATGGAGCGGGATGCACAGCACTGCCCCCAGCTGGATGATGATCGCGAAGATTTTCCAGAACGGGTCGTCCATCGGCACATCCAGAAGGTCTTGCGCCAGACGGATGTGGGCCGTGGAGCTGACGGGAAGAAACTCGGTGACGCCCTCGACGATGCCGAAGAGGACGGCGAGCAGGTAATCCCTCACGCCGGCCTCTCGCTGGTCTGGCGAAAGAGGCTGACGGCGCGTGTCACGTAGGTGAGGCCGCTGTAGACGGTGATGAGCATCGTGCCCCAGATGCCGACGTCACGCAGGATGCGGGCGATCAGCTCCCACCGGTGATCAAGCAGCCACGGGCGAAACGTGACGTACACGAGGATGGCCAGGATGGTGCCCGCCTGAAAGCCCATCTTGAACTTGCCTGCCCAGACAGCGCCGAAATTCTGCCCCGCGGCCTCGCTGATGCCGCGCAGGCTCGTCACCAGCAGCTCGCGCGCCAGCAGGATGATGACCATCCCCGGCGCGACCCCGGTGATCGTCTTCACGACCATCGGATGGGCGGCTGGGTGCTCGATTGACTCCGGGATGATGAAGTTCTTGCCGGCGAAGAAGATAAATGAGCCGAGAACGAGGATTTTGTCCGCGAACGGGTCGACGACGCGGCCGAATGCGCCTTCGACCTTCCACTTGCGCGCCAGATAACCATCGAGGTAATCGGAGATCAGCGCCAAAACAAAGATCACGAACGCCGCGATCAGCAGCGACGGATGTCCGCGGCCCTGGTACTGGTAGAGCCCGAGCAGCACGAAGAACGCCGCAGCGAGCACGAGGCGCGCGCCTGTAATGAGATTCGGCACGTGCCGGAGCATGCGCGGCGGATTGTACGGGCGGGGTGAAGGTGGACCAAGCCACGTGGTAAAATGCATCTCCGCTGCAGGAGGTGGGCATGACCACAGCTCTGACTTCTCCGCGAACCGGCGCACGGAAGGGGCGGATCACACTCCATGGCGTCTGGCCAGGCCGGGGGTTGAGCAGCAGATGCACCTGACACCCCTCCCCGTCCAGCGGCTCGACACCGACAGCGGCACACGTTCGCTGCTGATCGGCATCGTCCGGATCCTTGCCATCGGTGGGATCGTTATGGGTCTGGGCGTGGTCGTGCTGCTGCTTGAGCCGGCGCTGCTGGTCGCGTTCGGCGCGGGCTCGCGGGCGCGGAACGTGAGTTGGATGGATTATGGCATTCCCGCGTTCCCCTACCGCGACAACACCGTCTACGTCAGCGGGGCATCGGCGCTGTTGCTCGTGGCGTCGTCCATTGCAGCGTTATGGTTTCGCCCGTGGGGGCGGATGGGAATGCAGTGGTATGCGATCGCCTCGATCGCCCACATGCTGGTGCTGCTCCTGATCGAGCCGCTGCACCTGTGGTACTTCGACTATAGGAAGAACGACGTACCGCCAAACTTCATCAATGGGCTGCGCGATCTGGCGGTGTACGCGGGCATTACGGTGACTTCGCTGATCTACCCCGTGCTCATCCTTGCGGTGATGTGCCAGCCGGCGGTGAAGGCGCTGTTCCAGGAGCGGGGGACGGTGGGGTTCGAGCCCGGTTTTCCGGCGGCGGAACCGGCGCGGGCGCGGGTGGAGGTTTGAATTACCTCGATACGACCATAAGGCTCCGCGACTTCTTCCGCGGGACTTGGGCGATAAGGTCGTAGTTCTGGTAATCCGTTACGCGGACGTTGACGAGCTGGCCGGGGTGGAGTTCGGTGCCGTTGCCGTTCACGAAGACGCACGAGTCGATGTCCGGGGCCTGCGCCTGGCTGCGGGCGACGTAGCCGTCTTCTTCGTCGCGTCCGGCGGGGCGGTCGATTAGAACCTCGATCGGCTTGCCCACCATGGACCGCGCCTTTGCGAACGCGACTTCCTGCTGCGCCAGCATAAGCTCCTCGACCCGCGCCTGCTTCACAGGCTCATCGATCTGATCATCCATCCGCGCCATCGGCGTGCCCGGCTCGCGGCTGTAGGGGAAGACGCCCATCATGTCGAATCCGGCTTCGCGGACAAATTTGACCAGTTCCTCATGCTGCGCGTCCGTTTCGCCCGGCGTGCCGGCGATGAATGTCGTGCGAATCGCGATGCCCGGGACCCACTTGCGCAGCTTGTTCAGCAGCGCCTCGATCTGTTTGCGGCTGACGCGGCGGCGCATTTTCGTCAAGATCTCATCGTTGATGTGCTGCAGCGGCATGTCGATGTACTTCACCACCCGCGCACGATCGGCGATCGTCTTGATCATCTCGTCGGTGAAGCACGACGGATAGGCGTACATCAGCCGCAACCAGTGCACGTCCTTCAGCCGCCCGTCGAGCGTCTGGAGCAGTCCGGAGAGGCCGGGGGCATAGCCAATATCACTGCCATAGCTCGTGGTGTCCTGCCCGATGAGGTTGAGTTCGACCGCGCCGTCGGCGGCGAGTTCCTCCGCCTCGCAAATGATCTGCTCGATGGGCTTCGAGCGCATGAGTCCGCGGATCGACGGGATTGTGCAGAACGTGCAGCCCTGGTTGCACCCCTCGCTCATGCGGAGGAACGCGTAGTGACGCGGGGTCAACCGAAGACGCGCCCGGTCGTTCTCGAAGACGGGAAGGCGGTTCGTCTTCGTCTCTTTGACGTTGCTGGCAACTGACAGTTGACTACTGGCGACCAACTCTTTCGAGAGGTCGTGATACTTCCCGAGAAAGTGCCCGTGCGCCTGGCGGGGGTTCTCCTTCCCGCGCACCGCCTCCACGATATGCTCCCGATCGAATACGCCAACCAGGCGGTCGATGCCCGGCGCATCGTTCAGCAGCTTGGTCTTGTGCCGCTGCACCAGGCAGCCGGCGACGACGACGCGCTTGCACCGGCCGCTCTTTTTCAGCGCGATTGCGTCGTTGATCTCCTTGAGCGACTCCTCTTTCGACGCCTCGAGGAACCCGCAGGTGTTGATGACAATCGCGTCGGCGGATTCCGCATCGGGCGTGATGGCCAGACCGTCTTCAGCCAGCAGGCCGAGCATGCGCTCGCTGTCCACGAGGTTCTTTGGACAACCGAGGCTGACGAACGCGACTGAATGAATGGCTCTGGCCGGCTTGGCCATGGACTGCTTTCTCCGGAAACACTTGCGGGAATCACGCTACCGCGGGGGCGGAACTGTAGCCGAATTGACCGGCTGGGGCGAATCTTCTGTTACGTCAGGCGCTGTCGCAGGTTCAGGACGGGCGGCGAACTCGAACAGCACCAGCCCGGCAAACGGAGCGATGCGGTACGAACCATACCCCGCCGGCACGGGCGGGTCTTCGGGACCGACGCCGTAGATCACCCACAGCCGGGGAAACCGAACGGGATCGGGCGCCTCGCCCTGGGCGAGCAGCGTCAGCCCGCTCTTACCAAGGTAGTGGTCGATCGGGCGGGCGAACAGCGGCTCGGAGGGATTCCACACCGCGTCTGTCGGTTTCGCGTTGGCGAGGATGTGCCGCGCCGCCCCCCGGATGTCCGCCTTGACCTCCGCGCCGGGATAATTTCCATAGCCAGGCAGCGAAACGGCGACGTACGCCGCACAGATGAGCACCGTCGCCCACGGCCGCAGCCGCGCCAGCCCATACGCCGCAAACAGCAGCAGAGCTCCCACCACCACAATCCCGTAGCGGGGAATGAAGGTCTGGTACAGCCGGGATGAAAATGCCAGCGGGCCAAGCACCGGGAGGATCATCAACAGGACCGGGAGCAGGATTTCCCGTTCCCGCTTGATGAGCCCGTATGCTAGTGCCACCCCGATCAGCACCACCAGGATGGCTGCCAGCGCGCCCGAGCCCGCATAGCTCAGCATCGCCATCGGGAAGGAGGTCGATTGCACGATCCATGGCAGTCCCGTCTTCACGACCAGCCACGTCTTCGCCAGCCAAGGCCAGAACAGCAGCGAAAAAGCAAGCTGAAGGACCAGCCACCGCCGCAGATCGGTCGCGGGCTTGGGTCCCAGGACGTAGCAGGCGACGTAGAACAGGTTCAGCGCGAGCAGCGCAAACGCGGCGAACGGGTGCGCATACATCGCCAGCGCTGCTGCGAACACGTATCCGATCTGGTCGCTGAGGGCCTTCCGCCGGATCATCCGCACCGCAAACCAACCGGCGAGCAGCAGCAGCAGGAACAACAAGCTGTATGTCCGCGCCTCCTGGCTGTAGGCGATGTGGTACCGCGAGAACGCCAGCAGCAAGGCCGCGATCAGTCCGACAACGCGGTCGCCGAACAAATCTCGCCCGATCAGATAAATCACCGCGACCGCCGCGACTCCAAACAGCGCCGACGGCAGCCGCAGCGCCGCTTCCGACAACCCCGCCGCCCGCACCCACAGGTTCATCACGATGAAGTAGAGCGGCGGCTTGTTCTCGTTCCGCTCGACCGATTCGAGCACGCCCGAAAACGGCGCGGTCGCCGAGAGCGTCGTCAAAACCTCATCGTGCCAAAGGCTTTGCGCGCCGATGCCCCATAGGCGCATCGCCAGCGCGACGAGCAGGACTGCAGCCAGTGCGAGCGTGAGCCAGCTGTCATGAGGGTGTGTGGAAGCGTCGGCTGAGGTCTCGTTCATCTTCCATATCAGAGCACGTGGCAGGCGTACACAATGTCAGAGCACTTGGTCTCCAGACGGGATCGCTGAAGCGACCCCGCCGCCCGGACCACCCATACTCAGCCCCGGCACCCCGTCAACCCGCCAATCACTGCGCACGTGCAACTGGCCTGCAAAAATGAAACTGTCGTAAGCCACGCTATCATAACACGTTGCCCGCAAAAGTTGAAAGGGATCGCTAACTCTGATAAAGTCGTGGATCTATGGCAACCCGAGCGAAAGCAACGCGGAGCACGCCCCGGCGACGGACCGTCGCCATCGCCGAAAAAAGCAGCAAGACACATCGTGTCACGCCCGGCCGCGGTGCGGAGAAGATGAAGCTTAAGACCATTCCCTTCGCAGACTTGAAGCCGAAAAGCACGGGCATCAACAGCTACGCCAAGGCTCTGCGCTACATCGCCTCGCTGAGCGACTACGAGCGGCTGCGCATTGTCCGTTACACCAGCCAGAACTTCGACCTCGATCGCATGCGGACCCTGCTCAAAAAGCTCGGGAACCCGCAGGACCAGTTCCGCTCGATCCACGTGGCCGGCACCAAGGGCAAGGGCAGCACCTGCGCGATGATTGCCGCGATGCTTCAGGCCACGGGGTACAAGACCGGGTTGTATACCAGTCCTCACCTGGTGGACATCCGCGAGCGCATGCAGATTGACGGGCACATGATCCCGCAGGCGGAGTTTGCCCGGTTGGTGAGGATGATCGAGCCCATCGCCGCTCGGATCAAGCCCAGCCCCACCGCCTTCGATGTCTTGACCGCCATCGCATTCAAGTACTTCGCCGAGCAGAAGGTGGAGCTGGTCGTGGTCGAGACGGGGCTCGGCGGGCGCCTCGACAGCACCAACGTGCTCAAGCCGGAAGTGACCGCCATCACCTCGATCTCAAAGGACCACATGGCCCAGCTCGGGCATACGGTAGAGAAGATCGCGGAGGAAAAGGCGGGCATCTTCAAGCCCGGTGTGCCCGCGATCGTCGCCCAGCAGGAGCCCGGGGTGGAAGCGGTGCTGAAGCGCGTGGCCGACAAGGTTGGCGCGCCCTTCGACGTGACGGGCAAGAGCATCGAGTTCAGCTACCGGTTCGAGTCCAGCCGCATGCTCGGCCCGCACAACCGCGTTTGCCTCACGACGCCCAACAGCAAGTTCGAGCACCTGGCCGTTCCGCTCGTCGGCGAACACCAGGCGATCAACTGCGGGCTGGCGTTGTCGGTCATCGACCGGCTGAAGACGCGCGGTATCGCAATCAACGACACCCGCGCGATGGAAGGCCTCGCTAAGCTCTCCATCCCCGGGCGAATGGAGATGGTCAGCCAGACGCCGCGCGTCATCGTCGACGGCGCCCACAACGCCGCCAGCCTCGACGCGATGATGAAGGCCATTGGTCAGCACATCCCGTACGACAGCATGGTGGTCATCTTCGGTTGCTGCTCGGACAAGGACGTGGCGGGCATGCTCGAGCGCATCACGAGCGGAGCCGACAAGGTGATCTTCACGAAGGTCGACAACATTCGCAGCAGCGACCCGGAAGAACTGGCCGCCCGCTACGTCGAGCTGTACGGCAAGATGGCACAGGTCGCCAACACGCTCGAGGATGCCCTGGCCATTGCCAACCGCGCCGTGAGCAAGGAAGACCTGATCTGCATCACCGGCAGCTTCTACCTCGTGGGCGAAGCCAAGAAGCTGTTCGCCGCCAAGGCTGCGTCCAGCAACGGCGCGTAAAATACGACGGTCACAAAAAAGGCGACACTCGAATCGGCTCCCCAGGTGAGGGAGCCGCTTTCGTCTGTCACTTGCGTCTTCAGGGATTCGCCGCATCATCCACGCACGTTGTCTCAGGCCGAATCCATCCTCTTCTGGACCTACATCGCAGCAGGCCCCCTTATGTGGGGCTTCGTCGGCATCATGATGATAATGGGCCGCCGGCGGATGCGGCGCTTGCGGCGCCCGCCCGCAGCGCTGCCGGAGAACCCGCCGAGTGTGACGGTGCTGATCCCCGCCAAGGACGAAGCCGAGCGCGTGCGCGTCTGCATCCAGTCGGTTCTCGCGCAGGATTACCCGAACTTCTCCGTCGTCACGATTGACGACCGCAGCACCGATAACACTGGCGCGATACTTGACCAAATGGCGCTCGATTCCGGTGGCAAAGTCCAGTCGCTACACGTTCCGCCGGGCGCGCTGCCTTCCGGCTGGCTCGGCAAGTGCCATGCCCTGCATTTCGGGACCCGCAACGTCTCGAACGAGTGGCTGCTCTTCGTCGATTCCGATGTGCGCCTGCACCCCGATGCGTTGCGTGCGGCGGTCGCCTTGGCGCTGTCGCGCAACTACGACGCCGTCAGCCTCATGACCGCGCTGGAGTGCCACACATTTCTCGAGAAGCTCGTGCTCCCGCTCGCTGCCGGCGCATGGTCGGTCATGAATACCGTCTCGGTGACCAACGATGACAACCGCCCCGACAGCGCCTATGCGAACGGGCAGTTCTTCCTCATCCGCCGCAGCACCTACGATGCTGCCGGCGGGCATGAAGCGGTGCGCGATCAGATCACCGAAGACGTCGAACTGGCGCGGCGGATGAAGCGGGAGGGAACTCGCGTCCGCCTCTTCCTCGGCTCATCATTCGCCTCGACCCGCATGCATGCGACGCTGGGGCAGATGCTTCGCGGCTGGGCGCGCATCTACTCCGGCACCTCGCGTCGCCGGCCATGGCGCATTCTCGCCGTCGCGTCGTTTCTCCTCGTCTGCGGCTTCAGCGCCTATCCGGCGCTGGCCTGGAGCTTCGCCTCGCACAATGGGCGGCCGTGGCTGATCGCATCGCTGGCGCACCTGCTGCTGATGACGCTGACGCTCGCCGGCATCTACGCCGACAGCCGCAACCCGCGCCGAAGCGCGCTGCTGTTCCCCGTCGGTGGCGGAATCCTGCTGATCATCCTCGCCTTCGCCATCCGCTGGTGCATCACCGGCCGCATCGAGTGGCGGGGCACAGTTTTCCAGCAGTCGGACCGGCCGAGCCCGTTGCCGCGTTGAGGTTGATTTCTCCGCTTCCTGTGCCGCCGAAGGGTTTTATCAGGGGTTCCTGATCAGCGCGGGACGACGCGCGTGCCGTGGGCGGTGCGCACGATGGCTGGCCCGGAGGCCGTGAGGCGGCTTAGGCCGCTCTCGCGCTTTCGCGAGGAGTGGATGAGGTACGCGAGCCAGGCAAAGCTCAGCGCCCACAATCCGACCTGCGACAGGTCGTAGCCCTTCTTGCCCAGCGTGTTGAACAGCCCGTGCAGGAACATCGGGATGCTGATGATCGCCATGAAGGTGATGCCCCACTCGAAATAATCCTGCTCGGCCTCGAGGTGATGCTGGTGGCGGAGCAGGAGGATGGCGCACGAGCCGCTCAGCATTGTGTGGAAGGCGACGAGGGAGACGAAGCGGACAACATAGATGTCGGGGCCTTCGACACCGTTGTAGTAGTTGGCGGCATAGAAGATCGACTCGCTCACGCCGAAGCCCGCGCCCGAGGCCATGCCCCACAGACACGCTTCGCGCCAGCCGCAGTAGTCAGGACGATAGATGCGCCAGAGGACGGGCAGGGACTTGATCATTTCCTCGCACAGTCCGACGCCGAGGAAGTGGCCGAGCAGGCTGGCGCCAAACGGTGCGCTGGGGTCGAGCGCGGCGAGATACATCGCCCCCAGGCAGCAGAAGCAGAACATGCCGAAGACCTGGATGATCGTGAGCAGCAGCACGCCCAGCGTGCCGGTGAACAGCCCTGCCAGGAGCAAATGCAGCGGCCGCGCGGGCAGACCGGGGAGGGCGATGATGACAAAACCGAGGAAGAGTATCCCCGCGATGAAGGCGTAGCCCCAGTGCAGAAGCGACGATTTGGGGAGCAGGGCGCCCCGGATGCGATTCTCGGGCAGGGCGGAAAAGAAACGATCCTCGTCGGCGCCGATGGATTCGCTCAGTTCGTCGTCGTCCAGATGGCCGTAGGTTTCGGCGAGCTTGGGGTCGGCTTCGATCGTTTGCCGGAGGCGCGCAAGCGTGTCGCCGTGGTCGCGGGTGAAGGCGTCGACCGCGAGCGGAACGGCGGCAAGCAGCAGCAGCCAGAAGATAAACCCGCGCCAGGAGCGTTCCTTCCGGTCCAGCTCTGGCGGCGGGGCGGCGATGACTGGCCGCGGACGGGTTGTCTCAACGTGCTGCACCGGCTGCCAGTTCGGGGGCGGGGCAGGGGCGGGGCCGGCGCGGACGGGCTCGGGATCGATGCCCAAGTCGCTGGATTGCGGCAGCGGCACGAGCAATTCGCGCTTGCACGCCGTGCAGCGAACCCACCGCCCACCCCAGTCGTCGGGGGTCTTCAGCCGCTTACCGCACTCGCAGGAAAAAGCGATGGCCATCGGGTGCGAGAGGCTCGACATGCCGCGCCTCCGCGACCGCGATGCTAGCGGACGGCGCCGGCTTTTTCACCGGGCGCGAAATCGGAAAGATGAATCATGACGTAGAACCGGCGGTTGGTCATAATGGCTGTCATGGCGCGGCGAGGGAAGCTTCCGGAGAAGACGAAGGGGATTGGTCGCGCCGCCGTGAGCGGCGCCGCGGCGGCGGGGAAGGGCTCATCCGCGAAACTGCCCTCGGCGAAGCGCGATCTCCCGCCGCCCCCGCCGCGCGAGCGCACTGCGGACGCACCGGCGCCAGCGGACGTCGATTCGCCGCGCATCCCACCACCGTCGCAGGCTTCCTCGCACGGCGACCCACCTCCGCAGGCTGCGCGTGATGCGGGCGCGGTGATGCGCGAGGTGCCGGCGCCGGGGTTGGAGGAGCGCGCTGGTGATGAAGGGAAAGGGGAGGCGGAAGGTGCTGACGCCGACACCTCTGCCAAGCCGCAAGCGGCGGAGCCAGAGGTGTCGGCGCAAGAGCCTTCCGCGGCGTCTCCGGAACCCATTGCGCCGCCTCCCTCGCAACCTCCGTTGCTCTTTGAAATTGCCTGGGAGGTCTGCTGGCAGCTCGGCGGGATCTACACCGTTCTGCGGACCAAGGCCGACTGCATGAAGGACCGGTGGGATGATCGCTACTGCCTCATCGGCCCCTACAACCCCGCCACGGCGGCCGTCGAATTTGAGGAGCGCCCCACCGAGGGCATCGTCCGTGAGACGCTCGATCGGCTGCGCGCGCAAGGCGTGCCGTGTCACTTCGGGCGCTGGCTGATCCCCGGCCGCCCGCGCGTGATCCTCCTCGACTACCGTTCGCGATACCCGCAGTTGGACGGGGACAAGTACCTGCTGTGGAAAGACCACGGCATCTCGACGCTCAGCAACGATGGGGAGGTGAACGAAGTCACCGCCTTCGGGTTCACGGTCACGCAATTCTTCCACGAGCTGTGCCAGGTCGTGGGCGACGGTCGCACGATCCTCGGCCACTTCCACGAATGGATGGCCGGCGTCGCCGTGCCGCGCATTGCGCACCTGAAGCTGCCGGTGACCACGGTCTTCACCACGCACGCGACGCTGCTCGGCCGCTACCTCGCCAGCGACAGCCCCGCTTTCTATGATCACCTGCCGTTCATCAATCCCGACGAGCAGGCGGGGAAGTACAACATCTGGCCGCGCTATGCCATCGAGCGCGCCGCGGCCCACGCATCCACCATCTTCACGACCGTCAGCGAAGTGACGGCGTACGAAGCTGAGCGGCTGCTCGGCCGCAAGCCCGATGTGATCCTTCCCAACGGGCTGAACATCCGCCGGTTCTCGGCGATTCACGAGTTCCAGAACCTGCACCGGTCATATAAGGAGCGGATCCACGAGTTCGTGATGGGCCACTTCTTCCCCAGCTACACATTTGACCTGGAGAACACGCTCTACTTCTTCACGTCCGGCCGCTACGAGTACCGCAACAAGGGGATGGACCTGTTCATCGAGGCGATGGCGCGGCTGAACGAGCGGATGAAAACGTTGCCCGCCGCGAACCGGCCGACGGTCATCGGGTTCATCATCACCCGCGCCGCCACGCGCAGCATCAATGTGTCGGTGCTGCAGAGCCAGTCGATGTTCGACGACATCCGCAACACCTGCGAGGAGATCCAGGAGCACATGGGCGAGCGGCTGTTCCACTCGGCCGCCAACGGGCGCATCCCAACGTTCCCCGAGCTGCTCCCGGATGACGCGCAGGTGCGGCTGAAGCGCGCGATGCACGCGTGGCGCACGAGCCGCCAGCCGCTGATCGTCACGCACGACCTCGTGGACGACGCCGGCGACCCCATCCTCCAACACCTGCGCGCGCGCAACCTGTACAACTCGGGCGATGACCCGGTGAAGATGGTGTTCCATCCCGAGTTCGTGACGCAAACCAGCCCGCTGCTGAACATGGACTACGACCAGTTTGTCCGCGGCTGTCACCTGGGCGTGTTCCCCAGCTATTACGAGCCCTGGGGCTATACGCCGATGGAAAGCATCGCCATGGGCGTGCCGGCGGTAACAACCGACCTGAGCGGGTTCGGAGCATATGTGCAGCGCCACATGCCTGATGCTCCGCAGAACGGCGTGACGGTGTTGAACCGCCGCTACGCGAGCTTTGACGACAGCGTTGAAGAGCTGACGAACACGCTCTTCGACTTCGCCCGCCAGACGCGCCGCCAGCGCATCGAGCTGCGCAACCGCGTCGAGCGCTTGAGCGAGCTGTTCGACTGGTCGGCGCTGGTCAAGCACTATCACGAGGCCCACGACGTCGCGATGCAGCGGGTGGGTGCAACGGCGCCGGGGAAACGTGAGGTGCGCATCGTATAGAATGAGTGGCATTCCCCTGGTCTCCGGTCCCTTCTCCCTCCGGGGGAAGGTTGGGATGAGGGGGCATTAACAAACGAGAAGCTATTCGACTCCCACGCCCCCTCACCCCAGCCCTCTCCCGGGGGGAGAGGGGACAAGCAGAGAAGCCTTCATCATGCCCATCCGACTGAATCCAAAGACCCGGTTCGTGTTCATCGGCGACTCCATCACCGACTGCGGCCGCGGCGGGGAGCCCGACGGAATCGGCTCCGGGTACGTGCGCATCGTACGCGATTACCTCCGCGCAAAAGATCCAGCCCACGCCCCCGAAGTGCTTAATCGGGGCATCAGCGGAAACAAGGTGACAAACCTGCGCGACCGCTGGCAGCGCGACGTCATTGAGCTCTCGCCGAACGTGCTGTCGATCATGATCGGCGTCAACGACGTGTGGCATGGGCTGAACCCCGGCGGAACGGGCGTGGACATCGGAACGTATCGCAGCACGTACGGCGAGCTGATCGCGCAGGCGAAGGAGAAGCACCCGCAATGCGCGATTATCCTCTGCGAGCCCACCATCATCTCCCCGCCGGCGCACGCGAAAGGAAACGAATCGCTGAAGCCCTACGTCGATGCCGTGCGCGAGCTCGCGGCGGCGCAAAAGCTGGCGCTCGTTCCGCTGCACGAGGTATTCCTTGACGCAGCCAAGACGCGGCCCGACATCGACTGGACGACCGATGGCGTTCACCCCACGAGCAGCGGCCACATGCTGATCGCGCGGCAGTGGCTCAGCGCGACGGAATTGCTCTAACACCACTCCCTCTCCCCCCGGGTACAGGTGAGAGTGAGCACGGCTCTGTCGATGAACAAACTTCGCCTCATCCAGGCCGGCGTCGGCGGCATGGGAAAAGCGTGGTGGACCGGCGCGACCAATGCGTCGCCTGATTTCGACGTGGTCGGGATCGTGGATATTGCCGATGCGCCGCTGGCGGAGGCCGGGGATGCACTGGCGATTCCGCAGGAGCGTCGCTTCAAGAGCCTGGCCGCGGCGCTGGATACGCTTGATGCCGATGCGGTTCTCACCGTCACCCCGCCGGCCATTCACGTCCAGCATGCGCAGCTCGCGTTCGCCCACGGACTGCACGTGCTGACGGAGAAGCCGATCGCCGACACGCTCGAGAATGCGCAGCGGATGGTGACGATGGCGCGCGAGGCGGGAAGACAGCTCGTCGTCGCGCAGAATTACCGGTTCATGCCGCACAACCAGACGCTGAAGCGGCTCGTGGCGCAAAGGGTTGCGGGAGAACTGGGTCACGGCCACCTCGACTTCTACATTCCCGCCGACTTCACCGGCACGTTCCGTGAGACGATGCAGTTCCCGCTGCTCGTGGACATGGCGATCCACCACGTCGACCTGATTCGCGCCGTCACGGGGCGCAACGTACAGCGGGTGATGGCGATGGCCTTTCGACCCGCGTGGTCGTGGTACCGGCACGAGCCGGGGCTCAAGATGCTGCTCGAGCTGGATGGCGACATCCCGTTCAGCTACAGCGGCGACTGGAGCGCGCGCGGCCAGACGACCGGCTGGAGCGGCTCGTGGCGGTTGCAATGCGCCCAAGGGTCGATCCACCTGGAGAACGACCGCGTCGGGGTTGCGCGATCTGAGCGGTGGGGCAGGAACGCTTCCCGAGAGGAATTCCAGAACCCTCCACAGCCGCTGTCAGGTCAGGCTCGGCTGCTGCACGATTTCGCAGAGGCGATCCGTACGGGCCAGCCGGCGGAGACGAGCGGCGCGGACAACCTGTGGAGCTTCGCGACGGTGATCGCTGGGGTCATCAGCGCGACTAAAAAGCGAACCGTCGAGGTGGGCCAACTGCTGCGTGCATGATGCGGATCAGGAATCAATCCGCTCGGACGACCACGGTCGGCCACGGTTGGCCCGGCACCTGCCCGGCGACGACCACGGCGGGCAATCCGGGCTGGAGGTATCCGCGCTTCACCATTGGGAGTAGCGGCGATGTAACGGTCGGCTCGACGTTCGGCGTGGCTGGGGCGCCAACTACCAGGTTGCGGGCCAGCACCGCGAGGTGCTCGCCGACCGGCAGGTCGCACCTGAAGCCGATGGGCGCTCCGTCGGCGGAGCAGCGCAGCGCCGGCCGGAGGCGGGCGAGCGCATCAGTCGATTCGGCGACCGGGCGCAGGTCGGCCGGGAGATTCACGGTCGTTCCGCGCCCGGCCAGGTAGTACATCCACGTGTCGATCTGCGTGAACGGCGGCTGCTCGACGATGATCCACCCGCCCGCAACCGAAAGCGCCGGCTGCCGCGCCCACCAGACATGCACCTCACCGGCCGTGACCAAGACCACGGCGCCCACTGCGGCAACTGCCAGCGCCGGGCGGCGCGACGGCAGCAGCGCGGCCCCGGTGGCGAAAATCGTGAACAGGACGCCTGCAAGCAGCAGGTTCCGCCGCGCCGCTGTCGACGCGCCCGCCTCGGTTGCAGCGAGCGGCTCCGTCACGTGCTCAAAGACGCTCCCGCGGGGTCCGCGCAACGCCGGGCGCAGTGCCCACACGTCGGTGCGGTCGAAGATCATCCCGGGCGCGGCCACCCAGGGAAGCGACCGAGGCGGTTCCGCGCCCAGATGAATGATCGTCACCCCCGCCGTCAGCAGGCCCAGCAGCTTAGCATCACCGATGCGTGTGGCGGCGGCGGCTTCGATAATGAGGTAGTCCAGCGCCTCCCAGGCGATCGGCGGTCCCGGCACCGGGTCGATTGGGTCCAGTGCGACGTCCACCGCGACTGCCAGGATGTGCCGCACGCGTTGGCCTGTTGCGTTCCCAACGAGAGGGTGGATGCGCCCGAGGACCCCACCGCCCAGACTTCGATTGCCGTCGGTCTGGATGGGGATCGGCTTGCCCTCGTTGAGCTCGCGCACGACCATTCCATCGACCGAACCCACCGTCAGCACGGGCACGACGACGTTCACCCGACCGGCCGAGACGGCGAGGCGCGTCGGCGTGACGCCGTGGCCGGTAATCTCAATTTGCGTTGAGTTGGTCGTTCCCTCCAGCCGCACGGGGATGAAGTGACCGGGCCTGCTGTAACCGTGCAGAGGGAGTGACGCGCGAACGTCGCCGCGCCCGATCGCCGCCGTCAGGAGCAGCGGCAGGGCGATGTAGAGAAAACGTTGCATGGGTCACACGCCCAACAGCACCGCCAGCCGGAGTACCTCTGCCACGCTCCAGGCCTGCGCGCACGTGCCGACGGCGCGGTAGGGCTCCTCGGGCTCGTACAGTTCCGGCAACTGTCCTACGCACCCGCCGATGGCGGTGTCCATGTAGGTGAGGAGCGGCGCAAGCCACTGCTTCGCCTGCTCGATCGATTCCTTCGAGTGGTTGTGCACCTTCAGGTACGCGTCGAGGAACCCGCCAATCAGCCAGGGCCAGGCGATGCCGTTGTGGTATGCGGCGTCGCGCTCGACCTGCGGCCCCTTGTAGAGGCGCTGGTATCCCGGATCGGAGGGCGCCAGCGTGCGCAAGCCGTACGGCGTGAGCAGCTCCCGACGCACGACTTCGACGACTGCTGACATCTGCTCGGGCAGCAGCGCGCTGTTCGGCAAGCTGACCGCAAAGATCTGGTTCGGCCGGATTTTCGTGTCCCGGCGGATATCCTTCTGATCGGCGGGCGTCTCGCCGTCGATCACGTCGGCCAGCCCGCGGAAGGGGCTGATCCAGAATCCCGTGCGGAAGCTTTCGGCACACCGCTTCGCCAGATCGCGCTCGCCCATCAGCACGAGCGCGTGGTACCACAGCGCATTGATCTCGACGGCCTTCCCCTGCCGTGGCGTGTAGGCGTGGTCGCCGCATTTGGCGTCCATCCACGTGAGCTGCGTCGTCGCGTCGCCCTGCGTGATCAGCCCGTCGCGCTCGTCCATGCGAATGCCGAAGCGCGTCCCTCGCCGGTAGCCATCAATGATCGCCCGGCAGGCGGGCTGAAGCACGCGCTCAAACGTGGCGTAATCGCTCGTCAGCCGAAAGTACTCGAACGCCGAGTGGATGAACCACAAGCTCGCGTCCACCGTGTTGTAGTGTGGCTCATTGCTGTAGTCATCGAAGCGGTTGGGGATCATGCCCTCGCTGACGTAGCTGGCGAATAGGCTCAGCACCTGGCGCGCCTGCTCGAAGCGTCGAGTCGCCAGCAGCAGCCCGGGCAGCGAGATGAACGTGTCGCGGCCCCAGTCAGCGAACCAGGGATAGCCCGCCAGGATGCTCGTGCCCGGCTTTCCGTCTGGTGTTTTACGCGCCACGACGAAATCGTTGGCCGCCCGCGCCAGCTTGCGGATCGGCAGCGATACCGGCGCGCAACCGGCCCCTGCCGACAACACGGCGCGCGCCGGCGGGGGGGCGACGTTCGCCGGCATGGCGCATGCCGCCGCGACAGCCTCGCTGCGGCGACGCCGCTCCGCCTCCCAATCATGCAGCGGCGTGGACTCCAGCGCCGCCCAGATTGTGATCGTCCCGCTGCCGGTTACCCCCAGCACGAACCGTCCAGGCGAGAACAGATCTTCCTGGTCATCCAGGCCGCGCTGGGTCTCCAGGGCAAACGTATGGTCGTACCACCATCCCTCATCGTGCTTGAACGATCCGCCGTCCGACTGCACGTGCAGCACGTGCTGCCCGCCGGTGTCGACCATGACGGTGCGCTCGCCCGTGCGGACATTAAACCGCGCAGAATTCGCGCGCCGCGTGCCGTGGAAGTCGCGCAGGTTGACGAACGGCAGCAGGCAAAGCTCCACCTCGCGCCCGCGCTGGGCGTCAACTGCGTAGCGCACGGCGACGACATTCTTCAGCCACGGCACGAGCACTTCCTTCGTGACCCGAATCCCCTCGACGTCGTAGTAAAAAACCGCCGTGTCCTCCAGCGCGAACCGGCGGAGGTACTGGTCGCCGCGCGGGTGGAATGTGTCCTTGAATTGATTGACGGAGAACTCGAGCGTGCGCTCGCGATTGCCGTCGACGGTGAGGATCGCCCCCAGGCGGCTCAGCGCCATGATGCGCCCAACCGGCGGCAGCGTCGCGGCGCACAGCAGCCCATGGTACCGCCGCGTGTTACAGCCCACGATGGTCGACGAGGCGAAGCCGCCCAGCCCGTTGCTCAGCAGCCACTCCTGCTGCAGGTGGGGTTGAAGCTGCCCGTTGGTCTCGATCTCATATTGCGGCATGTTGGCGGAGTGTAATCGAGCGGTCCCTCCCTCAACAGCCGCCTTCGCTCCCCACGCAACTCGGCTGCCCTCCATTGTTGCTGCATGGGAAAGGATTTTGATGACATGCTGCGGGCGCAGCGATCTGGGGATCAGGACCGCGACCTGCGGCAATGCCCACCATTGATCATGGTGTTGCCGTTGGTTGCGTGGCGGCGGCTTGCTCGGCCTCCTTTTTCTGCTGCTCCATCGCCCGCTTGATGGCGACGGCTTCGTTAATGGGGTGCCGCCCGTGGTCGGTGATCTCGTCGTACAGCTCCTGCACGCGCGAAGCGGGGCGCTGGACGGCTGTCATGTAGTCGCCGCAAAGCTGGTCGGCCGCTTGTTTGATGGCAATCTGGGCGGCGGCATCGCAGTTGGGGCCCCTGCCGACGCGGCGCTGCCCGACCATCTCTTCGCTCAGCTTGCGAGCGATAGCCTCGGCGTTTTCGTAGAACCGCTCGTCGATGATGCGATGGCCCTGCTCGTGGGCCGTCAGCTTTTTCGTGCCCTTCACGGGCAGCCAGATAGTGATGCCCAGCTTGATCGTGGTCCTCACCGAGGCGATGCGCATAGTGGCCGTGCAGCCCTGGGCGCTGGGGATCTGGTCGATGATGGTCGCGGCGATCACGGTCTGGCAGGAGAAGTTGGATTCGGTGACAGCCGCCTCGCCCGGGCGCAGCGGCGGCATGTCGGGCGGCAGGTTCTTCGGATCAAACGTGCGCGTCTGCACCTCGGGCGCCGAATACTCGATGACCACGCCTTCAGGCCGCGTGGTCTGCGCGCGGGCGAGGCCGGTCAACGCGAGCAGGAACAGACAGGCGGTGTAGGATCGGTAGCCCATCACTGAAGGTTAGGCGCCGGCTCGAATCCAAAAAACAGTGGTTGCGCCAGCGATGTCATGCACAAGGACGTGAGCAGTTGCACCCGCGTCAGCGCAGCTGCACGGCCGGGCTCTCGGGCTGATCGGTTGTCATGATGGCTCCGACCACCTTCTGTGCGACGAGCAGGTGACCGTCTGTCTCGTCTTTGGGCAGGCCGGTCGTGCCGTTGCCGATCGCGTCGAGACGTTGAATCAGCGCGTTTTTCAATCCCTCGCCGGTCAGCGCATCGGGCGCATCAAGCCGCCATTCGCCCGGCTCGCGGACGAACCGGAGGGTGAAATCAGCGAACGGCATTGTCGCAGTCTTGCCGTCGGGGCTGAGCGTGACCGCCGAGCCGCCGAACGACGCGCTCGCGTCGTCAATGTCGAACGACTCCCCGTACGCCTTCTGCCACGCAGCGGCGGCCTTGGCGGTGATGTCCGCCAGGTCGGGGTGGTCCTTGGCCGCGTAGTCGCCGATGCGCTGGCGATCGGGTTCGGCCAGGCGCTCGACAATCTCGCCATACTTCCCGGGCAACATGGCGGCCTCGGCAAGCTCCGCGACGACGTTCTGAATCGCCTTGGCGTCGTTGGGCACCAGCCCCGAGGCCTCGGCGGCCTGCTCGCCCTGCTCGCGCGTTTCGCGCGCAAGCTGCACGGTTTCGTCGGTGATCTTGCCGAGGGCCTCGCCCGTCTTCTCCGCCGCCGTCTCCAGCGCGTCGCCGGCCTTCTCTCCGGCATCGGCGACCTTCTCGCCGGCGGTGCGGTTGTCGGTGGTGGGGGTCTCGTCGGCGTCATCGCAGGCGATCAGCGTGAAGCCGGTGATGCACAGGATCGACGCCAGAAGGAGCTTGAGCATGGGGAACCTCACTGGTGGATGGGCCCGGCGCAATCCCATCAGTACCCGCGGGAGGGGAAATGGTGCCACGCGAAAAATGCGGAGTTCGCCTTCGCATTTAGCGACTCCTTTGCGAAGGCGCTGGCCCGCGCGCCGTTCACTTGCGTTGCGCCGTCAAAACGCGGTCGTGTCCGGCGTGATCCTTCAGGACCCGAATGTCGTGGAGATCCTGATCATGCGCCGCAGCCTCGCGCGCGGCGGGGCCTTGGTCGAACCCGATCTCCAGGTAAATGCGCCCGCCCGGCACCAGGCGCTGGCCCGCGCCCTGAAGGATGCGGCGGTGCAGGACCAGGCCATCGATCCCGCCGTCCAGCGCCTCGGCCGGCTCGTAGTCGCGCACATTGCGGTCAAGTGACGCCAGCTGACTCGTCGGGACGTACGGGGGATTCGAGACGATCAGGTTGAACGGGGCCGCATCCACCATCCGCGACAACGGTGCGTACAGGTCCCCGTGCTCGATCGTGACGCGATTGGCAAGGCCGAGCCGCTCGACATTGCGCCGCGCGATCGCGATCGCCTGCTCGCTCTTGTCGATCGCGATCACGATCGCGCTCTTCAGCCGCTGCGCGATCGCCGCGGCGATGCAGCCGCTCCCGGTGCACAGGTCGAGCACGCGCGGCGCCTCGAACCCCGGCGTGTTCCGCGCAAGCTGCAGCACGTTTTCCACCAGCGTCTCCGTGTCCGGCCGGGGGATCAGCACGCCTGGGCCGACCTCAAATTCCAGGTTGAAGAAGTGAGCCTTGCTTGTGAGGTAGGCGATCGGTTCGTGCTCTCCCGCGCGTTGGACGAGCGCGCGGAATGCAGCCAGCTGTTTCTCCTGGAGAACCCGCTCGTAGTCGGTGTACAGCTTGATGCGCGGGACGTTCAGGGCGTGCGCCAGCAGCAGCTCCGCGCTCAGCCGCGGCACGTCCACGTTTTTGCGGGTAAAGAAGCCGCTCGTCCACTCCAGCAGCCGCCGGACCGTCCATGCGCCGCCGGAGTCACTCATCCGCGCGATTGTAGGGACCGTCGAAGTGCGTTGCACGCTTCCGCTCCATCCCGGCACATGCGCCAGACGCAGCGGATCAGAGCCACCTGGGCCGGCGGAGCAGCAGGGCGGCGCCGATGCCGGCGATCAGACACATCGAGCCTGGTTCGGGAATGACCGACAGGTGGAGCTTTGGCGACGTGGCGAGGCCGGATTCCTTCGTCCACAGGTCGACATAGCTGAAGGTGGGATCGACATCGCCGGCGAAGCGCTCTTCGCGCACGAGGGCGAAGGACAGGGTCCCGTCATCGAACCAATCTGGGTGGTGGCGGAGGAAGTCGGTCAGGTCCACGCCCCATTCACTGATCGTGTGATCGAACGTGAGATGACCGACGGGCATGGCGCCGATGCCCACGTCGCCCAGGCGGGTGTCGCTGCTGAGTGACCCCGCCGGCGCGTCGCCCAGGTAGGGGGCGTTGTCCCAGGTGATCGTGGACTCGTCCCATCCGTCATCGGCCAGGGCATAGACGTGGAACAGGATCGAGCCCGGATTGCCCCCGGCGTCGTTGTTGCTCTGGCCGGTCAGCTGCAGGATGGCGCGGGAGACGTCGGCGGCGTCGACGGTGCCGGTGTCGAACTGCAGGTAGGTGGCGTAGTCGAAGCGGGCGGAGTCGGCCGTGCGGCCGACGCGGGCGCGCGCGAGGTCGCCGTAGTTCTGCGTGCTGTACGGCACACCACTGTCGGCGTCGCTGTTGCGGACGCGGGCGTCGTCGCTTGGGCGAAGCAGGAGCTGCCCCTGCGGCGTGCCTGATGGCGCCGTCAGCAGCCACACGCTCTGGGATGGCTGGCTGTCCAAGGTGATGATTTTCGATTGGGGCACGGTGACCAGCCGGGTCACCTCGCCATGGTGCCCACCGCTGACTTCCTCAACGGAGATCACCGTGCCTGGCTGCACGTCCCAGCCGTTCAGATCGATCGTCAGGTTGTGACCCTCCGTCGTGTGACGATTGACGCCCATGAGGTAGTAGTTGCCGGAGGCGGCGTCGAAGCTGCTCGCCAGATCGTAGGTGCTGAGACTGGTCCCGCTGCTCTGCAGGCGCGGCCGGGCGCCCTTGAACGCCTTGGCGAACAGCCGCTGCACACCTGCGCCTTTGCTGGCGCCGCCGATGTCGTTGGTTCCCCCGCTGCTGTAGTCGTCGGCGACATAGAAGAAGCCCGTCTTCTGCGGCTCCAGTGTGCTGTCGCCGCCGGGAGGATCCCACATCGTCTGGCTGAACTTGAAGGCGTACATCGCGTGCACGCCCTGGCTCATCGCCTTGAGGTTGATCGACGCGAAGTCGCTGAACATCAGCGGCGTGTCGGGGGTGTCGCTCGAGCTGGCGTATGCGCTGCTGCTGCGGCGGTTGTACTCGGTGTAAGTCACCGGCAGCATCTGGCCGCTGACGTTGTACTGCGGGATCAGCCGCTTGAGGTCCAGAATATCGCTCACGTACGCGCCGCCGGCGCTGGAGTCGTTGTAACGGTGCAGGTCGTAGACGTTCATCACGTCGTGGGCGACGGGAAGACCGGCGTAGTTCGTACGGTTGCTCTCCAGCGCCGCCTCGCCGTAATCGACGAAGCCGGGACCGGGAGACCATGTGCTGGTCGAGCCGGTGCCACCAATGCGCGTGGGGCCTGCGACGTATGGCTGCAGGGTCTTTCCGTGGAGGCGATTCACGTCCGCGATGGCGGTGCGGACGGCATCGGATGCGAGCTTCAGCCCGACGAGCCAATCTTGCGGGGTGCGCTGCGCGCTGGTGCTGCTCTGATCCGGCTCGTTGTACATCTGGTAGCGCTCGACATCGTAATTTTTCGCCGCGTGATAGGCCATGGCATAGAAATGCTGCCACTGCTCCCAACGATCGGCCCAGGCGACGTTGCCATCGCCGTTAATCGTTTTAGGGGAGCGGGTGATCTGCATGATCGGCGCGATCTCGCGCTCGTGCAGCTCACCAAGGATGTAATTGAGGTTCACCTTGTTGCGGCCGGACTGAATGCGATTTTCAAAATTCTGGTGATAGCTGGCCCAGGGGATGTAGCCGTTGCCCTCCGGGTTGGCGCTGACCGCCGCCTTGCGCGCCGCAAACTGGGCGAGGGTATCGACGCCCGAGCCCCAGTCGCCGCTGGGCTCGTAATCGCCCGGGCTTGCCCACACGCGGAAACCGTTGACGCCGGAATAATCCACCCACGCCGACGTGTTGCTGCCCGGCAGGTAATGACCCATGTTGTAGCCGACGTGCAGCGGCGTGATGCCGACGTGGGTCTGGGAGACGCTGACCGTGCCGCTGGTAGCAGAAACGGGTGTGCCGTAAAGGCCTATCGTCCCGGCGGCTGCAATGAAAAGCGCAACGCGCAGCTGAAACATGCAAGACTCTCCAGGTTGGCGCACGAGACTGTATACACTAGCGTATTTGGGCCCAGCGTGTCGCGGAAATCCCGGTAAAAATGAGACCGTCGGTTAGAGTTCGCCCGGTCGGGTCTACCCATTTCCTCTAGCGCGGAGGTCCACGTGCCCATCAGCCAAACGCCCTATCGTGACCTGCCCCAGATGGCCGGCCTATGCACAATCGAAGAGGCGATGAGCCTCGGCTTGAGCGTCGAGGAATGCGTCCGGCGCCTCAAGCGCTATCACTATGCGCTCAAACGGCTGCACGAGATCACGAATGCGCGGATCACCGCCGAGCCGATCTACGAGCTGAAATCGATCCTCAGCCTGCACTCGCACTACTGCGCCGAGCACGTCGCGGCGTTGCGCGAACGCGTGGGCGAGATGCGCGAGCCGCCGCTGGGGCTCGACGTCGTCCCCGACACGCACCTGGAGATGCTGTTCGACGAGATCCTCGCCTCTCCGACGACGGAGGAGCTGCTCGTCGGCATCTACGAAAAGGCGCTGCCGGCGGTGCGGGCGGGAATGCGGCGGCACATCGAGCAGACCAACCCCATGGTCGATCACCCCTCGATCCGCGTGTGCCGATTCGCGCTGCTGGAGATCGAGGAGATGATCGACGTCGGCGGGCGCTGCATCGCGGCGCTGGTCGACTCAGAGAAGCGCGACGCAATGGGTGCGTGGCTGCAACTGCTCGACGATGCGCTGCGTGCGGCGGGGTCGCTCGATGGCGTGGACAACCCGGGGGAGGTGAAGCCACTGTCTCGCATCCACTCCGCAGAGCCCTACGTGTATGACAAGATTCCCCGGCGGGATGAACGATTCAAGGATCCATTCAACGCCGGTGTGAACGCCGAGGCGTTTCTGTACGACGAGTCGATGCCGCCGCAGGCCAAAGTGCTGATGATGTTCTACAAGCGCCTCCGCGAGATCGACGTGCCCGAGATGATGGCCAGCATCATCCATGAAACCAGGGGCAAGCCTTGGCGCTTTTACCGCGACATGACGCGGCAGCTGTGGGACGAGGCTCGACACGCAATGATGGGCGAGGTCGGCTTCGCCAGCATCGGCGTGGACTGGCCGAATACCGTTGCGGTGAACTGGGTCTGGGCGCGGAACCTCAACGCGCAGTTGAGCGCCCAGGAGCGGCACGCGGTCCTGTTCTTCATCGAGCAGGGGCTGATGCCCAAGACGGGAAAGCGCTACGAGTGGGAAATCGGGGTGATGAGCCAGAACAAGCTGGCGGCGCTGTTCCAGGACTACGACTGGGCCGACGAAGTCCTGCACGCGCGGATCGGGCGCGACCACTACGTCCCGCAGTTCGCAAACCCGAAAGAAGCAATTGCCTACGGCGATCAGTGCTGGTCGAAAATTCTCACCCAGTACCGCGAGCACGTTGAGCAGGGGCTCACCCAGCACCGCAACTGGTGGCCCGACCTCTACCGGGCCGCGTGCAAGCACTGGGGTATTGAACCGGAGGAGAAGGTGCTGGCGTACGATACGACGTACGAAACCATTCGCGCGGACCTGAAGGAAATCTCAAGCTCGGGGTGAAAAGGGGGAACTGACGGAGTGGGGAGTGACGGAGTCGGGAGTAACCGAGCGACGGCGTAGGGCCAGGGAACCCTATGCCGTCACCCCACTCCACTCCGTCACGTCGGGTTCATTCCGCGGCGCTGGCTGTTGCGCTGGTGTTGAGGTTCTGACGGATCTTTTCGAGCATCGTGGCCTGTATGGTGTCGTTGCCGAAGCGGCCGACGCGGATGGAGACGCGGCTGGCATCCGGCCCTTCGGCCTTGACGATCACCACGACCGGCGTGTCCGATGCCGTGCGCGCCACCATACGCCCGTCGAGCCTCGACGCGTTGGAGGACGTGACCGTTAAGTTCATCTGCTTGGCGGCGGCTTCACTGGCGGCCGTCACAGCCTCTGGGTATCCGGTGAGGACGGTTTCCGTGTCGCCGCGGACGTAGCCGACGCCCGCCCCGGTCCCCGCCGCCGCAACGGCGAGGAAGCAGCCGGCCTGCGTCGTCAGCAGCGCAACACACAGCACGATGAGAACCAACGTCGAAATCAAACGCATACGCCCTCCGATGTGAATTGCATCGACTTTGACTTCTGCGAACTTGATGCGGCGCGCGTTATCGGCGGCTCGCGTTTGCCACTACCCTGTTGGCGCGCGTTGCGGTAGGAAGGTCTGCCGGACAAGATGCCACTCACTCGCAGATGGAGATCGCGCCATGCCCAAGCTTACGGTTGACGGGGCCGGTTCGTTTGACGTGCCTGCAGAGAAGCGGCTTGTGCTCGCGCTGACGGATGACGCGGGCACCGATCAGCTTCACGCCTGCGGCGGGAACGCGCGCTGCACGACCTGCCGCGTGCAGTTCGTCAGCGGGGAACCGGAAAAGATGACACAGGCCGAAAAAGATATCGCCGCCGCCCGCGGGCTGACCGGCACGCCGGGGTTGCGCCTCTCCTGCCAAATCCTCTGTGACCACGACATGGAAGTGAAAGCGATCAGCCGCCTCGCCGGCAGCGGCCGCGCCGACGCGGGCAAGCGTCCAGCCGACGAGATCACCCCGCCTCCGGTGTGGACCACGAAGTGAAACCCTCCCGGAAGGGGCGCGACCGCTGCGCCGTTGTGGCGAGTCGGGCTTCAGGATGCGCATCAAACGTCGGTGATGCGAAACTCTTCCGTCTCGTCCGCCAGCGCATCGATTGAACGGAGCTGTCGGCTGCTGAGGATCCGGAATAAGAAGCCAAGCACACCGAACAGCCCCAGGAGCGAGACGAAACACATCGCCAGCAGCCGCGGCCGCGGGTCTGTGCCCGGCGCCCACTGCTGGAGAATGTCCGCGTCGAGCAGGGCGTTCGTGAACGCGTACGCCCCCAGATAACTCAGGGCGAATGCCATCATCACGAGAAGCCCCAGCACCTGCGCGGTACTGGCACGGGGGCCGTCGAACGAGGAATTGGTCTCTACAACATTCATCCCATTACCCGGCAGCGAAAGAGGAGCCGGTCCGATGGGGATATACGATTTGCGGGCGAGTGGGGCAAAGTGTTCCGCGCGTTAAGGCCTCATTACAGGGCGTCGAGCATGCGCGCGATCTTCGCGTGCGGGCGTGGCAGCGGGTAGCGCTCCAATTCCGCTCGCGTAACCCATTTTCGCGGACGTGACTGCCAGGGCTCATAGCGGTCATAGTCGGCACGCGCGGTACAGACGTAAATCTCGAACGCATACCGCCGGTGCGTCAGCGCGTGGCACGCCGCCCCAATCAGCTTCGGCTTTTCAACCACCAGCCCCGTCTGCTTCGCGACATCCTTCGCCGTTGGCGGCTTGCCGTTTCGCGCGACCGTCACGAACTGCCACATGCCGGCCCAACGGCCGCTCGCCGGTCGCTGCTCAATGAGCCAGATCACATCATCGCCCGCGCCGCCGTCGCGCCGGCTGCGCACGCAGAGCACATCGCGATGCAGCAAAGGGGTGGCCTTGGTTTTGCGCGGCGCGGGAATCCGGTCCTGAACCCCCGCGGAGACCGCCTCGCAGTGCGCACGGATCGGACAAACAAGACACTGCGGCGCCCGGGGCGTGCAGACCATCGCGCCGAGCTCCATCAACGACGAGTTGAAGTCGCCCACCCGCGCGTGGGGCAGGATCTCCTCCGCCCGCCGCCACAGGATCGCGAGCGTCGTTGTATCGCGCGGGTCGGTCTCGATGCGGTCGATGCGGCAGAGCACACGCGCGACGTTGCCGTCGACAATGGGCGCGCGACAGTTGTAGGCGATTGAGGCGACGGCCCCGGCCGTGTAGGCGCCGACGCCCGGCAGCGCCCGCAGCGCCTCCACCGTCGCCGGCACCCGCCCGCCATGTTGGCTTACGATCACTTGCGCCGCCGCCCGCAGATGGCGGGCGCGCGAGTAATAACCCAGCCCCTGCCAGGCGCGAAGCACGTCCTGCTCGTCGGCGGCAGCGAGGTCAGCCACGGTGGGAAACTTTTGGAGAAACCGCTGGAAGTACGGGATGACCGTCGCCACCTGCGTCTGCTGCAGCATCGCTTCGCTGACGAGCACATGGTACGGGTCGAGGCGATGGTGCAGTGGCGACCCCGGCGAAACGCGCCACGGCAGGTCGCGGCGGCTGCGGTCGTACCACGCCAGGAGCCGGCGCGAAAAACTGTTCGTCCTTCCGATCATCGGGTGGCGAGATCTTACCCTGCCAATCCAACGCAAAAATCACCGCCAAGAATGCACGGAATCTACGGAATCAGCTTGCGTCGCGCATCCGGCGCGGTATCCTTTTCGCCGCACGCTTGCCGGGCAAAAAACAGCTGTCGACGGAATGACGGGAGAATGGGCCATTACGCGACACGGAGGAAGCATGCGCCAGCCACACGTCGATGACTTTGTCCGTTTGACCCAGGATATTCCGGAACTCGCGCTGCAGCGGGGGGAGATCGGCGTCGTCCGTAGCACGTGGTTCGCGCCATCGCTGGCCTACGAGGTCGAATTCCACCCCGTCGGGCTGCAGTACGGCGAAACGCGCGCGCTTCTGCTCGCCGAGCAGGTCCAGGTCGAAGACGGACCGCTTTTCAGAGAACCATCCGCCGCCACGCTCGACGAGCCGCTCTCCAAAGAAGCAGCGATTCCCACGTTTGATTAGCCGGCGACGGCGACGCAGCGGTCTCGTCCTGGACCTTCATAAACACCATGCGCCTCTCCGGTGACGTTTCTCTAGAGCGTTTGACTGTTGAATGTAGCATGCTCAAGCGGCAGCGTATCCGCAGTGTTGAAACCAGTTTCGCAGGTCGTTGACGGTGACGGTCGCGAACGCGGCGGTGATCGCCTCGCCCAGCGCTTCGGCGGTGCGGGCG
>DASYWJ010000061.1:0-37663 GCA_035936155.1 Tepidisphaeraceae bacterium | reverse complement strand
GCCGCGACGGCCAGCCGCGACTGCCCCTCGTCCACCGCGCGAACGATCCGCTCCCTCAGATCCAATGAACAGGCCTCCATGCCTGACCTCCTGATTAAAACCAGTTGAGAATGCTACACGGAACGACGAAATGCTCTAGGTTGACCGGCAGGCGCCCTGACGCCGTTCGGGCCTTCTCCCCCAACTGGACACGGCGTACAATCAGCGGACCAGCCGTACCCTCATTGCGGAGCGTCTATGCCCACTTTTGCATTCGAAGCGATGAATTCCTCCGGGCAGGAGGTCAAGGAAGAGGTTGAGGCCGCTTCTTCGGAAGAGGCGATCGCCAAAATTCGGGGAAAGGGATACTTCCCAACCAAAGTCCGGGAAAAGGCCGCGAAGAAGGCCGCCAAAAAGAAGGGCGGCGGCGAGGCGGCGCCGGTCGAGACCAAGCGCAAGATGCCGATCTCCATCGGCGGCGTCCCGCGCAAGCAGCTCGTCAGCTTCACCCGCCAGCTCTCCACCCTCCAGGACGCCGGCCTGCCCATCCTCCGCTCGCTTCAGATCCTCGAGCAACAGCAAAAGCCGGGATTGCTCAAGGCGATCATCGGCGGCGTTGCAGACGAAGTCGAGGGCGGCGGCACGCTCTCTGACGCCATGGCCAAGTTCCCCAAGGCGTTCGACAAGCTCTACGTCAACATGATCAACGCCGGCGAGGCCGGCGGCGTGCTCGACCTGATCCTCGCCCGCCTCGCCGACTTCATGGAAAAAGCCGCGCGTCTGAAGAAGAAGGTCATCGGCGCCATGATTTACCCGGCGGTCGTGATCTCGATTGCCGTCGGTATCGTCTCGATGATCATGGTCTTCGTGATCCCCAAATTCGAACAGATCTTCAAAGACTTCGGCACGAAACTGCCCGCCATCACGCAGGTCCTGCTCGACGTGTCCCGCTGGTTCGCCAACTGGGGTTGGGCCTACGTCCTGGCCAGCCCGATCGTGTTCGTGCTCATCTGGCGGCTGATCCGCATGAGCGAGGGCGGCATGTACGCCACCGATGCGATCAAGCTGAAGATCCCCATCCTCGGGGGCATCCTCGGGAAGACGGCCATCGCCCGCTTCACGCGCACGCTCGGTACGCTGATCAGCGCCGGCGTGCCCATCCTCGACGCCATCAACATCACCAAGGAAACCTGCGGCAATGAGGTGTACAGCCGCGCCCTGGGCAAGGTCCATGACGCGATCCGCGAAGGCGAGTCGATGGCCGACCCCCTGCGCGCCACCAAGGTCTGCGACGCCATTGTCGTCAACATGGTCGACGTCGGCGAAGAGACCGGCGATCTGGACAAGATGCTCATCAAGGTGGCCGACAACTACGACTCGGACATCGACGTGATGGTCAGCTCGCTGATCAGCATTCTCGAGCCGGTCATGGTGGTGATCCTCGGCGTGATCGTCGGGTTCATCGTCATCGCGCTGTTTGCCCCCATGATCACCCTGATCTCGGCCGTGTCGGGTTCGGGGAAGAAATAGTTCGATGGAGCCGCAGATGAACGCGGATGAACGCAGACAAGTAGTCAGTTGCTTCGGCTTTTATCTGTGTTCATCTGCGCTGATTCATTCCGATGCCGGCGTCTCGGTTTGAGCAAGAGGGATGACACCATGAGCGAAATGATCGAGCCATCAACCAGCTTCAAGCCGCGGTCCCGCGGCTTCACGCTGATCGAGATCCTTGTGGTGATCGGGATCATCGTCGTTCTGCTGGGCATCCTGATCCCCGTCGTGAGCAAGGTGCGCAAGTCGGCGCAGGTGGCGGCCGTCCAGGCGCAGATCAACGACATCCAGGGCTCGATTCAGCAGTATCAGCAGGACCACGGCGCGCTTCCCGGGCCGCTGGCTTACAACCAGATTCGCATGCCCACCGGGTTCACGATGGCAGTCGACACCGCGTCGGCCGGCACCGAATTCGATCCAAACCTGGAAGAAGCCCAGATCACGATGGCGGAAAACCTGGTGCTCGGGCTCGCGGGGGGGCTGGAGCGAGACGCGACGACCGGCGCTATCCGCTATGACCCCACCCTCGTCGGCGGCGGGGCAATGAACCTCAATCCGGGCAACCCGAAGAAGGGGCGAGCCTACATCGAGCCGAAGAACCTGTCGTGGCGGGTCGTCGATGGCAGGAAGACGGGCAAGTACGCAGACGGCGCAGGTGAGGCAACCGATTCGGAGATTCCCGAAATCCTTGACACCTTCCCCAACCCGATGCCCATTTTGTACCTGCGCGCCCGCAAGGGACAGCAGCCCCCGGGATCAACGCCTGACACTTGGACGCCAGTTAACAACTACATCATCACCCACACCGATGGCGGCGTTCCAACCTACGTCGGCCAGTACGACCTCAGCCAGATCATCGCGTACACGGGTCCGGATGCCGGCGGCAATTTCATCGGGGAAGGCAAGAGCATCAGCGTGGGGGATTACGAGCCGGCAAGCAAGCGCCCGACCGACGGAGCAAAGTTGCCGCATGGACTCACGCCCCCCGTGCTGGCACGAACGATGGACAAGGGAGACACCACGAACTACGAATACCCCTACAACGCCTATCCCTACTTCCGCGACCCCAGCAGCTCGACCACGAGCCCGCAGCCGCGCGCCAAGGACGGATACATCCTGATCAGCGCCGGTCTCGATCGCGTATACGGCACCGAAGACGACATCACCAGCTTCGGCCCCGTCGCTCCATAAGCAAGCGAGGCATGGATATGAGCACCGCCGCCAGCACGACACGACCCACGCAGCATCGCCGATCGGCGTTCACGTTGATCGAGATTCTCGTGGTGGTTGGGATCATCGTCCTGCTGGCCGGCATCCTCGTCCCCCTCGTCGGCCGCGCCATGCGCCAGGCAAAGCAGACGCGCACCGCGGCGGACATGCAGTCCATTGGGACGGCGCTGGAGGCGTTTAAGCTGGACCACGGGGACTACCCCCGGGTGGACGTCGCCAACGCCGGCGCCGCCGTGCTCGGCCGGTATCTTATTGGCCCATACGGGGATGGCACGCTGCCCTCCACCACCAACCCGCCGCCCGTCGATGGCCAGGATCCACCCGCCTACAGTTCCGCGTCCACCTACCTCCCCGGCGATGCCGTGCGCAACGGCACCGCGAAAGCCGACCTGACCTATGTCGCAGTGCAGCAGACGACCGGCAATGCCCCCTCCGCGACATCCGTGTTCTGGGCCCAGGTGCCGGCCAACGACGGCGTGGATGGCGCGGGGCTTCGGATGCGCGACGGCGGGAAAAAGTGGGGGCCCTATCTCCAGGAGGGAAAGTTCAAGCTCCGCGGGCTGGCCATTCTCGACGGTAACGATAATCCGATCCTCTACTTCCCCGCCCGTCCCGCAAAACCAAACATTCATCTGCCCGGCGGATATCTCCCGCCCATTGCGACGGCGGCAACGCCCCCCGCGACGTATGATGGATCCCTCTACGATACTTTCGACAATTGGGCGGCCTTCAAGCATCCCGCCGACGCCAATAACGAACCCGCCCAATGGCGCATGCACGCCATGCTAGGCGATCGGATCATGGGGACGACGGCTCAGGAAGGTGCCATCGTCACCTCCTCTACCTTGGGTAACGAAGCCGCCGCCTATGAAGGCCCCTACATCCTCTGGGCCGCCGGCCCGGACGGCCTGTTCGGACCCGCCGAAATCACCGAGGGCGGCACCGCCCAGACGGCGGAGCAGAATCGCAAGGCGGTCGACAATTGCGACGACGTGACGAACTTCAAATGAGATGAGGCACGAAGGCACGAAGGCACGGAAGCACGAAGGAAAAGACAAAACGCCTCGTCCGTCCCTTCGTGCCTCCGTGCTTCCGTGCCTTCGTGCCTTGCCGCCCGGATTCACCCTCGTCGAAATGCTCACCACCGTCGCGATCCTCGTGATCGTGCTGGGGCTGATGGTCTCATTGGCGCGCGACGTGCGCAACCGCTCGGCCGAGCGCGTCACCAAGGACATGCTCGCCAAGCTCGATCGGATGATGGCCGAGTACGTCGAGCGCAACGGCAAGGCGTTGCCGCCCATCACGCCGCTGGTGGGGCAGGGGGCGGAGGGGGCGCCGGAACTGGTGGACGACGCCGCCCTTCAGGCCGCGGCTTTGCGCAACAACGAGGACCTCGCCCGCGTGCTGCGGGCCCAGGTGGGGGTCAATGATCGCGCCCCCTCGTTTTTCGACGCCTGGGGCAACCCCGTCGTCTTCATGCCCCGCCAGCACCCCGCCATCGGCATGGCCGGCGGCGACCGCTTCTTTTTCTTCTCCCCTGGCCCGGATGGCAGATTCCTCACCCGCGAAGACAACCTGTACAGCTATGAACGGGCGGTGGAGTGAGGGGACGAGAGGGTGATCAGGTGAGGGGGCGAAATCGCCCATCCGCAGGACGTCCCGCCGTCAGTGCACCCATCACCCTGTCACCTTGTCATCCCCTCACCCCCTCATCCCCGCTCCCTCCCCACTGGACACCGCGAATAATGCCCTGAGCGGACTGAAAAGCCGGGGAGCGACCGGGGGGCGATAAAGGAGCGAATCACCGTGAACGTACGCCGGCGTGGATTCACGCTCATCGAAATTCTGGTGACGATCGGCATCCTCCTGCTGCTGGTTGGGATCGTCGTCTTCAGCATGAGCCGCGTCAGCAACTCATCGCGCAACCGCCAGACGCAGATCACCTTGGGGAACCTCAAGAACATGATCGCAGAACTGGAGGCGACGGCGGGGCTCGGAGGGCGGCAGCCGCCGCATATGTGGGTCGATGGTAATGCCCAACCACAGACCCCAAGTAACTTTTGGAAAGATGCCGATCCGACCAACTCGACCCCCCCTGAGCCCGATCCGCTTGTTATTCCGCAGGACGTCCGTAGCGAGGCGCAGAGGTCCGAATCTGCCGCTGTCCGAAACACGCAACTGGCGATGACCCTTCTCGTCGCGGTCCCCGTCAACAAAACGGCTCTGAGCAATCTCCCGTCGAACAGCATCATGAAAATGCCGAATGTGATCGGGACGAACCCCTACGACGAATCACAGCAGGTGGGCGTCCCGCTGGACTCGTGGGGCAATCCGATCATTTTCGTTCCCGCCGGTGGTCTGTGCGGAAGCACGGCCGTCCAGATGTGGATCGGCGGCAACCCTCCTACCGGGGGTGTAGTGCCTGGCGGCACGCAGCAAACGGGGAACGCAAAGATGGTCGTTGCCAATCCACCTGCCGGAAGCACGACGCAGGTCGGCCCCATCCGCTCCCCCGACGGCCGGCCATTCTGGGCGTCCGCCGGTCCCGACGGGGACTTCCGCCGCGCCGATGACAACCTGTACTCGTTTGAGAATTGATATGGAATCAGGCACCAAGGCACGAAGGCACGAAGGCACGAAGGGCAAGACAGGAGCGTGGGGCGCGCTGAGCCGCTGTGCGCCTTCTCCCTCCTTTCGTGAATCAGGCACGAAGGCACGAAGGCACGAAGGCACGAAAGGCAAGACAGAAGCGTGGCGGGCGCTGAGCGCGTCTGCGCCTTCTCCATCCCTCCGTGCCTCCGTGCCTCCGTGCCCCCGTGCCTTCCCCCGCGCCTTCACCCTCATCGAGGTCCTCGTCGTCATCGGGATCATCGTGCTACTGATCGCGCTGGCCGTCCCGGCGCTGAGCGTCATCACCGGGAGCAACAGCATCAACGGCGCGGAAAACAACATCTCCGCGATGCTCGGTCGGGCGCGCGGCGACGCGATCGCCCTCCAGAAAGACACCGGCGTCCTGTTCTTTATCGACCCCGCCACGCAGGGGGTGATGATGGCGGAGGTGCAGGCTGTGGCTGGAACCGCGGCGGGAATCCAAACCATGCTCGACCTCGTGCCCGACCGCGACTTCGTCGCCCTGCCCAAGGGCGTATATGTGCAGACAATCGACAACACGGTGATCAGCACCGCCAATGTTCGCCAGGACGATGCGTACATCGGGTTCAATAGGGTTCCCGACACGACGCCACCGGGCGCCAGCACCACCCAGTTCGGCGGCGTCATCCTGTTCGACGCGACGGGAAAACTCGTCAGCCGCAGTTATGCGTTCCGTTCGCAGCAGCCCAGCGGCGAAGCCACGGCAATTTTCAACCTGCTCTACAGGGGTAAGGCCATACCGGACACAAGCAATCCGGTGACGGAAACGGCGAATTTCATCCCGGCCAACAATCGGCCTTCTGCGGCTTCACCAATGGTGAGCGCGTATGGGATGATCCTCTTCGACCGCGATGCATTCTCGAATAATGGCAACTTGGAAGACCCGCAAGCGCAGCCGGACACCATCGCGTACAACACGGGCGGTGAGCCCGCGGAAGAAAACTGGCTCGACGAAAACGGCACGCCGCTGATGGTCAACCGCTACAACGGCACGCTGGTGCGAGGAGAATGAGAATGCGAGGCATGCAAGCCACGAAGGCACCATGGCACGAAGGCGCGAAGTCCAGGACAGGAGCGCTGCGCGCCCTCATCCCCTCTGCGGCTTCTCCCTCACTTCGTGCCTCCGTGCCTTCGTGCCTTCGTGCCTCTTCCCCCCGCCGCCGGGGTTACTCGTTCACCGAAGTCATGTTCGCCGTCGTCGTGCTCGGCATCGGGTTCATCATGATCGCGGCGATGTTCCCGGTGGCGCTGTCGCAGAGCAAGTTGACGGCGGACGAGACGGTGGCGGCGACGGTCGCGCGCGGCGCGGTGGGCTACCTCGAGTTGATCGCCGACGATACGCCCGCGCCGGGCACGGTGCCCCCGCGCCCCTCGACCATGCCCCCCACGGACACGGCCCCGGGCGCGCCGGCGATGGTGTCGCCATTCACAGCCATCGTCGATTCCACCGCCGGAACAATGACGCCGCCATTCAGGGGGTCGTGGGAAGCCGTTTGCGGGAGCTTGATCCTCGCCAATGATCCGCGCTTTGCGTTCGTGCCCCTGTACCGCCGCGAGACGGGATCGCAGACCGCCCAGGTCATCATCATCGTCACACAGGCTCGCGCCCGTCCGCGCTATACCAGCGACGACACGGCCACACCGGGGACTGCGGGGGAAGGCAACCTCCAGCCGCGGCCCGTCCAGGTCAACGTGCTGAAAAACGCGGGTGGGACCGGGATCCACTGGATTGAGTTTTCCCCCGTGGCAGCGTTCGACGCGACCGGCGCCGTCGCGGAGGGCACATACGTCGTCATAGGCAGCGATCCGGGAAATCCAGGAACCTCTCCGGCAACGCCGCCCGGTACCTTTAACGGGCGCATTTACCGGCTCGGCCTTCAGGCGACAGAGACCACGGGCGCCAACGCGGGCCAGCTCGTCCCCAATACTTGGACGTTTCTACCAGGCAATGAGTACGTCCCGCACCCCGGAAACGACGGCATCATCGGCACGACCGATGACTGGGAGATTGGGGACGACGCCATTGCGTACATCGTTGGCCGCGAAAACGCCGGCGGCGCCGGCACCTACACCGGGACCGCGCAGGACGTTTCCGTTTACTCCACCTTCATCACGGTGAAGCCATGACCATCGCACAGCGCAAATCGCCAATCGAAAATGGCTTCACCCTCGTCGAAGTGATGATCTCCGTTGCGCTGGTGCTCGTGCTGATCATCGGCGTGAACAAGATCTTCAAGATGACCGCCGACACCGTCGGCGCGGGGCAGACGATGAGCGCTAACGTCCGCGACAGCCGGGCGGCGCAGACGGTCATTTACAACGACCTTTCCGGCGCGGTGACGCAGACCCCCCCGATGTTCATGATCGCCGCCGGCCGCGTCACCACGTCCCGCAACCGTGACGATGCGGCCAGCGATATCAACGCCGGCGGCCAGACGGGCGTCCAGCGCGAGCAGGCGTTGCGCACGATCGACCTCGACGGCAACAATGTCGAAGGCGAGGCGACGGTCCCCGGCGAAATCATCTCCCCGGCCATCTACAACTCGCGCAGCCACCGGACCGATCGCCTGGGCTTCTTCGCCCGCGACCTGTTCACGCGCCAGACCGCCAACGACGGCCAATACAGCAACAACACCACCAGCTTCGAGGCGTGGGTGTGGTATGGGCATCTGAAGATGATGAACAACGCCGGCGCGGCATTTGAACCTGGGGCTGAAACGGCGACCAACCAGAATAATGAGCACGCTTCGGAATTTGCGCTGGGTCGGATGGTGATGCTGCTGAAAGATCCGTCGTCGATCGCGGCGGGCGAGCAATACCTCGTCCGCGGCCCGCCGCCGGGGAGCACGCTGCCGGTCCCGCTCTCACCCCTGGCGTACGGCACCGCAAGCACCCGCAGCCCGACGTCAGATTTTAACCAGCGGTCGTCCTACCGCATTGACCAGTCGCGCTACGACCTTGCCGGCAGCACGATGGCGAACTTTGACACTGACCTGCGCACGTACATCGCAACCGCGCCGGCAGCTCAGGCACAGTCATGGTGGCAGCGTCTGTTGTACGCTTCAACTACTTACCCCATCACCCCGACTGCTCCCGGAACTATTCAACCCAGCTTCCGCTACGAAGCCGACCGCTTCGTCACCAAGCCCCTCACTAGCGCCCAGGCCGCTCGGCTCGCGCCGGTCCTGCTGAATGGGTGCAGCCAGTTCATCGTGGAGTTTGCCGGTGATTACATCACGCAGATCAATGACCCGTCCGATCCAGCCACCTACGGCGATCGCGTTGCGGGAGCGGCTGGGCAAGCGTCGGATGGAATTATCGACTTCCTCGTGGACAGTTCGACCGGCGTCCCCATCCGCTCCATTCGCTGGTACGGCATGCCCCGCGATGTATCTGGCGCGCTGACAGGTGGGCCTGACGGACAAATTCCCGTCGCCGACAACACCGCGACTACGCCTCCCGTCGATGTCGTTCCTGTTGGAATTGTGCGCGGCACAGCGCTGCCGTTTGAGCGCGAGTTCCCGGCCTTGGCAACTGGTACCGCGCCGCCATTCGACTACGCGGGCGGATCATCCCCCAGCAACCCAACGATGCTCCCCACCGCCCGCTATACCTGCATGTGGGGGCCGGACGTGTATCAGGACCTCCTCGCAGCGAACAGTCCGCTGCCACAGATGCTTCGGATTACCTTCGTGCTGGACGAGCCGAACGGTCGGCTGGCGGAGGGCCAGACATACGAATTCGTGATTACGCTGCCGCGTTAGCCGCGAGCGGCCCAAAGCAAGAGGTAGCCATCGATGGGGCACAGACGAGCACCGATCAGCACCGTGATTTGAGTTCTCAGCGGTGTTCATCGGTGCCCCATCGGTGGCAAAGATTCCATTTAGAGAACCTCGCGCCAGCCGCGCGGAGGATTGAACATGAAGCCGATTTCCGCTGTTTCCCGACTTCTCAACCGCCTGCAGACCCGCTTCCGCACCGCCCGCTCCGGGTCCGTGCTGATCCTCGTCGTGGCGCTGCTCGTGCTCATGGCGCTGCTGGGCACCGCCTTCATCTCCACCGCGCGCATCGACCGCTACAGCGCCACCGTCAACTCCGCCAACACCCAGATTGACCTGCTCGTGCAGGGCATCATCAACATGGCCGTGGGGACTGTGGTCGATGACCTGTATCACCCCACGCCGACCGGTCCGTTCGGCCCGAAGGAATACCGCAAGCCGCCGCTGGACGGGGGCGCCCTCGCGGGCGGGTACGAGCACTACGATTCGCCGGCGGTTGACTTGTTCCTCGCAGATCGGGTGCCGACGCTGTTCAACCGAGCCGCACCGCTGACTACCGCCAACCCGCCTCTGTGGCGTTCGGTATCGTGGCCGCTGATCGCGCGCGCGGATGGCACATACTGGTTTGATCGACCGGGCGTGGGGGCGTCGGTCGAGCTGGACGGGCCCAAGAACCAGTATTTCTTCGTCCCCACCGCGCGCACGGTGAACGGGCAGGTCCAGCCGTTCTTCCGTATCTTCCAGAACGGAGTAGAGGTCGACACCGACCCGGGCACTGCCGGGGTTCAGCCCATCCTCGCCGCCGACGCCGACGGCGACGGCATCGCCGACGCAGGGCTGTGGAAGATTCCGCTGGGCGCAATCGACGGCGTCACCTACTACGCCGCCGCCCGCATCATCGACAACAACTCGGCGATCAACGTCAACACGGCGCTGAGCCGCAATGCCGACTTCGGCGGGCCCTTTCCCGGCACGGCGGTCAACTCAGCGATGTTCTTCCCGAGCCGGGTGGGCCTCGCTGAGATGCTGAGGACGTACCACCCGCCGATGAACTCACTTTTCAATCCGACGCCTTACAGCCAGTCCACGGGGGCCGGGGTGGAAATGGACCGGATGAATGTTTTCCGGTTCAACATGAATCCTTCGCGGTACAACACCGACTACCCCCATGGCCTTGTGGGAACCGGCACGAATCCTGTCGGAGATGCTGGCGCGCCATCGCCCGATTTCGACTTCACGAGCATCGGCGACGTCATGAACAGCCAGATCGCGCGGCGGGTCGCCTTCCCGGGTCCCAACTCCTCCGTGACGCATCGGTATCAAACGTATGGCATCGGCGAATCGATGACGCTCGCGTACCGCGGCGGTCTGCGGAATGCGACTGTCGGCACATCGCTGCTCGAGCAGCATCTGAATCAGTCGCTGACAGTCGGTGTGCGCACGAGCCCATACCCGGCGTCGGCGGTGCTCGCGTGGTATGACGCGCTGTACCACTACGACGATGAAACACAATCTCCCACGCCCGTGCCGGCCACCTTTCGCCCGCTCCGCTCGCTGCTCGTCGCCAGCAACCCGGTGGCGAACCAGGCGCTGGCGCATTACGTCACCGGTGCCGATCCGAATGGTGACGGCCTCCGCAACGACCTGCCGGCCGACCTCGCCCCGATGACGCCGTACGTGACGGCGGCGGGACAGCAGGCGAACCCGCCCAAGGTGTCGATCAACACGGCGGCGTTCGGGGACCTGTACCGCGCGTTCTGGAACGTGATGATCGAGCAGGCCGATGCGACACCGGTCGACGAGACGCTGGAGATCTTCGACCCCATCCCCGGCAACTTCGACGCTCGCACGGACCCGTACTACGGGCAGCGGTTTGACCCGCTCCCGCCGTACGCTTCGATCCCGACCGAGCAGAACCCGGCGCGGATGTTCCGCTCGGTCATCCGGGACCGGCGCGTGCCTCCCGGCGGCGGCGGCGGCGCAAACAGCGTCCTGCGCATGCTCCCGTACGACGTGCTCAAACTCCGCGCCGCGCTTGCCGCCGTCAATGCCATCGACCTCCGCGACAGCGACAATAATGTGACGGAGGAGCTGATCACTCTCAACGTCATTGAAGACACTGCGAACAACGCTGCCGTCGCGGCGACCACCGTGCGAGTCTTCGGCACCGAAGCGCAGCCGTACATCACCGAGGTGTACGCCAATCTGCACACGGGGCCGACCGCCGACGGAATCAATGAGCAGGGATACGTGGCAATCGAGTTGAGCAATCCTTACTCCGTTGCGATTCCACTGAACGAAGGGGGCGCGGCCGGAGGCTGGAGCCTTGGGCTGATCAATCGACGCGCTGCGACGGCGCCTGAACACAGGCTCACCATCGAGGCGCTTGATCCGACGGGTGCCGATCCGACCTGGAACTTTCCCCCGGGGACGGTTATCCCTCCGGCAGGCCCGTTGGGTCCGGGCAAGCTGGTCCTCGAGAACTACGATCCCGCGGGCAGCGGCGGTCTTGCCGCGATGTATCGCCCGCAGCCGGTCACGGGGGCTACGGTCTACGTGCCCGGTTTGCACCGCGTATTCGAGAGCGCGGCGGATGCGACGGCGGGCGGTGAGCTCGTGCTCCTCCGCACGCGCTCCGGCGCTGGTGTCGCCGTGACCGGACCGGACCTGGATGGCGATGGCACGGCTGATTTCGATGAAGTCATGAACCGGCACGACCTGATACCGGTCGACTCCTTCGACTTCACCGGAATGCAGCTGACGCCAGCATCACCGGTGGGTCCCTACCTGTGGATGCACTACGTTCGTGAGAACGGGCCTGGATACGAGTGGCGGTTTGTGTACCCCGGCCGCTACGACGGCAGCGCCACCGATCCGGCTTTGCCGAACACGACCTCCCGGCACCAGGGCGTGCAGATGGTGCCCGAGTTTGGCGACCCCGTCGGCCCCGCGCCAACGGAAGCCGACATCCTGCCGCAGAAGCCTGTCGCCCTCGGCCTGCCCGACACCGTCGCCGCTGCCCTCGGTTATACCAACCCGTTCACGATCCAGATCGCCAACACTGACTTCGGCGGGCATAACAAGATCGGCGCGCCCGGTTCACCCACTCCGCCGCAGTTCCCCTTTGGCGCGTTCGCGCGCAACGGGGACATCCTGCAGGTGCCGTTCATCGGCGCCTACACCATCGACAGCCCCGACCCCGGCGACGGGCCGGACATTTTCCTCGAAATGAACAGCGTCTCGATGGACAGCGTCTTCGCCGAGGACACCGACACGTCCAACGACCCCGTCGTTCCCGAGACTGCCGCCACGGCCATACAGAACCGGGAGCAGATTGGCCGCTTCTACCCGATCATGCGCAATACCAATTTTCCGCCCTTTCCGCCCACCGCGGAAACGGCCGACTATTCCGTCGGCACGGCGGATGCGAACGCCACGGACCCGGTGAACTACAACCTCCCCGGGGAGTATTGGAACTTTGCTCAGTCGGGCGACAACCCGCTCGAGCCGGCGACCTATGTCCCGCAGTGGCGCTACCACTGGGGCATGGATCTTTTCGAGCATCTGACGGTGCAGGCGCCGCACGATGATTATTTCCCGGACATCGACAAGAGCGTCTACACCACCGTTGAAGCCGTCTCCAACTCCGGCGGCACGGCGGGGGATTCGACCGTGCCTGCGGCGAAGGAAGCGGAGTATCGCGAGCCGGTCGAAGGATTGATCAACATCAACACCGCGTCGTGGAAGGTGCTCTCGGCGTTGCCGCTGGTGATCAGCGACGGCACGTCGGGGCTGTCAGTGAATTTTACGGGAACCGCCCCGCCCGCGGGCCAGGTATTTCCCGCTCTGACACGCGAGTTGGCACAGATCATCGTCTATTACCGCGATGTGGATGCCGACCCGTTCACGGCGGGCAACCAGCCGCACGGACCGTTCCAGTCGATCATGGAGCTCAACAAGGTGGTCGACACGCGCAGTCCGGATGCGGCCGAGCCACACAAGGGCCCTCCGGCGACGATGGAGCTCAACGCCCGCCCCGGCTTCCGCAATGCGATGGGGACGATTACATTTGCCCCGGGCACTGGCGAGCCCAATGACAACCAAGGCGACTTCAGCCCGGCCGCGGCGGCAACCGATCTCGTGCGGGCGGACTTCGAGGAGAAGTCGCTGGCGCTGTCGCGGATCAGCAACCTGATCACGACGCGGTCGGACTCGTTCACCTGCTATCTGCTCGTGCAGGGGTACCGCGACGCGGAGTCGGCCAATCCCGAGCTGGTGGTCGAGCGGCGACTCGCCTTCCTGCTGGACCGCTCGCGCACCGTCCCCGCGTTCCCGCAGCCGGTGGTGACGAAGATTCCCAACAATTGAGCGGATCGAATCGGTCTGAGTGAAGGCCGCGGTGCGCGCGAGTCGGGTGATCCGTGTCAATCATGATGCGCATCAGATGACCATCACCGGATCGGGTGATTCGCGGATGAGGGCTTGGACCTGGAGATAACCGGTGGCCGAGCAGCTTTCGGGGCAGCCGGTGAGGATCAGGCTGCGCTCCTGCTGGCGGGTGAAGGCGAGCAGCTGCTCCAGGGGCTGGCCGGTGCGAACGGAGACGCGGCAGGCGACGTTCAGATCGGCAGCGCGGCGCTGTGCGGCGGCGACCAGTCCGGCGGCAGGCCCATGGGCAAGTCCCGCAAGCTCAAGCTCGTCGATGTCATGATCCCGGACCGCCCCGCCCGCAGCCGGAGCAACAGCGGCAATCCCCTGCGTGTCGGCGGTCGCGACCAGGTGCACCGTTGCTGACCCCGGGACTGCCAGTCTAAACGCCCAGGCGAGTACGTCCGTCCCACGCTTGGTAACCAGGTTCAGCGGGACGATCAGGTGATCGAGGCAGCGCTCGATGGCCGGGTACGCCTCGCGAACCACCAGCAGCGGCGTTCGGCGATGACGCAGGAGCATGTCCAGGTTTGTGCCGGTGCTGGTGGTGCCCAGCTGCACGTAATCGTCGAGGTAGGGCGCCGGCATGACGATCAGGTCGCAATTTCGCTGCGTGGCGAGTTCAAGGATCTGGTGGAAGGACCGCGGCGGTGCAGCGCCCGCGGGCACATGAGGACGCGAGTGGGTCGTGGTGAGACCGCCCGCGCGAGCAGACAGCTCGCCGGCCCGCTCGGCGAGGTAGTGCTCGCGGGCGGGCTCAGATGGTCCTTCGTACGCGTAGGTGAGGTGCATTTCAGCCGCGCCGGCGCGATTTGCGACGGCGACGCTCAGCGCCAGGGCGGCGGGGTCCTGATTGGTTCCATCCAGCGCCAACAGGACCACCCGCGGTGCGATAGCCGGAATCTGCACATGCGGCGCGGAGACGGCGGCCTCGAAGCTGCTCATCGTATCGGTGAGGTCATCGCGGCTGAAATCGGTCACAGCGCAGCCTCCCTCGAAAGTCGGCCCATCCGGCGTCCGGTTGTCACAGCTCCGGAAAGAGGCCGAGGCGACGGTAAAACTCCATATAGATGATCACCAGCGGGATTTGCAAAAGCGTGATAAGCCCGCCAACTTTGAGGTACTCACCCCATCCGATCCTAATGCCGCGCTCGTGCGCCAGCGCGTGAAGCGCAATGACGGCGGCGATGGAGCCCACCGGAGTCGGATTGCCTCCGAGATTGCATGCTGCGATGAGGCTCCACCACAGCGGCTCGGGCGCGAAGCCGGCGTCGATCATGTTCCGCACAATCGGGATCATCGTCGCCGCGACCGGGATGTTGTCCACGATGCCGGCGGTGATGAAGACAAACGGAATAATGATGAGCAGGGCGAGGAACATCGAGTCGCCGGCGATGGCCGTGATTTGATTCGCCAGCACGTTGAGCAGCCCCGTCTCCTGCACCGTTCCGATGAGGATGAAGAGGCCGACAAAGAAAAGAATGATGGGCCACTTCACCTTGCGAATGGCATCCTCGACGTTGAACCCGGAGAACAGCAGGGCGAGGGTCCCGCCGGTGAGGGCGATGAAATCCAGGCCGACCCCCAGCTGTTGTGCGAACGCGAAGCCGATGATGGTCAGCCCGAGGATGGCCGCGCAGCGGTAGAAAATGGAACGGTCTTTCACCAGCGCCCACTCATCGAATGCCGCCACCTTCGCCTCCCGGGCGACCGGGTCTCCGGTGACAACCAGATCCCGTCGATACGCGAAACGGATGACAGCGAATGCGATCATCGCCGAAAGCAGGGCGAGTGGGGTGGAGACGGCTAGGAAGTGGACGTAGGGGATGCGTGCAGCGGTGCCGATCATCAGCGTCGGGATGCCGCTGGCAAACGTCATCAGCGCGCCTGAATTGGCCCCGATCGCGACCGCCATGATGTACGGCGTGGGACGGTCCTCCAGCGCCTTGGTGATCACCAGGACCAGGGAGGACATGATCAGCACCCCCGGCGCGATCGTCAGGAACGTAACGAAGCCGATGGTGGCCGCCATGATCGCCGGGAGCAGGACGCTTGGCCGCCCGCGCGTGAGCTTGACCAGCCTGACCGCGATAAAGTGGAACAATCCCGACCCGCCGGCGATCTCCACCAGGATGCTGGTGCCGACAATGACGCCGATCACCCCAAGGTCATGAGCGATGAAATTGTGAACCGCGTTGTAGGCTCGCTCCCCGGGCGCCGCGTGGTAGACGCCGAGGCTGAGTGCGGCCACGACGGCGACGATTGCTCCGAGCAGTGCTGCCAGTGACTTGTGATAGACCTCGAAGGCGATGGCGGCGAAAGTCGCGACCAGAATCGCGCCGATCACCACCATCGGCAGCACCGGTCGCCCCGGTGTGCTGGCGGCAGGAGCTGCTGCCGAGGCGGCAGAGAGCACGGGAGCAAACAGCGCATTCCAGGCGAACATCACTGGCCAGTATACGGACCTCTGCACCGTGGTGGGTATCGGCGCTATTCGCCCAGAAAGGACCGCGAAAGGACCAGACCGCACCAGCGGGACCACCCAGGCGACCGCACCTACGCGATGGCCTCATACCTCCCGGTGCTGTCGCCGAAGCGTTCCGCCTTGGCGCCGACGCGGTCGAGCATGGAGAGGAACAGGTTGTTCAGCGGAGTGCGGTCGTCGGCCTTGATGTGCCGGCCCGGCGTGACGGTGCCGCCGCCGCGGCCGGCGAGCAGGATCGGGAGGTTGTCGTGATTGTGCGCATTTCCGTCCCCCAGGCCCGATCCATAGACCACCATACTGTTGTCCAGCAGCGTGCGATCGCCTTCGGTGACCGACTTCATCCTGTCCAGGAAGTACGCGAACTGCTTTGCGTGGAATTCGTTGATCTGCGTGAGCTTTTCGATGTTGTTCACGTCACCGAAGTGGTGGGAGAGATTGTGGTGGCCGTCATTGACCCCGATCTCCCCATACGAGCGGTTGCTGCCTTCGTGGCTGACGATGAAGGTTGCGACGCGCGTGCTGTCGGTCTGGAAGGCGAGCACGAGCATGTCGAACATGAGGCGGACGTGCTCTTCAAAGCTGTTGAACTCATCCGGCGGGCGCGTGCCATCGGGCAGCCGCGGCGCTGACTTCTCCGCTAGCTCGACGCGCTTCTCGATCTCGCGCACGGCGGTGAGGTACTCGTCGAGCTTTCGCTGATCGGTCCTGCCGAGGCGCGATTGCAGCCGGGCGGCGTCGTCGGCGACGAAGTCGAGGATGCTTCGCTGGAACATCGCGCGGCGCGAGCGCGCGTCGGCGGCGTCGATCCCGCCGCCGCCCCGGTTGACGTCGCCGAAGAGGCGCTCGAACACCTGCTTGGGGTCCACCTCGGGCATGACGGGCATGGTCTCGCTCCGCCACGCGAGGTTGTACTGGTATGCGCAGCTGTAGCCCGAATCGCACGCGCCCACGCGGCGGCCCAGGTCGCAGGACAGCTCCAGTGACGGGAGAACGGTCTGCTTGCCGATCTGCTCGGCGGCGATCTGATCGACACTGACGCCGGCGCGGATGTCGGCGCCGCTGGTCTTGCGCGCATGAGCGCCGGTGAGGAAGCTGGCGGATGCGCGGGCGTGATCCCCCGCGCCGTCGCCCAGCGCCAACCCCTGGCTCTGGGCGAAGCCGCTGAGGATGTTGAAGTCGTGCTTATGGGCCGCCAGCGGCTGCAGGATGCGCGGCAGCTCGTAATTGGCGCCGATGGCCTTGGGCGTCCAGTGGGGGATGGTTACGCCGTTTGGAACGTACACGAACGCCATGCGCTTCGGGAAAGGCGCTCCCCCTGCGGCGCCGCCTGTGGCGGCGCTGGCCGCCCGCGTGACCGAAGCCAGCGACGGCGCCATGGCGTCGAGCACCGGCAGCGCGACGGCCGCGCCAAGTCCCCGCAGAAACGTCCGCCGATGTACGTGCCACTTCGCGCTCACGCTTGCAACCTCCAGCGGCTACTCAGAGCCATTGACCCAGTCCCTTATACCACCCTCTTCGGCTTGCGCTGAACTGCCCGGCGACATTTCCGTCGCCCGCCGCATCTGGAATGGCACGCTGTCGACCACACCCTGAACCAGGGTCGAAAACTTGCCGTCATTCGCCTGCAAATCCCGCACGATCCGCTCGACCGCCGGCTGGTCATACGGCTCCACGCCGCGTCCCAGCGCGAACGTGAGGCATGCCTCGACCACTGATCGGTAGAAATCCTTGCCGCGGGTCTTCGCCAGCAATTCGACCAGCTCGATGGACCCGTTGAATGTCGGGCCGTTGACGAACGCGGAGGTCGCATCGACCGGAGCGTCGCCGTCCTTCTCGCGCCACGCGCCGATCGCGTCGAAATGCTCCAATCCGAAGCCAATCGGGTCGAGCGGCGCGTGACAGGATGCGCACGCCTTACTTTCACGGTGTTGCTCGAGCCGCTGCCGCAGCGTGCCGGTCAACTGACGGGCTTCACTTTCCAGCGGCGGCACGTTGGCAGGCGGCGGAGGCGGCGGAGAACCCAGCAGGTTCTCCAGCACCCATTTGCCGCGCTTGACGGGCGACGTGCGCGTCGGATTGGACGTGAGCGTCAGCACGCTCCCGTGCGTGATCACGCCCCGGCGCGGGCTCCCCGCCAGCGAGACGCGCCGAAAATCATTGCCCTTCACGTCGTTGCTCAGCCCGTAATGCCTGGCGAGCAGCTCGTTGACGAACGTGTAGTCGGCCGTGAGAACGTCCATCAACGGGCGGTCCTCGCGCATGATGTGCGTGAAGAACAGCCGCGTCTCCCTGATCATCGCGTCGCGCAACCGGTCGGTGTAGACCTTGAACATCTTGCGATCGGGGTGGACGGCGTCAAGGTTTCGGAACTGCAGCCACTGCCCGGCGAAGTTGTCGACAAACGCCTCGGATTTATCCGACGCAAGCATTCGCTTCACCTGCGCGTGAAGGTTTTTGCGCAGCTCCCCGCGCTCGGCGAGGCGCAGGAGCTCGTCATCCGGCGTGCTGCTCCAGAGGAAGTACGACAGGCGCGATGCGAGCTCGTACTCGCCAATCGGCTGGGCGAGCTTCTTCGGTTCGGTGTCCGCGCCCGCGCGATGCGCCAGCAACGGTTCGCCGCGGAAAAGGAAGCTGGAGGAGACGAGCACGCCTTTCATCGCGTGCTTGACGCTCGCGTGGAAGCTTTCACCGTGCTCGCGCGCCAGGTTGTAGAGCTGCATGACCCGATCGAGCTCCTCCGGCGCCGGCGGGCGACGCCAGGCGCGGCGTGTGAATTCGTCGAGCAGCTTGCGCGCCACCTGGGCATCATGTTCGATCGGCGCGTTCGTGGCGGCGGCGGCGGGACCGGCGTGCTTCACGAACAGCTCGCGCATGGGCGGCGTCATCGGTGGCGGGAGGGGCCGTGAGGCGAGATCCACGATCTCCAAGTCCTGCACGTACAGGTTGCGGTCGCGCAGGTTGGGCTCTTCATGATCGGGGAACCAGGCATCGTTGAGGAACCGCACCGCCAGCTTCCGCTTCCCGGCCCCGAGCGTCGTCCGCACCTCGTGCACGCGAAACAGCGGCTGATCCGCGCCCTTGGCCAGCCCCTTGATCAGCGGCGACGGCTTGATGCCCGCGGGCGCGGTGACGTCAAAGCTCGCCACGGCGGTTCCGTCCACCAGCAGCTCCATCTTCGCCGGCTCGTCGCCCGCTTGATCGGCGCAGGCCTGGACGCGGACGAGGTGGTCGCCGGAGGAACGAATCTCGACGCTCGCGGAAGCTTCGTCGCCGGTCTGGGGCAGGAAGACGATTTCGCCATTGCGCTGGCCGTGCCCGCTCGCCCGAAGCCGGTCGTTGGCGACACGGCGGACGGCGCCCTGCAGGGGACCTTCGATGACGATTTCCTTAACAAAGATGTCGCCCGGCTGCTCGTGGCCGATGCGGCCTGCGTTGACGGGCAGGGTGGTCGGCGGGTGGTCGCGCCGCGCGACTGCATGGATGGATGTGCTCCCGGCGCCGACGCCCACGCGCGCCTCGTACCACCGCGGGCGCTGGGCGCTGCTCGTGATATCCAATTCCGCCGCCAGCGCGTCGCCGGTGAAGATCGACAATCGGATTGGCTTCGCTGGTGCGAGCACCGCATCTTCATCGGACATCGGCCGCATCGTCGCCGCCGCTTCCTTGTCGATGTACGGTTGGGCGTACGCCAGGACGCGAACGAGGTAGTCCGCGCGCGTCGGGCCCTGAACGGCGACGCTGAGCCGATCTTCGTCGCGGCTGGACAGCTTCACCCACTCCGCCGCCGATCCGTCGTCCGCAGACGGCTTGTTGCTGCGCTGCGCCCGATTGGCCGCGACCCGGCGCTCGCGGCTCTCCATCGAGTCGGTCGGGATCGCCCCGTCGAGGATGCGCTCCGCAGCCGCGAGGTACTTCTCCATCAGCATGGGGGGAAGGGTCAGCACATCGCCGATGTTGTCGAAACCGTAGCCGGTGTCGTCCTGCGGGAAGTCGATGGTGGGGTCGAAGGTGACGCCGATCAGGTCGCGGATCGTGTTGCGGTACTCCGAGCGGTTCAGCCGTCGCACGGTGACGCGGCCGGGGTCGGGGTTCGCAGGGTCGATCTGATACAGCTCACGATGAAGCGCCTCGACGAGCGCGTCGCGCTCCGCCTGCGTCGGCTGGTCCGCCTTGGGCGGGGGCATCGTCTGCGTTCGCGCGTACTGCAGGACCTTCTGCCAGGTCTTGATGTCGTTGCGCATGTCCTGGAGGGACTTGTATGAGTCCATCTCCAGGTCCCCGGAGTCCATCCCGTCTCCGTGACATTCGTAACAATACTTCTGGAGCAAGGGCAGGACGGTCCTGTGAAACTCACCCGCCGGGGCGGTGGCGGGGGTTTCGGAAGCGGCAACGGGACCCCCGGCGCTGACGTCGCTGCTGCGAACGCTCACCGTCGTCGCGGCCAAAACGAGCAGGGCCGCGGCAGGAATCAGGAGGCGGGACTGGGGCATCTGCGTTGTTATACGCCGAAGGATCGAGAGATGTTGCGACGCGCAAAACCGGCCCCGCCCGGGGATCCCTTCGGCGGCCGCGGGCAGGGCTCGTGCAAGCAGCTGAAAGGTGGCATCGATGTCCGAGAAGTCTGACGATGTGCGATTTCGCGAGAGCCGCGTCATTCTGACGGGGCGGCGGAATCTGTCACCCGCGGACGCCAATCCGTTCACTCCACTGCCGCCTCGACCTCGACCTCGTCGGTCTCAGTGGATGCTCGCACCGGCGGCGCGGGTGGCGGGCTCGTTTGCAAGTCGACCATCGCTCGATACCGCCCGCTTACGCTCATCAACTCCTCGTGTCGGCCTTGTTCGACGATCCGGCCGTTCTCGAGCACGAGGATGCGATCGGCGTGGGCAATCGTGCTCAGGCGGTGGGCAATGACGAAGCTCGTGCGCCCGGCCATCAGCGTGCGCAGACTGCCTTGGATGAGGCGCTCGGATTCGGTGTCGAGATTGCTGGTGGCTTCATCGAGGATGAGGATTTTGGGATCGGCGAGGATGGCGCGGGCGATGGTCAACCGCTGGCGCTGTCCCCCGGAGAGCTTGACGCCGCGCTCGCCGATCACCGCGCCGTAGCCGCCGGGGAGGCTAGTGATGAACTCGTGCGCATTGGCGAGCCGCGCCGCTTGCTGGATCTGCGCCATCGTCGCGCCGCGGCGGCCGTAGGCGATGTTCTCGGCGATCGTGCCGTCGAACAGGAACGTGTCCTGCTCCACGATGCCGAGCAGCCGTCGGTAGCTCTCGACCGTGCTCTTGCGCAAGTCAATGCCGTCGAGCATGACGGCGCCGGCCGTGGGGTCGTAGAAGCGGGCGACGAGATTGCACAGCGTCGTCTTGCCGGCGCCGCTGTGGCCGACGAGGGCGATCATCTCGCCCGGGTGCACGTCGAGGTTGATCCGGTGGAGCACTGGCGCAGCCGAGCCGGCGTAGGCGAAGGACACGTCACGAAACGTGATGCGCCCCTGAACCGTCTCGCGACTGACGTGGATCGCGTCGGGGGATGCGGGCATCTCCAGCGGCTCGGCGAGCAGGTCGAGCACGCGGTCGAGCCCCGAGAGGCTGTTCTGCAGCGCCGTTGCGCTGCCGGCCAGCGCAGCGATGGGCCCGAGCAGGGCTGCAAGATACGCCAGGAACATGACGAGGTCTCCAACGGTTAACGCGTCTTTCGGCAAGATCAGCCCCGCGTTCACCCGCTCCATGTCCGCGAGGACTCTCATGCCGCCGAAGTACAGGAGCAGCGCCGAGGCCAGCGGGATGAGGATGGACCAGGCGAGGTCGACCCCGCGCATCCACCACCACGCGAAGATCTCCTGCCGTGCCATGAGGTGCCCGCTGCGCGTGAACGTTGCCGCCTCGCCGCGCTGGCGCGAGAACGAGCGCACGACGCGCATCCCCCCGAACGCTTCGGTGGCGTGCGAGTCGATCTGCTGACGCGTCGAGCGAATGTCGCGGAAGAGCGGGCGGATCCTGCCGATCCACGTCCGGTGCGTGAACCACACGATCGGCAGCAGCGCCAGCGCCCCCAGCAGCAGCCGCCAGTCGACGAACACGAGAATCGCGAGGCTGCCCAGCAGTTGGAGGACCGCACGGTAGGGGTTGTAGAGCATCGAGAAGATCAGCTCGGCGACACCACCGGCGTCTTCGCGCAGTATCGAGGCGACGCCGCCCGATTTCAGGTCGTACACGCGGTGCAGCGGCAGGCGAACGGCGTGGTCGAAGACGCGCTTGCGCACGGAGACCTGCACGCGCTTGGTCATACGCGTAGCCTGCCAGCGGCTCCACAGGCCAAACGCCTCGGCCAGCGCCGACAGCACCACCATGGCGATCACGACGAACGTCAGCAGTTCCCGCCGCCCCTGCGGCAGGGGCATCCATTCGGGAAACGCGCCTTCGACGGGTTCGGGAGAGAGCACGCCGTCGAACACGATCTTTGTGCCGTACATCGGCGTGAGCCCGAGCAGCGTCGAGATGCTGAGCGCGATTAGGATCGGGATGAACAGCCGCCGGTGCCCGCGCAGCAATGACCAGAACTGTACGAACAGCACCCGGAATGAACGTGTGCGCGTCCGCCGGTTGCTTCGCCCGTGTTCGACAGCCGCGGCAACCGGCGTGACGGGCGCCACATCACCGGTCGCGCCGGGGTCGTTTTTCCGTCGCTTCACCCGCTCTCGATAGGCTTCATACCGCCGGCGACTGGAGCGCAGAACAGAGGTCATAGGGGCAATTTTAGGCAGCCGAGCTGAACAACCAGCACTAAAAGCGCCAGCCCCCGCGCGAATAAGGTCAACGGAAAATTCAATCGTGTTGCTGTTCTGCCTTGCGTCCGCAGCGCCTTCTGCGGCTGGTTCTCTCGTGGGCGCGGCGCCATCGGTGCGATTGTGGATTTTTGATGAACCGGGCACTTCTGTCTTGCGTTGAAGAAAAAAGGAATTAGGATTCCGCTGAACCTCGGACGTACGGGCAATGGACGTTCGCAGGCATAGGCAGTGTTTTAGGTCGATTTTGATCACACGCCGCGGCGATGGATTGCCAAGCCGTGTGATCCGCCTGGTCAGGATGACTGGCGCGTCGGGAAAGGGCAGGGAAGCCAATGGGACCTCGCGGCAAGCGTTCGCTCGCACACCTCTGGCAGGCTCCGCTGCTCCTGATATCGCTCGGCCTCTTCGGCTACGCCGCCTATCTGTTCATCGATCCGCAGCCCGGCCTGACGATCGACCAGAAGATCGACGTCGCCCGCGTTTATTTCAAGAACGAGCGCCCCGAAGCCGGGATCGAGCAGCTCAACCGGCTGCTCACCACCGAAAAACTCCCCCGCGAGAGCGAAGCCACGATTCACCTGCTCCTGGCCGAAGGCATCGAAGCCGCACAGAAGCAAAAGCGCATCAACATCCCCGCCAACCATGCGCGCATCATCGAACAGACGCAGATCGCGCTGGCCCAGGGCATCAAGCCGACGGGCGAGATGCACCGCCGGCTGGGCGAGAGCTACGAAGCCCTCGACCGCCCCAGCGATGCGCTGTCCCACTATCGTCACGCCATTGCGATGACGCCGGGGCACGCCCTGCGGCTTCAGCGCAAGGTCATCGCCATGCAGATGGCGCAGGACGACACGCTGCCGGCTGAGACGTCGATCGACGAGTATCTCGCGTCGCAGGAACTGACCGACAGCGAGCGCGCCTGGGCCCTCGGCGAGAAGGCCCAGCTGCTGGCCGACCGTGGCGAATTCGTGCAGGCGCGCGAGCTGCTTGCCAAGGCGATTAAGCTTGACACCGACCCGATTGCCCAGGGCCAGGTCAACTACCGCCTCGGCTACTGCGCCTGGAAGCTCGGCGCCAACGACGATGCCGAACGTTACCTGCGCGTGGCCCGCGAGCAGCTTCGCGTGCAGCACCCGCTCGATGGGGAGGCCGCGTATGTCCTCGGCAAAATCTACCAGGACCGCGGCGATGCGAATCAGGCAAATTCGTTCTATCAGGTCGTGCTCGTCAGCCACCCCGACAGCCGGGTCGCGCCGCTGGCGCGTCTGGGTCGCGGGGTGTGCCGCATTCTCCAGGGTGAAGACGACGCCGGCCTGACGGACTTGCACGACCTCGTCGAGCACATCGGCGCCAAGCCGTCGCGCGAGCGCCTCAAGGCCGACACGCTGGCGAGTCTGCGCCAGGCGGCCGAGGTGCTTACGGCCAAGCAGAACTACCAGGGCGCGCTGGAAGTGCTGGCGTACGAGCAGCAGCTTCAGCCCGATCCGCCGGCCACGTTCTTCGCGCGGCTGGCGAACGTATACGAGCGCCGCGCCGACCAGGTGGATCGGACGATCGCCGACGCCACGCCGGTCGAGCGCGTCCGCCGCTCGCAGTCCATCCGTGAGTACCGCACCAAGGCGGGAGACGCATACGTTGCCTACTCGCGCCAGCTCACCCTTGCCGACGACAAGGGCTACGGCGAAGCGCTGTGGAAGGGCATCGACCTGTACGACCGCGCCCCCAACCTGCACTGCGTCGTGTCGGCGCTGGAGCTGTTTGTCGTCGAGCGTCCGGACGATTCACTGACGCCCGATGCCCTGCTCCGCCTTGGAAACGCGTACCGCGCCGCCGGGCAGTTCGACAAGGCGATCGATGCCTACAAGCGCAACCAGTTCCGCTACGGCCAGACGCTCGCGGCGAGCAAGTCGGGCGTGCCGCTGGCGCAGGCGTACATCGCGAAGGGCCCGGAGGACTATTCCAAGGCCGAGCAGGTGCTGATCGCGGTGGTCGATAATAACCCGCTGCTCACGCCGGAAGCCGAGGAGTTCCGCCAGGCGCTGTTCGAGCTGGCGCAGCTGTACTACCGGATGGGTCGGTTTGAGGAAGCGGTCGGGCGCTTCGAGGAGCTGACGCAGCGATACCCGAAGGACGAGCGGCTCGGCCAACTGCTGTTCCTCATCGGCGACAGCTACCGCAAGAGCGCGGGATTGCTCGACGCCCGACTCGCGTCAGCCGACCCGACCGCCAGGACCGGCGCCGCCGAAGCCGCCGAAGCACTTGCCGCGAAGCGCGAGCGCCTCGCCAAGGCCCGCGGGCTGTACGACCAGGCGATCGAGTTCTACCGCGTCACCGCGCCCACGACCGACAACGACAAGCTTTATCACAAGCTCAGCCACTTCTACCGCGCCGATTGCGTCTACGACCTGGGCAGCTACGAGGAAGCGATCCGCCTCTATGATGCCGCCGCCTTCCGCTATCAGGACGACCCCTCCGCCCTGGCGGCCTACGTGCAGATCGTCAACTCGTACTGCGCCCTCGGCAAAATCGAAGAAGCCAAAACCGCCAACGAGCGGGCGAAGTGGCTGCTGCGTCGCATGCCCACTGACTCGTTCGCCGACGGCGGGTTCACGATGCCCAAGGCCTACTGGGAACAGTGGCTGAAGTGGACGAGTGCGGCGGGCATGTGGTGATGGAAAGGAGTTGCCGCTTGTTAGCTGCCACTCGCCAGAAAGGCAGTGGCATCTCATTGGCAACTGACGACTGGCAACCAGCAACTATGGTCACCGAAGACACCATCCTCGCCCTCGAAGAGCAGGTCGCCTGCTACCGGCGGCTGGCCAAGCTGGCTGAGTTGCAGCACGTGCACGTGCAGCAGGGGCAGACGGAACAGCTGCTGGAGATCCTCCAGAAGCGGCAGGAGGTGCTCAACGACATTGGACGCCTGGAAGTGCTCGTTGGGCCGCAGAAGAAGCACTGGAGCGGATACCTTGACGGCCTTGATGCCGCCGATCGCGTGCGCGCGGAGACTTCGCTGGCGGAGACGCGCCGATTGCTCGAGGAGATCACCGCGGCGGATCGGAACGATGCGCTCGTGCTCCAGCAGCGGAAGTTGAACCTTGGCCGGCAGATTAGTCAGGCATCGGCCGCGAAACAGGTGAATCGGAATTACGCCGCCGCCGCGTATGGTCCGCGGCAGTCCCGGATGGACATCTCACGATGAGCGTCGCGCCCGCCAATTCGCCCGTCGCCACCGCCCAGCGCATCGAAGAGCTGGGGCGGATCATCATGGCATACAGCGAAGTGACGGACCGTCTGCAACAGTCGCATGATCAGCTCCAGCAGACGGTGGAATCTCTTCGTGGCGAGCTCTCGGAGAAGAACCGGCTGCTGGAGCGCCGCAATCGCCTCGCGGCGCTGGGCGAGATGGCCGCGGGAATGGCGCACGAGATCCGCAACCCGCTCGGCGGAATCCAGCTCTACGCATCGCTGTTGGCCAAGGACGTCGCCGAGCGCGCCGAATCGCTACAGCTCGTCACGAAGATCTCCGCCGGCGTGAAGCGGCTGGAATCGCTCGTGAGCCAGGTGCTGCACTTCACGCGGGAGATCACCGCCAGCGTGACGGAAGCGGATTTATCCGAAGTTGTTGCCGAGGCGGTCGAGCTGGCGGAGAACGCAATGCTCGCGCGCGATATCGTGTGCACCGTCAACGGCCCAAGGTCGCTGCCGGTCCAGATCGACCCGATCCTCATCGGGCAGGCGCTTCTCAACCTGCTGCTCAATGCCGCCGACGCGACCCCGACCGGCGGCAGCGTCTCGGTGACCTTCGCACCGCCCGCGCCGGAGTCCGGTGCACGGCAGTTTCATCTGGTCGTACGCGACAGCGGGCCAGGCATCTCGACGGCGATCCTCGACAAGGTTTTCAACCCGTTTTTCACGACGAAGGACAATGGGACGGGCCTCGGGCTCGCCATCGTGCATCGCATCGTCGAGGCGCACGAAGGGACGATCAGCGTGACCAACCCGCCGGATGGCGGCGCCCGATTCGAGATCCGAGTGTGACGCGTCACAGGTGACCAGCGGGGCAAGTCACGTGTCACAAAGTCAGGAGTGAAGCGACCATGGCAAGAATTCTCGTCGTCGACGATCAGGACATGATGCGGGATTCCCTCGCCGCCACCCTCGTGCGCGAGGGGCATGAGGTGATTGCCGCCACCGATGGCGCTGCCGCGGTCGCGCGTCTGAACGGCGGGCGGTTTGATTTGATGATCACGGATCTGAAGATGCCGAAAATGACCGGCATTGAGCTGCTGGCGGAGGCGAAAAAGCTCCGGCCGGAGATGCCCGTCGTGCTCATGACGGCGTTCGCCACCGTCAGTACCGCCGTCGAGGCGATGAAGCTTGGCGCGTATGACTACATCCAGAAGCCCTTCGACGGCGAAGAGATCAAGCACCTCGTCGATCGCACGCTGGAGCACAACCGGCTCATCCGCGAGAACCAGGCTTTGCGAAGCATGGCCGAGGTCTCCAGTCCGCGCCCGCTGATCGGCAGCGGCGAAGCGATGGCTGAAGTGCGGAAGAAAATTGATCTCGTCGCCCGCAGCAACGCGACGGTCCTCATCCGCGGCGAGAGCGGCACGGGCAAGGAAGTCGTCGCCCGCGCCATCCACAACGCATCTGACCGCAAGGATCGCCCGATGCTCGCGGTGAACTGTGCGGCGCTGTCGGAAAACCTGCTGGAATCCGAGCTGTTTGGCCACGAGAAGGGTGCTTTCACCGGCGCCGACCGGATGCGCCGTGGCCGCTTCGAGCTGGCCGACGGCGGATCGCTGCTGCTCGACGAGATCAGCGAAATCGCGCCCGCCCTGCAAGCCAAGCTGCTCCGCGTGCTCCAGGAGAGCGCCTTTGAGCGTGTCGGCAGCAGCCTCACCCAAACCGTTGATGCGCGCGTCATCGCGACGACGAACCGCGATCTGGAAGTCGCCGTTGATGATGGAAAGTTCCGCCGCGACCTGTTCTACCGGCTGAACGTCGTCCCGATCGATCTCCCGCCGCTGCGGCAGCGCGTGGAGGACATTCCAGAGCTCTGTAGACACTTCCTGCACAATGTCGCCAAGCGCGAGCAGAACGCCTTCCGGCACATCGAGCCCGAGGCGATCCGGGTCATGCAGAAGTACCCCTGGCCGGGCAACGTGCGCGAGCTACAGAACATTATGGAGCGGGCGACCGTCCTGGAGACAGCACCCGGCGTGATCCAGGCCGAGACGATCGAGCCGTGGCTCAAAATCCGCGGGAGCACGACCGCCGCCGCTGAGATCCTCGCGGGAAAGCCGCTGGCCGATATCGAGAAGCAGGTGATCCTCAGCACACTCGAACAGTTCAAAGGCCATCGCATCAAGACAGCGACGGCGCTGGGCATCGGTGTGCGGACGCTGGGGATGAAGCTGAAGCGTTGGCGGGAGGAAGGCGAGCCGGTCGAGGTGGGCGCATGAATTGCGCAACACGCGCGGAAGTTGCCTCATCGTGCAGTTGGAGGTTTGGGATCGCGACGTGAAGGCAGAAGGGAAAGGTCTGCTTTTCCCTGAGACTTTGAACCATAGACCGCAAACCTCACATGCGGCACGGTCTTTGATGAGAAGGTACTGTTATGTTCATCCAGCGACTGCTCAACCAGGGAAACGCGCCGTTGCTCGAGCGAACGCTCGAGTTCACGGCTCAGCGTCACCGGCTGATCGCGGAGAATGTGGTGAACGTGGACACGCCGGATTACCAGCAGAAGGACATGTCGCTGGAGAAGTTCCGGGGCATGCTCCGCCGGCGCGTCGCGGACCGGCGCAACGGCCCGCCGGGCGCGATCGGCTTCGGCGACATCGACGGCGCGCTGGAGAACCCCGCGCGCGGCATCCTGTCCCACGACGGCAACAACCGGTCGATGGAACAGCTCATGAGCGATCAGGCGAAGAACGCCCTGATGCACAACATGGTGGTCGAGCTGCTGAAGAAGCAGTTCGCGTCACTGGAGAATGCGCTGCGTGAACGGATTACGTAGGGGCGAGACTTGTTTCGCCCTGGGCGACGCGAGCGTCGCCCCTATGGGAGGTTGATCGATGTTCGATGTACTCGACATGGGCGCCAGCGGACTGCAAGCGCAGCGCACCCGCATGGATACGATTGCGGGCAACATCGTCAACGCGAATACGACGCGCAACGCACAGGGCCAGCCGATCCCGTATCGCAGGCGGTTCGCTGTGTTCGCGCCGGGTCAACCGGGCAACTCCGAAAAGCCGGGGGTCCATGTGCAGGACATCAAGCTCGACCAGTCGCCATTCCAGCGGCGCTTCGAGCCCGGCCACCCCGACGCCGACGGTGAAGGTTACGTGAACTACCCGAACATCGATCTCGCCATGGAATACGTGAACGCGCTGGAAGCCAGCCGCGCGTACGAAGCAAACGTCACGATGATGGAAGTCAGCAAAGCGATGCTGAATGCGTCGCTGCGACTGATCGCTTAGGAGTAGTTGCCAGTTGCTGGTGAAGAAAAGTCTTACTAGCAACTAGCAACCAGCAACTAGCACCTGTTTTATGATCGACGGAGCCAACAACAACCTGAGTCTCGGCGAGCTTGCGGGCGGGGGCATCACGCCCGCGCAGACGCCCGGCGCTGCTGGCGCGGGCGGTTCGAGCTTTGCCGATATGCTGAAGAATCAAATCGACGAGGTTTCCAAGCTGCAGCAGGACGCCAGCCGTGCTGTGGAAGACCTGGCGACGGGACAGACGGAGAATGTCACCGGCGTGATGACGGCGATGGAAAAAGCCGACATCGCGTTCAAGACGCTCCTGGCCATCAGGGGCAAGCTGATGGACGCATACGACGAGATCAAGAACATCTCAGTGTGATCTTTGGTCCCTTCTCCCGGAGTACCGGGAGAGGGGGTTAGAAAACCGAAGCCACACGGGTCGGAGACCCGCGCGCGACGCAGCCAGGAGGGCTGCAAAAATGGACTTCCTCAAGGGACAGCTCGACAAAATCCAGCAGCAGCTTGGCGGGCTCAATGCCAGCCAGAAGATGCTCACGGGCAGCCTCGTTGCCATCATGGTGATGACGCTGCTGTGGTGGGGGCGCTACGCCGGCACGGCCGAGATGGAGCCGGTGCTCCCGCAGCCGTTCTCGCAGGAGGACATTGGCCGGGTGCAGGCACACTTCAAGTCGATGGGCATCCCGTCGAAGGTCAATGGTGATCTGGTGCTCGTCCCCACCGACCGCCGCGACGAAGCGCTGGCGTCGCTGGCGTTCGCCAACATTCTCCCGGAGAACTCCGCCAGCGGCTTTGACGCGATCAGCAAGCAGCTGAATTCATTCATGGCACAGGGGACGACCGATGCGCTGTTCAAAGAGGGCAAGCAACGGACGCTGCAGAACGTCATCCGCAGGGGGTTTCCCGGCGTCAAGGAGGCGGTCGTGCTGATCGAGCCGGCGGGCCCTCGCCGCGTGGGGTTGAGCAACAATGCCTCGGCGTCGGTCGCGATCACCATGAAGGACGGCGGGGTGGGCAACCGCAAGATCGCCGAAGCCGCCGCAACGCTCGTCGCCGGCGCCCAGCAGCACCTGTCGGTGAAGAACACCGCCGTTGTGATCGGCCACAAGCGCTACCGCGTCACCTCCGACACCGACGGCTCGCCCGGCGCCGACGAGGTCAGCGACTTCCTCGCCAGCCAGGAGCGTTACTACGAGGAGAAGGTCCAGAGCTTCTACTCGTACATCGACGGACTGCTTGTGAAGGTGGTGGTGAACGTTAACACAACAAGCACGCAGACGCAGAGCACGACGCACGACCGCATCCAGCAGAAGGAAAAGCGCACCAGCAACATCACCGAGACCGAACCGCTCCCTGTCGCGGGCGCTGGAGAGCCCGGGGCCGTGCCCAACACGGGCGCGTCGATTGATCAGGCGCCGGCGATGGTGGCGGGGGGCGAGCGCTCGCGCGAGGAGAACGAAACGGATTTCGAGAACGTCGTGGACACCAAGACGGAAGTCTCCTCCAGGCCCGCAGGGAATTTCTCCGTCGCCTCCGCGGCCGTCCGCGTCCCGCGCAGCTATTTCCTGCGGGTGTTCAAGAACACGACCGCCTCGACGGCCGAGCCGACGCTCGCGGCGCTGCAGCCCATCATCGACGCCGAGGTGGAGCGGATGCGCGACGATGTCGTGCGCACAACCGGCATCGAGGACCGATCGCTGGTCGCCGTCGCGATGTACGACGACTCGCCTCCGCCGCTGCTCGCTGCCGCCAATGCCGCCCCGCCCGGCGCTATCGCGCAGTCGCTTGGCAGCTACGGAAAGGAAATCGCCATCGGCGCGCTGGCGGTGATCAGCTTGTTGATGGTCTCGATGATGGTCCGCAAGAGCACTCCCGCGCCGGTGATCGCCGCTGCGGCGGCGCCGCATGAGACGCCGCATCTCGACGGGATGCCCGACATTGCCGGCATCGTCGGCGACACCAGTCAGATGCTCGACGGCATGGAGCTCGACGAGGACGCCGTCCGCACACAGCAGATGCTCGACCAGGTGTCCACCCTCGTCGGCGAGAACCCCGACGCCGCGGCGAACCTCGTGAAGCGGTGGTTGAACAGAACGTAGGAGATCAGTTGCTAGTTGCTAGTGAGGCATAGGCATTGCCTCGCTAACAGCCAGCAACCCGCAACTAGCAACTAGCAACTTATGCCCTCCGATCTCAATGGCGTCCGAAAATCCGCGATCCTGCTCCTGTCGCTGGAACAGGACCAGGCGGCGGAGATCCTCAAGCGGCTTCCCGCCGAAGCCGTCGAGGAAGTCTCGCGCGAGATCGCGTCGATCGGCGAGATCTCGCTTGCAACGCGAAAAGACATCTTCGGCGAGTTCTACAACCTCGCCCTCGCCAATTCCTACCTCAGCGAGGGTGGCCTGGAGTACGCCAAGAGCCTGCTGCGCAAGTCGCTCAGCGAAGACGACGCCTCGCGCGTCATCAAGCAGGTCACCCAGCAGGTGCAGACCACGCCGTTCTCGTTTTTGCAGAAGGCCGAATCGGAAAACCTCCTGACCTTCATCCAGGATGAGCACCCCCAGACGATCGCCCTGATCCTCGCCCACCTGCCTGCGCAGAAGGCGAGCGAGATCATGGTCGGTCTGCCCAGCCAGAAGCAGATCGAGGTGGTCAAGCGCATCGCCAACATGGAGCAGACCAACCCGGAGGTGATCAAGGAAGTCGAGCGCGGCCTTGAGCACCGCCTCTCCGACATCGTCAGCCAGACCTTCGAAAAAGCCGGCGGCGTCGACACGGTCGCCGAGATCCTCAACCTCGCCGATCGATCAACGGAGAAGGGGATTATGGAGGGTCTCGAAGCCGAGGACCCGGACCTCGTCGAGCAGATCCGCCGGCTCATGTTCGTCTTCGAGGACATTCTTCTCGTCAACGACAAGGGCATTCAGTCGGTGCTCAAGGAAGTCGACAACGAGGCGCTGTCGCTGGCCTTGAAGACGGCGAGCGAGGACCTCAAGCAGAAGATCTTCAAGAACATGTCCGAGCGCGCCAGCCAGCTGATTCAGGAAGATATGCAGTTCATGGGCCCCGTGCGCGTGAGCGACGTGGAACAGGCGCAGCAGAAGATCGTCGACATCGTCCGCCGCCTCGAGGACTCCGGCGACATCATCATCGCCGGCCGGGGCGGGGAGAAGGAAATGGTTGTTTAAGGAAGGCATGAAGGCACGGAGGCACGAAGGCACGAAGGGTAAGGCAAATGTGCGTGCCCCCTTCGTGCCTCCGTGCCTTCGTGCCTCCGTGCCTGCTTTCTGATGGGCCTCATCAAATCCGCCAACGCCCCCGTGGCCATGATCCCGTTCTCGATGAAGGACATCGAGACGCAGGCCCGCGCGCTGATGAACCGGGCGAAGGAGCGGGCGGAGGGACTGCTCATCGAGGCACAGAAGGAAGCGGAGAACCTGAAGGCGGCGGCGAAGGTCGAGGGGCTGGTGGAGGGAAAGCGCGAGGGGTTGGTGAAGGGATTGGAAGAGGGGCGGAAAAGCGGCGCGCAGCAGGCCCTCAGCGAGCATCGCACGCAGTTGGCCAATCTCACCAAAGCCCTGACCGAAGCGGCGGCCGATCTCGACGCATCGCGCCAGCAGCTCCAGGCTGAAGCCCTGATGGAGGTGATCGACCTGTCCGTCGCCATCGCGCAGCGCGTCACCAAGCGGCAGGGGCTGATCGACCCGCAGGTGCTGACCGCGAACCTGAACGAGGCGATGAAGCTCGTCGTCGCTTCCGCCGACGTCCGCATCGCCCTGCACCCCTCGCAGAAGCAATATTTTCTCGACGCGCTCCCGCAGCTCGCGCTGGTCTGGCCCGCGCTCCAGCACGTGCAGCTCGTCGAGGACGACACGCTTGCCCCCGGGGGGTGCCGCGTGTTCAGCCGGGGCGGGCAGATCGATGCCGATCTCGACGGCCAGCTCGATCGCGTGATCGCCGACCTGATGCCCGGGGATGGATTGCGGAGTGCGGATTGCGCATTGCGGAATGAGAAGTTCCCCGCATCTCCCGATCCGCAATCCGAGATCTGCAATCCGCAATGAGCTACCTCGCCGCCCAACTCGATGCGGTTGAATCGTCGATGCCGCTGCGCGTGCAGGGGAGCGTGCAATCGATCAGCGGGTTAACCATCGAAGCCACCGAGCTCGCGCTGCCGCTGGGCTCGACGTGCAGAATCGCCAGCTTCGGTGGGCGCACCTCGTCCGCGGAGGTGATCGGATTCCAGGGGGAGCGCACGCTGCTCATGCCGCTCAGCGCGCCAACCGGCGTCGCGCGCGGGGATCGCATCGAGAACATCGCGTCGGCCCCGCGCGTCTGGTGCTCGCCGCAACTGCTCGGACGCGTGCTTAACGGCTTCGGCGACCCTATCGACGGCAAGGGCCGACTGCCGCTAAGTGAGTCCCGCCGGATCGACGGCAAGAGCGTCGGCGTGCTCGATCGCTCCAATATCCGCACCCCGATTTCCACCAGCATCCGCGCCATCGATGGCCTGCACACCTGCGGCCTCGGGCAACGCATGGGCATCTTCTCCGGCCCGGGCGTGGGTAAGAGCACACTGATGAGCCAGATCGCCAGGCACACCGACGCCGATGTCTCGGTCGTCGCCCTGATCGGCGAGCGCGGGCGCGAAGTCCAGGAGTTCCTCGAAAACAGTCTCGGCCCAGACGGGCTGGCGCGCTGCGTGGTGATCGTCAGCACGAGCGATGACGCGCCGCTTCTGCGCGTTCGTGCGGCGAAAGTTGCCACCACGATCAGCGAGTACTTTCGCGATCAGGGGAAAAATGTCCTCCTGCTGATGGACTCCCTCACGCGCATGTGCCAGGCCCAGCGCCAGATCGGTCTGGCGGCCAAGGAGCCGCCGGCAACCAAAGGGTTTCCTCCCAGCGTCTTTTCGCTCTTGCCCGAGATCCTCGAGCGCGCGGGAAAGACCGAAACCGGCTCGGTTACGGGCTTTTACACTGTGCTGGTCGAGGGCGACGACTTTAACGAACCCATCCCCGACGCTGTGAAAGGCATCACCGACGGCCACTTGTGGCTAAGCCGCACACTCGCCAACCGCGGGCACTTCCCCGCCATCGATATGCTCCAGAGCATCAGCCGCGTGCGCGCGGACGTGTCGGACAAGGACCACGTGCGCTGCGCACGCCGTTTGCTATCGCTCCTGGCGGTCTACCAGGAGATCGAGGACCTGGTGAACATCGGGGCTTACGTCGCGGGCATCAATCCCGAGTTCGATCTCGCCGTTCAGGCCCGGCCGAGGATCGTGCAGTTCCTCCAGCAGGAACCGTCGGCCCCGAGCACGCTCGATCAGGCGAAGAAGGCGGTGACAGAGCTGGCGACGTGGGTCGAGCAGATGGACAAGCTCATTCGCACGCAGACCGCGGCGAAGGGGTCCCCGCGCGCCGCAGCGCCGGCGGCCATCGTCAAGCAGTAGGAGGTGGACATGGCGAAGTTCGTCTTCAAATTCGACGGCGTGCTCCGGCAGCGCGAGCACGTCGAGACGCAGCGGCAGCGCGAGCTGGCGATCGTCCAGCAGGAGATGACGGGGCTGCAAATCGAGCTGCGCGCGCTGAACGACTCAGTGCGGGCGTCGACGGCAGATCTGCGCGACAACCACCTGACCGGCCCGCTCGACCTGAACTTCCTGGCCGCGCATCGCCGCTTCACCCTCGCGATGGCGCGCAAGGGCACGGCGCTGGTCCAGCAGATTGCCACCGTCCAGAAGCGGCTCGAGATCGCGCAGGCGGCGCTGGCCGAGGCGGCGAAGCAGCGCAAGATCATCGAGAAGCTCCGCGAGAGGAGCCTGCAGCGCTGGAAGGACACCCTGGCGCGCAACGAGATGATCGAGACCGACGAGACCGCCATGCAGATCGGCTACCGCAACCGGCTGGACGAAGCGGATCGCGTCGCCCGCGATGATGCGCAGCGCGCGAATAGCGCGGAGGCCAGCGCGTGAAGAAGCTCGGCGGCGTCATCATGCTGACCCTCGCGATCAACTTCCTGGCCGCGGCGGGGGGCATCGCTTACCTGTTCCAGACGGGCCAGCTCGATCGGGAAAAAGTCCGGGCGATCAAGGCGCTGGTGCTCGCGCCGCCGCCGGTCGATCCGGCGACGACGCAGCCATCCCCGCACGACGCGCCGACAACCAGGCCGGCGGCGAACCTCGACGAGTTGCTCGCCAAAGCGTCCGGACGCACGGCGGGCGAGCAGGTCGAGTTCATCCAGCGCTCATTCGACGCGCAAATGGCCCTGCTCGATCGTCGCCAGCGCGAATTGACGGACCTTCAACGCCAGGTCGACCTGGCGAAGCAGCAGATGGAGCGCGATCGGATCGCGCTGGAGAAGAGCCGCACTGAGCTCGCCGCCCAGCAGCAGCTGGCGACGAAGCTCGCCACCGACAAGGGATTCCAGGACAGCCTGCAGCTGTACAACACGATGTCCGCCAAGCAGGTGAAACGCGTCTTCATGGCCCTGGACGACGAGACGATGCGGCAATATCTCCAGGCGATGCAGCCGCGCAAGGCGGCGGCGATCATCAAAGAATTCAAGACGCTCGACGAAGTGAGCCGCATCCAGAATGTCATGGAAGCGATGCGCACGAGCGAGCAGACGGCGACAAACGAATAAAGGATTGTGATGAAGGTCCAGGAGCTGTTGTCCCGTTCAGAGCTGTCGGGCACATCGTGCGGCACACGATCGACTGCGCCGGAAGCGAAATCATCCGACTTCGCCGGTGCGCTAACGCAAGCGCGCAAAAAGCCCGAGCCCAAAGGCGCCGAGACGGGCGCGCCCGACGCGTCCGAAATGCCGGCAGCCCGAAAATCCGCCGCGGCAAAGAAGTGCGGGTCGGCCAGGAACCAAGCCGCACCGGCAGAAGATTCCGGAGCATCGGAGTCGTCCGCCCCCGCCGATCAGGCGCACGCGCCGGCCGCCGTCGACGGCGACCAGCCCCTCGCGGAAGCGGACGAATCGCTCGAAACAGACGACGCCGAGCCAACTGCCGAGCCAACGTTGCCGACGGTCGACGCCAACCCGAGCGCGATCACCATGACACCCATTGTCGGGCCGCAGGCGCTCCCGGCGCCGGACCTGTCCATCGCCGCAGATGCCCCGACGACCGATGACGCTGATCCGATCACCTCCCCCCCGAACGTGCCGTCGCAGGCACGCCCCACACTGGCGCGTGCCGATGCTGATGCCGCAACGGTCGGCATTCCGCTGGACCTCGATCAGCTCAGCGCAGCCGATGGCGGCGATCAACTTGCGCTCGCGCCGGACGATGCGCAAGCCGATCCCGCGCTGATCGCGCCCGCGCCCGCGAAGCGGCCTCCCGCCCCGGTCGTGGCCGTCGACAATGGCGAACCGCCCGATCCTGATTCCACCGCCCACGACGACCCCAACAAGCAGCCGCTGCCCAGGCTGATCAGCGCCTTCCCGCTGGCTGAGGATAGCGCCGCAGACGCGATGGCATCTTCGTCCGCCGCCGACGCTCAGTCCGATGTGACGACCACCCCGACCGCATCATCAGCCCTGCACGTGCCCGCCGAGCCCGCGAAGCCGCAGCTGACTTCCGCCGCGCCCCCCGCCCCCGCGCCCCCGCCCCCGCAGGCGCACTTCGCCGAAGCCAACCACTCGAAGATCGTCACTGCCGTCCAGACCCAAATGCTGAGCAACGGCGGCTCAATGCAGATCCGCCTCGATCCGCCCGAGCTGGGCGCGTTGCAGGTCCGCGTCCACATGCAGGACGGCGTCATGACCGCCTCGTTCCACACCTCCAACGATGACGCCACGCGCCTGCTCAGCCACAGCCTCAGTCAGCTCAAGGCGGTGCTGGAATCGCAGGGTGTGAGCGTCGAGAAGCTCCAGGTGCAGCAGTCGCCCAAGGACCAGCACGCCGGCAACGACAACGAGCCAGGCCGTCACCCGCGCGATCAGCACGACGACGCCCACCGCCAGGAACAACAGCGCAAGGACATGCTCCGCCGCATGTGGCGAAAGCTCGCCAACGGCTCCGATCCGCTCGATCTGGTCGCATGAACTCATCCGACCGGCGCGAGCAGAATTGACGAAGTAAGCTGCGCAACCTGTCCGGGTTAGAGCATTTCGTCGTTCCGTGTAGCATTCTCAACTGGTTTTAATCAGGAGGTCAGGCATGGAGGCCTGTTCATTGGATCTGAGGGAGCGGATCGTTCGCGCGGTGGACGAGGGGCAGTCGCGGCTGGCCGTCGCGGCG
>DASYWJ010000060.1:0-5322 GCA_035936155.1 Tepidisphaeraceae bacterium | reverse complement strand
GGCGACGACGCCGCCGAGGCCGGCGCCCCGGGCGGGCCACGCCGCGCCCGCCGCGCCGCCGGCGTGGCCGAGATCAATTCCGATTTGTTCGTCGCCTCCGTTGACGCCGCGCATTTCCCGACACCCGCCCCCCCGGCGCCCGCGCTCTCCCCCATCCAAGCGCCGCAGGTCGCGCCGGCCAGCCCTTCGATCGCCGCCGAGCGCGACGCGATCAACGCCATGCGCGACTACCGTGTCACCCTTAACGGCGAAACGCTGCGCATCTGGCGCGGCGAGTTCCACCGCCACACCGAATTGTCCCCCGACGGCGGCGGCGACGGCGGTCTGCTGGACATGTGGCGCTACGGCATCGATGCCGCCGACCTCGATTGGATCGGCGACGGCGATCACGATTACGGCTCCGGCCGGGAATACTCCTGGTGGATCACGCAAAAGGCGGTCACGCTCTTCACCCTGCCGGGCGCATTCGTCCCGATGTTCTCCTACGAGCGCAGCGTCACCTACCCGGAGGGGCACCGCAACTGCGTGTTCGCGAAGCGCGGCATCCGCTCGCTTCCGCGTCTACCGCTCTCGAAGGAGAACGTCGACGCTCCCGCCCCCGACACCAACCTGCTCTACATGTACCTGCACCACTTCGACGGACTGTGCGCGTCGCACACATCCGCCACCAACATGGGCACCGACTGGCGCAACAATGATCCCGTCGTCGAGCCGTTCGTCGAGATTTACCAGGGGGATCGCAACAATTACGAGCGCCCCGACTCGCCGCGCTCCGCCGTCACCGAGGCCAGGCTGAAGCAGTCGACCCCCGAGGCGGAAAGCCACGGCGGCTGGCGGCCCAAGGGATTCGTGAACCTGGCGCTGAAGAAGGGGTATCGGCTGGCATTCCAGGCCAGCAGCGACCACCTCTCCACGCACCTGAGCTACTGCAACGTCTTCCTGACCGAACCGACGCGGGAGGCGATCCTCGAGGCGATAAAGAAGCGCCGCGTCTACGGCGCCACCGACAACATCATCGCCGACGTCCGCTGCACCCCCTCTGATGGTAAGCAGCGATTCATGGGGGAGGAGTTTTCAACCGCAAAGCCGCCGACGCTCGACATCCGCATCATTGGCGCTGAAAAGATCGCGAAAGTGACCATCATCAAGGATGACGAGGAGGTCCACGTTGCCCAGCCGAATGAGAAGGACGTGAAGTTCACCTGGACCGATCCCAATCCCACACCGGGGCAGACGAGCTACTACTACGTCCGTGGTGAACAGGTGATCGACATGGAAGGCGCCAGCTCGGGCGAACTGGTGTGGGCGTCGCCGATGTGGATCAAGTACGAGCCGGGGAAATAGGATGCGCCAGCCGCGGCGCTGGAGACGGCGCCACTCGCGTCTTCAAGGCCTCACCACCACTCCACACCCCCGCCACCGATGCAATGTGCCCCGCGACGCGATAGAATCGGCGGCTTCGCAAAGGAGACGCCTCGCTTTGGCCCAGGCCGACATCATCATCGCCGACGACAAGCTGCTGCCGCAGGCGGTAGAGGTGTACAACACGTGCTTTCGACCGAAACGCGAGGTGGATCACTTCAAGCGGCGATTTATGGGGCGGTACAACGCGCTGACCCTGCTGGCGCGGATGGACGAGAAGCCGGTCGGGTTCTGGGTGGGGTTCGAGTTGAAGCCCGGGATGTTCTACCACTGGCTGGGCGCGGTCGTATCCGACGTCCGCCGCCACGGCATCGGCCGGCAGTTGCAGGAAGCGCAGCAGGCGTGGGCGAAGGATCACGGTTATGAGTACATCCGCTGCGAGTGCATGAATCACCAGCGCGAGTTCGTCCACTTCGCCGTTGCGCTCGGGTACGACATCGTCGGCATCCGCTGGGACTCGACCCACGCCGATAACCTGGTCGTGTTCGAGAAGAATCTGGTTGAATGAGCGGGTGACCCGTGACGCGTGACACGTGAAAAAACCGCCATTCCGCCTCGTCACGCGTCACGGGTCACGCGTCACCATTCCCCCCTCTTCATGTCACCTTCCGATCTCGATGCCTGGCTACCTGACGCGAGTCGACGGACGCTCGTGATGGGCGTGCTGAACGTGACGCCGGACAGCTTCAGCGACGGCGGGCGCTTCGCCGCGCGCGACGCGGCCGTGGCGCGTGCGATGGAGATGATCGAAGAGGGGGCCGATTTGATTGACGTGGGTGGGGAATCAACCCGTCCCGGCTCCCGGCCCGTGCCGGCCGATGAGCAGATCGCGCGCGTGGTTCCCGTCATCATGGCCGTCGCGCCGCAGGTGGTCGTCTCCATTGATACCACGCGCGCTGCCGTTGCCGAGGTGGCGCTGGAGGCCGGGGCGACCGTCGTCAACGACATCTCCGCAGGCCGGGACGATCCTGGCATGTTCCCACTGGTCGCCCGCCGGAAGGCGGTGATCGTCCTCATGCACATGCAGGGCACACCCGCGACCATGCAGAAAAATCCTCGGTACGACAACGTCGTCCTCGAGGTCGAGCAGTTCCTCTGCGAGCGCATGGATGTCGCCGTCTCGGCGGGCCTGGAGCGCAACCGCATCCTCGTCGACCCAGGGATCGGGTTCGGCAAGAGCGTGGAGCACAACCTCACCCTCCTCCGCGAGCAGCGGACCCTTTGCCGCCTCGGCAGGCCTGTTGTTATCGGCACCAGCCGCAAGGGGTTCATCGGTCGGATTACCGAGGAGCCCGAGCCGGCGCGGCGCCTGTTCGGCACGGCGGCGAGCGTCGCCTGGTCTGTCGCAAACGGAGCGGCCATGGTGCGTGTCCATGACGTTAAGGCGATGGTTCAGGTCGTGCGCATGACCCAAGCGATTCGCTCGGGTTCTACAGGCGATTTCTAAGCCAGCGGCGTTGGCTGCCCGCCCGATATGTTTGTATAGTTCTCCTGAACGCGCCGCGCGCCGCTCTCGCCAGCGGTTGCGCGCGGGATCGGTGACGGGCAAACCACCACGTCAGGCATCATGGAAGATAACCTGCTCAATTTTTCGAACTTCCTGCGCGCTGTCGCCAGCTATGCGTGGTGGGTGGTGGCGATCGAGCTGCTGCTGATCGGGCTGGTGGTGTACTGGGTGCTGCGTTTCCTGCGCGGGACGCGCGGCGCGCGCATGCTCAAGGGCATCGTCGTCGTTCTGATCTCGCTGTACCTGATCGTGGCGCTGGTGGGTACGCAATTCGGCCTCGATCGCATCGAGTTCCTGTACCGCCAGTTCCTGATCTTCGCGTCATTTGCAACCATCGTCGTTTTTCAGCCCGAGCTGCGCAGGGCGCTGATGCGGCTGGGCGAGACGCGGCTGTTCCGAGGGTGGTCGAGCCAGATCGACGAGGAAATCGAAGCGCTGGTGGAAGCCGCGACGTTCCTGTCACGCCGCAAGATCGGCGCGCTCATCGCGATCGAGCGCGAAGTCGGCCTGGGCGGCATCGCCGAGAGTGGCACACGCATCAACGCGGACCTGACGGCGTCCCTGCTCGAAAGCCTGTTCTGGCCAAATTCCCCGCTGCACGATCTGGGCGTGGTGGTGAGTCAGGGCCGGATCGCGTTTGCCGGCGTACAATTCCCGCTGGCCGAGAGCGGTGAGCTCGAGCGCGAGCTGGGAAGCCGCCACCGGGCGGCCGTCGGGCTGTCGCAGGAGAGCGACGCGGTCGTGCTGGTCGTGTCGGAAGAAACAGGGGACGTGAGCATCGCCGAGCGCGGGCAGCTGATCCGAAAGCTGACGCCCGAAGGGCTGCGCGGCCTCCTTTCCGAGCTGCTCGGCCGAACCGAAGGCACGAGCGTCCGCAAGGCCGCGGCGTGACCACGCACCGCCGCGTAACCTTCTCCCGGAAGACCGGGAGAAGGGATCAGAGAGCAGACCCATGCCCGATTTGCCAAACAATCCCAAGCCCGCAAAGCTCGCCGCTACTACGGTGGCGCCGGATCGATTCTCGTCGTGGCGGGACCACTTCGCTGCGGAGCGGCGATGGTTCGCCGACACGTTCGCGCGCGAGAAGATGATCGAGATGCTCAAGCAGCTTTTGTGGGTCGTCCCGCTCACGCTGCTCATCTGGGTCTATGCGGAGCGCGAGCAGGTCACGAAGGAGCAGAACGAGACCATTCCCTTCGAGCTGGTCAGCGCCGATCCGGACCGACTCGTCACGCTCAAGCCCCCGCAGGACAGCAATCTCGTCGTCGAGCTCGAAGGCCCCCGGGCCCGGGTGCAGTCCGTGCTGCAGCGCCTGCGCGGCGGTGCATTCCCGCAGGGGCTGCGCATCCAGGTCGATCCGGCACTGAACCCCAACCAGGACCACCAGCTCCCGACGATCTCGCTGATTGCCAACCACGAGCTGTTCCGCCACAACGGCATCACCGTTACGCGGACCCAGCCGGACACCATTGACGTGAGGGTGGACCAGATCGTCGAGCGCGAGGCGCGCGTCGAGCCGGCGCCGGGAACGGCGAACGTGCTGGAGAGTACCACTTTCGAGCCCGCCACCGTCAAGGTCCGCGGACCGCTTAACGTCCTGGAGCCGGCGAGCGAGGGCGGCGGCGGCAATCCCAGGCCGCTCGTGGTATACGCGCACATCCCCGAGACGCTGCTCGCCTCCCCTGGCAGTCGTGATGCTGAAGGATTGGAGCTCTCCCTGCCCCCGCCGCTGGCTCGGGACGCGCGCATCTCGATCATTCCGTCGAAGGTCGATGCGACCCTGCAGGTGCGGGCAGCGGACGAAGTTTGGGAGATGCAGGCCATGACCGTCACCCTCGACCAGCCCAAGACGGTGGCCGAGAAGTACACCGTCGAGTACCCCACCTCGCTGCCGGGCGTGAGGCTGATTGGCCCAAAGGACGTGATCGAGGAGATGAAAAAGCCCGAAGGGCCCAAGCCATACGCGCAGCTGAGGGTGACGAGCGAGGACGCGGGCCCCGGGGAAAAGCGGCGCACGCTTCGGTTCGTGGACCTGCCCGACCGCGTCCGTGTGCACGACGCGGACCGCCAACGGACGATCGCCTTCCGGCTCATCCCGCGGTCGGATTTTGATCAGTAGTGCTTATGCCGCAGGAGCGCCGGGGGTGGCGGGCGACTGCGGCGGTCGCGCTCGAACCGACATCGAACAGTCCCCGCAGCGAGCGGCAGGGCGATCCGCGCAGACCAGAGGGTCACGGAAGTCCGTGACCCTCTGGTTCGCAAGTTGGTTTTGCGGGTGCCGGTTAGTACCGATCGCGGCCACCGCCGCCACGGCCACCGCCGCCGCCGCCGTAACCACCACCACCGCCGCCGCTGCCGCCGCGTCGGCCACCGCCGCCGCCGCCACCGTAGCC
>DASYWJ010000059.1:0-39345 GCA_035936155.1 Tepidisphaeraceae bacterium | reverse complement strand
GCGAGAATGAGCATAAGCGGACCTCCGGGGCAAAAGAGTTCTTGCAGGACAGCCGGACACCACCGGCCACGTCCTTGAGCCAAGTGGATCGCGAATCCACCCAAGCTCGTCAACTCGCCCCGCGAGCTCCGCGGTACATAGTTTTCCAATGCAGCGGACCGGAACCGGGTATGGTTTCTCTAGTCCCAACGGTGACGGAGCGCGGCTCCGGCCGTTGATCGGGCTTACGTTATGCGACGAGGACGCACGTGAGCTACCACACGCACGTCGACTTTCAGTTCTCCGATGAGCCGCCGATCGACTCCGTCTTAGACCGAGCACGGATCTACTTGGAGGCGCGAGGCATCTATGCCGTAGATGACTTGCTGGAGGACCTGAGGGCCGGGTTCGAGGAGGGCAACGGCCTGTTCAACAAATTCATGTCCCACGACTTCGAGGGGCTGATGGAGCACGTCTCCGCCGGGTTCCCGGGCATCACGTTCTACGTGCGCGGCATGGGCGAAGAGTACGGCGACGTGTGGCTACGGCAGTTCGCGGATGGAAAGACGACAGCACGAACGGGACCGTTCGAGGACGACGAGTAACCGGCGGGCCGGCGTCGCTGCAACGGACCGGCCGGGCGGAACGGTCCTTGTGAATCGAAAGCGGTTCGTCGCCCGGCCGGCCGTTGAATGCTGGTCCGTTATGTCGCAAGGGCCGATCGAATACCAAACGCCTGCGACGCCTTCTCGTCAGGCGAATCTGTGGCCGCTTGTGTTTGCGGCGTTGCCGTTGGGTTGCTGGCCATTCGTGCTCCTGCCGAATGTCATGAGCCTCGCTGCGGTGCAAGGGGCGCCCGCCAGTCCGTTCGTCAGTGCGGTGTCCAGAGGATTCCTCTGGGGTTCGTCGGTGTACCCGCTGGTCTACGTTGCCGCATTAGTGGTGAGTCTTATCCTTGCCTTCCCGGCCGATCGACCCGCGGCAGCCAGTCGTGTCGCTTGGGCTCCATTAGCTTCCGTCGTCGCGGTAGTCGCCTGTCTCTGTGCGTGGATGATTGCGACATAACCCGCCGCGCGATCTCTCGCTCGGCGGCGGTAGACTTCGCATAGGCTTACGCCCGGCTCTGATACCCGCCGCCGCTGGTGCTGACGGGGAGGATTTCGCCGTGTTCGATGAGGGGGGGACGCGGGTGTGTTCACTCCAGGGTGAACCACTGCGCTTCGACGCGGCGATTGGCCTCGGAGCGCCGCTCGCTCTCCTCCGGGGTGTTGGCGGGCATGCCTTCGACCGGCTCGGCCCAGCCGAGGCCCTGCGTGTCGATGCGCTTGGGGTCGACGTTCTGCCGCTCGACGAGCAGCCGCTTGATTTCGTCGGCGCGCTCCTGGCTGAGCTGCGTGGCGCGCAGACTCTGGTTCCGCAGGAACGATTCCCCCCGCTTCTTGAATTCCGGCACGAGCGCATCGTCGACGTGGCCGCGCAGCAGCACGACCGATCCGGGACTCACCTTCAGCATCTCCTTGATCGACTCCAGGCGCGCGAGGTTCTCCGGCTTGGTCAGATCCAGCTCGCTCTTGTTGGCGACAAACGTGAAGCGGATGTCCTTGCTGAGCAGCGGGTTTTCCTCGACCGCCTGCGCGGCGCCGCTCGAGCGGATCGGGGCGATGGCGACTTTCTGGTCCTTGTACGCCCCCGACTCCTCCAGCGCCTGCAGGTGCGCCAGCTCGATAAACCGCTTCGCCGGCGCCGGGTCCTTGATGATGTCACGGCCGTACGCGAGGACGGCCGACTGAAAGATGCCCTCGAAGCTGCCGGCAGCGTCGATGGCGCCGCTGAAAAAGGCCAGGTTCTCCGGCAGGTTGGCCGGATGCACCTTCGCCAGCTCCTCCTTCGTCTCACCCGCGCTCCACTTGAACGCGTTGGCAACGACGTCGATCGTCTGCGGCGAAGGGTTGTCGCGCACCATCCGATTGCCTTCCAGCAGCCCGTCGACCAGCCCCGCAACCATCTTCGGATTCGCCTCTGCAAACCCGCGGTTGACAATCAGGATGTCGGCGATGATCAGGAGATTGCGGTTGGACGTCAGGATGCGCGCCTTGCCGCCAGAGCCTTCGGCCACCTCCGTCGTCTTGGGCGCCCACGCGACGAACCCGGCCAGCTTATTGCCCCCGCTGTTGAGGTCTTCAAGGAACAGGTCGCCCGCGGCCGGGCCATCTTCAGCGTAAACGAGGTTGATCGCTTCGGGATTGGGGGCGCTGCCGGCGTTGGCGATGGCGGTCACGGGAATGCCCGCTTCCTGCGCGAGGTAGCGGATAAAGAACTCGGCCTCGGTGAACTGGCTCGTCGCCAGGACCTTGCCCTTGAGCTGGTTGATTCGCTTGATGTCGCTGCGCACGACGACGGCGTCGGCGCCGCGGGAGAACCCGATCAGCGCCGGCACGTTCACCTGGAACTGCTTGCCATACACCGCCAGCACGTCGACGGTGGTGGCCGATGCGCCCATCTCGCCGCGGTTCAGCTTCGACCAGCTTTCCTCTTCGCTCAGCGCCAGCCGAACCTTAAAGCCGTGCTTTTTGAAAAAGACCGAGTCTTCCGACGGTTCCAGTCCGCCGTTGGCCGCGATCATGCCTGCGTAGCCGGCGTACTCCGAGAGCTCGACCAGGACGGTGTTGTCCTTGGGAACGTATGGCGCCGCGGGATCGAGCCGCGGCACTTCGGTCTGGATCTCGGCGGGGACGGCTGCGGCATTTTCCCCGTCGCCACCGGTCGCTTCGCGTGCCCCTGATCCCTTGGCGTCGCCGCCCGTCTTTGCCGTCGCATCCCCGCCTGCGGTTTTCCCGCCGCCAGCGCCGCGTGATTTGATCAGGTAAAATCCCCCCGCGATCAAACCCGCAATGAGCAGGACGGTGAGCAGCTTTCCCAGGATCGTCAGACCGGTGCCGGTGCGTTGTTCGCTCATGGTTCTCGCGCATTTCTCCCTCTCCCGGCAGTCCCGGAAAGAGGGAGTAAGGCCTCTGGAAGTCTACGACGATGACTGCGACTGCGCCGGACCCATTTCCTTGACCGTGGGCGGCGCCGCTTCGGCCGTCACCGGGGCGGCGATGCCCTGGCTGGCGAGGAACTCCGCCAGCGCGCCCTGTTCCAGCGCCTTGCGCTCGGCTTCCTTTTCGGTGACCTCCTCCATGTTCACCATGTCGCGCGCAACCCGCGCCTTGCCGGCGGAGACTTCGTAGCGCTTGCTCAGCACCTCTTCCACCGTCTTCATCGTGTCGCCAAGGTCGCCGACCTTAAAGGCCACATTCGACAGCGCCCCCGCCGCCTCCGCCTGTGCTTCCTTGATCTTCACCTGTGAGAGTTGCCTTTCCAGCCTCCGCACCTTGTCCTCGAATTCCTTCTGCGCGACCTTCGCCTGCCGCAGGTTCGCCTGGTAAGCCTCTTCCGTTTCCTTCAGCTCGTTGGTGTCGGTCGTAAGATCGGCCTTCAGCTCCTGCAATTCACGCGCGAGGCTGCCGGCAAGCTCCATGTTGCCGGCGCGATGGTTGGCGATGATGCGCCGCTCCAGGTCCTGCGCGCGCGTGGTCTTCATGCGGACCTGGCTCTTGAGGTTCTCGGCCACGCCTGCCATCCGCGCCAGCGCCTGATTGTAATTCGCCATCTTGTCTCGGAATTCCTGCCGTGCGGCCTCCATCAGCGCCTCCGGATTGCGCGACTCAATCCCCGTGACGAACAGCCCGAAGAACCCGCGAAACAATCGTCCGATGCGTGAGAAAAACGCCATGGATGCTCCTTCCAGAACCAACTTGCGGCAAATGTAGCCAAACCCGCGCCGTCGCAACAACTATAAACGACACCTCTATCTGTAAAGCCGCGGGCAGTGCCCGCGCACTCGATGCAAGAGCGCGGGCACTGCCCGCGGCTTTACATGCAGTATTACAACATGGGCTATCACACGAACGGACGGAGCTCGTTGATTCGTCGCTCGACTTCCTCGGGCGCCATCTGGCGATAATGGGGCGGGAGGAAGCGCGCATCGGTGCACTCGCGCACGGCGACGAGGTCCATGTACTCGAGCTTGCGCGTGTGCGCGCTGGGCCGCACCTCCTTGAATGTCGCGTTGAGGATGTCTTTCAACGGGGGACGCGGCTCCTTCGACAACTCGAAAATGCGCAAGGCGCGCACGAGGATGCCCTCGATCTCATTGCCGCCCAGTTGCACGCCCGCCGGCAGCTCCGGCAGGTCCGTCTCTACGAGCGGGAACTTCAGCTTCTTGGCGATAGCCATCAGCAGCGCGTGCATTTCGGTGCTCGTCTGCGGCGGGAATAGCGGGATGTGCACGTCCAGCCGCCCCTGCCGCTTCAGATCCACTTCGAGCAGGTCGGGCCGGCTCGTGGCGAAGACCCACAGGATCTTGCCGCGGTTGCGCGTGTTGCTCATCTCCGCCGCCAGCATTGCGTAGACGCGCCCGGACAGGCCGCTGTCGTCGCCGCCGCCCTCGCGCTTGCCGGTCATCTGGTCTGCCTCGTCGACGAACACGACGACCTGCCCCAGCGCGCGCAGGATCGAAAAGATCTTCTCGAGGTTGGATTCGGTCGCGCCGACCCATTTATCGCGGAAATTCTTGAACGCGACGCACGGGATGCCCAGTTCGCCCGCCCAGCAGTTCACGATGAACGTCTTGCCCGTGCCGATGCGCCCGGCGATGAGGTATCCCATCGGCAGTGCGTGCAGCGCCCCCCGCCGCAGCAGCTCGGCATCCTCGCGCAGCCACGCTTTCACCTCGTCGAGTCCCGCCACGTGATCGAGCGTGAAGGGCGATTCGATGAAATCGAGCAGCCCCTGCGTCTCCCGCTCGATCTGCTCCTTCTTCATCCGCGAGATCCACGCTGATGTCAGCGTGTTGCCGTTGTTGAGCGCCAGGCTGATCGCGTTGCGCGCGCCGATGCGGCTGACGCCGGTCATCCGCCGCGCGAGGTTCTCGATCGACACCTCCGACCGCGCCGCCAGGTCCTTGATCGGCCCCGCCGCGAGCGTGTTGAGATACTCGAGCATCTCCGGCTCACCCGGCAGCGGGATCTTCAGCTTGGCGGCGTGCGGGTTGTCCACGATCAGCTCGTCGACGTTGTGCAGCGCTTCGGTGATGAGCACGACGGCGATGTTTGCTTCGAGAATGGTGGGGTCGTTGGCCCAACTGAGCATCTTCACGAGGTTGCCGCTGAATTCGCCTCCGAGCTGGAGCGGGTCCCCGCGCGGGACGACGAACTCGGCGAAGTCGATGACGATCGCGATGCCGGGGGCCTTCCCGCGTCCGATGGCTCGGAGGTTGAGCGTGCGGAGCAGATAACGGTCCATGAGCTCCAGCGCCGGCCCCGGCCGCCGCTCGGCCGCCAGCGTGCGCATCTCCTCGCCGGCGAATTCGTGCAGCCACTTGCCGTAGTCTTCGGCCCCCTTCGTGGCGCGGATGCCCTTCCCGCGGTCGTAGTGCAGCACGACGTCGAAGGTTTCGAACATCACCTCATCGAGAAACTGCTTCAACGAGTGCAATCTGCCGTGGGCGGGCACGACGTCGAACACGTTGCCGTGCAGGATGAACTGCGCCGTCGCCCCCGCGCGGAACAGGTCGCGCATCTCGTTTGCCCACCCGGGCAGTGCATTGGCCATGAGTCGGTCCTCCCAGCCGCGAAGACTACACCCGCCTCCCAACCGGGTACAGCGGCCGGCAATGCCGCGCCCGCGCCCATGGCGGAGACGGACCAAGGAAAAGCCTTGCCGTCAATGCTTGGAAATGGCCATGGATGGCACCGCCTTTGTGAAAGCCCCTCGTGGAACGATACGAGGAGACGATTATGACCATGAGTTCAGGATCACCCTTCTGCGACAACACCGGCAGCACATCGCCCGATCAGTCCGCTATGGGGCAGGGCTCAAGCGGGGTGCAGCCAATGAGCACGCCCGTGGGCCAAGCGGGCTCCGCCACGGGGCAGGCTCGGGAGCAGGTGAGCGACGCAGCCAAGGAGATGAAAGGGGCCGCCTCGCAGGCGAAAACTGCCGTCACCGACACCACCCGGCGCACGGCGCAGCAGGCAAAGGACGCGGCGGGGCAGGTGGTCGAGCAAGCGAAAGGACAGGCCAAACAGCTCACGCAGCAGGCCACAGAGCAGGGCACGGCGATGCTGAATGACCAGAAATCGCGTGCTGCCGACTCGCTGGGCGGGATCGGGTCGGCCTTGCGCCGCGCGGCGCAGACGCTTCATGAGGAGCAGGATGAGCAGCTCGCCCAGTACACCGACTCGCTCGCTGACGGCGTCGAATCGAGCGCGCGCTACCTGCGCGAGCGCGACTGCCGCGACCTCTTGAGCGACGCCGGCGATCTGGCTCGCCGCCGGCCTGAGCTGGTGCTTGGCGGGGCCTTTGTCGCGGGGCTCGCCCTCATGCGCTTCCTCAAGGCCAGCAGCCCCTCGAGCGGGGCATACGACCGAACGTCCGGCCAGTCTGGCATGCAGTACGCCACAAGCGACGACTTTCTGAGCGATCAAACGGCCGATCCCGACATGCCACGCTCGTCCGCGAACGTGGCTTTCAATGACCAGACCCATACCGCGCCACCAGGCAGCCTGACCCTCTAAGGGCCGAGGCGGCGACGCGGGCGTAGATGGAAATACGAGCAACGATCGATTGCTGAGGTGCAGTGATGACAATGCGAGATCAAACATACAGCGGGGACGCGCGGGCTGTCGGACGCGACGCGCATGACGAGCGGGAGCGGGATCTGGAGGGTATGCGTCCGCTCAATGCCGGCCGCGGCGCCGGCGAGCCTGTCGTCGGCCCGGGCGGCGCGGGTGCCGCGGGTGCTGACATCGCCGCTTCGGGCGGGCCGCGCGAGCGCTCCATCACCGACCTGCTCAAAGAGCTCCGGGACGAAAGCTCCGCCCTGCTGCGGCAGGAAGTTGCGCTGGCCAAGACAGAAATGGCTGAAAAGGCCTCTGCCTACGGTAAGAATGCCGCATCGGTCGCGACCGGCGCGACCGTCGCCTACGCCGGGGCGCTATTCATCCTGATCGCGGTGACCATCGGGCTGGGCATGATCCTCGACCGCTTCACGGCGCTCGATGAGCACGCGTGGTGGCTGGCGCCGCTGATCGTTGGCGGCATCGTCGCGATCATTGGCTATGCGATGATTCAAAAAGGCGTCAGCACGCTGAAGCGGCAGTCGCCCGTTCCCGAGAAAACCATCCAGTCCCTCCAGGAGGACAAGCAATGGCTGACAAACAAAATGACCTAAGAGACAGCACGACCGCCGCCGACAACGCCACGTCGTACGAAATCCGCCGGGACATCCGGCGCACCCGGGCGGATATGGATGAGACGGTCGACGCCCTAGGCGAACGCCTTCGCCCGCGGCACCTGCTCGATGACGTGATCGACCTGTTCCGCGGCAGCCGCTCCAGCGGCGGCGGGGAGTCTTCCAGCGGCATCCATCAGACAGCCGATCTGGCCAAAGACCTTGGCGCGACCGCGATGCAGAAGCTGAAGCACCACCCGGTGCCCGCCGCGCTCATCGGCGCAGGCATCGCGTGGCTGTTGTTCGACGAGCGCAGCGGCCCGAATCGCGACAGCGTCCGCGGGCGGTGGCGCGATGGTGAGCTGCGCGAATACAGCGGGTCGTACGTCGACGCCCGGACCGGCCGGCCGTATGAGGAGTCGTACGGCGTTGATTACGCGCAAGCCAGCCCCGGCGAGAGCGCTGGCGGCGGGCAGGGCATGATGAGCAAGGCCGCCGACGCCGCAAAATCTGCGGGACAGAAGGTCGCCGGCGCCGCGTCCTCCGTGGCCGATGCCGCGTCGTCGGCAAGGGAAACCGCCGCCGACTATGCCGGCCGGGCGGGGAGCGCCGCGTCCCACTACAGCCGACAGGCGCGCGACTTCTCCGGCCAGGCCTATGGCAGCGCCGCTTACAGCATGCGCCGCGGGGCGGATATCGGCCGAAGGTCGTTCGAGCAGTCGCTGAACGAGTACCCCCTTGCGGTCGTCGCGGCCGCCTTCGCCAGCGGCATGCTCGCCGGCATGGTGTGCCCCAGCACCCGCCGGGAGAACCAGCTGATGGGCGAGCAATCGGATGCACTGAAAGAATCGGTCAAGGAGACGTTCAAGGAGAAGGGCAAGGAGGTGGCCGATGCGACGAAGGAAGTCGCCAACGCCGCCATCGGCGCCGCCACGGAGGAGGCCGACAAGCAGGGTGTCACCCCCGGCAGTTTGGCCGAGAAGGTGAAGCACGTAGCGCGCGACACCGTCGGCGCCGCCAGAGAATCGGCGCGGCGCGAAGGATTGACTGACGTGGCTCAGAAGGGCAAAGACGTCGCCGAGCGCGCCAAGGAGGCCGCCAAGGACCAGGCCCGTCAGCACAAGGACCGCATTGCCAATCCTTGATGCGTCTTGTCGCAAGTCAGCGAGCCGCAGATAAACGCAGATGAACGCAGGTGGACTGAAGCCATCTGCGTTCATTTGCGTTTGTCTGCGGCTCAACTCATTGCGCGACTCGCTGCGGCGCCACCACCATTGGCGGCGGGTCGTTGAGGACCTCATCGACCGACCCGAGGATGCGCTGCTGATCCCGCATCCACTGCTGCGTGTGGCCAAGCGTCGCGGCGATGTGATCGATCCGCTCCGACACCGCGTGCGGCGTGCTCGCCATGACGGCCTGCTCGCGCAGAAGCTCAACCTGCTCTTCGATGCGCACCAGCTCGGCATCGAGGAACGCGAGCTTCTCGCGGGTCTCACGACGCTTCTCCATCCGCTGCTGGAGGATTTCCAGCTGCCCCTCGAGGCTCCGGCGCAAGTCTTCGCTCAGCGTCGTCTTCTGCACCTCGGCCTCGAGGCGCTTGAGCCGCTTGTCCAGCGGCTCGCCGCGCCCGCGGTCGAGGTCGATCGACTCGCGCATGATCCGCAGGATCGACTGCCGCGTCCGCAGCAGGCGCAGGTAGATCCACAGCAGCTTGCCAAGCCCTTCCCTCTGCGTCTGGATCTCCGGGGTGTCCCCGTTCTGGCGCTGCTGCTCGATGATCGTATAGCAGCGGCGCTGCAGGTTGAGGTAGCGCTCGCGGTCCTCCGGATCGAGCTGCGCGACGATCTCCTGGAGCTTTTTCTGCCACTGCTGTCGCTCCTCGAGCTTCGCCGAGCCGTCGACGTAGCGCTGGAAGCGTTTACTCGTGGAGAGGCCGAAGAGGTATGCAAGCTCGAGCCCCGCGCCAACCAGAAGCACCCCCGGCAACATGGCCGGACCCAGCGCAGCACCGGCCAGCCCGATGCCCGCCAAGCCGATCCAGTTCGGCGGCACGAACATCCCGATCGGCCGGGCATTGAACGCCGCCTTCATGTAGCGCCACAGGCCCATGCGGAGTTCATCTTACAGCAACCGCGGCCGGCGCGGAGATTACAATCGGCCCGGAAGTTGTAACCCGACAGGATGGCGCCCGTCCGCTATAAGCGATCCATGCGATACGTCATGCGCGAGCGAATCCTCTCCTGGGGCGACGACTTCACCATCAAGTACGCCGATGGCCGCGACGCCTACTACGTCGACGGCAAGGTCTTCAGCTTCGGTGACAAGCTGTCCTTCCAGGACATGTCCGGGCGCGAGCTGGCCGTCGTCGATCAGAAGCTGCTCAGCTTCGGGCCGCAGTACGAGATCATCCGAAATGGCAGGACAGTTGCGACGGTGAAGAAGCACCTGTTCACGTTCTTCCGCCACAAGTTCACCGTCGACGTCCCCGGCCCCGACGACCTGGAGGCGGCCGGAGACTTCCTCGACCACGAGTACACCTTCCAGCGCCACGGCCGAGAGGTGGCGCGCGTGAGCAAGCGGTGGTTCAGTTGGTCGGACACGTATGGGATCGATATCGACGAGGGTGAGGATGATGTGCTGATCCTCGCCGGCGCCGTGGTGATCGACCTGGTGTCGCACCCGGACAGGAGCGGGAATGACTGAACCTTCCGTAGCAGGCGTTTTCGACCCGGGCACTTTTCGCTTGAAAAAAAGCACGGGTTGTACCCGCGTGCTCCGGAGAACGATTCGCAGAAGCGCCGCCGCGCGATAGAACAGTGTCGTGCAAGACGTCCTGATCTTCGCCAACCCCGTTGCCGGGCGCGGGCGCGGGCGCGTGCTCGCGGAGCGGGTCGCCGGGCGACTCGCGGCCGAAGGGTTCCGCGCGACGCTGTTTCTCGAGCGCGCAGACCAGGTGAAACCCGAGCAACTCGGCAGCCCCGCCGTTGCGGCCGTCGTGATCGGCGGCGACGGCACCGTTCGCGCCGTGGCGCGGCAGCTGTACCACCACGAGAAACGCCAGGGCGTCGACGGGCCGCCGCTCCTGATCGTGCCGATGGGCACGGCGAACCTGCTCGGCCGGCACCTTGGGCTCAGCTGGGACGAGCGCAACCTCCCCGCCCGCGTCGCGGCCGCCGTCCGCGACCACCACGTCGTCCACCTCGACACCGCGTGCGCCAACGACGAGCTGTTCCTGCTCATGGCCGGCATCGGCATCGACGCTGGCGTGGTCCACGAGCTCGACCGGATCCGCCAGGGACCGATCCAACTCGCCAGCTATGTGCTTCCTGCCGCGCTGGCGCTGCGGGCGTATCAGTACCCCGCGCTGACGGTCCGGGTCGACGACAAGCCGATCGCGCGCGACCTGCCCGCCATCGCGTTCGTCGGGAACGTGAAGGAGTACGGCACCGGGTTCCCTCTACTTTCTCACGCCCGGCCGGATGATGGGCTGCTCGACGTCTGCGTCCTCCCCTGCCGCACCCCGCAGGACGCCGTGCGCCACTTCCTCTACGCCGCCGCGGGCGAGCATTTGCTTGGCGAGGGCGTCGTCTACACCAAGGGCAAACGCATTCGCGTCGTCTCGAGCGAGCCCGTTCCCGTCCAGATCGACGGCGAAGCCGCGGGGCACACGCCGGTCGACATCCGGTTGATGCCGATCCGCGTGCCGTTTATCGTGCCCAACGAAGCAAAGCTCTCCTGACATGAATGACATCCTCAAACGCGAGCGCTCCCCCCTGTTCGTCATCGCCGGCCCCTGCGTGATCGAGTCGGCCGAGCTATGTTTGACGATCGGCGCGCACATGAAGCGCGTCTGCGACTCGCTCGGCCTGACGTACGTCTTCAAGGCCAGCTTCGACAAGGCCAACCGCTCGAGCAACGCGAGCTTCCGCGGGCCGGGGCTCGACGACGGCATCGCGATCCTGCAGCGGGTGAAGCGCGAGATCGGCGTGCCGGTCCTCACCGACATCCACGAGCCGCAGCAGGCCGCACGGGCCGCAACCGTGGTGGACATCCTGCAAGTCCCGGCGTTCCTCGCGCGGCAGACCGACCTGCTCCTGGCCTGCGGGCAGACCGGGCGAACGGTGAACGTCAAGAAGGGCCAGTTCATGTCGCCGCAGGAGATGGGCAACGCGGTGGACAAAGTGCGCTCCACCGGCAACCATAGCGTGCTGCTCACGGAGCGCGGCACATTCTTCGGCTACAACCGGCTCGTCAACGACTTCACCGCTTTGCCGATCATGAGGTCGCTGGGCGTCCCCGTCTGCTTCGACATCACCCACAGCACGCAGCAGCCCGCGGGGCTGGGCAACCAATCCGGCGGCAATCCGCAGTTTTCCCCCATGCTCGCCCGAGCCGCGGTGGCGGCGGGCGTGGACGGGTTATTCCTCGAATGCCACCCTGATCCGAAGAACGCGAAGAGCGACGCGGCGACGATGCTAAACATGAGCGACGTAGAGCCGCTGCTGGCGTCGTGCAATCAAATTGCGGAGCTGCGCAAGTCGTGGGCGTGAGCGGCGACCTTGGAGAGCCGCTTCTCGAATATAATGGCTGCCGCATCGATTCGGACGAATGATGTGTGGGGAGGCATCGCTATGACCACGACGACTACCGGGATCATGCGGCCGCAGAGTTCGGGTTCCCCTGCGCGGAATGACGCGCTCGCGCAGTTTCGGGAGCCCGTCCCGCGGTCGCCGGCGGACTTCCGCAGCGTGTTGCGGATGTTTTGGGCCTTTTGCCTCCTCGCGACCGGCGTCGGCGTCGCCGTCTGGCTGATCGTGCTGATCCACGCCGCGGTGTTCGAACCACGCAGTGTCGGGCTGCTCGACCGCCTCGCGCCGACGACTCTTGAAGATCTGACGATGACCGTCCCCGCTGGAACCGTGACGCTGCCGCCGGCGGGGATGATGGTGATTGGCTATTTCCTGCTGTTTCTGCTCGCTTGGATCGCGGCGAAGGTCGTCGCGATGATGATCAAAGAAGGCGCCGGACTGCTGCGCTTCGAGAGCGCTTCGTTGAACATCGGCGAGCCGACTGCCCCCGCCGTACCCCACCATTCGCAGGTGTAGCCGCGAGAATGGACGCCATGTCCGACCTCCCCGCAAACCTCACCCACCTCGACGCCCACGGGCGCGCGCGGATGGTCGACGTCGGCCGTAAGCCGGTCACCGCCCGCGAGGCCGTCGCCGAGGGTTTTGTTATCCTCCAGCCCGCGACGCTCGACGCGATTGCCCGCGGGAGCGTCCCCAAGGGTGACGTCTTCGCCGCCGCGCGCATCGCGGGCATCATGGCGGCGAAGAAGTGCGGGGAGCTGATCCCGCTGTGTCACCCGCTGGCCGTTGAGAGCGTGGACGTCGCGTTCGAGGTGCAATCGAAGCGCGTGCGCATCGAAGCGACCACGCGCATCACCGGCAAGACGGGCGTTGAGATGGAGGCGCTGACGGCGGTGAGTGTGGCGGCGCTCACCATCTACGACATGTGCAAGGCGATCGACAAGCAGATGGTCATCGAGGGCGTGCGCCTCGTTTCCAAACGAAAATGACTGTTGCTCTCAATGGTGTTCGGCGCCTGCGGTCAGATCCAATCACAGCGGCCGATCGAACTCGTCGAAGAGCCGATCGATCCCCCGCCCGCCGTTGAACAGATCGAGTGACCTGTCGCCGTACAGGTCATCATTGCCGTCGCCGCCGTCCATGCGATCGGTGTCGTCGTCGACGGCGTCGAGGATGTCGTTGCCGCGGTCGCCAAACATCGTGTCGTTATCGCGATCGCCGAGGATGATGTCGTTGTCGTTGCCGCCCTCGAGCCAGTCGTCGCCGTCGCCGCCGCGGAGGGAGTCGGCATCGTCGCCGCCCAGCAGAGTATCGTCGCCGGCGTCACCGAAAACGTCGTCCTCGCCGGTGGAGCCGCGGATCTCGTCGTTGCCGTCGTTGCCGAAGACGGTGTCATGGCCGACGCCGGCATCGAGGAAGTCGTCGCCGTCGCCGCCGGGGAGGATGTCATTGCCATGCTCGCCGTAGATTTCATCGGGGTCGGCGCCGCCGTCGAGATCGTCGTTGTCGATCCCGCCGTAGATGATGTCGACGCCGGCCTCGCCGAAGATGTCGTCGTCCCCGTGGTCACCCTGGAGGAAGTCGTCGCCCTGCCCGCCGCGGAGGTGGTCATGGCCGCCGCCGCCGATGAGGAAATCGAAGCCGTCGTTGCCGAGGAGGATATCGGGCTCGTCGCCGCCGTAGAGGGTGTCGTCCCCGTGGTTGCCCTCGGCGCGGTCGGCGCCGTCGTGGACGTGGATCCAGTCGCGTCCCCCGCCGCCGGAGATGAAGTCCGAGCCGCCCTCGCCGCGGAGCGTGTCGCCGCCGAATCCGCCGATCACGCGGTCGTTGCCCTCCCCGGCGTAGATCATGTCGTTGCCGCTGCCGCCCAGCAGCCCATCGTCTCCGCCTTCGCCGAAGATCGTGGCGTTGCGCTCGATCGCGAGCGACACCTGCACGAAATCATTCCCGCCGCGCGAGGACACCTGAATCCCGCCGACATCCCAGTAGAAGAACCGCCGCTCCATCGTGCCGTGGTTGACGATGACGCGCTCTGCGGTGTCGTTGAGCGTAATGATGATGTGATCGTCGACGGCGTTGGAGCCGAAGACGTAAAGGACCCCCTCGTGCAGCGTGATGGAAAGCAGCCGCCGCGGCTCGAGTGTCTCTGCGACCGCCTGAGAAACCGCCCGATTCCCACGGGCCCGCGCGTGATGGGTGTGTGCGTTCATAGGGTGTCTTCTTTAATCTTAGACAAGACAGGGAGGGCCTCGTTAGGGCGACGTGACACGGGCATCCCTGCCCGTGCTGCCGCCGGCTGGCTGGGGAAAGATGCCCGCGTCACATTAGAATCTGTTCTCTGCGCTGAGGCTCATTCGAGAAGTCAGGGCGCCCGTCGCGAATTGAAATCCAACCACACCGACAGACTCAGGTAGAAGACGGGGTAGATCAGCGAGACCCACATCAGTCCCGCAGAGACGTCGGGATAGCGCCAGATCATCCACGCCAGCAGCACCGTCCACAGGATCGCCCCCACCATCACCGGCATCTTCCACGGACGCGGCGCCAGATTCGGATAGATGAAGCGCACGGGCAACACCGTCAGGATCGTCAGCGCGACGATCACCATTGCGCCGAGCCACGGGCCGAACAGGTGAAACCACACGCCGACATACACGGCGACGATGTTCCAGTAGCTCGGGAACCCGAGAAAGAACCCGCCCTGCTCGTCCTTGGCGGCGGTGTTCGCAAAGCCGAAGAGGCTTGCGACCATCGCGGGGGCGACGAACACCCCCGCGGGCGCTGGGAGCCAATCCATCTTCCATACGAGCAGCAGCGGAATGAACGTATAGGTGAGGTAATCGACGATGTCATCGATCGTCCGCCCGTCGATGCGCGCCGCCCGCGTCTTCACGTGAAACGCGCGGGCCATCGGTCCGTCGGCGGCGTCGATGAAGCACTGGACGGCAAGGTAGAGGAAGACGAAGCGTGGATCGGGGCTCGCCTTGCAGATTTCAGCGGCGGCGAGGAACGCGAACACCACGCCACTGGCGGTGAAGAGGTGGACGAAGTAGGCCAGCCCGCGCTGCGCCGGTGTAACGCCGGGTGCATCGGGAACGGTGCTGTGCGCAGCGGCCGCGTCATCCACGCCCTGCCCCCTGGCTCACGTGACCCTGTTCCTTGCCGTCTTGTTCGCGCTCGGCCTGCTCGTGGACGATTTCCTCGGCGTCCTCGCGGTCCTCGGCGCTGCTCTGTGTCTCTTTCTGCTCGGCCGCGGCTTCGGGCTCGCAGCTCAGTTCGATCAGCATCGGGAAATGATCGGACCCAACCGGCTCGCAGACGCGCAGGTCGATCAGCTTGAACTCGTTGGAATGAAACACGTGATCGAGCGGGAACCGGAAAATCCGGCTCTTCGCGTTGTAGCTGTTGAACATGCCACGGCCCATGCGCGGGTCGAGCAGCTTGCTGATGCGGAGAAACAATTGCGTCGTGTAGGACCACGCCACGTCGTTGAGGTCCCCGCAGACAATCGTGGGAATGTGGCGCTGCTCGGCGGCGATCTCCTTCCCGATCAGCACGAGCTCTGCGTCGCGCGGGGCGGAGTCCTGGTTTCGAATGGGCTCCGGCGGGCGCGGGTGCATGGCGTGTAAATAGACGCGCTGGCCATCCCTCAAGCGGATGATGGCATGGATCGATGGAACATCGTCCTGCACGATAAACCGCACCTTCGGCCGCTCCTCGAAGGGCAGCCGCGAGTACAGCACCATGCCGTAAAAGTTCGCCTGCGCCTGGCGGACGTGATGCGGGTAATCCTCTCCCAGCGCCTGGTGCAGCACCGCATCCCATCGGGCGTCGACTTCGACGGCGACGATGACATCCGGATTGCTCCCGCGGAAAACCGTCAGCCACCGCTCGTGCTCCTCGTTGTCCTGGAGCACGTTGCTCATCATGAGCCGGAAGCGGTGGTCGCCCGCTGGTCGCGTCGACTGTTTCACCCGCTTCGGCGCGATCGGCATGTAGGGGTAGATCATGTACAGCTGACGGGCAATGACGAAGCCGAGCCCCGCCAGCATGCCCCAATCCCACCACCTGCCGTGAAAGAACAGCGCGTAGATGAGCAGAACCGCCGCCGCGAGCGCTGCGGTAAACACGCGCGGAAAATCCCATCCGCGGATGTACCAGTGCGGGTGCTTACTGAAGTTCAGAAGCGTGCCGGTGATGAGCCACAGACCGAGCAGGGCGAGGATGACCTGAAGCACGACCAGCATTCACTCCACCCGCCGAACAAGACCAGCCTGATCTAATTTTGCGCGACATCGTACGAAGGGAGAAGGTGAAAAGTCAGACACCGTTTCATCCGCATCCGTCGGAGCGTTTTTTTGACACTCCCCGCCCCTTTCGATAGCATCCCCGCCTCGATTTTCCCCGATTTTATCGCAAAGGAACCGCACATGGCCGAGCTGAAGATGGTGTACGAGCAGGACGCCTCGATTGAGCCGTTGAAGGGCAAGACGGTCGCGATCCTCGGGTACGGCTCGCAGGGGCACGCCCATGCGCAGAACCTGCGCGACAGCGGCGTGAAGGCCATCGTCGCCAACCGCCGTGATTCGGCCAACGGGCGGCTGGCGCAGGAGCACGGCTTTGACCCAATGGGCGTCGAGGATGCGGTCAAGCAAGCCGACCTGGTGATCATGACCCTGCCGGACGAAGTGCAGCCGGAAGTCTACAGCAAGTCAATCGCACCGCACCTCAAGGCGGGCAAGACGATGGGGGTGACGCACGGGTTCAACGTGCACTTCAAGACGATCGTCCCGCCGACGGATATTGATGTGATCCTCGTCGCCCCCAAGGGCCCGGGACACCTGGTGCGCAGCGAGTTCGAGAAAGGCGGCGGTGTGCCGTGTCTGCTCGCGGTGCACCAGGACGCAAGCGGCAAGGCGCGCGCGACCGGCTTGGCGTGGGCCAATGGTGTCGGCGGCGCTCGGTCGGGCATTATCGAGACCACTTTCAAGGACGAATGCGAGACCGACCTGTTCGGCGAACAGGCCGTGCTCTGCGGCGGGCTCTCGGCACTCATCAAGGCGGGCTTCGAAACCCTCACGGAAGCGGGTTATCCGCCTGAGATGGCGTATTTCGAGTGCGTGCACGAGGTGAAGCTCATCGTCGACCTGATCTACCAGGGCGGCCTCGACTACATGCGCTACTCCATCAGCAACACCGCCGAGTACGGCGACCTGACGCGCGGACCGCGCCTCATTAACGCCCAGACGAAGGCCGAGATGAAGAAGATCCTTGCCGAGATTCAGTCGGGTCAGTTCGCCAAGGAATGGCGCGCCGAGTACGAAGGCGGATTGAAAAACTTCAAGCGGCTGTACGAGGCGGACAATAATCACCCTGTTGAAGTCACGGGCCGTAAGCTCCGCAAGATGATGCCCTGGCTCAAGGCGAAGGAGCCGCCGAAGTCGGCGTAAATGGGAAAGTAAACCACCAAGACGCCAAGACCACCAAGCGGTCTTCTCAAGCTCCACATTCCTTGGCGAAGGAAGTCGCTGAGGATGTGGAACTGAAGACAACCGCTTGGTGGTCTTCGTGTCTTGGTGGTTCAATTCTCTTCTCATGGTTCCCCTGCCGATAGATGCGGTTCTGCCGGAGGTGGTCGCGGCGCTGAAAATTGCGCGGGCGCTCGTTCTCGTCGCTCCGCCCGGCGCGGGCAAGACGACGCGCGTGCCGCCGGCGGTGCTGAAGGCGGGACTGCTGAGCAACGCAGCGCATCCGAACCTCGTAATGCTCCAGCCCCGGCGCGTTGCGGCGCGGGCGTCAGCGCAGCGGATCGCGGAGGAACAGGGGTGGGACCTCGGGCGCGAGGTGGGATATCACGTCCGCTTCGACAAGCGACTCTCCAATGACACGCGCCTGCGCGTGCTGACCGAGGGCATCCTCTCGCGGCAGTTGCTCTCCGATCCGTTCCTCGACGGCATCGGGTGCGTCATTCTGGATGAGTTTCACGAGCGCAGCCTGCACACCGACCTGGCCATCGCGATGCTGCGCGAGGTGCAGCAGACGGTGCGCGAGGACCTGATCCTCATCGTCATGTCCGCCACGCTCGAGGCCGAGCCGGTGTCGCACTTCCTCGGCGATTGTCCGATCGTGCGCTCGCAGGGGCGGCTCTTTCCGATCGAGCAGGCCTATCTTCAACCTGCACCCGCCCCGCTGCCGGACCAGGTCGCGGACATCGTGCGGCGCACGATATCCGGCGATCTGCGATCGCACGACACCGACGGCGACGTGCTGGTGTTCCTGCCCGGTGCGGAGGAAATTCGCCGCACCGGACAACAACTCGATTCGCTCGCGCACGATGAGGATCTGCTCGTTGTCCCGCTGCACGGCTCGATTCCCTTCGAGGAGCAGAAGCGCGCGCTACGCCCCGCCGACCGGCGCAAGGTGATCCTTGCAACGAACATCGCCGAGACGTCGCTGACGATCGAGGGCGTGCGGACGGTGATCGACGCCGGCCGGGCGCGGGTCGCCGGTTATGACCCGCAGCGCGGGCTGGATCGGCTCGAGCTGAAGTGGATCAGCAAGGCCTCGGCCGCTCAGCGCGCCGGTCGCGCGGGGCGGACGGCGCCGGGGCGCTGCGTGCGGATGTGGACGGAGCGGCACCATCACTCGCTGGAGGAGTACGAGCTGCCCGAGGTGAAGCGCGTGGACCTGGCGGGGACGGTGCTGGCGCTGCACGCGTGGGGCGCGGACGACCCGCGAAAGTTTGGCTGGTACGAGGCGCCCCCGGAGGAGATGCTCGCCGGCGCGGAGCGATTGCTTGCGATGCTCGGAGCCCTGAGCCGCGAAGCTGCGGGGAAGATCACGCCGCTGGGGCGTCGCATCCTCTCGCTGCCGACGCACCCGCGACTGGCGCGCCTGCTGATCGCCGCCGCGGATGCGGGAATCGTGGGCGACGGCGCCGCCATCGCGGCGCTGCTCTCGGAGAAGGATATCGCCTCAACGGACAACTCGATCCCGCCGTGGGCGCGCGGGCCGTCGGTCCTTGGGTCATCAGACCTCCTGCTCCGCGTGGATCTGCTGGCGGAGCTCGAACGGTCTGGATTCCGAGACGCCCGCGATCGCGGCGTCGATCACATGGCGGCGCGACAGGTCATTCGCTCCCGGGACGAGCTGCTGCGCATCGCGCGCCGGGCCGGTGAAGTGCGCCGTCCCGCCGAGCATGCCGCGAGCGAGGCGGAGTTGCTGAAGCTCCCCCTGCTCGCCTACCCTGATCGCGTCGCCCGCCGCCGCGACTCCAACCCGGCCGCGGGCGTGATGGTCGGCGGGGTTGGAGTCAAACTGGCGGCGGAATCCGTGGTGCGCCAGGGGGAGTTGTTCCTCGCCCTCGACGCGAGGTCGGACGCCCGCAGCGTGACTCGCGAGGCGCTCGTGCGCGTCGCCAGCCGCATTGAAATGGTGTGGCTGGAGGAGCTGTTCCCGCAGTCGCTCCGTCGCGAGCGCGGCGCGGCGTTCGACGCCCAGCGGCAGCGCGTGGTGGGGCAGGCGAGGACGTACTACCACGACCTGCTCCTGCGCGACGAGCTGACCCGCGAGATCGATCCCGCCGCCGCCGCGGCAGCGCTGTATCAGGCGCTGCTCCCGCGCCTGGACGAGCTGATATGCGGTGAGGAGCAACTGGTGGCGCTGTATAAGCGAGTCGAGATGCTCGAGCGCGTCCTGCCGCGCCACTTGTGGCCGCTGAACACCCCGACCCGCGGCCTCCCTCCGCCGCCGGAGCTCCTGCGCGACGCCTGCACCAGCGCAACCAGCGTGGGCGACGTGAAAGCACAGCTTTTTCACACCGCCACCGCGAACCTCACCTACGAAGCGCGGCAACTTCTGAACGATCAGGCCCCGGAGGCGCTCACGGTGCCGACCGGCAACCGTTTGAAGCTCGATTGGTCCGCCGCAAGCGTCGAGCCGCTGCGCGGGCCGGTGCTGGCGGTGCGGTTGCAGGAGGTGTTCGGCTGGATCGACACCCCGCGCGTCATGGGCGGTGCGGTCCCGGTCGTGATGCACCTGCTCGGGCCGAACTACCGCCCGGTTCAGGTCACGCAGGACCTGCGCAGCTTCTGGACGACCACCTATTTCCAGGTTCGCAAGGACCTCAAAGCGCGGTATCCGAAGCACGCGTGGCCGGAGGATCCGCTGGCGGCAATACCGCAGGCCAGGGGACGTTCGCGGAAGTAGACCGTTGCGCGGGTTGGCCGTATGTTCTGCACCAAATCGGAGGTTAATCGTGGCCCTGAACGTCGATGTGAAATTCTCGCCGCGCCCGCAGGACGTGCAGAGCCTCTCGACGGAGCAGCTACGGCGCGACTTCCTGATTGAAAACCTCTTCGCGGAAGAGGCGATCAGCTTCACCTTCACCGATCTGGATCGCATGGCCGCCGGCGGCGTGAGTCCCCTGGACACGCCGCTCACCCTCGAAAATCACAAGGAAACCGGCGCCGATTTTTTCCTTCAGCGTCGTGAGCTTGGCGTGATCAACGTCGGGGGGCCCGGCGTGATCCGCGTCGATGGCAAAGCGTATGAGCTGGCGAACACCGACTGTCTTTACGTCGCCACAGGCAGCAAGTCCGTGACGTTCGAGAGCAGCGACAAGGTGAACCGGGCGAAGTTCTACCTGCTCAGCTGCCCCTCGCACGCGGTGTTTCCGACGACGCTGGTGAAACGCTCACAGGCGACGCCGATCGCGCTCGGCAGCCAGGCAACAGCCAACCAGCGAACGATCTACCAGTACATTCACCAGAAGGGCATCAAGAGCTCGCAGCTCGTGATGGGATTCACCGAGTTGGCCGAGGGCAGCGTGTGGAATACATTCCCGCCGCACACGCACCTGCGGCGCACGGAGATCTACTTCTATTTCGACATGGGCGAGAACGTCCTGTCCCACTTCCTCGGCCCGCCGCAGGCTTCGCGGCACGTGTGGGTGAAGAACGAGCAGGCCGTGCTCTCGCCGAGCTGGTCCATCCACTGCGGCTGCGGGACCGGCGCGTACAAGTTCATCTGGGCGATGGCCGGGGAGAACCAGACGTTCGACGATATGGACAAGGTCGCGCCGCCAGAGCTGAAATAGCGCTCCTGCCCCCTCTCCCTCCGGGAGAGGGTTGGGGTGAGGGGGCGCGGGAGTAGAGCGGTGCGCCTCTGCCGGCCCCACTCACCCTCACCTTCTCCCGGAGGGAGAAGGCACCACAGACCAGAAAGGAAAAGATGGCCGGACGATTCGAGGACAAAGTGATGATCGTCACCGGCGCCAGCCGGGGGATCGGCGCTTCGATTGCCGAAGCGTTCCTGCGCGACGGCGCGACCGTCGTCGGCCTCGCGCGCACGGAGAACAAGGAGATCACCGGCGATCTCGCCAAGCGCTTCGTCCCAATCGCCTACGATTTTGGTAACGCCAGCCCGGAGCAGTTGCGGAAGCTCGTTGACGACATCGTCGGCCGCACCGGCAAGATTGACGGCCTGGTGAACAACGCCGGCATCATCCGCCGGGCCCCCGCCGTCGATTTTACACAGCAGGACTGGGCCGACGTGATCCGCGTCAACCTCACGAGCCCCTTTTTCCTCACCCAGGCGGTCGCCCGCTGGTGGTTGAAGGACGGCGGGCGAGAAAACGCGCCCGCGGGTGCGCGGCTGAAAATCGTCAACATCGCGTCGCTGCTCTCGCTCCAGGGCGGGATCACGGTCCCCGCCTACACCGCCAGCAAGCATGGCCTGGCCGGCGTCACCAAGGCGCTGGCCAACGAGTGGGCGCCGCTGGCGATCAACGTCAACGCGATCGCGCCGGGGTATATCGCGACCGAGAACACCCGTCCACTGCGCGAGAACCAGACCCGCAACCGACAGATCCTCGAGCGCATCCCGCAGGGCGAGTGGGGCAGCCCCGATGACATCGCCGGCACCGCGATGTTCCTGGCGTCAAAGGACGCCGACTACCTCAACGGCGCCGTCATCAACGTCGACGGCGGCTGGCTGGCGCGATAACTTCGCGAAGACGTTGAACCGCTTTGCGACGAAATCCAACTTGAACGATAAGGAGCCCGCCTCATGAACCGAATGCTCACAGCGCTCGCAATGGCCGCCCTGCTCGCCTCGCCCGCCTTGGCGGACGTCACCGTCAAGGCCACCAACAAGCTGGACTTCGCTCGGCCCTCGCAAACCATCGAGGTGTCTGGCGAAGATCTGACGTCGCTCGACGTGAAAGATCTCACCTTTGTCCACGTCAAGGACGACGCCGGCGAAGAGCTGCTCGCCCAGGCCGTCGATACCGATTTCGACGAGGTCCACCGCCCCGACATCGTCATCTTCCAATCCGACTTCAAGCCGAACCAGACGAAGACGTTCACCCTCTCGGCCGGCAAGAAGCAGGTGTACACCGCCGAGGACTTCAGAGCGTTCGGGCGGTTCAACCGCGAGCGCTTCGACGATTACCAGTGGGAGAACGATCGAGTCGCGTTCCGCACGTACGGCGCGTCACTGCGCACCTGGAAGGGCGAGCCGCTGACGAGCAGCGCGATCGACATCTGGTCCAAGCGCACGCCGAAGATGGTCACCGACAAGTGGTATATGCACGGCGACTATCACGTCGACCACGGGGAAGGCGCCGACTTCTACTCCGCCGGCCCCACCGCAGGCTGCGGCGGCGCGGGGGTCTGGGCGGACGGCAAGGTCGTCTGGCCCCCGAACTTCGTGAACTCGCGCACCCTCGCCGCCGGTCCGATCCGCGTCCTCTTCGAGCTCGATTACGAGCCCTTCGACGCCGGCGGGCGACAAGTCGCCGCCACGCGTCGCACGCAGCTCGACGCGGGGCACAACCTCAACCACATCGTCATGACCTTCAAACCCCAGGGCCCCGGCCAGCTCACCGCCGCCGTCGGCTTGAAAAAAGCTGCGTCCGACAAGGGCGCCAGCGATCACGCCAGGGACTACAACAAAGAGCGCGGCTGGATGACAAAGTTTGAGGACGTCGAGAAAAGGCAGGGCCAGCAGGGATTAGCCATCATCATCGACGACCCCACGCTGATCGCAACCGACGCCGAGAACGACCGCAACGTGTTCCTGGTCGTGAACGTCCCGAAGGACGGGAAGCTCTCCTACCGCTCCGGCTTCTTCTGGGACAAGGCAAACCACTTCGAGGGTTACGAGGCCTGGAAGACCTATATTGACCGCCAAGCCCAGGCCATCGCCTCGCCGATTGAAGTGACCGTCTCCAAGTGACCGCAGGGCCGTTCGGAGAGACCATTTATGCCCTTTTTGGGGGCGCCACGGCGGGTTCAATGGCGCGATCGGGGCGGGGTCCCGTATCCGCCGGAGCGACTTGATCGCGTGAACTGACCTCGATACTGTTCCAAAAACGCGGCCGAGTACCCAAGTGGACTAAGGGGACGGATTGCAAATCCGTTATTTCGTGGGTTCGAATCCCACCTCGGCCTTTGTTTGCCCGTTCCTGCGGAGACGCAGCCGTTTTGGCAGGGATATTCTCGCGCCGCCTACCTCACATCCTCCGCTAATTCTGCGCGGCGGTGATATTTTGCGGAGTTTTTGCTTGCCGATCGATCGGCAGCGGCTATTCTGGGAGAGTTGGCATGGCGGCTTGTCGCCAGCAACCGGCGTAGACGCGATCTTCGAACGCACGGAGGGTGCTCTCTCGAGTGCCTGCGTTCAATCGGTCCACGATCCGGCGGTTCGCTACACCTCATTTTCGGGAGAGATCTTATGAAGCAGTTGCTTGTGCTTGCCGCTGCCGTTGCAGCAGTTCCGGCCACTTCGTTCGGCGCGGCGTACTCGGACAACTTCGATACCAACACGTCCGCGAACTACACGGTGAATGCGAATCCCGATACGACGGTGGATTGGGCTTGGGACTACAGCACGATGGGTATCCCATCTGCTCCGAATTCCGTCGGCGGCACCACAAAGGGTGTCAAGTTCACCGCGAATAACGGTGATGCGACTGCGGCCGCAGCGGCTATCAGCATCTCACCAACTGGGTACAGCGTCACAGGCGACTATACCCTGAAGTTCGATGCGTGGATCAATGCGAATGGACCGTTCCCGGCTGGAGGCACTGGCTCCACCGAGTACGTCACCGGCGGTGTCGGCACGACGGGCACCAGCGTGCAGAGTTCCGCAACCGGAACGGGCGCGTGGTTCGCAGTCGATGGCGAAGGTGGCGCTAGCTCGACCAGTGCCGACTTCCGTGCGTATAGCAACATTTCGCTGGCGACCGCCGCCTCGGGCGTATATGCAGCGGGCATCGACAGCAATAGCCGGGACAATGGCAATACTTATTACCACGCCACTTTTCCAGGCGGCCAGAAAGCACCACAGTTCCAACAGGACAACTACCCACAGCAGACGGGCGAATTGGCAATTGGCACAGTCGGCTTCGCCTGGCGCGAATTCGTGGTGTCCAAGGTGGGCGATGACGTCACTTGGAGCATGGACGGGCTGACGATCGCTACTCTTTCCAATCAGACGCTGAGCGGCAGCAACATCTCTGTCGGCTACTGGGACGTGTTTTCCAGCATCTCCGACAACGCGGCGCTCAGCTTCGGCGTCGTCGATAATCTGACGGTCGTCGTTCCCGAGCCGACCAGCTTGGCGGCACTGGGTCTTGGTGGCCTCGGGCTGCTTGCCCGCCGTCGCCGTGCATAACCCCTCGCGATGATCTGAAAGCAAGTCGACCGGCGGGCCCATTGGACCCGCCGGTTTTTTTTCGCACATTGTCGCCGCGCGGCGCTGCGAATGGTGATTCCTTGCACCATGGTCGCGGCCCACACTGCACGGCTAAGATGCGGTAAGCGTTTCCTCCGCCCGCCCCGCGCCGGGGTTCCTTGCGCGGGTCAACGCGCTGTCGTCCGGGGCGTACTTACGAAGCTTTTCATGCGACTCATCGGCTCTATCCCCACCGAAACCGACGCCAAGCGCTTCGGCGATTACCTGCTGGCCGCGGGAATGCGCAATTCTGTTGAGGAAGGCGCGTCGGGGTGGGCGGTTTGGGTCGAGCATGATGATCACCTCGAAGCGGCCAAAGCCGAGCTGGAAACATTCCGCGCGAATCCGGGTGATGCGAAATACAACGGCGTCGCGCGCAAGGCGGAGAAGATCCGCAGCGCAGAGGACAAGAGGCAGGAGCGGCTGCGCAAGCGCTACCACGACGTGCGGACGAGCTGGGGCTCGACGCGGCAGTGGGCGCAGCCGGTGACGATCGGGCTGATCCTGCTCTCGCTGCTCGCCGCCGCCGCGACGGCCGTGGGCGAAAGCGTGACCGGTCCGGCGATGAACGCGCTTCGGATCCAGTCGGTGCAGTTCGTCGAGGAAGGCGAACACATCGTCGGCGTACGCGCGCCCGTCCAGCCGCTGCACGACGTTCGCCGCGGGCAGGTGTGGCGGCTGATCACGCCGATCTTCCTTCACTTTGGCCCGATCCACCTGATCTTCAACATGTTCTGGCTCTTCGATCTTGGTGGGCAGATTGAGCGCGCGCGGGGCAGCCTGTTCCTGGCCGCGCTGGTGCTCGCGGGCGCGATCGTGCCGAACCTGGCGGAGTATTTCTGGTCAGGTCCGCTGTTCGGCGGGATGTCCGGTGTCGTTTACGCGCTGTTCGGATACGTCTGGATCAAGGGTAAGTACGAACCGCACCTGAACATGGGCGTCAGTCAACAGACGGTGCTGATCATGATGGTCTGGCTGGTCATCTGCATGATCGGCGTCATGGGCCAGAATATCGCCAACGCCGCTCACCTCATCGGGCTGATGGTGGGTGTGGCGATGGCCTACGGTCCCATCGAACTGCGCAGGATGCGCCGCCGTTTAAAGTCTTAGTTAGGTGATGATGCGAATGTCTTTGCGTGCTTTTTGCGTCTGCGCGATGCTCCTCCTGGGGGGAGTCTTCCCTGCACGCGCCGAGATCACCACCTACGCCAATCCGCTCGACGTCATCATCGCCGATCCCTTCGTCCTGCGCAGCGGAGACACGTACTACCTCTATGGCACCACCGACGCGCGGCTTGGATTTCGGGTGTTCACCTCCAACAACCTGGTCGACTGGCGCGCCCGCGGCTTCGCGCTGCGCAAGGACAGGGGCGACTTCGGCCAGCGCCACTTCTGGGCGCCGGAGGCGTTCGAGCACAACGGCAAGTTCTACCTGCACTACACCGCGTCCTCGAAAGATTTCAGCCAGCGCATCGTGCTCGCCGAGAGCGCGTCGCCGCTTGGGCCGTTCAAGGAAGTGAAGGCGCCGTGGTTCCAGAGCAAGCTGTGCGTGATCGACAGCCACGTATTCGAGGACGTCGACGGCCAGCTGTACCTCTACTACGTCCTGGACTGTTCGGAGAACGGCGACAGCCAGATTTATGTCCGCAAGGTGAGTGACGAGCTGGTCGTCTCGAAGGAGGACACGTTCTGCGTCAAGCCGAGTCAGCCGTGGGAAGGCATCCAGTGGAACGAAGCTCCCTTCGTCTTCCGGCGCGGGGACACGTACATCATGACCTACAGCGCCAACTGCTACGTCGATACGTTCTACAACGTCGGCTATGCGACGGCGCCGTCGCCGCTGGGGCCATGGACGAAGGCGGTGGAGAACCCGATCCTGCGGCACACCAGCAACGTGACCGGACCGGGCCACAACGCCTTCGTCGAATCGCCGGACGGGAAGGAGCTGCACTTCATCTACCACACGCAGCAGCTGCTTACAGGCGGGCCCAAGCGCCACCTGGCGATCGATCCCGTGCGGGTGATCGAGGAGCCGGGCAAGCTCCCACGGCTCGTCGTGGACGGCCCGAGCACGGGGCCCCGCCCGCTGCCGTCGGGGGCGAAGATCATCGAAGGCGTGAGCGATGAATTCTCCGCGGATGAGCTGGCACCGTCCTGGACGACCTTCAACGAGTGGCGGCCGAGCTGGAAGCTGGAGGATGGGTTCCTCATCATCCAGACGCAGGATGGCGACGTCTTCGAGGAGCGCACGGACCTGGCGAACCTGTTCCTCCAGTACGCGCCCGCGGAAGACTTCACCATCACCACGCGCGTGGATTTCACGCCGCGGGAGAACTACCAGCACGCATCGATCTACGTTTGGCAGGACCACAACCACTACGTGAAGCTTGCCTTGTGCTATGACGACGGGCTGCGGCTGGAAGTCGCCCGGGAAATCGGCGGGAAGTATGACAAGCGCTTGGCCGATGCGAGGGATGAGCGTTTGCTCCGCATCCGCAAGACCGGTCAGAGTCTCACGTTCCACGTCAGCCGCGACGGAACTGAGTGGCGGCAGCTTACGCCGTCGTTCGAGGTGGACTTTCACGACGTCAAAGTCGGCATCGCCGCCGGCTCGCCCGCCGCCAAGCCGGCGGAGGCGAAATTCGATTTCTTCCGCATTGAATCCGCGCAGGAGGAATTGATTGAGCCGCAGATGAACGCGGATGAACGCAGATCCGATTAGTGTTTTAGAACCTCCCAACAAAAAGCTGATGCACCGCAGACGCGCAGAGATCGCAGAGAAAGAACATGCGTGAGCAATCCTTTCTGACCTCTGCGCCCTCTGCGCCACTGCGGTTGAATCCATTTTGTTGGAGGCTCTAATTTGATGTATTGATCGATCCCTTATCCTGATTCATCTGCGTTGATCTGCGTTCATCTGCGGTTCAAATGATTGACCCGAGGTTCTGATGGTTGCTGAGACATTTCGCACTGAGAAAGATTCCATGGGTGAGATGAAGGTCCCCGCCGATGCGTATTACGGCGCGCAGGCCGGACGCGCGGTGGAGAATTTTCCCATCTCCGACCTCCGCTTCTCGCGCCGCTTCATCGAGGCGATGGGGCTGATCAAGTCCGCCGCCGCCGAAGTCAATCGCGACCTGGGGCTGCTCGACGAAAAGCGGGAGCAATTGATCCAGCAGGCGGCGAAGGAAGTCATTGACGGCAAGCTCGACGGGCAGTTCGTTGTGGACATTTTCCAGACGGGCAGCGGCACCTCGACCAACATGAACACCAACGAGGTCATCGCCACCCGCGCCAACGAAATCGCCACGGGCAAGCGTGGGGGGAAGGAACCCGTGCACCCGAACGATCACGTGAACATGGAGCAGAGCTCCAATGACGTGATCCCGACCGCCATGCACGTCAGCGCGGCCGTGGCGATCCAACAGACGTTGATTCCGGCGCTGCAGCACCTGACGGACGGGCTAAGCCGCAAGGCGGCGGAATACGACGGCGTCGTGAAGATCGGGCGCACGCATCTGCAGGACGCGACGCCGATCCGGCTGGGGCAGGAGCTATCGGGATATGCGGCGCAGGCGCGGCTTGGGGTTGAACGTGCGCGGCGCGCCATTGCGGCGCTGCGCGAGCTTCCGCTGGGCGGCACGGCCGTCGGCACGGGGATCAATTCGCACCCGGAGTACGCGAAGCAGGCGATCAAGGTGATCGCCCATCGCACGGGCATCGATTTCGTCGAGGCCGCGAATCATTTCGAGGCGCAGGCGGCGAAGGACGGGATCGTCGAGGCGTCCGGGCTGCTGAAGACGATCGCGGTCAGCCTCACGAAAATCGCCAACGACATCCGCTGGCTTGCCAGCGGCCCGCGCTGCGGGATCGGCGAGATCTCGATTCCCGCGACCCAGCCCGGGAGCTCCATCATGCCGGGCAAGGTCAATCCTGTGATGAGCGAGATGATGTTGATGGTGTCCGCTCAGGTGATCGGCAATGACGCGACGGTCAGCTTCGCCGGCTCGGGATTGGGCAGCACATTCGAGCTGAACGTGATGATGCCGGTCATGGCCTACAACGTGCTTCAGTCGATCGAGCTGCTCAGTCGGGCGGCGCGGGTGTTCGCGGACCGCACGGTTGCCGGACTGGAAGCCAATCGCGAGCGCTGCGAGTCGCTCGTCGAGCAGAGCCTGGCGATGTGCACCAGCCTGGCGCCCATCATCGGCTACGACAAGGCCGCCGACATCGCCAAGGAGAGCTTCAGGACGGGAAAGACGGTCCGCCAGGTTGCCGCCGAGCGGAAGCTCATGAGCGACGCCGAGCTGGATAGAGCCCTCGACGCCAGGCGCATGACCCAGCCTCAAGCCGACATGATCGGCAGCGGCGGCGGATGAAGCACCTGTGCGTTGGTTTCAACGCATCGCGGACGGGCGTCGAAGACCACGTCACAACATTTTCGGATCGAAGGAACAACCCTACCGCGCTGCCGTCGCCTGCTGGTGCGGCGGGCGGATGATGTAGGCGACGCCGCCGTTGTCGAACCAGGCGCGGGCAAACTCGGCGGCTTTGTAGACGGCGCCATCGCCTCCCTTTTGACGCGCCGGATCGTTGACGATCACGTCCCCCTCTTTGGTGAACCCGCGGATGACGAGCAGGTGTCCCGCCGTCGAGTCGTACAGCGCGCTGGGAAACGTGCCGCGCTCGAAGCGGATCGAGGCGATGACGGGACGGCCGGCGGCAATCTCGCGCTTTACCTGGTCCCAGGTGCGGTAACGGGCGATCCAGGCGTCAAGCCCGAGCGAACCGGCGTGCTGCACGGCGCGGTTCCAGTTGCCAAAGAGGCGGTATTCAGGGTCGTAGATCGCCAGCGCATTTTCGACGGTCGTCCGATCGATGCCGAAGTGGTGCATGACCATCGACACGGAAGTCGGGGAGCAGATTTGCGGGCGGAGCGGGGCGGGGTGCGTCTCTTCGCCCTGCGCGCGGAACGGAAGCTTCAGGTCGCGCGCCCACGAGCGGTCGGGCGGCGCGGGCGGGCGCAGCTTGGCGCGGAGCAGGGGATCTCGCGTCTCGCCGCTGTAGACCACCGCCACGCGACGGAGCGTCGGCGTCACCGTCGGCTCGAAGCTGAAGCTGAACAGCGTCGCCCGCACCTGGTAGGCGTCGGCAGGCTTGTCCAGAAGCATCTCGTCGATCTTGACGCGCGCGATGCCCGACTCGATTTTGCGCGACACCGGCGTGAGCGTCCGGCCGCAACTGCCCAGGTACAGCCAGTCGGTCCACGCACCGCTGGATGCATCGCGGACGCGCACGTCGAAGCTGGCGCCGGTATCGGGCGGCGTCAGCACGTTCCAGGATGGGATCAGCTCGATGAACCCGAAGCTGGTTGTCACCTCCGGCGAGGTCCACTGACCGGACTTCGGCCAGCTGCGCTCGCGCGCATCGGTCAGTTCGAGCACATCGCCGCGGAGAGCGACGCGGCGCATCGATCCAGCGCCGAAGGTGCCGGCGGTATCGGTCAGGACAAGTTCGTCGACGGTGTGGGGCGTGTTGGGGCGGAAGGTTTTGCTCGTCGAGGCTGCCGCCGCGGGTCGACTGCCGTCGCCGTCGTTCCAGTTCGAAAGCAGCAGGACGGACGTTAGCGCAACGACGGTGATCAGACCGGCGCCGGCGGCGAAATGGGCGAGTCGTGCGTGCATATCAGCTTACGTGCAGCTCAGCTTATAGGCTAATGGTGCCAGATCTGGTTCCATGCTTCCATCCAGTCGCGGCCCGTGCTCGTGATCTTCAGCGGGTCCACGAAATGAACGCCGTGGCGGCCCTTGAAGGTATTGGCGCTGTCAACGGTGCCCAGATCCACCGTGATAGTGGTCGGCTTGGCCGGGACATACGGCTTTACCTTGATCGCCGATGTCAGCGCCCGCTTGGCCGCGTCCTCGATCATCTGCCTCGCCTGCTTCGGCGGGATGTTGCGGGCGGAGAAGCGGCCGAGCCCGCGTTTCACAGCGACCCCGTGCAACCCCTCGCCGAGCAGCTCCTTGCCTTCTTTCACCGTCGCGTCATCGCCGCTGATGAGAACGACCGGACAGTTGTAGTGCCCGCACAACGCGGCGTTGATGCCGAACTCGCCGACGCAGGTGTCGTTGAAGTACAGGTTCCGCCAGGTCGTGGTGGAGATCGTGTGACAGAGCACGCCGTCCGGCGTGCCGGCGCGGGCGTGCATGCCGATCATGAGGGCGGCGTCGCAGCCCTGCTCGAGCAGTTCGGTGTAGCGCGACCAGGCATGTCCACTCACCCAATCGCACTCCATCCGCTCGGGGATGAAGCTATTGAACGTCCAATCCTTTCCGGCGCCGTGGCAGTCGACGGCGACGACTTCCGTAGCCCCCGCGGCCTTGGCGCCGCGCGCGGCGGCGTTGACTTCCTCGGTGTAGAGGCGGCGGCCTTCCTCGTACATGGGCGCGCCACCGTTGACCTGGTCCCACTTGACGATCCCGGAGACGCCTTCCATGTCGGCCATGAGCAGAACGCGCATGGACGGCGATGATACCGTCGGTTGACGCGATGTCATCATGAGCTCTCATGCGGCTGCGCCACATCCCGAGGGATGAAAAGACGGTGCATTAAGCCCCGCGTGACGATGCCAGTGCCCGCGCAATGTCATTGGGATCGTAGACGCATCCCCCCCACGTTCCTCCGCTGGCGTTCTGTAGTGCCGCCCAGAGCCGCGTGTCAGCGGGTAGGTCAGGGTCCGGCGCCAGATCCGCCCGAACGGCGCGACCGGCGAGCGTGCGGTCATCAGGATTGCCGTTTTCGTCCATCAGGTCGATCGAACCCGCCAAGCGTACGGTGTCGACGACGACGCGGATTGAATCTCCATCGACGATTTTACCGATCGGCCCCCCTGCCAGGGCTTCGGGGCCGATGTGGCCAATGCACGCGCCGCTTGAGACGCCGGAGAAGCGCGCATCGGTCAGTACGGCAACGTGCCTGCCCCATTTCAGGTGCTTGAGCGCCAGGGTCACCTGCGCGATCTCCTCCATCCCCGCCCCCATCGGTCCCCGGCCGATCAGGACGATGACGTCGCCGGCGCGAATGCCGCCTTCCTTGATGGCGGCGATGGTCGAGCGCTCGGTCGTGAAGACGCGCGCCGGACCGCTCATCCGGTACACCCCGTTGCCGTCGAGACACGCTGGATCGATCGCGGTGCTCTTGATCACGCTGCCCTGCGGCGCAAGATTGCCGCGCGGGAATGTCATGGTGCTGGTCAGCCCCGCGCCGCGGGCGCGCTGCGGGCTCATGATGACGGTGTCCGGATCGGCGTGGTCATTGGCGTGCAGCGCTTCCCGCACGCGATGCCGCCGGTCACTTGTGGCCCACCAGTCCAGCACCCGGCCCAGCGGCTCGCCCGAGACGGTGAGGCAACCCTCGTGCAGCAGTCCCAAGTCCCGCAGGTGCAGCATCACCTCCGGCACCCCGCCGGCGAGGAAGACGCGGACCGTGGGGTGACCGACGGGGCCGTTCGGCAGCGCGTCGACCAGCCGGGGGACTTTGCGGTTGATTCGCGTCCAGTCGTCGCACGTCGGCCGGGGCAGACCGGCGGCATGCGCGATGGCAGGGATGTGCAGCAGGAGGTTGGTCGATCCGCCGAAGGCCGCGTGGACCGTCATGGCGTTTTCGATCGCCTCGGGCGTGAGGATTTGTCGCATGGTGATGCCGCGCGACGCGAGCTGCGCCAGGGCTCGTGCGGACCGCGTGGCCATGTCGAGCCAGATCGGCTGGCCCGACGGCGCCAGCGCCGAATGCGGCAGCGACATGCCCAGCGCTTCGCCGACCACCTGTGACGTCGCCGCCGTGCCGAGGAACTGACAGCCGCCGCCGGGGGAGCCGCAGGTGCGGCAACTTTGCTCGGCCGCGTACTCCAGCGACACGACGCCCTGCGCGTACCTTGCCCCCAGCGACTGCACTTTCGCGGCGTCCTCCGCGCCTTCGGCCGGCAGGGTCACGCCTCCGGGGACCAGCACGCCCGGGAGCTCGGGCATGCCGGCCAGGCCCATCATCATCGCGGGCAGCCCCTTGTCGCACGTCGCCACGCCCATCACCCCCGCGCGGCGCGGGAGCGAGCGGATCAAACGGCGCAGAACAATGGCTGCATCGTTGCGGAACGGCAGCGAGTCCATCATGCCGAGTGTGCCTTGCGTGCGGCCGTCGCATGGGTCGGTGCAGGCGCCGGCGAAAGGCACGCCGCCAAGCCGCTTGAATTCGTTCGCCGCGGCTTGAACGAGCAGGCCGACTTCCCAGTGGCCGGTGTGATAGCCCAGCGCGATGGGCGAGCCGTCATCCGCCCGCAGTCCGCCCGCGGTTGAGAGAATGAGGAACTCTTTCCCACCGAGACGCGCGGGATTCCACCCCATTCCGACATCCTGCGTCATCCCAAAGATGTCGCCGCTCGCCCAGTTGCGAAGGATCTCGTCCGTCAGCGGCAGTGCCCCCGATGGACCAGCGCCGCGCGTGCGCAGGTCGTAGATGGACGCATCAGATTCGAGAATGTCCGCCAATTCGATCGGCACGCGGTGTAGTCTACCTGAATGCATGCGCGCGGCGAGAAGCGCCCCTCGCGGAGTACGATGACAGGGTGGGAGGATTTGACGCCCCCAGCGCCCGTCGTACAGTAAATCGTGCATGAACAACGCGCTGGCCCTGCTTGGTGGTAGCCCCGTTCGCAGCCGGCCATTTCCTGTCTGGCCGATCTACGGCAAGGAAGAAGAACAGGCCCTGCTCCGCACGCTGCACTCGGGCAAGTGGGGAAAGCTGGATGGCGCGGAGGTCAAGACCTTCGAGCGGCGCTTCGCCCAGTACTGCGGCGCCAAACACGGCGTTGCTGTGGTGAACGGGACCGTGTCGCTGCGCATCGCGCTGCTGGCGGCGGGGATCGAGGCGGGTGACGAGGTGATCATCCCGCCGTACACCTTCTTCGCCACCGCCAGCGCCGTCGTCGAGGCGAATGCGACGCCGGTGTTCGCCGACATTGACCCGGCGACGTTCAACATCGATCCCGCGGCGATCGAGGCCGTCATCACCCGGCGAACGCGCGCGATCATCCCCGTCCACCTCGCCGGCCTGCCATGCGATATGGACGCGATTATGGCCGTCGCGCAGCGGCACGGGCTGGTCGTCATCGAGGACGCCGCCCACGCGCACGGCAGCGAGTACAAGGGCAAACGTGTGGGCGCGCTCGGGCACATGGGGTCATTCTCCTTCCAATCCTCGAAGAATCTCACCAGCGGCGAAGGCGGGATCATCGTCACCAACGACGACGCGCTGGCCGAGCGCTGTCGCTCCATCCACAACTGCGGCCGGGTGCTCGGCGGGGCATGGTACGAGCACCACGCGATCAGCGGGAACTATCGCCTCGGCGAGTTCGCCGGCGCGATTCTCAACTGCCAGCTCGACCGGCTCGACGAACAGACGAATACGCGCGACGCCAACGGGCGGTACCTCGACCAGCATCTCGCGATGATCCCGGGCATTTCGCCGCAGAAGCGCGGCGAAGCCGCAAGCCGCCACGCGCAGCACCTGTACGCGACGCGCTATGATCAGGGTGTCTTCGGCGTCTCGCGCGCGACGCTCCTGGATGCACTCGCCGCTGAGGGCATTCCCGCATCTCCTGGATATGTGCTGCCGCTGCACCGCCAGCCCATGTTCCTGAGCCGCGCATTCGGGCCTTACACGGGCTACCAGTCCGCCCGGCTGGATTTGGATTTCGCGAAGATCGCGCTGCCCAACTGCGAGCGCATCAGCAGCGCCGAGGGCGTCTGGCTGACGCAGAATGTGTTGCTCGGCACGCAAGCCGACATGGATGACGTCGTCCGCGCGTTCGAGAAGGTGTATGAGCACCGCCACGCGCTGGCGGGGGTGGTCGAGACGCCGACAGGGGCTGGGTCATGAACGTCGGCGCGGCCGAGGTTGATATCACGCCGAATTTCGAGGTGGAGCTGTGCGGCTTCGCGCTTCGTGAGCAGCCGTGCGCCGGAGTGCTCGATCCTATCTTTGCGCGCTGCGTTTATCTGGACGACGGCCAGGAGCACCGCCTGCTGTGGCTCGTCGCCGACGTGCTGGCTCTGGAAGGAACATTCGTCGAAGACTTTCGCGGGTGGGCCAGGCGCCAGTTCGGCTTGCAGGCGCACGAGGTGCTGCTGGTCGCAACGCACACGCACGCGGCGCCGGCAACGATTACCCTCAACGCCGCCGGGCGCAAGAGCGACCGGTTCGTCGTTCTGCTGCGCGAACGGATGGAGCAGATCGTGCGGGCGGCGGTGGCCGACGCGCAGCCATGCGACATCGTCTTTGCGCGCGGACATCTCGATCTCGCCATCGATCGGCGGAACAAGCCGACGAAGCACGTCGACCCGATGGTCTGGTCGATCGGCTTTCGCCAGACCAAGGGCGGGCGATTCGTCGCGGCGGTGCTGAACTACGCGATGCATCCGGTCTCTCTCGGCCACAACGAACGGCGCATCAGCCCCGACTGGTGCGGCGGCGCCGCGACCGCACTGCGCGATGCACTGGCGACGCAGGGAGCGGATCCTCCCGTCATCCTCGTCACCAACGGCGCTTGCGGCAACGTCAACCCGCCCTACCACGGCGCGTCGCGCGAGCTGGTGTTCGCCTGGGGCAAGGCTGTCGCCGATGCCGTCGCGGACCAGCTGCGGCGAGCCGGCCCGACACCCGGGGCGCTGCTGTCCGTGCGATCAATCAAGGTGCCGATCCCCATGGACTGGCACGACCCCGACGAGGTCGACCGGATCGCCGAGCACATGATTCGCGACCTGGCGCCGCAAACCACCTGGCCGGCGCCGTTTACGCAAGCGGCGGGAGCGTGGCGCGACACGCTCAAGCCGCTCGTCGCCTCGGGCGGCGGGCGAACGCACGAGATCGAAATCCAGTGTGCGCGCGTCGGTGAGGTCACTGTCATCGCAATCAACGGCGAGATTTTCGCCCGCTTCACCGATGATCTCCGCAGGGCAACGGGTGAGCAGAAGCTCTTCGTCGTCGGCTACGCCAATGCCGCCTTCGGCTACATCCCCACGCGCGACGCCTATGCCGAGGGGGGCTACGAGGTGGAGGCGGCCCATTTCTTCTACAACAGCTTCAGGCCCGCTCCGGGAGCGCTGGAGCTACTCTGCGACCGCGCCGCCGACCTCGTGTGCTCCCCGTAGTCGCGACGCCTGCGTCGCCCGTGCGGGAACGGGCCGACGCAGGCGTCGCAACGACAAAGATTGTCCCGAACCCATTCCGCAAGTTAGACTCGCGTCCACTCTCACTGGGAAGTGTGCGGGTGCTCGCCAAGGTCCAGAGCTTCATCCTGATCGGCATTGATCCGCTTCAGTGCGAGATCGAAGTTGACGTCAGCCAGCGCGGGCTGCAGAAGACCGTCATCGTTGGCCTGGCGCAGACGGCGGTGAAGGAGAGCATCGAACGCGTCCACCGCGCGCTGATCAACAGCGGCTATGCATTTCCCGGGCACGCCCTGCTCATCAACCTGGCCCCGGCCGACGTCAAGAAGGAAGGCCCGGCGCTGGACCTGCCGATGGCGATCGGCGTTTTGCGCGGGACGAACTTCATCAAGACGGACCGCCACAAGTCGTTTCTCATCGCCGGAGAGCTGGCGCTGGACGGGCGCATGCGCAAGATCAAGGGCGCGCTGTCCATGGCGCTGCTGGCCAAGCAGAAGAGGCTGACGGGGGTCATCCTGCCCGAAGAAAACGCGCGCGAGGCAGCCGTCGTTGACGGAATCGAGGTCTATCCCGTCGCGACTCTCTCGCAGGCCGTCTCGTTCCTCAATGAACAGCTTCCGCTGGAGCCGCACGAGCTCAATGGAGAGCCATATACGGCCTCGGAGCTTGCCGCCGCGCACGACTTCGCGGAGGTGCGCGGGCAGGAGGCGGTGAAGCGCGCGATCACGCTCGCCGCCGCCGGCGCGCACAATTTACTGATGGTTGGGCCGCCCGGCACGGGCGAAAGCGTGGCGCCCCTACCACCGCATTCGCACGACCCTACCGGGGCGGTCAGATGCTCAGCTCAGTCTGCGCAGAGATGCACGGGACGAAGGGAAAGCATGGCGCCCTACTACCGCATTCGCGCGAGTCGAAGGCGGCGGTCTGATGCCCCCACCATTTTACCCAAAAGTGCATGGAACGAGGATAAGGCGCGAAGGGCCTATGTCACGCGCGGGGGCACGCCATGAAGCAGGAGAATGCGAGAGGAGTCACTCAGGGTGCCCAAGGACGCGACATGGTTGCAGCTGTGAGCAATGAGATTGTAGTTCGGGAGTTCCCGAAAGCGATCAAATTTGGAACGGACGACGAAGCTCGTGTGTCATTGGCGGAGCTCAAATCCTATGCGTCGGCGGAGGCGGTACAAGCACAGCTCTGGTACATGAGAAACCGCCGCACCAAGAGCGTCGTCGGCCGTGGGCTAAGAATAGCGGCAATATTGTTGACCACGATCGGGGGCATCGTCCCGTTCATCACAACTACGGGGCTCGTCGACCCATCGGCAAAGAATGACTGGTCTCAAGTCGGATACGTATTCCTCGGCCTTGCAGCTGGCTCAATTGCCTTAGACCGCTTCTTTGGATTCTCCTCGGGCTGGATTCGCTACATGACGACGGCACTGCTTCTGCAGCGGCTTATCACGGAATTCGAGATGGACTGGATTGCCCTGAACGCGCATTTGTCGACGGACCAACACGAACCAGATAAACGCGAACTGCTTCTGCGTCGGATCCAGGTGTTTTTAATCCGGGTACGCGAAGAGGTTGAACGGGAGACGGCGGAATGGGCGGCAGAATATCGATCGAACCTCACCGAGCTCGAAAAGTCAACGAAGACAGAGCTCGAGACGTGGCGGCCTGCCGTCATCAACCTCACCATTTCTAATTCGAAGCTGCTGGAGAACGTCCAGGTTTATCTGGATGATCGCCTTTTCAAAGATAGGGCAGGCGCCGTGGCCCAACTCACGCCGGTGTACCCGGGCTCGCATCTCGTAACGGTGAAGGCAGACACGTTGGATGGGAAGCAGGTAAAGGCCACCGCAGCTGTGCTGGTATCACCAGGACAGGTACTCTCGTTAGCCATCGAACCATCGTGACCAAGCGGCAACCGCGGAGTGGGGCCAGCTTAAGTCCCATGTCAGATCGTAAATGACGCCAACGTAGCCCCAGCGTGCAAACCTCGCGACCCGGTTAGTCTAACAGGCGGCCAAAATCGTCAAGCTGCCATGGTGCCACAGCCAGCCAGCCGTCGACCGGCGCGCTCGAGTTGTCGCTGTCTCCTGATACCGTCCGTCGCTGAAGATGCGAAATCCGGTGGTGGATGGAGAGCAGCGATTCTTCCCGAGCCGAGCAAAAGTTGCTGGCCTTGTTAAGCAATTCCAGTGCCCTCCCCTGATCGCCATACCGCATTAGCGTTTCCGCCCACTCGACTAGGTATGTCGCGAGCCAGCGCCGCACCTCAGTCACCTTGTAATGACCAATTCCATCAAGAATGTTCAAGCCGCGCAAGCACCGGTCGCATGCCTCGTCGTGGTTGGACTCAGCGGCCGCGACCCTTCCGAGGCCGTAGAGCGCGACTCCCTCCAAGTCGCCTGCTTCGATTGATCGCGCAATGGCGAGCGCCTCGTCGAATGCCTTCAAAGCGGACGTCTGCGCTGGCGGATGTGCAGTTTTCCAAGCTCATGCTGCAAGAACGCCTGGTCTCACTGCTCTGCAAAGCGGCCACCGCCGACTTCAGGCACTTCCGGCCGATCCAAAGCTTGTTGTAGTCGTTGTCATCAAGGCAGAACAACGCCGAGTTGCGATTACGCCGACCCGCAGGCCCTGAACTGGAAGCTTGAAGGCGAAACAGGTGGAACCATCCGGCCACTGCCGAACATTGCCGTAGAAGCGCGCATGCCAGTCCCAAAACTCTTGTTGCCCCGCGAAATGAGCGGGCCGGGTTCGACCGGCAAAATATCTTTAAGGCTTCTCCTTGGTTTGGAAGTGTCCGGTGTAGGCCGGCCGGTAGGGCGTCCCGACAAACGTCGTGATTGCCTATCACGGTCCACTTGGCGTGCGGCCGCGTCCGGGTGCTCTGTCACGTGGTGGCCCCAACGCTGAGGAGATTGAACCCCAAAGCCTTGTTGACCGGTGCGGCCACGACGCCAAGTGCCGCCGCCATCGCCTGCTCCGCAGCGACGACGCCGATCCCTTCGACCGCAAGCAAGACGGCGCGCGCAGCCGCCTTTTGCATGTCGAGCAGCAGGCGCGCCTGGTCCTCGGTAATCTCTCCCGCTGCCCGCATCGTGCCGATGTCCACCAGCGTGTGCGCCAGCTTCTTTGCCTCACCACTGGCGAACCCTTTTGCCCCTTTCCATTGCGGCTTGAGAGACTTTTCCATCGCAGCCAGCATGTCTTTCAAAAGCTTTTCGAGGTCCATTTGAACTCCCTTCGGAGATGACGCAGTTATCCGGCTACTTCTTTCGAGCTAGTTCCACGGCTAAGAACGATTTAACGGGCGTCTCGATCAGAGCGCGCGCGGTATCCCAGGCTCGTCGCACCATCGGCTGGGTTGTTGCGGACGTTTCCAATTGCTCGAGGCTATTCACCGACGTCGTGAACTCATCAAGGATTGCAACCTGCTTCTTCAGGGACGCGGATGTGCCGCGGGCCTCGGTGCGGATCTTGAGCTCGTGGATGTCCTGACGCACCTCATTGTAAAACTGCTCCCGTGGCGCGAC
>DASYWJ010000058.1:0-1861 GCA_035936155.1 Tepidisphaeraceae bacterium | reverse complement strand
ATGTCGTTCCCGACGCGGCTTTACCGAGACGATCGGCACTATAACTCGAACGAGATCATTGCAATGGCGCAGTGTGCGCAACGCGCGCACGGCGCGCAACTTACCGTCGATTCCGGCGCGATCGCGCGCAATCCTGTGCAGTGGACCGGCCCAGCACCACAGTCCTTGTCACTCCAGAGTCGGTCGGCGCCGGGCCGGCCACTGAACGGCCTTACGTTATGCCCCGGAGGTCGCCCACTTGCGGATCACGCTCAACCGATTCACCGGCCGGCTGCTCCTTCTCGCACTCCTGCCGATCGTGCTGCCGATCCGGCTGTGGAAGTGGCTGACCGGTCGCGGTCGTCCGCCGACGTACACCAACACGATCGAGGTCGACCCGCTCGCTTACGACGGGCCGCGCCCGCTGGTGGTCTCGATCTGGGCCAGCTACGCGACCGTCTGGAAGGTCGCGACCGAGAAGGTCATCGAGCAGCTGCGTGATGAGTTCGCGGGGAAGTGCGAGTTCATGTACATCGACGGGAGCCGCGCCGCGTCCGTTGATCCTCGGTTCAACGTGGATGTGCTGCCGGCGGTCCTCGTGTTCCATGAGGGGCGAGAAGCCGGCCGTTTCGTCAACCTGTTGGATCCCGAGGAGCCGCGCAAACTGCTCGGCGGTCTGGCCGGGGCATAACCCGCCGCTGGAGCGGACCGCGGCGGCGGTATACTTCGCTAACGGTCGGGCGTCGCGTGTGCGCCGCCGCGGCCGCTCAACGGCAATACGTTATGCGGCGGGGGCAAGATTGAAACGACGGCTGCTCAACTTCACCGTGCTCGCTCTGTGCGCGGCGACGATGGCCGCGTGGATACGCAGCTACTGGCGGTGCGAGGGCATGCTGCTGGCATACGACGGCGGCCGCCAGGCGCTGTCGTGGAAGCAGGGTGCGGCTCATTACCTCTGGTCCGAGAACGGGCGCGGCCCGACCATGGGGCGGTGGCAAGCGTTCTCGCTGCCCCCGGACCTGCCCGAAGGAGGCGGGATCCGTTCGTTCGCCGGCTTTCGGTACGGGTCCGGCCTCGACTTCAACGCGACGAAGTTCGCGGTGCCGTTCTGGTTCCTCGTACTGGTGCTGGCCTCGCCGCTCGCGTGGTCGGCTCCTTCACGATGGCGCCTGCGGGCGTGGCTGCCGGCCCTGCTGCTCGTCGCGGCGTGCGCGGCGCTATGGGTCCGGGCCAGTTACACAACTGAATTGTGGTGGTGGACGCGTCCGAACGGCGACGCCTACTTCGCCGTGTCCACGTTGGGCAAGCTGCGGCTGGCCGTTCAGCGCGGCGTACCGCCCGCGCCGCCGGGGTACTTCTTCGACTCCTCGATATGGGGGACGGTCCAGCTCAAGAGCAGTGCCGGCGGCGTCACGAACATCGACTCCTTTTCCGTGTACGAGATCGACCGCAGCGTGCTCGGGTTTGGCTGGACGAGTTCTAATTCGGTTACGTCGACGTGGTGGGCGCCCGTTGCGCCCGTCACGGCCGAGTTCCGCTGCTTGGCAATCCCGTACTGGTTCCTGATGACGCTGTCTGGTCTGCCGTTGGCCGTGCGCGGCGTCCACGAGATCCGCGCCCGCCGTCGACTTCGCGGCGGACGATGCGCCGGCTGCGGCTACGACCTCCGCGCCACGCCCGATCGCTGCCCCGAGTGTGGCCAGGTGCCGACGCTCCCGCAAACCGCCGCATAACCCGCCAATGCACAGGATTTTGCACGATCGTCACGCCGCCGTCGCCGGTTGAGCATGTTCTTTCGCCTCCAGCCGTGCGTTGTACAGGATGATCTTCACGCCCACCCAGCGACGCACCCGATCCAGGTGGCGCACCCACGCTGGCAGGC
>DASYWJ010000057.1:0-19369 GCA_035936155.1 Tepidisphaeraceae bacterium | reverse complement strand
CGAGAGCTGGGTGCACCAGAATCGGCACCTCAAGCTCCGCTACGACCGGCGTGACGACATCCACGAGGCGTTCGTCGCCTTGGCCTGTGCATTGATCTGTCTGAACTGCTTGCATGACAGGTTTTGTTAGGAGCTCTAAATGCCTTCCACCACTTACATCCTCTGCCCCGGACAAGGCGCCCAGGTCGTCGGCATGGGCAAGGACTTTTACGAGCAGTCGCCCGCCGCGAAGGAAGTCTTCCATCGGGCGAACGAAGTGCTGGGATTCGATCTTGCCAAGCTCGCCTTCGAAGGTCAGGAAGATCGCCTGAATCAGACGGACATCAGCCAGCCCGCGATCTACGTGACCAGCATTGCAGCTTATCGCGCCGGCTTCGCCGCGGGCGCGATCGGGGAGGGCGGGGATCAGCAATACGCGGGGCTGAGCTTAGGGGAGTACACGGCGCTGCACCTGGCGGGGTGCTTCAGCTTTGAAGAAGGCTTAAAGCTGGTCGCGGCGCGCGGGCGGTACATGCAGGAAGCGGCCGTGGCGACGCCCAGCAGCATGGTCGCGATCATGGGCGCCGACGAGGCGGCCGCGATCAGGTTGTGCGAGGAGAACGCGGCGGGGGAAGTGCTCGTGCCGGCGAACTTCAACGCGCCGGGGCAGATTGTGGTCAGCGGATCGAAGGGGGCTTGTGAGCGGGTGCAACCTGCCGCTTCCGCGGCGGGCTACAAGGCGGTTGCGCTCGCGGTTGCAGGGGCGTTTCACTCGCCGATCATGCAGAGCGCCGCAGACAAGATGAAGGCGGAGCTCGACGGCGTTGCGTTCAACGCGCCGCGGGCGACCGTCTACTCGAGCGTCACCGCCGAGCCGCACACCGATGCCGCTTCGATCAAGCGGCTGCTCGTCGACCAGATCGTGAAGCCCGTCCGGTGGGAGCAGACCATGCACAAAATAGCGTCGGTCGCAGACGCCCGATTTGTTGAGCTGGCGCCGGGGCGAGTGCTCACCGGATTGCTGAAGAAGATCAACCGCCGGTTGCCGGTGGAATCCCTGGCAACCGCAGAAGCATTGGCGCAGCAGGCTTGATGGAGGGGCGAGACTTGTCTCGCCCGGTATTTGATGTCAAAGAGGGCGACACAAGTGTCGCCCCTGCAGGGGATGACGGAGTCACAGAGATGACCGAAAAACGCGTAGCCTTCGTCACCGGCGCATCCCGCGGGATCGGCGCGGCCATCGCCAAACGGCTCGCGAAGGATGGGCTGCACGTCGTCGCCGTCGCGCGCTCGGCGGATAAGCTCCAGCAGGTGGTCGACGAGATCATCGCCGAAGGCGGCAGCGCCGAACTCGCCACCTGCGATATCGCCGTCTCCAAGGCCCTTTCCGACACTCTGGAAAAGGTCATCGAAGCCCACGGCCGCCTCGACGTGCTCGTAAACAACGCCGGCATCACCAAAGACGGATTGATCCTCCGCATGGAGGACGAAGACTTCGACACGGTCATCAACACCAACCTCAAGAGCGCGTTCGTCGCGATTCGCTCGGCGGCGCGTCCGATGATGCGGCTCAAAGGGGGCGTGGGCGGGCGGATCATCAACATCAGCTCCGTCGCCGGTGTCGCCGGCAATGCGGGGCAGGTTAATTACGCCGCTTCCAAGGCCGGCCTCCTCGGGCTGACCAAGACGGTCGCCAAAGAACTGGCGGGCAAGAACATCACGTGTAACGCGGTCGCTCCCGGCTTCATCACGACCGACATGACCGACGTGCTGCCCGATCAGATCAAGGAAGGCGTCAAGAACTTCGTCCCCCTGAAGCGCTTCGGCCAGCCCCACGAAATCGCCGCCGCCGTCGCTTTCCTGGCCAGTCCGGACGCCAGCTACATCACGGGGCAGGTGCTGTGCGTGGATGGGGGGATGGTCATGTGATGATGACTTCCGACATGGACTTGCGACGGTGAGTGGATGATTGCAAACGAAGTCGCCACAGATATAGTTTTCGCACCTCTGGCCGCGCGGCGGCTGGGGCCGGTCGGATTGACAGGGTAGGAAATCCTATGGAAGACGTAGACCAGAAGGTCATCGAGATCGTCAGCGAGCAGATGGGCGTCGACAAGAGCGAGATCACGCGTGAGACGCACTTCATTAACGACCTGAACGCCGACTCCCTCGACACCGTAGAACTCGTTATGGAGTTCGAGGACGAGTTCGAACTGTCCATCCCCGACGAGGAAGCCGAAAAGATCCAAACCGTCGGCCAAGCCATCGATTACATCAAGGAACACGGGTCGAAATAAGTCAGTTGCTGGTTGCTAGTTGCTGGTTGTAGTCAGAGAGGCACTGAGGGCCGCGCCCACTAGCAACTGACAACAAGCAACTAGCAACTACTCACATGAGCCGCCGCGTCGTCATTACCGGGATGGGGGTTATCACATCGCTCGGCGAAGCCGTCGATGAGATGTGGGAGTCCCTCTGCGCCGGCAAAAGCGGCATCAGGAACATCAGCCGCTGGGACTTCTCCAATTTTCCGGTGAAGTTCGGCGGAGAGTGCACTGACTTTGACGTCACGCGCTACGGCGTCGACACCCGCGAGGCCAAGCGGCTCGACAGGTTCGGCCAGTTCGGGATCGCCGCCTCCGTCAACGCCGTGAAAGACGCGGGCCTCGATTTTGACAAGGAAGACCGCTACCGCTGCGGCGTGCTGATCGGCAGCGGCATCGGCGGCATCGAAACCCTCGAAGAGCAGAACAAGATTCTCATCGAGCGCGGCGTGAGTCGCGTCAGCCCGTTCACCGTCCCGCGGCTGATGGTCAATGCCGCCAGCGGCAACGTCTCGATCATGTTCGGGATCACCGGCCCGAACACCGCCGTCGCCACCGCCTGCGCCACCGGCGCCAATGCGATCGGCGACGCCGCACGCTTCATCCAGCACGACATGGCCGACGTCATGATCGCTGGCGGATCTGAAGCGGCGCTGTGCGGCCTGGGCATGGCCAGCTTCATCGCCGCCCGCGCGCTCTCGACGCGCAACGATGAGCCGACGAAGGCGTCGCGCCCCTGGGACAAGGGCCGCGACGGGTTTGTCATGGCCGAGGGCGCGGGCGTCGTCATTCTCGAAGAGTACGAGCACGCCAAGGCTCGCGGCGCCAGGATCTACGCGGAGCTGATCGGCTACGGCATGAGCGCCGACGCCCACCACATCACCGCGCCGCACGAGGACGGCCGCGGCGCGAGCAAGGCGATGGAGTTCGCCCTGAAGGACGCCAAAGTCGCCCCCGACCAGGTGGACTACATCAACGCCCACGGCACGAGCACTCCGCTGGGCGACCTGGCCGAGACCAAGGCCGTGAAAAAGACCTTCGGCGAGTCCGCGAAGAAGCTCGCCGTCAGCTCCACCAAGAGCCAGATGGGCCACCTCCTCGGCGCCAGCGGGGGGATCGAGTGCATCGTGACGGCCATGGCCATCCACCGCAACCTGATCCCCCCGACGATCAACCTCGATGAGCCCGACGAGGAGTGCGACCTGGACTACGTCCCGCACAAGGCGCGCGACAAGCGCGTCACCATCGCCATGAGCAACAGCTTCGGCTTCGGCGGCCACAACGCGAGCCTGCTGCTGCGGAAGATATAATTCAGTTCTGCGAGTTGTGCGATTGAGCCATCCACCGCCCGCCGCCGCTCGCGTAAACTTCCCCTCATGTGCGCAGCAGCAGCAACCGTCACCCTCGACGATATCCGCGCCGCGCGCCAGCGCATCGGCGATGTGATCTATCACAGCCCCTGCCCGTATTCGCTGTCGCTCTCGCGGCTGTGCGGGTGTGACGTGTACTGCAAGCTCGACCACCTGCAGATGACCGGCTCGTTCAAGGAGCGGGGGGCGCGCAATAAGCTCCTCCTGCTCACGCCGGAGCAGCGGCAGCACGGCGTGGTCGCGGCGTCGGCGGGCAACCATGCACTGGCGCTGGCATACCACGGGCACGACCTGGGCATCGCCGTCACCGTCGTCATGCCGAAATGGTCGCCGCTCGTGAAGGTGAAGAACTGCCGCTCGTTCGGCGCCAACGTCATCCTGCACGGCGAGAGCTACAACGATGCGAAACACCACGCAAAACAGCTCGAATCAGAGAAGGGGACGACCTGCATCCCCGGCTTCGACGATCCCGACATCATCGCCGGCGCGGGCACGCTGGGGCTGGAATTGCTCGAGGACGTTCCTGATGTCGATGTCGTCATCAGCCCCGTCGGCGGCGGGGGGCTGATCGCCGGCGTGGGTCGGGCAATCAAGTCGCTGAAGCCGAGTGTTCGGCTCATCGGCGTCGAGCCCGTCAACGCGCCGACGCTGCACGCGTCGCTCGAGGCCGGGCGCGTCACGCACGTCGACACCAAGCCCACCTTGGCCGATGGGCTGGCGGTCGCGGAGGTGGGGAAACTTTGCTTCGAGATCGCGCGGGAGGTGATCGACGACCTGCTGCTGGTCGATGAGCCGGCCATCGCGCGCGCGGTGCTGCGGCTGCTGGAGCTGGAGAAGACCGTGATCGAAGGCGCCGGCGCCGTCCCGCTGGCGGCGGCCATGGATGAGTCCTTTGATCTTGCCGGCAAAAAGGTCGTCCTGCTGCTGTGCGGCGGGAACATCGACATGTCGCTGATCTCAAAGGTGATCGATCGCGGCCTGGCCGCCGACGGCCGGCTGTGCCGGATCATCGCGCACGTGAGCGACCGGCCGGGGTCGCTGGCGAAGCTCACGACGGTGCTCGGCTCAACCGGCGCGAGCGTGAAGGAAGTCGAGCATGACCGCCACTTCGGCCCGCCGGACGTCGCGTTGGTCAACATCATCTGCGTCCTGGAGACGCGCGACTTCGAGCACATCGAGCAGATCAAGCAGGCGTTGCGCGACGCGGGAATTCCATTCCGAATGGAGTGAACAAGCGATCGAACCACCAAGACACGAAGAACACCAAGCGGCTCTCTTCAGCTCCTGGTTGAAACTGCGAAATGCGCCGAGGGATGTGGAGTTCAGGACAACCGCTTGGTGGTTTTTGTGTCTTGCTGGTTCAATTACCTTTCTCGTCGATCGCGAGGGGGAAGACGTTGGACGGCGCGTGCTGCTCGTCGAGAAGCTTTGCCAGTCGCGCGACAATGTCCGGGTGGTCCAAGGCCACGTTGTGCTGCTCGGACGGGTCGGTGGCGAGATCGAACAGCTCGAAATCGCCCTCAACGGCCCGAAGCTCCGGGTCCAGCGCGCCGGGGGGATGACGCGCGACGCCGCCGCCGACGAACTCGCGCGTTTTGGCGTTGGGACCGCCGAGGTGGCGAATCAGTTTCCAGTCGCCGGACCGGACGAACTGGGCGCCGCCGCGAGCGGGGAATTCGCGGTAGAGGAAGGGGCGCTGCTCCTGCGACTCACCGAGGAGCGTGGGGGCGAAGCTGATGCCGTCGAGGTTGGCCGGGGTGGCGGAGGGGTCGCCCACCAGCTCGACCAGCGTCGGCAGCCAATCCTCGAACCCGGTGACGCGGTCGCTGCTCGCGCCGGGCTTGATCCGGCCATTCCAGCGCACGATCGTCGGCACGCGGAAGCCGCCGTCGTAGATTGATCCCTTCCCGCCGCGGAAGATCCCGCCGGAGTTGAAGTAGCTCGTCGGGATCCCGCCGGGGGCGCCGTTGTCGCTGGTGAAGATGAAGATCGTGTGATCGTCCAGCCCCAGCTCCCGAATCAAGCTCACGATGCGGCCGACCTCGCGGTCCATCCGCGTGATCATCGCAGCGTATGTGGCGCGCGGCGTGCGATCGGGAACATACTGGCCGCTGCCGGGGTACGGCTCCTCGGGAAACTTGCCCTCGTATTCCTTCAGCGAGTCGGGGGGCACCTGATAGCCCAGGTGCGGCACGACTGTCGGGTAGTACAGGAAAAACGGCTGGTCTTTGTGCTCGCGCACAAACGCCAGCGCCTGTTCGGCGATGCGGTCGGGCGCGTAATCGGTCCCGCCCACGAAGGGCTCATAGCTTCTCGGATCGCTTGGATCCGCGCCGTCGGCGAGGCGCGGCTTGCGGTCAGGTTCGGGATTGTTCAGCGGCACCTGCTTGCCGTTGTCCCACAGATAGCTCGGATAATAGTTGTGCGCCACCGCCTGGCAGATGTAGCCGTAGAACCGGTCCATCCCCTGCTCGTTCGGGTTGCCCGTGCTGTTCCACGGTCCCAGTCCCCACTTGCCGAACCCGCCCGTGGCGTAATCGAGTCTCTTGAGCGTGAGCGGCAGCTGAAGATGCCCGGGGGGAACAGGATACTGGCCTTCGTGGGTCACCCGCGCGTACTGCGGCGCCTGCTTGTTGTCGCGGATGAACGTGTGACCGGGGTGCAGCCCCGACAGGAGCACGTTGCGCGAGGGCGCGCAGACCGTATTGCCCGAATAGTGCGCCGTCAGCCGAACCCCCTCGCCCGCGAGCCGGTCGATATTCGGCGTGCGGATCTTGTCCTGACCGAACGCGCCGATATCGCGGTAGCCGAGATCATCGGCGACGATCAGCACAATGTTCGGCCGGCGCGGCGCCGCCTCCGCGCCGTAGGCGGTGACTACAGGCATCGCCGTGACCGTCAATACGAGCGTGAGAAGATGTCGGATTCGCATATGGGTACGATAGTTGAGGGAACTGGAACCACCAAGAGACGGCGGTTCAAGCGTTTCGTGTCGCCGCGCCGAGTTCCGCCGGCACATAGTTTCCGCCGGAGAGCAGGAACTTGAATGCTTCTTCGACGGAGATGCCCAGTGTGATGCAGTCGGCGAGCGGGACGAAATACAGCCGTCCGGCGATCGGATTGGGCATTGCGGGGACGAAGACGCAGCACGTCGCCGGGTCTCCCGGGATGCCTTCCCCGCTCGTGAAGCCGACGGCGCGCGTGCGCGCATTCTCCACCGGGACAAGCACCACTTTGGCGAAGACGCCCTCCTTTCCGCCCGGCGTGATGGTCACGTGCTTCCACGCCTGGTAGACCTCCTTCAGCAGCGGCACGCGCAGCAACACGCGATCGATCGTACGGATCAGCCACATCCCAAGCAGGCTGTTGACGATCAGCCCCAGCGCATAGATCAGCGCCAGGGCCAGGAGAACACCGACAAACGGGATATTCACGTTCAGGAAATCGCGCAGTGGCTGGCGCGTGGCGCTCTCGATGTACCAGATGACGAAGACGGTGGCCGCCAGCGGGATGGCGGCGAAAATGCCGGTGAGAAACGTATTGCGGAAATGCCTTTGCAGAGGGGCCATGGAGCGGATCATTTTCCGCCGCTGCGCGCTCCGCAAGGGGATTGGCATGAGAATCCATAAGCGGGACGCAAATGTGCCCAAGGACAACCCCCGTCGGCCATAGCTTTGCGGTGAATCTGACGCTTCAGGAGCTCTCAGCGGATGTCGAAGGGATCACGGTCGGTTTGTGAGAGGTGGACGGGAAGGCTGGGCAGGGATTCCGACAGCCGCCGGGACAGCCGCTTGAGGACGGCGCGCTCGCTGTTGGAATGGAGCGTGCAGACGACGGTCAGGCCGGCCCGGGCGGCTTTGATCGCGTCGTGGTGGCGCATCTCGCCGGTGAGGTACAGATCCGCCTTCTGGCCGATGGCGTCGTCGAGCATGTCGCCGCAGGCGCCGGCGCAGCAGGCGGCGCGGGTGATCGTGCCGTCGGTCGGGCCGGCCACCAGCACCTGGTCGAGCTCCAGCTCGCGCTTGATGCGCTCGATCACCTGCTCGCGCGGCGTGGGCGGCAGGGCGCCGATGCGGCCCTGGCCGAGTTTCTCGGGTGGGGCGGCCAGCTGCACGAGATCGAACGCCGGCTCCTCGTACGGGTGCGCCTTGCGCAAAGCGACGAGCACCTCGCTCATCCGGGCGATCGGCATGACCGTCTCGACCTTCACCTCTGCCGCGCGCTCCAGCTGCCCGGCCTGGCCGACGGTGGGGTTCGCGCCTGGTTCACCGTAGAAGGTGCCGGTGCCGGAGCTTTGGAAGCTGCAGCGCGAGTAGTTGCCGATGCGTCCGGCGCCGGCGTTGAACAGCGCATCGGCAACGCGCTGTGCGTCCTTCTCCGGCACAAAAGTGACGAGCTTGTACTGATGCGCTTTGGGCTCGATCAGGCGCAGCGGGCTGCGAGCTTCCGCGCCCGTGCCGATGCCGATGGCATCGGCGAGCATATCGTTGGTCCCGCCGTCGGCGACGTCCAGCGCCGTGTGCGGGGAATAAATCGCAAGCCCCCGACGGATCGCGTCGAAGACCACGCTGCCTGCGGTGAGCCGCTTGACGGCCTGAAAAAGCGGCGGGTGATACGCGATGATCAGGTCGCACTCGGCGCCCGCCGCTTCGGCGGCAACGTCATCGGTGTAATCGATACACAGCATTGCCCGCGACACGTCCTGGCCCGGATCACCCGCCAGCAGCCCGACATTGTCCCAAGCCTCCGCGTTGCGCGTGGGGGCGATCTCGTTCAGCGCTTGCACGACGGTCTGGAGTTGCATGGAGGCATCTTATCCCCTGGCGCATCGTTCCCGGTAGCATCACGTGTTCGCGGCGAGGTCGGCAGTTGGCCCCGCGCGCGGCGGCTGCTACGCTGCCCGGCACATGCTCTACGCCATCCTTTTCGTTCTGCTGCTGCTCCTGATCCTGCCCTACGTCATCGTGACGCTGCTGGCGCATGGGCAGGTGACGCTGAACGGCAACCCGATCATGTCCAGTCTCGCGCCCGACGACCTGCCCGAAGACGTCGTGCAGCACTTCGTGAAACCGGCGCAGGCGCTGGGGACGAATGGCTTTGAGCCGACCGCCTACTTCTCGATTGCCAACTACGCGCCCGACACGTTCACATTCGTCGCCCTCTGGACCAGCGCGCAGGCCTCGGACGTCGCGACCGTGATGGTGCACCTCGGCGGCGGGCGCGGCCTTTTTGCGCGCATGCAGACGCTGGTCTACACGGACTTCTACACGCTCTTTGACAACGGGGTCCTCATTTTGACGAGCAACAACCCGGAGACGCCGTGGTTTAAGTCGGTGCCTGGGCGGGATGTCGTGCAGCTGCGCGACGTGGAGAGCGCCGCCGTGGTCTACCGGCTGCATCAGAGCCGCGCGATTCGGCTGGCGCCGCCGGGCATCGGCAAGTTCGTCCCCCGCGCGGGCGAGGAGATGACGTGGTACAGGCAACTGCTCGCTGACCAGCTGCGGCAGCAGCAGGAGGCGGGGTATCTTGAGCCGGCGGAGCAGGAGCAGCAGTACCGCCCGACGTGGCTGGGGGCGTTAGTGATCTCAACCGTGATGGTCCCCCCGGTCAGCCGCATCCGCCGCTGGCAGATGAGCGAGAAGGCCGAGGCGGAGCTGAAGCTGGCGCGCGGGCCGGTGCGCGGCGTGCTATGACGCTCTCAGGTCACGTCGCACTTCTTCGTCCAGCACCGCCATCAGCTGTCGCGTGATCTGGCCGGGCTTGTCGTCGCCGATCGCCTTGCGCTCGATGCGGCAGACGGGCATCACCTGCATGATGCTGTTGGTCAGAAATAGTTCGTCGGCTTCGAGCAGCTGGTTGACGGTGATCGACGCGAGCTTCACGGGGATGTTTGCTGATCGAGCCAACTCGATCACCGCCGCACGCGTCACGCCCGGCAGGACGTCGCTTCTGGGGTACGGCGTCTGCTGGGCGACGGCGGCGTCGCCCAGCTCGATGTTGGTGGGCGGGGTGATCAGCACTCCATCTTTCACGAGGAAAATGTTGCTGATGCTGCCGGACTGCAGGTAGTTGTGCACGTTGAACCACAGCGCCTCGCCCGCGCCGCGCTGGTTGGCCGACCGCAGGGCGGCGAGGCGCGAGAGGTAGTTGAGCGTCTTGTGCCCGGCCTGCACGTCGTAGGGGTTGAGCTTCTGCTCGTCGAGGAGGATGACGGTGAGCCCCTTCGCGTAATACTCCGCCGGGTACGGCTCGAGCGGCGCGGCGGTGCAGAAAACGGTCGGCGTGAGGCGCAGTCCGTGCAGCGGGTCCTGCTCGGCCGTGCCGCGCGTGACGGTCAGCCGCAGCCGCGCATCGGCGAGGCTGTTGCGGGTGAGGAGTTCGCCGACGGCGTCGCGGAGCACCTCGTCCTTCGGCAGCAGCGGGATGGATAATGCCTCGCACGATGCGCGCAGCCGCTGAAGATGCGCGTCCAGCCTGAACACGCGCCCGCCGCTGGCGCGCATCGTGGTAAACACGCCGGCGGCGCGGAGCAGTCCGGTGTCCCGCACGGAAACGGACGCTTCCGCTTCCTCGACAAATGTGCCGTTGAGCCAGACCGTCGGCATTGCTGTCATACTCCCGCACCCATCGGGAGAGGGTTGGGGTGAGGGGGCGTCGGGCACGTCGGAGGCATCACTTTGCACGGGTCCGGCTGGTTGCAAATCAGCCCACACCGGCGCGGGACCATCAGCCCTTGAACCCGCTCATCAGGCCTTTAGCGAAGCTTCCGCGTTTACGAGCTGCTCCGCGTTGCGACTGGCCGAGACATTGCCACTCAGCACCGCAACCAGCCGGTCGATTTCGTCGCGCGTGCGCTTCTCCGTCACCGCGATGAGCAGGCAGTCGGCCAGCTCGGGATAGTCGCGACCCACTGCGTAGCCCGCGGCGATACCGGCGTTGGATGCGTCGCGCAGTGCCTCCTCGACCGGCCGGTTCAGCTTCACGAGCAGCTCGTTGAAGTACGGCTGCGCAAAGCGGAGTTCGATGCCGGCCTTCTTGAGCTGCTCGCCAAGGTAAACGGCCTTGTTGTGGCAGAGCTGCGCAGCTTGGCGCAATCCGCTCGGGCCCATCGCGGCCATGTAGACGCTGGCGCGCAGAGCGAGCAGACCCTGATTGGTGCAGACGTTGCTGGTGGCCTTCTCGCGCCGGATGTGCTGCTCGCGGGTCTGCAGGGTCAGGCAGAATGCGCGCTTGCCCTCGGCGTCGGTCGTCTGGCCAACGAGCCGGCCGGGCATCTTGCGGACGTATTGCTGCTTGGCTGCGAACAGCCCGAGGTACGGTCCGCCGAACTGCAGCGGAATCCCCAGCGGCTGGCCGTCGGCGACGGCGATGTCGACATCCATCTCCCCGGGTTTTTTCAGCAACCCCAGCGAAGCCGGATTGAACGCCTGAATCATCAGCGACTGGTTGGCATGCGTGAACTTGGTAATCGTCTCGATGCGCTCGATATGCCCGAAGAAGTTCGGCGATTGGCAGATGACGGCGGCGGTGTCGATCTCCAACTCGTCCTCCAGCTCCACCGTGTCGACCACGCCGTTTTTCAGCGGGATTTCCGTGTACCGAGCGGGCAGATCCGAGAGGTAAGTCCGCAGCACCTGCCGGTAGTGGGGGTGCACGCCCTGGCTCACGATGATCTCGCGCTTGCCGGTGACGTTCAGCGCCATCAGCGCCGCCTCTGCCAGTGCCGTCGCCCCTTCGTAGAGCGAGGCGTTACTCACGTCCATGCCCGTGAGCTGGCAGACCATGGTCTGGAACTCGAAGAACGCCTGGAGGGAGCCCTGCGACGCCTCCGCCTGATAAGGGGTGTAGGCGGTCAAAAACTCAGCCTTCATCGCGAGGGAGTCGACGACGACGGGGATGAAGTGATCGTACGCCCCGGCGCCGAGGAAGCAAATCTTCTGCTCGGCCGGGGTGTTGCGCGATTCGAGATCACTGAGGTGGTTGCGCAGGGACAGCTCATCGAGCGCCGGTGCAATGTCGAGCGGGCGGTGCAGCCGGATTTCATTCGGCACCTGCTTGAGCAGGTCCTCCATCGTACGCGCGCCGACCGCCTTGAGCATCTCCTCGCGCTGCTTTGGCGTGATTTGAACGTAATCCATGGGGAGTTGCCGGATTGCCGGTTGTTAGTTGCCAATCATGAGAGGCGTTGCCTTTACCGGCGACTGGCAACTGGTAGCTGCCGACTCCTAATGCCCTGTCTTCGCCATATAGTCTTCGGCTGACAGGAGCTTATTCACATCGTCCGGGTTCGTCACCTTGAGCTTGATCATCCAGCCGGCGTTGTATGGGTCGCGGTTGACCAGGCCGGGCTCGCCAGCCAGATCATTGTTGACGGCGGTGACCGTGCCGGCCACGCCGCTGTACAGGTCGCTCGTGGCCTTGACCGATTCGATTTCCCCGAAGCGGCCGTTGGCGGTGATCGCGTCGCCGACTTTCGGCAGCGACACGTACGTGATGTCCGTCAGCTCATCGGCGGCGAACTGGGTGATGCCGATGGTTACCGTCTCGCCATCGAGGCGATGCCATTCGTGCGTCTGGAGGTAACGGAGGTCTTTCGGAGCGGACATAGTCAGAGCCCTTATTTTAGCCGCGGATGAACGCAGATAAACGCAGATGAGTCGAGCCTATCGCTGAGTTGTTGTTCGCATCCGCGTTCATCTGCGTTCATCTGCGGCTAACTCTTCTTGTAAAACGGCAGCTTCACGACTTTCGCGGGATTGGGCGTGCCCTTCAAGTCCGCGACCAGTTGTATCCCTTCGCCCGCGTGATCCACGTCGACGAACCCCATCGCGATCGACTTCTGCAGCGTCGGGCTGAACGTGCCGCTGGTCACCCCGCCAATCGTTTTGCCGTTCACGGTGATCGGGGTGCCCTGGCGCGCGATGCGGCGACCGTCGAGCTCCAATCCGATGAGCTTACGGTCTAAGCCGCAAGCGGCGATGCCACGCAGCGCTTCGGCGCCGATGAACTCCTTCTTCAGATCCACCGCCCACTGCAATCCAGCTGACAGCGGATCGATCTGCTCGGTCAGTTCGTGCCCATACAGCGGCATGCCTGCTTCGAGGCGCAGCGTGTCGCGCGCGCCCAGGCCGGCGGGCTTAATCGTCGCGTCCGGCTTGTCCGTTTTGCCGGCGAGCAATTTGATCGCCATCGGCGCCATCTTCGCCGGCAGGATTATTTCAATCCCGTCCTCGCCCGTGTATCCGCTGCGGAAGACGGTGAAATTGATCAGCATGAAGCTGTCTGTGACGAAGCCGTAACGCTTGAGTCCCTTGAGGTCCACCGGCAGCACGCCGCTGAGGCGGTCGATCACTTTGGGCCCTTGAATCGCGACCATGGCCGTGCCTTCGGTCTGGTCGGCCATGTCGAAATCCTGGTCGGTCTTGCGGCGGACGTCGGAGAAATGCTTGAGCAGCTTCTCGCGGTTGCTCGCGTTGCAGACGAGGATCCACTTTTTCGCGTCGCGGCTGATGATCACATCATCGAGCACGCCGCCCGCTTCGTTGCATACCAGCGAATAGCGGCTCTGCCCCACCTGCTGCTCGCTCACGTTGCGCGTCAGCACCTTGTCCAGGAAGGCAATCGCGTCCTTCCCCGAAAAGTGCAGCCGGCCCATGTGCGAGACGTCGAAAATCGAGCCCGACTTCCGCGTCTGCTCGTGCTCATCGACGATGCCGCGGTAGAGGATGGGCATCTCCCACCCCGCGAATTCGACCATCTTCGCGCCGGCGGAGACGTGAAAGTCATAGAACGGCGTGCGCTTGAGCATCAAGAGCGCAACGCTATCCGAGAGCAGCAGAAAAGTCATCCGCCGCCATCAGTCGCCATCAGTCGTCGGTCGGCAGGAGGACGCTGTCCGCCGCATCGACAGGCGAGGCGACGACCTGGCTCTTCTTGTTCGTGTAGATGTTGTCGCGCTGCACGCCCACGAACGGGTTCTGGAGGAACTCGACATGGCCGTCACCGAACAACACGTTCTGCCCGTCGCCGTCATGGTTGTTGCTGTTGGCCCACTTCATCTCTTTGGCGCTGGACGTGTTGTTCGGCAGCAGGACGTTGTCCTTCTTACCGGTGGTGCCGGGGTTGATGTCGGAGGCGACGGCGAACTCCGCGCTCGTGCTGTTCGTCCAGTAGCCCTTGTCGTTCTCCGCAATCACCCCGTCGCTCGGGTATGGATTGTGCAGGCTGTAGCTGAGGTTCTTTTTCACGTTCGTGAAGTTTGCGCGGTTCAGCGCGCTGTTGGTCCCGCCGCCGTAGGTGTCCTTCTCCGCATTGGAGCTGGGGCAGGTGAAGACTTCGGAGGTGATGTCCTGCGTCCGCAGCAGGAGGAACATGGCGGCCGACACGTCGTTGGCTTCGGGGCCGGTGAAGGGATCGGACGAGGTCGCTCCCGTGCCCCACACGGGCTTCACCTCTCCGCCGGCCACGTAGTACGCGCGCGGGTAATGGCCGCGGTTCTCGTTGGAATAGAGGAGGATCGCGAGGCCGATCTGCTTCAGGTTGCTCGCACACTTGATGCGGTTGGAGCCGCCGCAGCGCGTGCGGGTGAGCGATGGCAGCACGACGGTTACGCCGACGACGAGGAGTGCGGCGAGGACGAGCACATCGACGTACGTGAAGCCGCGCCGAGAACGGAAGGACCGCGCCATGGGACGCTCCGGTTAAGATGTCTCAAGGTGACATGCTCGGGGATGCGTGAAGTTGCGGGAGCGGCGGCGGCGGGGGGGGAGCTACGCGCGGCGCGTCTCGCAGCGCAGGATCTGGAGCACCGCGTCGTGCAGCGCGCCGTTGGTTGCGACGCCGTCGTTGCCCCAGATGTGTTCCTTACCGGTCCAGTCGCTGAAGCGCCCGCCGGCTTCGCGGAGGATGGGGATCAGGGGCGCACAGTCCCACGCATTGAGCTTCGGGTCGAGCATCACATCGCAGCGTCCGGTGGCGACGAGGGCGTAGCCGTACGCGTCGCCCCAGGCGCGATTGAGCTTTACACCGCTGGCGAGGTTCTGGTAGGCATCGGAGCGCGCGCGGGCCGTCTCGGGGCTGGTGGTGGTGAGGCAGGCGTCTTCCAGTCGCGCTGTTGATGACACCCGTGCAGGCCGGCCATTCCACGCGCAGCCCAAGCCATCGGCGGCGCTGAGCATCTCATCCAGCGCCGGCATGTAAATCACGCCCACGCGCGGCTGCCCGTGCACTTCCACGCCTATCAGCACGCCGTAGAGCGGCACGCCATGGATGAACGATTTCGTGCCGTCGATCGGGTCGATGATCCAGCGGTAATCTGGATCGCCAGCGGTGGCGCCGGTTTCTTCGCCGAGGATCGAATGGGTGGGGAACGTCTTTGCAATACGCGCGCGGATGACCTGCTCCGCTTCCCGATCGGCCAGCGTCACCGGCGTGTCGTCGGACTTGGTCTCAACGGCGATGTTCGTGTTGAAGTACGCCAGCGTGCGCCGCCCGCCGAGATACGCGGCCTCGGTCGCCACTGCGAGCAGATCGGCGAGCGAAGGTGGGGGCACGTGCACCTCAGAATGAGATCACCGCAAAGACGCGGAGAGCGCGGAGTAAAGAAAAATCGCTCCGAACTTTTCTCCGCGCTCTCCGCGTCTCCGCGGTGAAAACGCTTTTCGTTCATGCCGAGACGATATGGTCCCGCCGCCCCTTCACGTCGCGCATGGCGTTGCGCGTGTCAACGATGAGCTGCGCGTTGTCAGCCACCTGCTGCCAGTCGTATTTGCTGTGGTGCGTGGCGATCAGGATCGCGTCGTAACCCTTCAGCGCGTCCGGCGTCAGCTCGATGCTCTTCATCTGCAGGTCGTGCCGCCGCATCTTGTGGGTCTGCGGGACGTGCGGGTCGTGGTAGTCGACATCGCCGCCCAGGTGCTCGATCTTCTCGATCAGCTCGAAGCTCGGGCTCTCGCGCACATCGTCCACATCCGGCTTGTACGCCAGCCCCAGCACGAGGATGCGGCTGCCCTTGATCGCCTTGCCTCGCTCGTTGAGCGCGAGCATCAGCCGCTGGACGACGAAGTCCGGCATCGCCCGGTTCACCTCGCCCGCCAGCTCGATAAAGCGCGTGGGCAGCCCGACCTCGCGAGCCTTCCATGTCAGGTAGAACGGGTCGATCGGGATGCAGTGTCCGCCCAGGCCGGGGCCGGGGTAGAACGCCTGGAACCCGAATGGCTTTGTGCTGGCGGCGCTGACCACCTCCCACACGTCGATGCCCATCGCGGTCAGCAGGATCTTCATCTCGTTGACCAGCGCGATGTTCACGCTGCGGTAGATGTTCTCCAGCAGCTTTGCTGCCTCTGCGACTTCGGCGCTGGAGACAGGGATCACCTGCTTGATGGCCCGGCGGTACAGCGCGACGGCAGCCTCCCCCGATGGCTTGTCGATCCCGCCGACAAGCTTGGGGATCGTCTGCGTGTTGTGATCTTTCCGTCCGGGGTCCTCGCGCTCGGGGCTGTAGGCGAGGAAGAAGTCGCTGCCGAGCTTCAGCCCCCTCGCCTCGAAGCGGGGGAGCATCACCTCGCGCGTGGTCCGCGGATAAGTTGTGGATTCCAGGACGATCAACTGCCCGGGGCGCAGCGTCTTGGCGATGTCGTCGGCGGTCTGCTCGACGTACGACAGGTCCGGCTCGAGGTGTTTGCCGAGCGGAGTGGGAACGCAGCTGATGATCGCATCACACTCGCCCAGCCGCGCGAAATTGGCTGTCGCGTCGAACCGCCCGGCCCCGAGCATCTCCTTGACCATGCCCTCGCCCAGGTGTTTCAAGTAATTCTCGCCCCGCTTGAGGCATTCGATTTTTCGGGCGTCGATATCGAAACCGATCACGGGAAACCCCGCGCGGTGGAACGCGTGCATCAGCGGCAAGCCAACGTACCCGAGCCCGATAATCCCGACGGTCGCCGAACCCGATTCGATCTTCGATTGCAGACTCATGCGCGAACAACTCCTGGTGAGGTGGGAACAGCTTACCTCACGATGCGCGCGAGGCAAAAGTCGCCAGCGGGAACGGACGCGGCGGGTTACGCGGGCTGATTTTATCGGTCAGCCGCTCAGGAGTTGTTTGACGTACGCCGCCTGGGGTGACTGGGCGTTCATCGCCAGCCATCGCTGGAACAGCGCCCGGCTCTCCGCCGCCAGCACGTCCCCGACGATGCGCGGCATCTGGCTCTCCGGACTTTGCGGCGGCGTCACCCTGCCCGTGCCACTGTCAGCGGGTGCGCGCAGGCCATAGACGATCGTCTCGACCGCCGCCTCCATTGCGGCGCCGGTGCACATCACGCACGGCTCGAGCGTGCTGACGAGGATCAAATCCCGCGCCTCCAGCGGCACGCGCCCCGCGGCCCGATTGAATGCGACAATCTCCGCGTGCGCGATCTTGGACTGCGTGCGGTTCATTTCGTTGAACGCCCGCGCAACGATCGTGCCATCGCCGCGCGCCAGCACGCAGCCGATCGGCGCCTCGCCCGCCGCCATCCCGTCGCGCGCGGCGTTCAATGCGTGCCGCATCAAGGATTCGGCGAATGCTTGGTCCATTGCGGCGTTCACCATAGAGCGTGGTCGAAGCGAATCGGAACGCGCGAACTCAAATGCGATCCAGCGCACTGCCGGATCACCCGATTGGCGGCCTTTGGAATGCATGCTATGATCCCGCCAGTTCGCGGGTGTAGCTCAATGGCAGAGCGCTAGCCTTCCAAGCTAGCTGTTGAGGGTTCGAGTCCCTTCACCCGCTTTCACCTTCCCGCCAACCCACTACGCGACTTTCCCTCCTCTGCGAAACAGACACTCGTATCCACATTGGTATCCACATTCTGGCACGAACGTGGATACCGGCATATAACGGGGGCCATGTACGTGCCCCGTGGGCACCGTTCAAATCAATCTTGCGCCGCCCCTCATCGAGGCGTCTCTTACTTGCCTCGATTTTTCTTCACCAACAGAATAATGCCGCCAACCACAAGGGCAACGATGATGATGAACGGTAGGTCACCCAACGTCCGGTTGAAGCGGCCCGACAGCTCATCGCTGAGCTGAGCAACAAGATTTGGAGATGGCACGTCCGGAATGGTAGCGTGAACGGTGGGCGTGGCAATCCCGTTCTAGGAGACACTTTATGACGACAATGGAAATCGAGCGTCGCATAGCTGGTCTTGAACGACGCGAACAGGTTCTACGACTCAGTCTGTTGATCTGCGGTTTGACGCTCGCACTTGTGCTGACGCTTGGTGCCGCCTCCAAGGGAGCAAAGACGCAGGAGGGCGAAGCCTTCAAGTTGGTCGACGCATCTGGCAAAACAACGGCCGCACTGGAAATGACAGAAGATGGGCCGACGCTGTGGCTGGGCGATGGAAAAGCTGGATCACGCATAGCTCTGATGGCCTCAAAAGATAGTGCAATGCAGCTCTTTACTGACCGGGCCGAGAAGGATCGAATCAAAATGGCGGTAGCTGGGGAAGTCGCGACGGTAACTTTGGCAGACGAAGCCGGACAATTACGCAGCAGCCTCACGGTCACGAAGGAACAGGCCGAGGTCTTGGTGCGAGATTCGGCCGGTACGAGGTCCGCGATCATCCGGCAAGAGGAAGCCTTAATAGGGTTTTCCCTCATGGATGAAACAAACAGGGCGAGGCTTGGGATGGCACTTGACCGGGACGGCCCCGGGATGACTCTCAAGGATGCGGCAGGCAAAAAACGGATGGGCATGTCGGTGGACGCAAAAGGGCCCGTACTGGTTCTGGCAGACGTTAATGAGAAGGTACGAGCAGCTCACCCTTGGCTTCTGCTGACTGGTGAGCACAAGCAACGTATTGGACTCGATGTTGATCCTAGTGGCTCACTTGTTCGAGTCCGTGACGCAAACGGGAAGACGCGACTACTCCTCGGCAATACAGCCAAGGGAGGCGGCATAGTTGTCGCAGATGAGAATGAGAAGCCTGTATGGGTCACTCCCGGCGAGAAGTGACAGAGGGAACCCGCAGCAGGACAGCCGCACCAGCGTTCTTTCGTACTCCTCCGGCAACAGAACCGTCGTCGCCGCCCGGTCCGCCTCCGTGATGATCCAGATCTTGGTGCCGCCCTTGAGCAGGTAGGCTGAGAAGAGCCGAGTGCTCTCGACCAACGCCCGGTCATTGGCCCGCCAATCCTCACGATCGACCACGCCCCAATCCCCGCGGGCGTGCCGGCTCAGGTACTCCATCAGGTCCTCGCATCGAGAAGACCGGGCGTCGCGAGCAACTGGCCGAGCCTGAACTTCTGAATCAACTAACCTCCGTGGGTTGGACCGGAGGCCGATTGGATGGTGCGTCAGGTGAGGTTGCCAGTGGTTGAGTTAGCCTCGGATGGTCCTGAAATCGAGGTAAGGCTTGAAGACCCGCGGAGCGTCATCAAGCTGCGTGCTCAACCATTTCAGTATGTCGGCCTTTCCCGCCGACGCGATGTTCCGCTCGTTGCCCGATGGGAGGCTCTCGCGGTGCAGGCGGTCATCAAGGAGGCGGAGTTCAAGCACCCGATCCCGGATCTTCTTAGAGCTCCTAACAAAACCTCGGTTCCGAATGATCCGATGCCGCCCGACAATCTCGCTTGGCCGCAGTCACGGAGGACGCCATGGCCAAGCCGCTCGTACCCGACGACCTGTGGGAATTGGTCGAGCCACTGTTGCCC